>JAFVGN010000014.1 GCA_017474925.1 Prevotella sp. | reverse complement strand
TCCTTGGCAAGTCGGCACTCACCACGGACAGCATCCAAGACCTGCTCCGACCTCTCAAGCAGGACGCTGAGAATCCTAATGACGGACAACTCTATTTTGACTTCAAATTTGATTAACATATATTAAGAGACACTAGTGATGGAATATTTCAGAGACAAGGTAGCCGTCGTGACGGGTGGCGCACAGGGTATAGGTCGCTGCATTGCCGAAGAGTTTCAGAAGGCTGGAGCGCAGGTCTGTGTGATTGACAAGCAGGAGGGCGACCACTTTGTGGGCGACATTGCCGACAAGCAGACTTTGGAACAGTTTACCCAGGAGGTCATTGCGAAACACGGCCACGTGGACTATCTCATCAACAATGCCCTGCCGCTGATGAAAGGCATCGACGCGTGCAGCTACGAGGAGTTCCAATACACCATGAGCGTGGGAGTTACCGCTCCGTTCTACCTCGTCAAGCTCTTTGCCCCGCATTTCGCCGAGGGAGCCGCCATCGTGAACATTTCTTCTTCTCGCGATCGTATGAGCCAACCCCAGACGGAGAGCTATACAGCTGCAAAAGGTGGTATTGCTGCTCTGACTCATGCCCTGGCCGTCAGCCTTGCCGGACGTGTCCGTGTCAACTCTATCTCGCCTGGCTGGATAGATACAACCTACACCGTCTATAATGGCCCCGATGCCGTTCAGCAGCCTGTCGGACGTGTCGGGAATCCTTTGGACATCGCCAACATGGTGCTCTATCTTTGTTCCGACAAGGCTGGCTTCATCACGGGAGAAAACATTTGCATCGACGGTGGCATGACCCACCAGATGATTTATCACGGAGACAACGGTTGGAAATTGGAATTATAAATTGGACGAATATGAAAGAAAGTTTATCAAACTCACTAATAATTTTGACATGCACCATTCTTATGACAGCATGTGCTCCAGCTCGCTCAAATGAGATCGTTGCAGAAGGTGAAGTACCTGTAAGACTCGCTGATTCGTATAGCTTTACAGAAGGGCCTGCGGCCGATGCAAGGGGTCACGTCTACTTCACAGACCAGCCTAACAATAGGATTTACCGTTGGGACTGCGAATCAGGTGATATCACACTGTTTACCGATCAGAGCGGTCGCTCTAACGGGATGTACTTTGATGCCCAAGGCAATCTGATAGCTTGCGCAGATATGGACAACCAGCTCTGGCGTTTCGACATAAATGGTCAAGCCGAAATACTGATAACCGACTATCGCGGAAAGTTGCTGAACGGCCCCAACGATGTATGGATCGCGAAGGATGGCAGCTATTATCTGACCGACCCATATTTCAAGAGAGACTACTGGACACGCGACCCAGAGCGCCAGCAGCCTGTGGAAGGCTTGTATTATCTTGCTCCAGACAGTAAACAACTAGTCATGCTTGACTCAACGCTTAACCAACCCAATGGTCTTGTAGGAACGCCCGACGGCAAACATCTGTATGTCGCAGAAGCAAAGGCCAACAGAATCCTGAAATATGATATTCAGCCAGACGGTTCCCTGACGAACCGTCAGGTGTTTGCCGATATTGGGTCGGACGGGATGACGATAGACGACCAGGGGAACATCTACCTTACTGGCGACGGCGTGACTGTATTCGATAAGAACGGCCACAAGATAGACCATTTCCCCATTCCTGAGGACTGGACGGCCAACGTTTGTTTTGGTGGAAAAGAGCGTAACATCCTATTTATTACCGCATCAAAATCCGTTTATACTCTGAAAATGCTTGTGCATGGGGTAACCCCCTGAAGCCTACAAAATAATCAATTTGATATGTACTGCCATTTTCTTTTTATTAATTTTTCAAAATCTTACACTATTGCGATTTCGACATGGCATCGAACTCATCGATGTTGATGAGGGCATAGCTCGACATAGCGATGAAGATGTCGTTGTTGATGATAGTGATTTTCATATTCTTTGTGGTGTGATTTTCAATTGCAAAGGTACTAAATTTTCAAGCGAAATGCAAGTTCTTTACAGAAAATCTTGCATTTTTATATTAAATAGTGTAAGATTACAACTGTCTTACACTTATATTAACCTTTTGATAATATGAGAAATATGTTCAAAAGTGTAAGATTATTAATAAGACTTTTCTTTCATTTCTATAGGTGCAACTTTAATCTAACCCATTACCACATCAAGCACCATCATCAGTACGAAGCCAATGGCAAAGCCGATGGTGCTGAGATTGGAGTGCTGACCGCTGGAGGCTTCTGGAATCAATTCCTCGACCACAACGTAGAACATGGCACCAGCGGCAAAGGCGAGCATGTAAGGGAGGACAGGCATGAGCAGTGAGGCGAGCAGTAGGACTGCAATTGCTCCTACGGGTTCCACAGCACCGCTCAGTGAGCCAATGATAAACGAACGCCAACGACTATTTCCTGCCGCCCGCATCGGCATGGAGATGATAGCTCCTTCTGGGACATTCTGAATGGCGATACCCAATGATACAGCGACGGCACTGGCAAGAGAAATGTTCGTTGCTCCGCTATCGGCTCCTGCAAACACCACACCGACGGCCATACCTTCAGGCAGATTATGGATGGTAACTGCAAGAGCCAGCATCGCAGTCTTAGACAGATGGGAGCGCATACCCTCGGGTTTGTCTGTACCAATATGCAGGTGAGGTGTCAGTTCGTCAATCAACAGCAGGAATCCCATACCAAGCAGAAAACCAACAGCAGCTGGAAATACAGCCCACTTACCGTTGTTAGCTTCCATCTCCATTGCCGGAATCAGCAGCGACCACACCGATGCGGCAACCATCACGCCCGATGCGAAACCAAGTAGCGACTTCTGCAATCGAGCCGACATTTCGTCCCGCATGAAGAATACGAAGGCTGAGCCAAGCATCGTGCCCAGCAGCGGAATTAGCAGTCCTATGATTAATGTTGTCGTCATCGTGTGCAAAAGTACAATAATTTTTGGAATTGTACAATACCTAAATCATATTATATGCAAAAGGAGAGCCGAAGCCCTCCTTTATTACGCTTTATTGAATTTCTCCTTCGGCTGCTTGCAACGGGGACAACGCCAGTCGTCTGACAGGTCTTCGAAAGCAACACCGTCGTGCTCTGCGGGGTCATAGACGTAGCCGCAGATGGAGCAGACGTACTTACCGGAGGCTTCCTGCTTGGAGAAATCGACTTCGGCCAAAAGGGTTGGCACAGGATTATTTAGGTCCATCACGCGCTTGGCCTCTAGGTTCTCATAGCCCTGTGGTGTGTGGGTGCCACAATAGACGGTGGGGTGGTTACGGATGAACTCACGCACGCGGTTGAGGGTCTCACGGGCAGCTGGCAGGTCGTCAAAAACGATAGACAGCTTGTCCTCGTAGAGTGCTTCGTCCACATAGGTGATGTCCCCGTGAATCATGTAGAACAGACCGTCCATCTCGACAATGATGATGCTGTTGCCCTTGGTGTGACCCTTGGCCTTGATGTAGTAGATGCCGTCTGCTATCTTTTGGCTTTCAGGGAAGTTGTAGTAGGCTCCATCAGTATAGCTGACAGGAACGAGGTTCGTGAGTCCCTGAAGCTCGGCGGCATCCATCTCCTCCTGATTCACATAGATCTTCGCGCTGGGAAAACTTTTCAGTTCGCCGGTGTGGTCAGCATGCTTGTGGGTAACCAGTATCTTCGTCACCTGCTCTGGCTGGTAGCCGAGGGTTTTAAAGGCATCCATATAGCTACTGATGTCCTTGCCGGTGAAGATGGGCGAATCCTCATTGGGCACTTCTTCTGGAAAGCCTGCAGGCAGGCCGGTATCCACCAGAATCACTTCGCTGCCCGTATCAATCAGATAGTTCTGCAGACTGCCGCGATAGCGGATGTTCTTGTCAAACTTATCCTGTCCTTCCTCGCCTCCGAACACAAAGGGTTGGGTGTAGAATCCGTCTCTGCGGAATATAACTGCTTTGATTTCCATAATTCTTAATTTATTCTTCTACTGGGGTGAATTTCTCTTTCTTACGCTTGCAGCGGGGACAGCGCCATGTGTCGGGCAGCTCCTCAAAGGGAGTGCCGGGAGGGATGTTCTGCTTGGGGTCGCCCTTTTCGGGGTCGTAGGTGTATTTGCAGGGGCATTTGAACTTTGTCATATCATTCTTTCGTTTTAGGATTAGAAAGGGGCAGCAAGTATCGGTGTCTTCCAGCCTAAAGACTCAGTCACCTTGCTTGCCGCCCGTTGAAGATTTGAGTGTCCCCGTTAATCGGGGAAACGGCGTAAGCCTAAGGGGCCATGAGAGATAATCAAGCGGGTTGCCACTTGCAACGTACGGGCGAAACAATCGCACCCTCCTTCTTCAACTCGGCAAAAGCCTTGTCAACCTCTTTGCGGTCGATACCTGTGATTTCCGCAATTTTGCCAGCGTTCACGGGAGCGCCGAACTCACGCATGGCCTGTAATACCTTCTCTTTCATAATAGTCAATGTTTAATGTTTTACATCTGCATGATCAGCCAGTTCTGTGCGCCAATCTTCTCAATCATTTCGAGTGCGCCTTGGCTCCAGTAGAGATCCTCTTCCTCGTCGGCTAGATAGTCTTTCAAGATGTCGAAGGTGAGATAGTCCTCGCATACCGAACCCATGCACTTGCGCAGCAACTCCACACCTGGCTCCTGAATCTTCAGGTCCTCCTTGATGTACTCCACGGGGTCGTAGCAGAGTGCGCGAGCTTCATGCTTCTCTACCTTCACCTCGCCGCCCAGGTCGAGGATGCGGTCGATGAACTTCTCCACCCATTCCATCTCCTCCGTGTAGTGGCCGATGTACTTCTCGCCCAGCTTCGTGAAGCCCTGAGCCTTGAAAATCTGTCCCTGTACCTTGTGTACGAATGCGCCCTCTGAGAGGCCTGTTACGAAAAACTGTAATGCTTCGATTGATTTCTGCTTGTCCATAGTTTGAATTATTTTAAAGTGAATAATAATGTTATTAGCTATCTGGTTGCAAAAGTACACATAATATTTTATAGAATTGCAAGCCCAAACGAAACAAAAACCGACTAAAACGAAACAAACTCAAAAATAATTCGTATCTTTGCGGCAAAATATGTGCAACTATGTATACCCTACTTCACGGTGGTGGAATTAACCTCGCCCGTGCTCCCGCTGAAAACCGACGATTTTCACTGCCTGCGCGAACTGATGCAGATGATGATTCACTATCAGCAGATGGGACTTCCACTGGCCAACGACAGCCTGCGGATGCTCTATAACCTCTTTCTCACCGAACTTTCCGTCATACAGCAGCACAGTATCCGCGTAGCACGTAGCTTGCAGTTCTCACATGGGTATTTCATAAATTTCCTGATGTTGTTGATGGCGGCCTGAGCATCGCATTCTACTTTCTGTTGGGCTGAAACAGTTATTACGCCCATCATTGCTATAAGGCATAAAATAATCTTCTTCATATAATTACTTTTTATAATTTTTCTACAAGTTCTATCACCTTCTGTTTGGTCTCTTCAGTCTTCTGCTCGTCGATCTTGGCAGAGACAAAACCCATGTTCACCACCTTCCAGTAGTTGCAGATGTCGCGGAACTCAGCTGTTGCTCCGTCATATACGTTAGGCGAATAGGACGACATCAGTAGCGCCATCTTCTTCACGTTGGCGGGTTTGTTGACGCAGTACATGCGCTGTATGGGAGCCTGAATCTGGGCGCAGAGAGTGAAGTAATAGATGGGCGCAGCCAGCACCAGTACCTCTGCCTCGTTCATCAGCGGATATAATTCCTGCATGTCGTCCTTCTGGATGCAAGCACCATTACCTTTACCGTGACAATACTCACAGGCCAAACAGCCTGCAATCTTCTTTCTGGCGACATTCACCAGCGTCACCTCATGACCTGCTGCCTCGGCAGCCTTCTTGTACTCTTCTGCCATCCAAGCGGTGTTACCATTGGCTCTTGGAGAGCCTTGTAAAATAAGAACTTTCATAATTGTTTTGTTTTAGTTAATTCCTTTATATATTTTTCTCATTTACCAACATGTAAAAAAGCAGTGCCCAGTCCTGGTCGTTGGCGTATGCATCGGCATAATGGGCTGGCCCATCGTTGACACGGCGAGGGAAGACGAAAGCACAGGTGGCACTACCGTCCTCACGGAAGAGCGAGAGGTTACCACGCACAATATTCTCGGCACGCTGTTGATAGTCCTGAATGCTCGTAGCCTTGGCATAGTAGTGATAGGCGGCAGCGGTGATACAGCTCCAATAATGGGGATAGACATCGCCGTAGGTCTGACGCTTGCCGAACCAATATCCGTCCCAGTGACGGATGGCTATCTCGTGCTGATGGTAGTTGGGCTGCCGTGCGCTGAGTGCTCCAAGTGCAGGCATCATACCTTGTGCTGCCTTGAGATATTTCTGTTCTTTTGTCGCTAAATATACTTCGCATAGGAACTGCACAGCAGGAGCGATGATACTTTGCTCGTAGTTTACCTCGAAGCTTGGGAAGTTCAGACCGTTCTTTACGAAAATATCCGCTGTGGCTTTGAAGTCCTGAAGAAGCATGTCGCGTTCGAAAGTCAGTCCCGTCTGTTGCAATGCCTGCAGACCTGTCGTTACGGGATAGTCGATGCAATAGAAGCCATATCCGAACTGACGATAGAGCGACTGCAAGGTAGCATAGCCGTCACGTGCATACTGCGCCTCGCCAGTCAGCATAGCCATGCGGAAATAGAAGTCAGCTACCCAGGCATAGTTGTAGCCTCGGTTCTTGCCGCCATTGACGTTTGATTTTGTCCGATAGTCGGGATATTGCAGCCGCTCGCGTACGAACTTAGCATAGCGTTCCAAGGCAGATAGCAATTTCTCATTTCTACTTTCTTCTTTTTCAATTAGGCCGTATGCCGCAAGCGCTATACCTATTCCCAAGCGTTCACGACCTTCACTGAGGTCGCTGCGTCCCTGGTCGTTGGTCAGTATCGAGTCACCCTCATTGTCGAAAATCATAAAGGCTCCGTAGCGAGAGTCGGATTTGTCCTGCATCTGCTGTCGTTCGAGGATGAAGCGAATGCGCTTCTCAATCAACTTTTGTTCGTCACTGATGCCTAACAGAAGGGCGTGAGTACCTTTGTATTCAATATCTATGTCGCCCGTTGCCGTTATCTTCCGTCTGACCGTCTTCGTACCTCTACTGGTGGCGAAATCGACCTTGGCTGTCTCGCCTACGGCATAGACATATTTCTCGCTCCTGACCACCGTGCCGCTTCGTCTGAGCAGTTGCTGGTCGAAGTCGCCGCCCTGATGGGTAAAGATGCGCCACGTCAGGCGGTAGCTCTGGCCGGGCTTCAGCATCATGTCAGGCGGAAAAAGGGCAAGGACGCCACGGAAGTTTGACATACCCTTCTTTTGTCCGCGCTCCCATACGTCATAGTCGGTAATTTCGCCCTCGGTGACCATCAGTCCAAGGTGCGGGCCCACACCGTTCATCCGCAAAGCGTTTACCCATGCACCGCGTCCGTTGGCATTGATATGTGCGTTGCAGCGTTGCGTCATGCAGGTCTTGGCATCGGGATAGTTGTCGTTAAACGGCGTGTAGATGCCGACGTTCTTCAGCGA
Organism: Prevotella sp.; assembly: GCA_017474925.1. Classification (GTDB taxonomy): domain Bacteria; phylum Bacteroidota; class Bacteroidia; order Bacteroidales; family Bacteroidaceae; genus Prevotella. The sequence continues at coordinate 26,776 of JAFVGN010000014.1, read as the reverse complement.
CATCTTGCGCTTCGACGTGTTTGTGAAGGTATATGTCTCGACGATGTCGCTGCCGTCCTGCCGACGTTCTGTATTGACGGCAATTTCTCCGTCGGCTTCATAGTAGGTCTTGCCCCACTGGTACTGACTGGTGACCCACGGATACTGCGTTCCGTCGGTAGCAAGTGTCCACGTCATCGGGTCGCCCTCTATGGTGATGCTGCCATCAGAATAGCATACGCGCTGTGCTGCTATTATCTGGCAGCACAAGAGGCAGAAAAGAAAGAATACAAATTTCTTCATCGTTAGTATTTGATAGTTTTCTTGATACCAGGTTCAATCGTTATCTGTTTCTTGCCGATGATGAGAGTTCCCGTGCCGCAGCCGGTAGCCTCGATGCTGACCTGCTTGCGGTTCATCTCGATGTGTCTGTACGGGTGGCATCGGTATAGTCCGTCACCGTCCATGTCGTGTCGCTCTGGACGGTCTTGCCCTTCACATAGATGGCTGGAGGGGAGGACAGATTGTTGACGGCAATATGCAGGGTGTGCTTGCCCTGTGGCACGGTAAAGGTCTTTGGCATACCAAAGACATATTTGTGGTTATCTATCCTGATACCATATTGACCTTCGGCAGCGATTTCGACCTCTTCCGGCATCGCTAGGTCAACGACCTTTTGGAACTCCACAGTCTGGCAATGGCTGTCGGCACGCCAGAAGGTTGGGTAGAAGGAGCCGTTCTCCGTCCTCAGGTTATTGATACGGTTGCCAGTCCAGATATCCATATCGCCAGGATACCATATCCATGTCTGTGCTTGGATTCCCTGCCCAATCGTCAGCAGCAATAGTGTAGTAAGTAGTTTGTTCATTCTTGTTTTTGATTTATTACGCGACGACAAATTTACTCAAAAAAATACAAAGCAGGTTGATCCTACCTTAGGATTTATGATTTATTGGGAATTGTCATTGTAGCTTATTATATATCTCATCTGTTACAGGCTCCAACCATCGTGCTACCACCACTGGATGGGGTCTTAAAGACGAACGTGTCGCTGCCTATGGTCATCGCATACCAAGTGTTCTTGCTCCACGACGAAGTCTGATAGCACGACTGTGTGAGTTGTGCGCCACTCTCCAGTCCACCGATGACGATGATGGTACCGCCCTCGATATAGACGTTTCCGCTGTCCTCGTCCTCATGGTCGTCAGTCTCGCCCGTCGAGGCATCGCCATCGATGTCGCACTGGATACCATCGTCCTGCGTGCCGCTGAAATTAATCGTACCGCTTTCCATCAGGAAGTACTCCTCGCAGTTGATACCGTCGCCCACAGCCGAAGTCACGTTGATGGTAGCGTTCTTGATGGTGAAGTACTCGCCCGTTTTGATGCCGTGCTTCACGTTGCCAACGACGTTCAGCGTACAAGTTTGAAGCCAACGGCACTTCCTGACAGCTTGGTCAGCGCATAGTAACTTCCGGACGAAGTGTCAACCTCGGCTGTTGCGCCCAACAGGTCATTGTTGTCTATGGTATTGGCGACACTGACAACGGGAATGTTGTATGTGCCTTCTTCGCCTTGCAGGATAACTCCCGAGATGAACCGCCTCAACTTCAGCAACAAGCGGTTCGCCTACGAGCAGGTTCCTCATTTCCACCTCACCGACAGCCAGTACGACGACATCCTGACCTATATCGACACCATGCGCTGCATCTTAAGGCTCGACCTCAAGAACCGCGAGGACACGCTGGTGAGCTGCATCTACACCATGTCGCAAATCATCGACCACTACCACGACACCGCCGTAGGCCCCACCGCCGCCGACACCATGTGGCTGAGCAACCGCTTCTACAATGCCATCATCGAGCACTGCCGCCAGCACCGCGATGTGCAGTTCTATGCCGACCTCTTCTGCCTCTCGCCCAAGCATTTCAGCAGCGTCGTGAAGCAGGCGCTCACCTACGAGCCTGAAACGAGCATACAGGCTATTGCCGACCGTTTCGGCTTCAGCGAGCAGGCCTCCTTCGCCCGCTATTTCAAGAAGCACACGGGTGTAACACCGACGGAATACAGGGAAGGAAAATAAACAAATTTTATTGTTTTCCTAGCGTCATCGTGCGGATTCTACTGAGAAAGTAGTACCTTTGCACGCGAAAACAAAAGATTAGGAAATTAAGATGGCAGAAGAAAGAAGTAACGCATATCACAACGTGGTGCCGCTGCAGATACGTTTCAACGACGTTGACAAGTTCGGGCACGTGAACAATACCATATATTTCCAGTTCTACGACTCAGGTAAGACAGACTATGTCTCCACCGTATGCAAAGGCTTTGACTGGGACCGGTATGCCATTTTCGTGGTGAAGATAGAAGTGGAGTTCTTTGCCCAGATAAAAGGCGCTGACCATATTGCCGTCCGCACTCGTACCGTCAAGCTCGGCAACAAGAGCTTCCATCTGGAACAGGAAATCTTCGACACCGATACGCAGGAGGTGAAGAGCCGCTGCCTGTCGATATTGGTACTGTATGATCTGGAGCAAAAGCAGTCCATACCATTTTCCGACGAGTGGCGCAAGACCATCATCGACTACGACGGGCTATGAAGGACGCAGATAAACAAAGGGAGCAACACCGCTATTATAGTGATGTTGCTCTTTTTCGTTTAGGGAAAATCCCCACGAAAGTTTAGGGATTTTGGAATCGCAGAATAGGACTTTTCTTTTTCAAATCCCACAGAATCGCCGTAACTTTGTACCGTGATCCAGAACATAGGAGTTTGAACATAGAACGAAAGTTGAACAATTAAAATAGAAGATTATGAAGAAGACAATAGTGAGCACTAATTGGCTGAATAAAGTAATCGCAGCCATGATGATGGCAATCACATTCGCAATGCCGGCAATGGCAGGTAACAAGTCCAACAACCACGGTAAGAACGACAAGGTTGTTGTGGTAGTGAATAACGACAAGAAAGGTTCGCACTTCGACAAGGTTGATAAGAACACGACGGTGAGCACTAGTCGTTCAAGCCACTTCGATACTCACAAGACCCATGCTTATCGTCCTGACGTGAAGACCTGCTCCATCAAGGTAAGCCGTAACGACTCTCACAAGAAAGTTGTGGCAAAGATTGAGAACATGAAGGGAGTGATGGACACGAACTGGAATCCCCACACTCGTGAGTTGACAGTCCGCTACGATGCTAATAAGACTTCAGCCCATAATATCAAGCACTTCGTGGCATAGTTGCCATTTCATATATAATCCAGAAGGCCTCGGCTTGCATCTGCAGGTCGGGGCTTTGATTATTATAAGTGTTCAGAGTCATTCTACAATTTCCTGTTGGCATAATGCTGTATGCATTCAGGGTCTATGCGGGTGTATGACTCATCTCCTAGCAATGTGGAGGTAAGCAGCATATCAGCTGTGGTACGGTTCGTGGCAAAGGCAATGTTGTAGAGCGAAGCCAGTCTGCTCAGGGCTGAAACATCGTTCTGATGACCCTGTACGGCAAGGTTGTCGCAGAAGAAAATCAGCATGTCTATCTTACCTTCGGCCAGCATGGCACCAATCTGCTGGTCGCCTCCCAACGGGCCACTCAACAGGCGTGTCACCTTGTCCTTGAACGGATATTCCGGTTCTTCCTCTGTTCCGAAAGCAAGCTCACTAATGAGTCTGCCTGTGGTACCAGTAGCGTAAAGATGGTGTTTTGAAAGCAGGTCGGCATTGAATCTGACCCAATCCAAAAGCTCATTCTTTCTTGAATCGTGTGCAACAAGTGCAATGTTTAATATCGCTTTCATAGTCAATCCTTTTTTTTTAATTAAACAATCTTTTTACCTAAATCTAATACCTTTTCGGTATGTTATCCACTGCAAAGGTAGTGCTTTTAGCGGCGAATGTCAAGTGAATTTCATTGATTCCAGGCTTGAAACACGCTTTTCTTGGCTTATGTCAAGTTAAAGAAGTTAAGAATATACTGCGCAACCATACGACCTTGGTGGTTCCAGCGCTGAATGGATTTTATGGCCTCATTCTTGACGTGTTCATCCTCATCTTGCGCGTGGTTCCTGATTAAATGAAGTTCGTATTCTGACGTAAATTCCGGGTGTCCTTGAAAGGTCAGGATATGGTGACCTATGCGGAATCCCTCATGTCGGCAAAAAACGTTGTGGGCAATAACAATGGCACCAGGAGGAAGAACAGTTACTTGGTCATGATGATTATACAAGAGGCGCAGTCGACCATTTGGGAAATATTGATGCATGATTTCGTCTGTGATGACAGATTCACGAATACCAATACCCCAACCTCCGGCATACCGCTTGACCTCGCCCCCTAACGCTTGTGCAATGACCTGATGCCCAAAGCAAATCCCAATCAGTTTGATATGGAGTGAAGCTACATCTCTAATCCACTGAATGAGTTCCAGAATCCAAGGGTCATCATCGTAAGCGGAACTGTTACTTCCTGTAATCAGATACAACTCGTCTTTCTCCAGTTCCTTGGGTAAGACACCCGCCATTACGGGAAACACCTCGAACTCTAAGGAACCGTCAACAGCACGGAACATTTCCCTAAACATTGACGCATAAGAGGGAATCTCTGGCGGTAAAAGTCCAGGGAATGTGTCACACAACAAGATGTTAATCTTAGACCTTTTCATCATTGCGTGTGAATCTTGAACAACAGGGCGTTTTGGAATACTACAGGACGATGATGGGCGAAAAATACCGTTCCTTCGGCAGTCGCCTTGACATCGTTGAGTATCTGACCGTTGTAGGGGTCGATAACATGTGCGAGTGATTCACCAGGAGTAACACGGCTGCCTGTCTCTACCAGTCGACAGTAGATGCCAGCATGACGAGCTTTGATGTGCTGGAGACTTGCCTCGTCGATGACGATCGACTCATAGGCTGCGCCATGAGTTCCGAAACTGATGATACCTGTTCGCTTCATCATACGGAAAATGGCATCAATAGTCTCACCACAGGTATTCACGTCTATCTGGTTTGTCTTTCCCGCATATAAAGAGAATGCCTTTGTATTCCACAGTTGCCAATTGTAGTTGAGCAATGTGGTGTCGAATGGGCGTGGCTGGTAAGTGGTGACGTATCTCATGCCGAAGAGACGGGCTGTCTCCACGTCCTCATAGCCCGTTTTCAGCATCCGCACGTGGGGCACGAAGTCGCCTGGCACATAGTACGAAGCCAGTTGTATGCCGTACTCAAAGCCGTTGAGCGTTGAGAAGATGGCTGCAGCGATGCGCTGGGTAGTTTCTCCCTTGTCATAGCCAGGGAACATACGGTTGACATCTGTGTTATCCATCGACCAAAAGCGGTGACTGACATTCATCGAAAACGGGTTGCACGAGGGGATGACCAGGATACTTCTCCCCTTGACAATTCCACCACGTTGCTCCATGGTTGTCAGGCGGCTCACCAGCTGCGAGCAGATGTACTGCTGTTGCACCTCGTCACCTCGCATGGCACCGACTATTGCCAGTGTCTTTTCGCCCTCTCCAAATCTGAAGCCTTTGATTCGGAAGTTGTCGCGACAGGGCGATGTCATCTCAAATATTGTTTCTGTTCTCATGATCTATCGGTGTTGAAGATTCGTGCCATCAGCGACCCTTCATAGACGATCGGATAGGCGCGTATAGTGAATAAATAGCCATCTACAGGCGAACTGACAGTACTGAGTACCTGACCACGAAGAGGATCGACAATCTGACCGATGGTCTGTCCTTGGCTGACGTTGATGCCGCATTTTAGTTCTGTCAGGAAAACACCAGAAGTTTCGGCATTGAGGAAAGTCACACAATCGCCCTTGCAGATGATGGGCTGTGGTAATTCTGCCATTGCAGCCTTATGCCACATGCCCATCGTCTGCATCAGGTGGAAAATTCCTGTCACTAGGCGTCGGCACATCTTATGGTTGATTCGCTGGCCGACACCCATCTCGACCACGAGGCAAGGTGTGCCAGTGGTGTTGAGTGAATGGGCGAGTGTAGCTTCAAGCACAGTAGCAGCATCGTGAACCCACACAAAATCCGTTCCCAGCCGTTCGGCAATGGGAACCAGCCACTCGGCATCCTTCACATTGATGCGAACCTGAGGTGTTTCACGCAAAAAAAGGTTGCTGGAGTGAATGTCTATCACCATGTCGGCCCCCTTGATGTCCTCAATGATGGCATGAGCCGTCTGTTCGGCCATAGTACCTTGCGGATCACCAGGGAAGATGCGGTTCATGTCGAGGTCGAAGTTGGGGATACCCCGTTGAATGGTGTCGATACCCAGCGGATTGAGAGCGGGATAGATTTCCAATGTACCATCGAGGGCATCGATATGTTCCGTAGCAATACGGGCCAATTCATAACATACCATCTGCCCTTCCAGTTCGTCGCCATGGGTGCCTGTTACCACACAAAAGCGCAGGCCGTCCTTCCTGCCGTGCTGAATAACATTCTTGCGGATGCGGAACTGCTCGTCGATGGGAAGTTCTGTTGAAACAATTGTCTTTATCATATTTCTTGTAATGTAACGTGAATTGTGGTTTGCTGGTTTGCAAGGCCAGTGTAGAGTCCTCGGTTGACGGAGCAGTCGTGGGCATCGCGGCCATGTGCCAGTTTGACGTAGCCATCGCTGATTCGACAGTTGTGGGTGGGATCGAAGCCCAGCCAGTTGTAGCCATCGAAGATTTCCACCCAGGCATGGGTTTCGCCTTCGCCCACGAGGAAGCCGTTGACGTAGCGGGCGGGAATGCCCTGATGACGGCAAAAGGCTATCATAAGATGGGCAAAGTCCTGACAAACACCCTTTTTCCGCTCCAACACCTCGGCTGCTGTGGTCTCGACAGTGGTGCACAGAGGCTCATACACTATATTTTTGTTTATCCAATTGCAGATTGCGTAGGCAGCATCTATGACATTTTCGGTTGCCTCCATCAACGGCTCCTTGACTGTGGTTAGTGTCGTGGGTTGCTTAAACAGGAACAAGTTCTCGCCACGATACTTTAATATATAGGTATCTGTCGTTACAATACCCGTGCTGACGTATGCGAAAGTCTTGTGTGGCTCAGTGGCTCCACCGTAAAGAATGCGATTATAGAATGCATCGATTCCTGCCTGTAGCCAGTAGTCAGGCGATACCACCATGTGCTCCTGTTCCAACGTCTGACAGGCATTGCTGGCAGGCTGGCATCTCAACAAGACCGCATGGCTTGGCACCGACTCCGAGAACTCGACGACGGTCTGGTAATTGTACAAATATCTTTTCACACCTTTACTAATTGGTTGATTAACTCTAGTAACTTATTCTTGTACTCCACATCATTGAGATTGAAACGCTCCTCAATAATGAGGCTGTTGAGTTCTCCCTCAATGTCTTCGTCAATGATATTCGGCATCTGCTTGCAATAGCGTTTCAGCGAGTCGTAGGCCAATGCCACACGCTCATAACTATAGTCAAATCGAAGTAGCATGTCCATATTCTCGACATTTCGTCCTATAGACATAATGTAGAGTGCCTTGTGGTTCTGCAACCGCTGTTGTGCCGAGCCCCAAAATGCCAGCGACCAGTCGATGACAGGCTGCAGACAGATGACATTTTTTTCCTGCTTCTTACGACATTCTTTCAAGAGTGCCAGACTCATTTCCAGATAACTGAGTGTCTCCGACAGAATATCCTCACGAAGGAGAATGGCATTGTCCATAGCCTTCGTCTGAGCAGCCATCACAGTAGAGGGATTGGTGTCGTCATACATGATACCAAATGTAAACTCCTCTATGGTTTGATAGGCTCCTGTCGTATCCAGCTTCTGCCAGATGGGCCAGTAATCTTCCAACTCTCCGTCAATCATCTTGTCATGACACTTTCGCAAGAGGTGTAGGGTGATATACACCCGCTCCTCGTATCTTCCCAGCCAAAAAAGGCTGTTGGCCTTTACAGCCGAAATAATCGTGTTCTTTACCATAGTTCAAATTCTTTTTAACCTAAAACTTTTTATTATCCTGATCTTTTTACCATAAGAAACTAAACCTATTACTATTTTACTCTTCCATGACCCATGTATCCTTGAATCCTCCGCCTTGAGAAGAATTCACCACAAAGGAATCTGGATTTCGCGAGAAGCGTGTCAGTCCACTCGACCATACTTTTGTCTCTTTACCGCTAACCACGAAGGCTCTGAGATCGGCCTTGCGTTCCACCATCTTGTCATCCTCCAGAATCTCAAGGTCCTTAAAATCAATGACCTCTTGTGCAATCCAGCGTCTCGGCTGGTTGATAATGAGGGCTTTCAACTCTTCCAGCTTCTCTTTTGACAAATCCTTGCCAAAAACTACGCCATACCCGCCAGCCTCGCTGACATCCTTGATAACCAGACTCTGTATATTCGCCAATACATAGTCGTAATCTTTCTTGAAGTATGGCAGATAAGTGGGGGCATTTTGCAGAATAGGCTTCTCGCCTAAATAATATTCCACCATCTTCGGTACGAAGTAGTAGATGCCCTTGTCATCGGCCACACCATTGCCTATGGCATTGATAAGCGCTACATTTCCAGCCTTGTATGCCTGCATCACATTCGGAATGCCCAATAATGAGGAGGCTTCGAATAGTAGCGGATCCATGTATTCGTCACTCACACGGCGGTAGATGCTGCCTACACGGGTCTTTTCTTTGTAGATGCCTGCATAATAGACCTTGTTGTCCTCTACGAAGAGGTCGCCTGGATATGCCAGCGTAGCACCTGTTTTCTCAGCAAAATAGCTGTGTTCAAAGTAGGCAGAGTTGTAGCGGCCTGGTGTTAGGATCACAGAGATACCCCTGCCGTTGTTCATCTCCTCCATCATCGTAGCGAGTATTTTTGAATAATTGCGGTTTTCTGCCACAGCATTCTGAGTGAAAGTCTGAGGCGAAACCTTACGGGTAATCTCTCGGGCTATCATCGGATAACTGGCACCAGAGGGTATTCGTAGGTTATCCTCCAGCACATACCATTGGCCGTCTTTGCCTTCCACGAGGTCGATACCTGCAATGTGAGCATAGACTTCACCTGTAGGGTTGATGCCTTCGCACTCTGGCAGATATCCTTTTGAGGAGTACACAAATTCCTCTGGAACAATGCCGTCTTTAATGATGCGCTTATCGTGATACACATCCCATAGAAACTTATTCAACGCTGTGACGCGTTGTCTGAGTCCCTTTTCCAGGTATGACCAGTCACTATTGGAAATGATTCGAGGTATTGAGTCAAAAGGGAACAACTGCTCATTAAATATACCATTTTTGTATACCCCGAATCTTACCCCAAATCTTTCCATCCATTTGTTAACAGTTTCACGGCTGTCAATCAATTCGTTAATCCTGATGTTCATAATAACAATGTGTTTGTGTTTACTACTAATCTATTACCACGGTGCAAAGGTAACTCATTTTGGATAAAATCAAGAAACATATTATCAAAATGTCTTGTAATTAACAATAATTAATAGCAAAGTGAAACAAAATCGATTTATATAATTACATAATGATAGAAAATATTTATGTTTGCTTTCAATGTGAAAGATCAATAAACGGATGATAGTCTTATTTATAAAGCATATTAAGAAAAGGAGCAACATCCGCTGTGGATGCTGCTCCCTGCTGTTTTATTCAAGATAGCCCTACATTACGAGACATCAATGGCCTTGGTGACTTTCTCCTTCGGTTCAGTCTTCGGCATGGTGATGGTCAGGATGCCGTCCTCGACCTTGGCAGAAATCTGGTCTTTCACCACATCGTCTGGCAGCACGTAGTTCTGCTCGTAGTTAGAGTAGCTGAACTCACGGCGCAGATAGTGATGGTGCTTGTCCTCATGCTTGTGTTCCTGTTTGTTCTCAATGGCGATGGTGAGGTTGCCCTCGTCGTTGATGGCTACGCGGCAATATTCTTTCTTGATGCCTGGAGCTGCAAGTTCCATCGTGTAGGCCTTCTCACTCTCCTTGACATTGACTGCGGGTGCTGTACTGTTGGCACGAGGCATAAAATCAGTGTTAAAGAAATCATCAAACATTGTTGGGAACCAACCGTTGCTTTTCATTAATCCGTTCAACATAATCAATACCTCCTAATTATACTTTTAGTTTAACTTGTTTGTTCTTGATCGCCTCTGCTTTCGCTTCAGCTTTCACTAACAGATAAGCAAAGTACATGCCGACAGGTGGCTCAAGTGACAAAATGTCAATCGGAGAAGGTCATTATGGTACGGAATTTAAACTCGCTTAAACTATGCTGACAAATACTTAAACTCTATTAAACATTGTCTCGATTTTGACAGCACAAAAACTGCCATCTATTACAGACGGCAGTATCGAAGGTTGTTCAAGAATTGATCACTTCACTTCACGTTCCTGAATTGCCTTGCCAGACCCCCAGGCTGTGCCAACTTTCTCTCCGACAACACGGTATTCGTTCTTAGCAGAGTCGAAGATGACGGGCTGCAACTTGCTGAGGTCGATGTTGCCTTCCTCGTCGAGGATGCTCTCGTCAGCACTCATGTTAACAATCTCACCAACAACCCGGGCACCACCATTCTCGTCTTCATCGAAGGCCACAACGTTGCATTCCAGCGTCAGCTTATACTCGTTGATAATAGGTGCATCCACATTGGGACTCTTGGTGATGGTGAATCCGGCCTTGGCCACCTTGTCGGGAACGTCATTGCCAGAAACAATGCCAAAGTAGTCGCTCTGCACGATGTCATCCTTTGTGGCGAAACTAATTGTAAAAGCCTTCTTCAGACGGATGTTGTCCGTGGTCTTGTGCTTTGAGAGTTGGAAAGTGATGTGCTTGGGTCCGCACTGACCGCCCCAGGCTGCCATCATCACATCGGGATTCTCCTTTTCATCCCATGTGGCAATCATAATGGCAGGCAAGGGAGTAATTACAGTCTTGTCGCTGAAATTCTTGCGACCTTCCACCTCCTTGATCTCCACCTTCTCCTTAACTTGGTTCTCGTTCACGTTTGCTTCTGTCTTCTGCTCCTTATTTCCGCATGCGGCCATAAGCAGTGCGCCTGTCAGCACAAGGGCTGATGTCTTGAATAATCTCTTCATTGTTTTCTTTAATAAATAAACTTCACTTTAGATGCATCGCGAGGCTTGGCTTTGGGCTGCTCGTCAGGATAGCCGATTGCAAGGATGTAGTTCAGTTTGAAACCTTCGGGTATGTCGAGACGATCGAGGAAGAATTTAGCATCGGCATTCGTATTCAGAAAACGGACAGGTCCACCGAGACAGCAAGTGCCGAGTCCCAGAGACTGTGCTGCCAGCATCATGTTCTCACCGAGTAAGCCCGCATCAAGATCTCCACCATTTACCGGCGTGCATACACAAATAAGGTTGGGGGCATTGTAGAGTCCCCTGCACACTTTGTTTACGTCGGCAATCAGTTTCTGGTCTTCCACCACGCGGACAACCCACGGCTGGCGGTTCATACCGCTGGGTGCATTGATACCTGCACGGACAATTATTTCCAATTTCTCATGTTCTACTGGCTTGTCGAGATATTTACGGACACTACGACGAGCCATAATTGTGCTCAGTACAGGATTCGTCTCCATACAAATATCTGCTTCGATGTCGCTAATTTTATCCTTCGGCTCATAACGCTTCACTACACGACCGTCACGAGAGACAAGGAACTTGGTGAAGTTCCACTTGATGTCGTTGCCTCCCTTCAGCCATGTATAGAGTGGGTGCTCGTTGGCTCCATTCACCTCGATCTTGTCGAACTGTGGGAACTGGATGTCGAAGTTGACCTTACAGAACTGGTGAATCTCCCGAATCGTGCCAGGAGCCTGTTCGCCAAACTGGTTGCAGGGGAAGTCGAGGATTTCAAAACCTTCACCACGGTACTTCTCATAGAGCGCCTCCAGCTCCTTGTATTGAGGCGTAAACCCGCAACGGGTAGCGGTGTTGACAATCAACAGCACTTTCCCTTTATAGTCAGAGAGGGAAACTTCCTGCTCAACATCGTTCTTGACTTTGATGTCATAAATACTTTGTGCCGATACGCTCAGCACACTTGCAATTGCCATGAGGCAGATAGTCATTAGTTTCTTCATGTCGGTTGTTATTTTGTTATCTTAAAGTTCGCCAAGGTTCACATACCCGTTCATGACGGCATAGATGATGATGTCTGCCAATGAACGGGCATGCAGTTTTTCCATGATGTTCTTGCGGTGAGTGATGACCGTTGTGATACCGATATTCATACGGTCGGCAATCTCCTTGTTGATGAGTCCTTTGGTCAGCAGGATGGTAACCTCGAGTTCACGCGGTGACAGCTGGACTGTACCGCTGTCTGCAGACATGCGATGACTGGCATCATGGTGCCCTTGCCTTTGCAAGGTGATGATAGATTTGACCACCATCTTTTCGCTTTGGCAGACGTTGAGTGTTGCAACGCCCTGTATCTGCATGTCGCCATTGACGAGCACAATGATTTGCTGAAGTCGGGTACGGAAGAAGGCGGCATGCTCGAAATAGATGCGCGAAGCCACGAAGTAGTGTACGAACCGGTCTTTTGCCACTTCCATCTCACTGAAAGTGACAAAAATCTTTATATCCACCATGGGCGCCATGTCCGTCAGAATCTGCTGAAGACCAAGTGCCGACAGTATATTAGAATCAACGATAGCGATAGAAAAAACTGGTCGCAGACTTTCCATAATCATTCAATATGGCACAAAGGTAGTGATTTTTTTTAGAATTGATGTCTTTTTACGTGTCGTTTCCTCATAAATGAGGATATAAAACGGGCAATTCATCATATTTTAGGATTGTGGATGAAGAGAAACCGTAGTACCTTTGCAATCGAAATTGCGAAACTCGGCTGCACCTCAGCAATTCAAGCGAGCTTGATTGCATTCGGTTTGCACGAGCCTTGCAGTTGAAAATTGCGAACTAAGCTAGATTTCATGTTGACACCAGCTATTATAGAAAAATATAATGTACCTGTTCCTCGGTACACCAGCTATCCGCCGGCAAACTATTTCAGAGATTTGTCTGAGGAGGAATACGCTGGTGCCGTTCGCTGTTCAAACGATGCGGAAGACAGAAACCTGTCGTTCTATCTGCACATACCCTTCTGCCGCAGCCTGTGCCATTATTGTGCCTGTAACTCATACGCCATACGCAGTGAGGCAACTGTGGCTGACTACGTGAAGGCATTGCATGAGGAAATCGACCTGATAATCCCCTTGTTACAGCGTGACAGACAGGTTGCACAGATACACTATGGGGGCGGAAGTCCCACAAGTCTTCAGCCCGATCTCATCAAGTCCCTCAACCAACACATTTTAAATATTTTTCCAAAGATAGACAGTCCAGAGGTGGCTATCGAGTGTCACCCTGGCTATCTGTCGCTTTTAGATTGGAAAGGACTTGTAGAAGCAGGTTTTTCCCGATTCAGTATTGGCGTGCAGGATTTTGACGAAAAGGTACTGAAGACCGTCAACCGCCGAGCGTCTCGGGAACGCATGGAAGACATCTTTGCCGTGCTGCGTGACGGAGGAGCACACATCAACCTGGACTTTCTCTACGGGCTGCCTTACCAGACAGCAGAGAGCTTTTGTCGCACAATAGCGCAGGCCATTCGTCTGCAGCCCGACCGGCTGGTGATGTTCAGCTATGCCCACGTGCCCTGGTTGAAGAAACAACAACTCATCCTGGAGAAGGCTGGGCTGCCCACCGCTGAGGAGAAGGGCCGGATGTTTGACGAGGCGGCTAAACTGCTTTCGGCAGCAGGCTACGTGAGGGTGGGCATGGACCATTTCGTGCGACCGAACGACGAGCTCTACACCGCATTGCAGGACGGTCTGCTGCACAGGAACTTCCAAGGCTACTGCACCCGCAGGACCACAGCACAGGTCTATGCGCTGGGCGTGACGGGCATCACGCAGCTGGATGCGGCCTACGCCCAGAACACGAGGGACATCGACGAATATATCCAGACGGTGGGCAGCGGACATCTGCCTGTCAGGAAAGGCTATCTGCTGAGCAGGGAAGAACAGCTGGCCAGGCAGGTCATCGACACGCTGATGTGCAACTATGCCGTGACGCTGACCGACGAGCAACGGGCGGTGTTGAACTATGACGAACAACGACTGGCGGAGATGCAGGCCGACGGCATCATCACCATCGATGGTAACACGATAAGGATGGTACATGAGAGCAGTCCGTTTGTGAGGAATGTGGCAGCACTCCTCGACCCGCTGATGCAACATACGACGAAATCATTCTCAAAACCGGTTTGAGTAGATGAGGAGTAAGGAGTTGAGGAGTAAGTAGTAAGGAGAAATGAAGATGAAAACAGATATATTGATTATAGGAGCCGGGCTGACCGGCCTGACAACAGCCTACACGCTGGTGCGCAAAGGATGCCAGGTGATGGTGCTGGAACAAATGGACAGGGCTGGCGGACAGATACAGACGCACACGGAGCAAGGATTCGTCTTCGAGAGCGGACCGAATACGGGTACGGTATCCTGCCCCGAAGTAGCCGAACTAATGGCTGACCTGGAGCAGACATCAGGTGGCAAGTGCCGGATGGAAGTAGCACCCGATGCCTCGAAGCGCCGCCTGATATGGAAAGGCAACCGCTTCCATGACCTTCCTTCTGGTCCTGTGAGTGCCGTGACGACCCCACTGTTCACACTGGCAGACAAGTTCAGAATCCTTGGAGAGCCGTGGCGCAAAAAGGGTACGAATCCTGACGAGTCAGTGGGAGCATTGGCACGCCGGAGACTTGGCAGGTCGTTTGTCGATTATGCCGTCGATCCATTCCTCTCCGGTGTCTATGCCGGCAACCCCGACACGCTCATTACGCGCTATGCCCTGCCGAAGCTCTATCGCCTCGAACATGATTACGGCAGTTTCATCCGCGGTTCGTTTGCGAAGATGAAAGAGCCGAAGAACGACAGAGACCGTCTGGCAACAAAGAAGGTGTTCTCGGCGGTAGGCGGACTGGGGCAGATCACCCGTGCCATGGCCGACTATCTGGGTGAAGCCCTGCTGACGGGGGTTCGCAAGGTAAGGGTGATGCCGACGGAAGACGGCTGGACAGTGACATATATAGATAAGGTGGGTGAGCAGCAGACCATCGGATGCCGTCAGGTGGTTACGACGTGCGGCGCCTATTGTCTGCCCGAACTGCTGCCCTTTGTTGATGACAGCAGCATGCGCCAGCTGAGCAACCTGCGCTATGCCCCCGTGGTAGAGATTAGCGTGGGCGTGCGTGACACCTTCGGGGGCGACTATCGCGCCTTTGGCGGACTGGTGCCGTCGTGCGAGCAGCAGCCCGTGCTGGGCATCCTCTTCCCTTCAGCCTGCTTTACGGGGCGTGCGCCGGAAGGTGGTGCCTTGTTCTCCTATTTCTTGGGCGGTGTCAGACATGCCGAACTGTTGGAGAAAAGCGATGACGAACTGACAGCCGTGGTGGAGCAGTGTTTCCACGGGATGCTGAAATTCCCCAAGCAGGCAAAGCCTGACCTCATCCGCATCTTCCGCCATCAGCGGGCCATACCTCAGTATGAGATTACCTCGGGTGAGCGTTTCGATGCCATCGAGCGGTTGCAACGCTGCTATAGCGGTCTGACCATTGCGGGCAATCTGCGCGACGGCATAGGCATGGCTCATCGTATCAAGCAGGCGGTAGAAACGGCGAATAAGTGTTTAGAATTTAGAGTTAAGAATTAAGAGTTATTGCCTGCGGCAAGTAAGAATTAAGAATTTAGAGCTTAGCGTTTAAAGTTTAGAGATATGGAGAGTATTTTCTTGAACACATTGCTCGGAAGGGAGTGCCGACGGCCGCCTGTATGGCTGATGCGACAGGCAGGGCGCGTACTGCCACGCTACCAGAAGTTGCGTGAGCAATACACCTTTTCAGAACTCATCAATACGCCAGAGTTGGCTGCACAGGTGACGCTGCTGCCTGTAGAGGATTTAGGGGTGGATGCCGCCATCCTGTTCAGCGACATCCTGATGGTGCCAATGGCTATGGGCATGGAGATAGAATGGACGGAGCAGGGGCCCAGGTTCCTGAATCCGCTGGTTGCCGAAAAGCGCCCTTCTAAATGTCTGAAGGTTCAGCCGGAACGCCTCGACAATGTCTATCGCGCCATCGACCTTGTCGTGGATGAGAGCAAGGTGCCCCTGATAGGATTCTGCGGGGCACCGCTGACCACGCTCTGCTATATGCTGCAAGGCATGAGCACCAAGCAGACCTTCCCCGAGGCCAAGCGATTCTTTTACGAAAACAAGGAAGAGACACGGCGACTGATTGATGCCGTGACCGACTTGTCGATAGCGTATGCCATCCAGCAGGTGGAGCATGGCATCGATGCCTTCCAGCTGTTCGAGAGCCATGCCGGACTCCTGCCTGCCGACATCTATGCCGCACTGTTCCTGCCGGCTGTCTGCAGGATTACGGATGCCGTGCGCTCCATGGGCACCCCCTTGATATTCTTCCCCAAAGGACTGGGCTGTGGACTGAAGCAGATTATGCCGGATGTGTGCGACTTCGTCAGCATCGACTGGCAGATGTCGCTGACTGAAGCCCGACAGATGGTACACCCCGAAGTGGGGTTGCAGGGAAATGTGGACCCCCACCTGCTCTTTGCCTCGCATGAGGAGATACGGCGGGTCATGGAGGGCTACAAGCCGTTCTTCCGCGAGCATCACAGATGGGTGGTGAACCTGGGGCATGGGGTGCTGGCCGACACACCCGTTGAGAACGTCAAGTTCCTGATAGACTGGATTAAAGAAACCGATTGGAGATGATACAATATAAATCGATAAATCACCTCACCACCTCTTTGAAAGAACGTGAGGACTACTTCAGCCACCTGAACCGTGACGACGTAGGGCCGTCGGTGCTGCTACAGACATGTAACCGCGTGGAACTCTACTACGGTGACGGGGAGGTGCCCGATGCGGTGGCGCGCCACCTATTCCGCGTGGTATGCGGTCTGGAATCGGCCATCACTGGCGAGCGGGCCGTACAGGGGCAGGTGAAGGATGCCTACCAGGCAGCCCGTCAGCGTGGCGTCAAGCTCTCGGCAGGTCTGCACAAGCTCTTCGAGTGTGCTCTGCAGATAGGTAAGCGGGTGCGCAACGAGACGGAGATATCCCACGGGGCCGTCAGCCACAGTCTGGCTGCCATCGAAATCATTGAGCAGCAGCACATCAACCTTTCCAATGCCCATATCACCATCATCGGGGTGAACAAACTGACGGAAGACATCATCAAGTTCTTGAAGAACAAAGGGGCCAAGGTGATGATGCTAGCGAACCGTACCGAGGAGAAAGCGCGGCGGATGGCCGCTCCATACGGTATCGACGTCAGGCAGCTAGACGAGAAAGACGATTTCCTACAGCATACGGACATCCTGATTAGCGCCACCTCTGCCGACCATGCCATCATCTTTAAGGAAGACCTGAACCCCAACCGCCCTCTGCTGGCTATCGACCTGGCCTTCCCACGCGACATCGACCCCCGTGTGGCTGACATGGAGCAGGTGACGCTCTACAACCTGCAGGACGTGGAGCGGAAAGTACAGGCCAACATCGCCGTGAGGGAGGAGGAGGTGCAGAAGGCAGAACTGATGATTGAGGAAGAGATAGGACTGCTGCGCGAAATCATGGCACGCCGCAGCCAGCACCATACGCTCCGCATTGTGGCCCGTGGCAGCCGACTGTCGCAGCTGCAGGTGGAGGAGGTGATGCAACGGCTGCCGGAGGTGCCGTACAAGTTGAAGGTGCAGGCATCGTTAGGCGATAAGCATCAACACGTCTCACTGCTCAACGGCGAGGCACCCGACGACTTCTTCACCCGGGAACTCGACCAAGCACTGCTGAAGGGTGAGGCTGACGTGGCCATCCATTCGGCCAAGGACCTGCCTGAACAGCTGAATGGCGGACTGGAGGTCATAGCCCTCTATGAGGCATTCGACAAGACCGATGCGCTGGTGAGTCGCGGCAACCAGACGCTGGCAGCACTGCCTGCAGGCAGTCGCGTCGGCACCAGTTCGCCCCTGCGCAGACAGGAACTGCTGGCGCTGCGCCCTGACCTGGAAGTCGTGGGTATTCGCGGATGCATCGAAGACAGGGTTCAGCAAGTAAGGTCGGGACAGATTGATGCCGCCATCGTGGCCACGTGTGCCTTGAAACGTCTCGGCATGGAGGGTGAGATAGCCGAAATCCTGCCCTTTGCCACCCACCCCATGCAAGGCCGGCTGGCGGTGACAGCCAGAAAGGGACGCAACGACCTGAAGGCGATATTCGCGAAAAGTAGCATACTATAGGGTAAGGAGTTGAGGAGTAAGGAGTTGAGAACCTTGTTTACAGGATTGACACCACCGGATGCTGAGTGCATCCATACGCCACTGATAGAAATCACGGCGGTGGAGGACGACAGTGCGCTGCAACATGCGGCACACGAGATTGATCGCTATGACTACGTGCTCTTCACCTCGCGTCATGCCGCCAGATACGTGGGGGCTATGTTTGCTCATGCCCGTCGCATCGTGTCTATCGGAAGTACCACGACTGCTGCCTTATATAAAATAGGGGTAAAGGAGGTTCAGCAAGTAGATGACGACAACTCGTATGGCGTGATAGCTTGGTTCAGGAGACAGCCTTGCGGCCGTGTACTCATCCCACGCTCCAACTTGGCACTGCCCATCATCCCCGAAGGACTCCAGGAACTGGGGTTTGAGGTTGACTGCATCACAGCCTATCTCAACCGGATGCCAGCGCATGCACGGAAGATTTGTCTTGACGAGGTGGACCGCATCGTCTTCACTTCACCCTCAACCATCGACCACTTCATCCGCCTCTATGGCGCACTGCCCGAAGGAAAGAAGCTTGCCACCCGAGGCCCGGTAACCGAACAATATTTACAAACAATGATAAAACAACAGAACTTATGAAAAGATTTAGAACCTACCGTTCAACGCAGGAGATACGCGACAAGTATGCCGACGTATCCATCAGTGTGAAAGACTTTATCTATCCCTATTTCGTCGTAGAAGGAGCTGGCGTCAAGGAAGAGATTGCCACGATGCCGGGCATCTGCCGCTTCTCCATCGACACGCTCGTAGAGGATGTCAAGGAGGTGTATGCACTGGGCATCGACAAGGTGCTGCTCTTCGGCGTCATCGACGACAGCCAGAAGGACGAGCGCGGTTCGCTGGCCTACGCCGAGGATGCACTCGTCTGCCGTGCCGTGAAGGCTATCAAGGCTGCCCAGCCCGAGGTGTGCGTCATCACCGACGTCTGTCTCTGCGAATATACCAGTCACGGACACTGCGGCCTGCTCTGCCACCACGACGTGGACAACGACTCCACCCTGCCGCTGCTGGCCGAGATGGCCTACGTCCATGCCAAGGCCGGTGCCGACTTCGTGGCGCCTTCGGCGATGATGGATGGACAGATTGAGGCACTCGACAAGCGGCTGCGCGAGGCCGGACTGCGCGACAAATGCAAGATTCTGGCCTATTCCGCCAAATATGCCTCAGCCTTCTACGGACCGTTCCGCGATGCTGCCGACTCTGCTCCCGCCTTCGGCGATCGCAAGACCTACCAGATGGACTACCGCACCCACGACCAGGGACTGGAGGAGATTGCTGCCGATATTGAGGAGGGTGCCGACTGGACCATGGTGAAACCTGCCATGCCTTATCTCGACATGATTGCCCGTGGTGTGGAGCGGTTCCCTAACATCCCGATGGTGGCCTATCAGGTGAGTGGCGAGTACTCCATGCTCAAGGCTGCTGCCAAGCTCGGCTATCTCGACGAGCAGCGCGTGGTGTTCGAGAGTCTGATAGCCATCAAGCGTGCCGGTGCACAGTATATCATCAGTTATTACGCTAAAGAGTACATGCAGCGATGGGCATGATTAAAAAGGTAAAAAAGTAAAAAGGTAAAAAGGTAAAAATGATAAAGGAAAGATTATTGTCAGCAGCCGCTTTCGAGCGGGCACAGCAGGTGATACCCGGCGGGGTGAACAGCCCCGTCAGGGCGCTGCGCAGCGTGGGTACCACACCGCTCTTCGTGAAAGAGGCCAAGGGTGCCTATATCACCGACATCGACGACAACCGCATCATCGACTTCTGCATGTCGTGGGGCGTCTTTATACTGGGGCACAACAACGGGCGCGTCTCGCAGGCGGCTGTCGATGCCGTCGGTCGCGGCAGCAGCTATGGCATCCCCTGTGAGAACGAGACCATTCTGGCCGAGAAGGTGCGCGAGGCCTTCCCCACGATGGAACGCCTGCGCTTTGTCAACAGCGGCACCGAGGCCACCATGTCGGCCATCCGCGTGGCTCGCGGCTATACGGGCCGTGACATCCTCGTGAAGTTCGAGGGCAACTACCACGGCCATGCCGACCACCTGCTGGTGGCGGCGGGCTCCGGCGTGGCCAACATCTCTAACGCCTCGTCGGCCGGTGTGCCCGACGGGTTTGTGAAATATACAGCGGTGCTGCCGTATAACGACACCGAGGCCCTGCGCCGGTTCTTCAGCGAGCATGGGCATGAGGTGGCAGCACTCATCATCGAGCCGGTGGCCTGCAACATGGGTGTGGTGGTGCCTGACGAAGACTTTCTGAAGGCTACCCGCGAGGTGACCAAACAGTATGGTGTCGTGCTCATCTTCGACGAGGTCATCACCGGATTCCGTCTGGCTTTTGGCGGTGCCCAGCAGCGCTTTGGCATCAAGCCCGACATGACCACCGTCGGCAAGATAGTCGGCGGCGGTTTCCCTGCCGCAGCCTTCGGTGGTCGTGCGGACATCATGCAGGTGCTGGCTCCCGAGGGTCCCGTCTATCAGGCCGGCACGCTGAGCGGCAACCCCGTGGCGATGGCGGCAGGCATCGAGACGCTGACCCAGCTGTCGCACCCCGGATTCTATGAGACGTTAGAGCGCAGGAGCGACGCATTCATTGCCCGCCTCGAGGAGATTATCGCCGGCAAGGGCATCCAGCTGAACCGTTGCGGCTCCATGTTCACGCTGTTCTTCAACGACAGTCCTGTGCGCAATTTCAGGAACACGCAACGCTCCGACCAGCAGCGTTTTGCCCGCTACTTCCGCAACATGCTCAGTCGCGGCATCTACGTCAGTCCGTCGCAGTTCGAGGGCAACTTCATTTCCGAATTACATACTGACGAGATACTCGACTACGTGCTGGAGAGTATTGCTCAGAGCATAGACTAACCGACCATGTATTTCACAGGTATCATTATAGCCGTTTGCACCTTTCTGACCATAGGCATCTGGCATCCTATCGTCATCAAGACGGAATATTACTGGGGCACGCGCCCCTGGGTCGTTTACTTGGTGATTGGTCTGTCATCCATCATTGCCGCCCTGTTCATTGAGAATGCCATCCTGTCTGCCATCGTCGGTGTGTTCGGAGCCTCGGCCCTTTGGGGCATCGGTGAACTTTTCGAACAGGAGAAGCGCGTAGAACGCGGCTGGTTCCCGAAGAACCCGAAGCGGAAATAGACAGGATGACGCTATTATTGGCGAGGAGGTGAGATCATTTCCTCTATTTCATTGCGATGCTCGAAGAGGGTGCAGCCGCCAGTGTGCTCCCAGCCGAGGGCACGCGCCGCACGAATCTTACGGAAGAGTGGCGATTGCAGGGCTTGCCGTATGCCCATCTCGGCCACATTACTGTCGCTGAAGGGAGAGAACGGACATGGCTCTGCGCTACCATCCGGCCCGATATGGAAGAAGCCGCGGCCTGAGGCCAGACAGCCTCCAAGCGCTTTCTCGTCGCCTGGAAACGATAGGAAGATGATGTCTTCGTACTCCTCGCGGCGTGTTTCGAGCACCTGTTCCATCTCAGCCACGTGTTCATCGCTGAATGCCAGATGCTCGGTGCCTGCTTCGGTTGGCACGTATTCAATGTAGAACACAATCTTGCAACCGTAAGAACGTAGCTGGTCGATAAACTCGGACGAGGTTACCATCTGATAGTTTTCGGTGGTTACCGTGATGCTGGTGCCGAAGAACAGGTCTTCCTGTTTCAGCAGTTCCATCGACTGCATGGCCCGTTTAAACACGCCCTGTCCGCGTCGTTCGTCAGTCCCCATGGCTGTTCCCTCGATGCTGATGACGGGCACCATGTTCAGGTGTTTGCGAAGGAATTCAATATAGGAGGGACCTATGAGCGTGCCGTTGGTGAAAATGGGGAAGATCATGTCCTTCACCTCGGCCACAGCCTCCAGAATGTCCTTACGCATCATGGGCTCACCGCCTGCCAGGAGCGAGAAGTTGATGCCCATATCGGCAGCTTCAGTAAAAATATGCTGCCACAGCTGGGGCGTCATTGTTGCTTTGCGTTCTTTCTCCTGGTCGTTGGCAATGCCATTACTGCGGGCATAACAGCCTTTGCAATGTAGATTGCAGGTTGTTGAGATACTGCTAATAAGGAAAGGGGGGACGTCTATGCCCTCCTTTTCCTGTACCTTCTTGCGTCGTTTCTCCGATTTGGCAAACAACTGTTGCATGCGGAATGCAAACTTTGCCTCACGCGGATTCGACAATACGTTCTTATAGGCCTTTGCCATGATGCGGCTGATGCTGCCGTTCATGTAGGTCGCTAAGTCTATTTTAGTTTGTTCCATTCTAATCGTTAATCTATGCCCACTCGAAGTTCTCTTTACCTGCGCCCACTTCGAAGTGATACTTGGTGATACCCAGATCCAACTGTGTATAGCCCAGCAAGGAAAATCCTTTCTTGGCAATCACCTGGGGGCGACCGTTCTTTCTTCCAGCTAACTCAAAGGAGAATTTCTGCTGGTTCACAGCTGTTGGCGCGAGCAGGGCTGCTTCTATGCCCTTCTTGAACCACGATGGAGTCACGTCGCTGGCGTTGCTCACTTGTTCAACGGTCTTGACTTTATGGCCTACACCCTGCGTCTCACCATAGCCGAGCGCGATATAGCAGGCAATCTTTTCTCCATCTTCGAGCACATAAGTTCCTGGCACTTTTGAGTAGCTGAGTCCTACCCAACAGGTGTTCAGTCCCAATGTCTGGGCCAGCAGCACCAGTTGCTCGCCGTAGTAACCTATACGCTCGTTCAGGTCGTCATCCTTCTTACCTGCCATCACTAGGTAATTGCGCACTCCGCTGAACTTTCCATATTTGGCCAGTTTTCCTTGGAATGCCTTCGGCTCGTTCAGTATCAGTTGTATGTGCAGACGACCCACTTTGTTGAGTTCTGCAATCTTCTCATTCAGCACTTTGATGACTTCATCTGTCAACGGCTGGTCTTTATAAGCCCTCACACTGTGACGGGCTACGATAGCTTCTTGTATTGTCATAGTTATTTCTTTAATGTGTTAATAATCGAATCGAGTTGCAGAGCCAGGTTCTGATAGTCCGTGAGTTTCAGCGGACAGGCTGAGAGTTGTTCACCCATACCGGCTGGGATCTTTGCATAAGCCAGTTCTTCCATCTCCTTGCCTTTCTTTGTCAGGCTGACAATCTGCTGGCGCTTGTCCTGTTCACCCTTCTTGCGGCTGACGATTCCCAGTTTCTCCATTCGCTGAAGCAATGGGGTAACGGTATTCGTTTCTAACAACAACCGATGGGCGATGTCGTTTACAGGTTGATTATCCTTCTCCCAAAGCACCATCAGCACCAGATACTGCGGATAGGTGATACCCAGTTCCGTTAGTATTGGTGTGTAGGCCTGCGTAATCAGTCGCGCTGCCGTATAGAGACGGAAGCAAATCTGATTGTCAAGTTGTAATTCTGCGTGAGCCATAATTATGAATTATGCATTAGGCGAGCATGGTCTCTATGTCCTTCTCAAAGTCCTTTGGATCAGTGGTAGGAGCATAGCGTTTGACGGTCTCGCCATCTTTCGAAATCAGGAACTTTGTGAAGTTCCAAAGAATATCGCTATCCTTCTCCACACTCTTGCTAAGTTGTTTGAGCAAAGTACGTGTAGCCTTGGCCTTCAAACCATTATACTCCTCGGTGGGTGCCTGTGTTTTCAGATACTCGAAGATGGGCTGGGCATCGGGGCCGTTGACGTCACCCTTTCTCATAATCTGAAATGTAACACCGTAGTTCAGCTGGCAGAACTCCTCAATCTGTGCATCGCCTTCTGGGTCTTGTTCCTTGAACTGGTTGCAGGGGAAGCCGATGATGACGAGTCCCTTATCCTTGTACTTCTGGTTCAGTTCCTCCAGTCCTGCAAATTGAGGAGTGAATCCACACTTGCTGGCTGTGTTGACAATCAGCAATACCTTACCCTGAAACTGTGAGAAATCAATCTCCTTACCTTTGCTTGAAAAAGCCTTGAAATCATAAATCTTTGCCATATCTTTATTTGTTTATTTCGTTCGCGATGATAAAGATGGTGCAAACGAGAGCAGAGCCAAGCTTCCTTGAGCTATGCCGAGTGCAGCCCATCTTCGCAACACAGTTGCAAAGGTAAGGAGAATATTTTATATCGCAAGCGATTTATCGAAAACTTTAAGAGAGTTTAACAAAATATCGCCTGCGATATAATATTAGCATTGAATAGCAAAATTTACTTATACGACCTCCATACCGAAAGGTGAAAGAGCCAGCTTTGCCAGTCGGAAGTGCATCTTTCCGAATGGGATGCCGATGATGGTGATGCAGAATATGAGACCGTAGAAGATGTGGGTGAGCCATATCCAGATGCCGCCAACGAAGAACCACAGCACATTCATGAAGATGCTCAGACAGCCTGGTTGTGATGGTTTCCATTTCACTTTCGTGCCGAACGGCCAGATGGCCAGCATACCCAGTTTCAGGCTCTGCAAGCCAAAGGGGATGCCGATGATGGTTATCATCAGTATCAGTCCTGCGATGAAATACTCCAAGGCTATGTGCAAGCCTCCGAATATGACCCAGATGATGTTTCCTAACGTCTTCATTAATATGATTTAGATGACTACAGCTGTTCCACTGGTGGCTACCATGAGCATTGAGCCATTGGCTCCGACAGTCTCATAGTCGATGTCGATGCCTACGATGGCATTGGCTCCAAGAGCCTGAGCACGTTGTATCATCTCCTGCATGGAGGTGTCCTTGGCTTCGGAAAGCACCTTCTCGTAAGCGCCAGCACGGCCTCCTACGATGTCGCGGATGCCTGCAAAGAGATCTTTGAACATGTTGGCACCGATAATGGTTTCACCTGTCACAATACCCTTGTATTCGCGGATGGTGTGACCTTCAATCTGTGGGGTTGTTGAGAGTATCATAATTGTTATCTTTTAAAAGTTTCTATCTGTTAGACGTTTGAGTGAGGCAAAAAGTTGCACTCAGATTTCAATAGTTTC
Organism: Prevotella sp.; assembly: GCA_017474925.1. GTDB lineage: Bacteria > Bacteroidota > Bacteroidia > Bacteroidales > Bacteroidaceae > Prevotella. The sequence goes on along the minus strand of JAFVGN010000014.1, from coordinate 1,426 downwards.
TCCTTCCCTGTTGATTTCCCAGAAAGTAATGTTCTTTTCATCCGTAAATTCCTTCATACGCCAAGAGGATTCAAAGCCTGTAGTGAAGTGCATAGGGACGAACAGTCCGACTTTGAACCGCTCGATGAATTGCCGGCCACCAAGGGTATAGCCGTTGCCGACACGTCCATCTATGGGAAACATCACCACATCGAAACTATCGGCGACCTTGCGGATGTCCTTCAATTCGCCAAGGAATTGCTTCTCGTGAGCTATCGGGTTGAACGTCTCTTCCATCTCAAAGCTGTATCGCTGCTGATCAGGATTGTCGTCTGACAGGAACTTTGCATACCAGTTGTTCAGGTCGCCCGCATGAAAGATACGTTTACCTTCGGTCTCAACAATCCACGACACGCCGCTGTCTGTGCTGCCTAATGCCCATACGGATATGGTATCGTCAGACCATATACCACCTTTTGCCAACCATACGTCAGCATCCTCCTTGCTGGCTCTCCGATGTTTGTAGATGTCCTTGGAGAGAATGTAGGTGACACCCTCACGCTGCTTCTTCCACTCAAAGATATCCTTCGTAAAGTGGTCTTCATGGAAGTGGCTGGAGAAGACATACATGGGCTTCTCGCTCTGTATCACGCTGTCCATCACACCACTGGGATCAAGCCAGTAGTCGAATAGCAGGATGGACTGCTCCGTTTCGAGCACAAAACCGCTATGGAAGATGTAGGTCAGTTTCATTTCATCTTTCCCTTACTTCAAAACAATAATGTCACTCCAACAAGTCTTATTCAAGTAAAGACGAAACCATATCTCCATGTCGCTTTTCGTCATTCTTTACACTTTCCACCTCTGGGAAATCAGCAATCAGATGCTCATAGCCAACAGCAGCATCGTATTCACCTTTTGCTATCAGCTTATATAGACGCTTCTTTCCCAACAACCTATATAGGAACGGCATGATGATTGCCATCGTCTTCTTGGGCTTTAATGCCTCTTTAGTGTAGGCATGGAAGACACTGGCATGTCGCCCTTCTTCCTTTGCAAGTTGGAGGAATGTCTCACGCTCCTTGTCTGTCTTTACAACTTTTGCAAGTCTCTGATACATCAGCACGGCATTCAGTTCGCCCTGCTGACTACGAATAAGTTCTTCGCGATGCGAAGCGACCTTTGGGTCGAGCGCTTTGAATTGTTCTTGTGTCATTGTCTGTTTAGTTTAAGTGTCCAACCATTATCACCATGATATATCATCTGTCTGGTCATGCCGCCATCGATACCTTGCGCACCACCTGTGACGATTACTATTTTATTTTTGAAATCCATATTTGTGTCAGTTCGTTAAATTGGAATTTACTCGCTATAATTATGGTCAATCACTATTTCCAAGTGTATTCCAGGCACCAAGGGCTGAATCTCGTCGATGAGATGGCTAACA
>JAFVGN010000013.1 GCA_017474925.1 Prevotella sp. | reverse complement strand
GAGATCGGCAAGCCGTTCGGACTGGAGGGACGCGACCTGAACTCGTTCCTCTGCGACAAGGGCATCATCGAGTGGTCGAAGGGCCAGTGGATGCCGACGCAGAAGTTCATGCACCAGGGACTGACGCAGACCCGCAGCGTCATAGTGCACGGCAGGAACGGACGGCGCCGTACGGTATCGCGGCTGGTATGGACGCAGCGGGGACGCGACTTCATCATGGGGCTGATCAAGTGAAAACGCGGGTGGATGGATCAGAACTGTGAACTGAGCAAGGTGTTGGAGTGCCTTGCTCCTTGGATTGAGAAGACCAACGGTGAGGAATCGGTGGGTTCCTGGGAAACCACTTTGGCGACCAAGATGATGGTGAAGCTGTTGGAGCTTTGGTTGAGTCAGGATAACAGGGAGCGCGTAGGGAAGATGCTCGAATACTATCACCCCCTGGACCGTGCGGCAATGGCGTATGCGCTCCTCGTCTTTGCCATCACGGGCAGGAAAATGACCTTTAAGAGTGCGGTGGCAAACCAGCACTATCGGAAGTTCTGCCAAATGCTGAACTTACGCAGCGAAACTTAAAACCTACAATAACAACATCGACAAGATTATGCGAAAATACGTAGAGATACCAGAAGAGGTATTGACACGCCTTGTAAAAGACAAGTGCATCAAGGGTTCACTTCGTCGTGACGAGTGGACAGGTAAGGTAACCTTTAAGGCTTATCAGCATCAGCCTCGCGACCGCCACGAACGCGTGGTGTGCCAGTTGGAGAACGGGTGGCTGAAGGAAAGCCCCAGGCGCATCAAGTTCTACAACTCGGTGAGGAAGGAGTTGGGACGCCGCATGGTGGACGTGGTGATGCACCGCGGTATGGATACCGCCATGGAGGCGCTGGAGGTAGAGGAGATTTTGGATAACATTTAAAATCATTGTATGTTTAGCTATCAGAAGAGTTTTTTAAATCCTACATTGCCCGTTGACGAAGCGCAGTTCTTTGCGCTCGTCAGGGCGACACAGTGGGCGGAGAACATCGACAAGTACCGCGCGACAGGCGAGGCGCAGCTGAAGCGCAAGCTGCCGGCTTTCATCTTCCAGGCCACGTTTGACGAGACCACCTCGAAGAACGGCAGGACTGGTGCCTGGCGCAAGCAGAGTGCAACGCGCCTGACGGGCTTGGTAGTGATGGACATCGACCACGTGGAGAGTGAAGAGTTAAGAGTGAAGAGTGAAGAATTTGCTGCCGCCGACTTTAAGCAGCGAGCCCGTGAACTGGGCATCTTGCTCATCTATATCACACCCTCTGGGCGCGGTCTGAAGATCGTCTTCAAGGCGCGCACGGAATGGGGTAATCTCATCGACAACCAGCACGCGATGGCCAAGTTGCTTGGCGTGGAGGTTGACGAAAGCTGCAAGGATGCAAGCCGCATGAGCTTCATCTGCAAGGAATCGGATATTTTGTATATGGACAAGGAACTGTTTACGTATGAGAACAAGGAATTTGCAGAGCGGTATAATGCTCAATATCGAGAGGGACATTCACAGGGGACGGACACTATGGGGACAGTCCGACAGGACACTGTGGGGACAGGCACTGTGGGGACAGTCCCCCAGTGCTCCGCAAGCTACGCACAGATGGGACAGTCCCCGGACGCACAGATGGGACAGTCCCCGTTCGCACAGATGGAACAGTCCCCGGACGCAGACATCTTAACGTGGCGTGGATATGATATACAGCGTATTATTGATGCCCGTTATGGCGACAAACTGCCCTGCGCTGCCGACAGTAACCGCCACAACGAAAGCCTTAAGCTGGCCTCAGACCTGCTCATCCTGTTCGACGGCGACAAGCAGAAGACGCTGGCCATGCTCCAGGCGCAGCCGTGGGTGCAGGAGATTATCGACGAGCGCGACGAGAACGTGGAGCAGACGGTTTCCTCAGCCGCCCAGCGCATGGCGGACAGGGAGAAGAAATACCTCTCGCAACTGCCGAGCAAGGCCATGCAGGAGGCTATCAAGGAGGCGACAGGCCAGACGTATCAGGAGATAACCCTGATGCCTGAAGGATCAGACGACAGCCATCAGCCTTCAGACATCGAACGTCAACTCTGGGACTGGGGCGAGCAGATAGAGGCGCTGATGCCCTACTACCCGCTGCTGCGCGACATCTGCCGTGGCTTGAAGAAGAACCAGTACCCTGCGGCTGTGTTCGTGGCTGGCGGCCTGATGATGACGCTGATGACCAGGTGTACGTACCGCTTCTACCATCGTCCGGAGGAGTTGCGCAGGCTGAACAACTCGACGATGATCATTGGCGACCCTGCCAGCGGTAAGAGCTTCGCCACCCGTCTGTTCAAGCTGTTGGCGGCTCCCATGGTGGCAGCGGACAAGAATGGTATTGCGGCCATCAACCGCTACAAGGAGGAGATGAAGACCAAGGGCGCCAACAAGGAGAAGCCGCAGAAGCCCAAAGCCCTGTTTCGCGTGCATCCTGCCCGTACCTCGAATGCCCAGTTCATCCAGGACATGGTGAATGCCGTGGAGGTGGTGGACGGCATTGTCATGCAGCTGCACATGCTGACCTTCGACACGGAGCTCGACAACACGCTGACCGTTCAGAAGGGCGGCTCGTGGATAGACAAGATGTCGCTGGAGCTGAAAGCGTTTCACAATGAGGAGGATGGCCAGGCGTATTCGAATCTGGATAGTGTAGTCCAAAACTTCTGCGTGTTCTGGAACTATATCTATACAGGAACGCCTATAGCCCTGAAGAAGAAGGTGAATGCGCAGAACTTCGGTTCTGGTCTGGCTACGCGTCTGACGGTGATTCCGCTGCCCTCAACGAACTTCGAGATGATGGAGCGTGAGCAGAACATCGACTTCGAGAGCGACGGCAGGCTGAAGGAGTGGGCTTTCAAGCTGGATCGCGTGAAGGGCGAGCTGACGGTTCAGAAGATTGTCGACGAGCTCTACGACTGGACGGCACGCCGCATGATGGATGCCAAGGAGAACAACAGCAAGGCCGACGAGATGCTGCTGAAACGCTGCGCCTATCATGGGCTGAACTTCTCGGCACCGTTCATCGTGATGCGCCATTGGGCCGATATCCATCAGGACGGCCAGTACTGGTGCGGCGAGTTTGAGACGGACGACGTGGACTGGCGACTGGCAGAGCTGTTGGTGACCATCCAGTATGCTTGCCAGCGTCATTACTTTGGGGCGCTTGCCGAGAAGTATTTTGACGACAAGACGCGCGATGCTGCAGCCAACTCGCAGCGCAGGGCCAAGACCGTCGAGGCTTTCAACCGCTTGCCGGAGGAGTTCACCATCGACGACGTAAAGTGCTGCTTCGGCATGACCCAGAACAACGCGGCTCGCGCCAGGATCTTCCGGCTGCAGAAGGACGGTCTGGCAGATAAGGTAGGGGAGTTTGTGGAGAACGGCACCACCAAGGCCAGGTACAAGAAGACTGGGACCATCATGATATGACGTTGACTGCAGGGCAGGGGAGGACATTCCCCTGCCCAACGCAGTTACGCAGTTACGCAGTTACATTAGGTATTTTTAAATTAGGAATTAGAAATTAGGAATTAGAAATTAGAAATTAGGAATTAGAAATTAGAAATTAGGAATTAGAAATTAGGAATTGTGATTAGTAACGTAGTGATTCATAAGCAGGCAAAACTCTCCCTGCATTTGACTCCGTCGAGTGTGGCTACGCTCGGCAATTCAAACGAGCTTGACTGCACTCGCTTATCGCCACACTTCACGCTGGGGGAGCTGTGCAAGACGAGTGTGAAGACGGCTGACGGGAACATCCCCTCGCACGTACATATTGAGAACTTGAAGCGGCTATGTAGTTGGCTGGAGATGCTGCGCGCACGCTGGAACATGATGTACGGCGAGGGGGACGAGCCGCTCATCATCAACAGCGGATACAGGTCGGAGGCGGTGAACAAGGCCGTAGGGGGCGCCAAGGGTTCGAACCACCTGACGGGCTGTGCGGCGGACATCCGCGTGGCAGGCATCGAGCAACTGGTGCGCTATGCCACCATCCTGCTGGACATCTCAGACGAGAGTCAGGAGGACTTCGACGAGCTGCTGCTGGAGCGTTCGCCCAAGGGCGGCTACTGGCTCCACTTCGCCGTCCGTCCCTCAGGCAACCGCCGTGTGGTCAGGCTGGTTCAGACGTAAAGTCGCAACGGCTTAGTTAAAGAAGATGTATAGTCCCACCATGACGACAGCCAAAGCCGTCCAGAGGCTGATGGCCAGCTTGGACCACGGCTCATGGATGGGGGCGGGGATGTCGTACACCGTCTTGTCGCTATCGGTCAGACTGATGATGACCATCGAGACGACGAGGAGGACGAACAGCTCAAACGAGAGCAGCATGAAGTGGGGCCAGGGGAGGCTGAGGCTCTCTGGTGGCCAGAGGTACAGCACACCGACGATGAGGCAGAAGGCCGTGCCAATGGTGAGGGCAAAGTTGGCGGCACGCGTGGTACAGCGTTTCCAGAAGATGCCCAGCACGAAAACAGCAGACATGGGTGGGGCGATGAATCCAAGGACTGACTGGAACACATTGAACAGGTTGAGCCCCTTGATGGCGTCGATGGCGATGGTCAGTACGATGGCAAGGGAAGCTCCGATGACGGTGACCAGGCGCCCCACGAAGTTGATGCGGCGCTGCGAGGCGTTGGGACGGAAACGCTTGACGTAGATGTCCATCGTGAATACGGTACTGAGGGCATTCAGCGCAGAGCCGATGGTGGACACCAGACAGGCGGTCAGTACGGCAAAGACCAGTCCGACCATACCCACGGGGAAGAGGTTCTCCACCATGGTGAGGTAGGCCTCGTCAGGGTTCTGCAGCGTGTCGCCGAACAGGGCGAAGCAGAGTATTCCCGGCAGGATGTAGAGCGCCACGTCGAGTATCTTCAGCCAACCGGTGAAGTTGGTGCCGAGTTGTCCCTCGCGCAGGTCTTTGGCAGCCAGCACGGGCTGTACCATCGACTGGTCGGTACACCAGAACCAGACGCCCATGACGGGATAGCCGAGGACGATGGGAAGCCAGGGGAAGGCCTCGTCGCTGTTGGGCTTGAACATGATCCAGTAGTCGGCAGGCACCTTGTCGACCAATGCTGCCACACCACCCACACGGTCCAGTCCGACGATGACGAGGACCAGCGACACGACGATGAGTAAGATCATCTGGTAGACATTGGTATAGGCCACGGCCTTCAGACCACCGAGCATGGTGAAGAAGGCGGAGATGACGAGCAGGACGAGGGCTGACATCCACATGGGTATGTCGAACACCTGGCGGATGAGGATGCCTCCGGCAAACAGCGTCAGGGCAAGCCATGAGATGACGATGGTGACAATAGTGTACCAAGCCAGTATGTTACGCGTTGACTGTCCGAAGCGCAACCCCATGAACTCAGGCAGCGTGGAGACCTTGGCCCCTAAATAGCGGGGAGCAAAGACAAAGGCCAGAAGTGCTATGAAGATGAAGGCGTACCAGGCATAGTTGCCAGACACGATGCCCGTGGTGAAACCTGCCGAAGCACTGGCTATGAGCATGGACGGACCTACGTTGGTGCCCCACATGGAGAAGCCGATGTGATGCCAGCGCAGCGAGTGTTCTGCCAGAAAGAGCGAACCGCCTTTCTTGCGCTTGGAACTTGCCCATAGTCCGATGGTGATGAGCACGACGAAGTAGATGGCTAAGATGAGCCAGTCCAGATCTTGCATGTAGTGGCTTTCCATTATATTCCTTTAAAATCGTTGGTTATTTCTATTGTAACAGCTTTCGAGAGGTCCATCTGGTCGGTACTGTCAACCTCGTCAAGGTAGAGGGGTATGCGTGTCCCTGGGCGCACGAAGACAGGTATCTGGTCAAGAGGAACTTCCACATCGTAGTACCATCGGCCACCAGCCAGGCGCTCGCCCGTGAACAGGTTGACCCACGTGTTGGCATCCTCTTCCGTGGCGCTGGCTGCAGACTGGGGTGAGGGCGCGGGCAGGTAGATGTCGCGGCGATTGTTGCTGTTCATGACGGGACAGACAAGGAACGCCGTCCCAAAGTAGTATTCGTCGTCGATGTGCCACGCCTGACGGTCGTGGGGATGATGGAACAAGAGGGCACGTATCATGGGATAGCCGCTCTGGGTACATTGCTCAGCCTGCCCGATGATGTAGGGCATGAGCTTGTAACGCAGCTTCCACCAGCGTCTGACAATGGGGGCTATGCCTGGATAGTGCCAGGGTTCGCGCTTGCAGGAGCCGTGATAGCGCATGTGAGAGGAGAAAACGCCAAACTGTGTCCAGCGGACATAGACATCAGGGTCGATGGGCGAATTCATGAAGTTGGGGGTGGAATGGAATCCAGGTACGTCATGACTCCAGAAGGCAAAGCCCGACAGTCCGAAATGCAAGCCGCCCTTCAGCGAGCCTGCAAGTCCTGCCCATGACGATTCAGAGTCGCCGCCCCAATGGAGAGGATAGCGCTGGCAGCCTGCCCACGCAGCACGGGCCCATACGATGCCGTCGCCCGTCACTTCCTGAGTCACTTCATAGGCTGCACGCTGGTAGAGCAGGGCATAGAGATTGTTCAGCCGTTCGGGTGGCATGGCATGGTAATGGTGGGTCATGTGGATGTTCTCGCCAAAATCGGTCTTGATGCATTTGGCACCCATCTCCAGCAGGGGCTTCAGCAAGGCGTTCTTATACCAGTCGGTGGCGCGGTCGTAGGTGAAGTCGATGGTGCCGGCATAGTCGAGTGCCGAGAAGTTGGAGGCGCCTCCCGTCGAGGTATTCTCCTCCGACTGGGGCTGGCTGATGTAGTGGTTGCGTTTCGCCTCGCCTATCTGCTCAGCGCCGGCAGCGATGTAGGGCAGCTGCCAGAGTGACACCTTGAAGCCTTGGTCTGCCAGCTTTCGGATGAAGCCCTGAGGGTCGGGGAACCGCTCTGGATTGAACGTCCATTCGCAGAGCCAGTCGGTGCGGAACCAGCCTGTGTCCAGATGGATGACATCGCAGGGATAGTGCTCTGCGCGTAACCTGTCGCATATCTCGTTGACCTCGTCCGCAGAGAAGTAGGTCATGCGGCTCATCCAGATGCCAAACGACCAGAGCGGCAGCATGGGCGGGAAACCGGTCAGCATGCGGTAGGAGCGTAGTATCTCCTCTGGCGTCTGTCCTCCTATGAGGAATACGTCCAGCGTGGCGTAGTCGTTGAGGAACTGTATGGAGCGTGTGCTGTGGTCGGCCAGCGACAACTTGCAGTAGTCGGAAGTATGGTAGAAGCAACCGTACATTCTGCTACTCAGGTAGAACGGGATGTTCTTGTAGCAGCGGCGGTTGTTGACACCTTGTCCGTCCTGGTTCTTGAGCTGGAAGGTCTGTCCGCTGAGGTCCATTTTGCGAAAACGTTCGCCCGTGCCTGCGAAACACTCGTCAGGCTCGCAGCGGAAACTGATGGTAGCCCGCTCGTTGTGGGGCGTAGCGACAGGTTCGGAACATACGCTGCAGAAACCCAGCGGCAACGCATCATAGCGTGGCGGCGAGAAGTGGTCGTCGCTCAGGGCGATGCCTTTCTGAGGGTCACCGTCAGGATAGAACGTGATGAACGGTGCCGGCTGGGGAGCCGGTTGCAGGTCGCTCCAGTGGTCGATAGGGTGAACAGACAGGTCGATGTTGGCAAGCGTCTTGCCGTTGGCGGCCGTGATGTTGCCGCATCCGTCATACGAGAGCGGCAGTCGCCTGATGTCAGGAGAGAACTGCAGCATGTCGTCATCCTCAGCCATCTGGTCGCCGTTCATGGTGGTAAAGAGACGGACGATGTTGGGCTCGTAAGCGCGGACGATGAGGTCGTAACTCTGCTGACTGGCAGCGGTGTCAGGCGCCATGTCCTCTTGGTGCAGCTGCTTCTGATAGGGGATGGTCAACACTATGTCGCCGTCGTGTTCCTCAACCTTCGAGGGGGCGTATGCTTTCCAGAGGGCTTCGTCCTTCTGAAGAGTCGGATCGAAGTCCATGAAGTCGAAAAGATGGTAGTTGGTCTGTTTCATTGTTTGAAGATAAGGCTCGGACCTGGGTGGTTGTCACCAATCTCGTCGCGGCGGATGAGACGGCCCTCTGTTTGATTATTCTCAATGGTAAAACCGTCGGTATGGGCATCGAGATAGATGCAGAAGCCGCGGTTGTTGGTGGCGTACGGAGCAGGGTAGGGCTGGCTGATGTCGTTGTCGCTGATGGTGGAACCAGGTTGGTTCGACAGCGTGTAGATGCCGCCTGCATCGTAAAGCTGACGGGCATAGTCGCTGACCTTATTCTTATCAATACGGTTACGCTCCATGCCTGTATGGCAAGGCGTCCATCCCCAGCCGACACAGATGCCCGAATAGTTGACATGACTCACGGTGTTGTGCATGATGCGCGTATCGCTCACGTATCCGCAGCTGATGGCTACCGTGCCCCAGTCTTCGTTGGTAGCATCGTGTATCTCGTTGCCAGAGATGTCTATATCCTGACAGCGTCCGGCCAGGTCGTCGTAGGGACGGTGTACCTCGCGCGGACTCTCTGCGAACGACCCCGCCATGATGGCCGTACCGCCAATGTCCTCGAAGTGGTTATTGACGACGGAGCAATGTCTTGTGTTGTCCTGAAGGTCGAGGGCGGTGGCAGCAAGGTGTTGGAAACGGCACTTGCTGACCATGACGTTCTCGGCATTACGGATGGTGACGGCACTAACGGGGCGTTCTATCCAGGCTTGGTTTTCGAGGTCTCTGTCCCAGGGTAAACCTGGAACTGCAAGCTTGTAGGCGTCAATCAAGGGGAAACCACCCTGGAGGGTGACATGCCCCTTGTGTAGCGGACGGTTCCAGCAGGTGTGCTCAAAGGTGAGGCCCTGGAAAGAAATATGGTTGGCTCCATCGACGATGACCAGTTGTTCGATGCCGTCGCGCTGCTCTGTGGTGCGCAGCTGGAACGAGCTGTTGCCTCGCTCACCGTCGATGACGGGCTGCGGCCAAGGATGCTCGAATTCCAGACGGCTCTCTGGTTCCATGAAGGACACCACGATTTTCCCGTCTTTTTGCTTCATCTCCTTAACACGGAGGATGGCAATGGCCCAGCGTTGGTGAACGACCATTTCCAGATGTGGAGGCGGAACCCATAGCGAATCGAATGCAGGGATGGTTATCGTTCGTGTCTTTGTATCGAAAGCAAGTATGCGTTCCATTCCCTCCTTAGGCCACACCTGCGTATGCTGCTGACGGGAATCTCCACAGATGACGGCACCCTCTTCGCCAACGATGATGATCGGTGAGTCTGCTGTCCCGCTGTCTTCAGGACGTAGGAAGAGAGGATCCTGCATGCGGTATCGTCCGGCCTTGATGCGTATGGTGATGCCTCCCTGACAGCAGGCGTCCTGGGTGCGCCGCCATTCGCGGGCCTGGCGCAGGGCATCGTGCAGGTTTTCGCCTGGTTGTACAACAATGGTACGGGGGGTATGATCATTCTCTGCCATCGTTGTCAGGCTGGCAGCCATGCAAAAAAGCAAGGTTAGTAGCTTCTTCATCAGGTCTTATTTCTCTTGAGATTTGTATATAAAATAGACGCAGAGACAGTCGAATTGTCATCAGGCAGGCACGGGCGGATTAGTGACAAAACGCTTCTTGGTGCGTCTAAACAAAAACGACAACGATGAAACAGAACATGAAACAATGGGTGGCAGATGTCATCAGGCAGAAGAATGTACTGGCTGTGCCCATTATGACACACCCTGGTATCGAGATGAACGGCCAAACGGTGCGTAGGGCCGTCAGCGACGGCAGGGTACACTATGAGGCCGTAATGGCTTTGACGGAACGGTATCCCAGTGCTGCTGCGTGTACCATTATGGATTTGACTACCGAGGCAGAAGCTTTCGGTGCGGATATCGCTTTTTCTGACGATGCTGTTCCGGCAGTTTCAGGACGCCTGTTGCCCGATGTGGAGTCTATCCGTCAGTTGCAAGTCCCTTCGTTGTCGGCAGGACGCATTCCTGCCTATTTGAAGGCAAACCTGTTGGCAGCAAAAGAGATACAGGATCGCCCGCTGTTTGCAGGCTGTATCGGACCCTTCTCCTTGGCAGGGCGACTTTATGATATGTCGGATATCATGGTGCTCATCTATGAACATCCTGAGGTTGCCCACGAGCTGCTCGGAAAGTGTACTGACTTCATCGAGAAATACTGTATGGCCCTGAAGGAGACGGGCGCCAATGGCGTGATGATGGCTGAGCCTGCTGCCGGACTGATGTCGAACGACGACTGTAGCACCTTTTCGTCCCAATACGTCAAGCGCATCGTCGACAGGGTTCAGGATGACAGCTTTATCGTCATTCTCCATAATTGTGGCAACACGGGCCATTGTACCAAGGCCATGGTGTCGACAGGTGCTGCGGCCTACCACTTTGGCAACAAGTGCAGGATGGAAGAGGTCATCAGGGATGTTCCCCCGACTGCCCTGGCCATGGGAAACATCGACCCTGTGTCGGTATTCAAGGACGGCATGCCTTTTCAGATGCGGCAGACGGTTACGGACCTGTTGGAGAAGATGAGGCCCTATCCTAACTTTGTGCTTTCAAGTGGCTGCGACACGCCTCCCCATACGTCTGCGGCAAACATCAGCGCCTTCTTTGAGGCGCTCAACGATTTTAACAGGCTGTGACACAGAAGACGCTGACATATGATGAGCTTCGTATAGACCTTGTTGATGTCTATGACCAGATGGGTTATCACGGAGAAGAACCTGACGATGAGACGCGACGAGAGACGCAGGCCGTTATCAGCGACGTGAAGTGCTGGCTCCGTCCACGGTTCTGCTATATCGTCGTTCGCGACTTGCCCGACTTTGACATGGGAAAGATTATCCTGCGCCAGTTGCAGGGTGCGGAGGCGTATGCCCTTTTTGTCTGTACCTGTGGCGTGGAGTATGAGGCCTATCAGCAAAGGCTGAAACAGGACGGTGACATGGTGCGTATGTTCATTGCAGATGCCTTGGGGTCTGTCATTGCTGAGAAATGTGCAGACCAGATGGAACAGCATCTGCAGGATTCGATAGATAAGCTGGGATGGTGTCACACCAACCGCTTCTCACCAGGATACTGTGGCTGGCATGTGTCCCAGCAGCAAAAGCTTTTCCCGTTGTTCGAGGGGCACACTTGTGGCGTGGTGTTGACAGACTCTTCTCTCATGTTACCTATCAAGTCTGTCAGCGGCATCATCGGTCTGGGCAAAAAAGTCCGCAGGCTTGACTATTCCTGCGGACTCTGTAACTTCGAGAAATGCTATAAACGCAAGGTTGCTGGAGAGACTTCGACGTTGCCGTCGCGTTAGTCTGTTCCCAGTTTAGAGATCAACATCCAGGGTAATACCGATTTCTTTTGCTTCCTTCTCCAGTCGTTCAATCTCCTTCATGATTGGAGGATTGTTTGCCTCTATCTTTTCGCTGATGGCTGACACTTCGGATACCAGTTCCCCCTTCTCCTCAGGTGTCATCCCCGCGATTTTGGCATTGATGGAGTCGGAAACCTCCTTCATCTGTGCTTTCACTTCGTCAATCTTTTGCTTGAAGTCCTCTGCGTCTTTCGCATCCTTGATGTGTGCAGACTGTAGATATTCCAGTAGGCCGCTACTGATATCCAACAACTGGTCAGGGTTACCAATAACCACGAAATCCTGCTTCTCTTCCTGGACTTCTGTCGACTCTGCGGGCTGTTCTGCTTCCGCTTTTTTGTTCCCACAACTGACGATAGCCATACATAATACGGCGGCTATCGATAACTTTGCTAATGTTAAAACTTTATTCATACTGCTTATATGTATTAATGAATAAATAAATTATAGCTTTCCCAATAGTTGCTTGGCCACGGTGACGGCCGAATTGGCATTGTCGCTATAGCCGTCGGCACCAATCTCATCAGCAAATCCTTGTGTGACAGGGGCTCCGCCAACCATGACCTTCACCTGCTGACGGATGCCTGCTGCCTCCAGGGCATTGATGACTTCCTTCATATAGCCCATCGTTGTGGTGAGCAGGGCCGACATGCACAGGATGTCGGGCTGGTTCTCCTTGACGGCTTGGATGAAGGTGTCGGCAGATACGTCGATGCCGATGTTGACGACCTCGAAGCCGCAGCCCTCGAGCATGGATGCAACGAGGTTTTTCCCAATGTCATGCAAGTCACCTTTGACGGTGCCGATGACAACCTTGCCCAACGCTGTGGAAGTGGTGCCTGCCAGCATAGGCTTCAGCAGTTCGAGAGCTGCCTTCATGGCCCGTCCGGCCATCAATAGCTGAGGGACGAAGGCCTTACCGTCCTGAAAACGCTGACCGACTTCGCCCATGGCCCGTATCATCTGGCCGTTAATCAGGTCTTGTGGTGCAATGTGCTGGGCTAAGGCTTCGCGGGTGGCCGATTCTGCCTCTTCGCTCTTGCCGTCCAATATGGCATGATACAGCCGTTCCTCAGCACATGCTGCAGTTTCCTGTATTTGTTGAGCTTGGTGGTCGTTCTTGGATATGACGCTTGTAGCTTCGTATGTCCGCTGTTCTTCCTTTGCTGAGTGGGGCGATAGTCTTAACCCAGGAATGGGCTCGATGGCACGGGCTATGAGGCCGATGTGTGCATCGGTTGTACCGCAGCATCCACCGACGATGTTCAGCATGTGATTCTCAAGCAGCATCCATAGCTCGGACACAAGGTCTTCGGGTGTTTTGCTATAGTGCCCGTTCCCATCGGGTAGTCCCGCATTGGGGTAGAGGCTTATCTTGGTGCCGAATCGCGCCAGTTGACTGACCAGCGGTAACATGCCACGAATGTCCGCCACACAGTTAATGCCTACCGAGATGATGCCATTGAGGTCTAACGTGCTGATGAATTGCTGTATGTCTTGTCCTAACATGTTATGTCCGTCAGGTGTCGATACGGAGAAACTCAGCATGAGGGGCAGCTGTGGGGCAACGGCTCTGGCTGCGTCAATGGCTACGCGGGCATTCTCGGTGTCAAAGATGGTCTCTATCAGCAGGGCGTCTACACCACCGTCTGCAAGAGCCTGTATTTGTTCTGCATAGGCTTCTTGCAGCATTGCCTTATCCAGTGGCTCACCGCTGGTGGCTACAGAGGTCGTTCGGTTGGTAGGTCCTATACTGCCCACCACATAGCGGGGCTTGTCGGACGTGGAATACTCATCGGCACATTGTCTGGCAATCTTGGCAGCGGCAAGGTTGATGTCACGACAATCATCCTGTAAACCGTAGTCGCTCATCGATATGCGTTGGGCATTGAATGTATTGGTCTCGATGATGTCAGCACCAGCCTGTAGGTATTTTTGGTGGATGTCGCGAATGACAAAGGGACATGTCAGCGACAGGATGTCGTTGCATCCTTTGAGATCGTAGGAATGCTGGGCAAACTGGTATCCGCGAAAGTCCTCTTCTCGCAGTTGGTATTGCTGTATCATGGTACCCATGGCTCCGTCAAGGACAAGAAGGCGGTCATCATGGAGCAGCTGGCGACAGCGGACTGTTTCAGACTGTTTCAGAGTGTCTGTGTGAGTCTGTTGCTCAATTCTTTCGATGATGGCGGCGACTTCGGAGTCTGCATTGTCTGTGGGAGAACCACCGACTACGGGATTGGTCTTGAGACGGGATGGGTGCAGGTTACGGGCATGGCGGTATTCCTCGACGATGGTCATCGCCTGTTCTACCTCATGCTCGTTGTGGAAGTCCATCTCTATATGGACACCATCGCCACCGATATGGTCGAGCAGGGGACGTAGCTCGTCCAATGTCACCCAGCAGGCCATGATGCTCTTGCCGTTAGCCAATATCCTATTGTAGAGGTCGTACCATTTGGGACTGCCGCCTTGTGGCTCGCCCACTCCTGGTGTCCATTGTATGGCGTTTAGCTCGTCGATTTCAAGCAGCGCATCCAGATGGTGCATGGCACCCACTCCGTCCAGATGGTAGAGTGTATAGTCAATCTTCTGGCATTGCTGGCGGATAAACGGTTGGACGAAACGGCGGTAGTCATCGGTGCTGATCATGGTCGAAATGTCGCTCTGCAATTTTGACATCTTGGCTGGTGCCCAGCTCGAGAAGTAGCAGAAGGCCATCTCGTCACCCTCGCGGATGATGTCATAGAGCTCGTCGAAAACCTGGAAGTAGATGTCGTTTATCTGTTGCATCTGGTGTTCCAGCACCTCAGGCTGCATCACCGTGTCGAGGAGCACTTTGTCGGTGCCTTTCAGCGCAGCCAGTACGTCGAGTCCTTCCATCAGGTCAGGCATGCCGACGTAGTAGTGCCCTTGGGCTTTCTTCTTGCAGGCTTTCAGCAGTTCCTTGTGTAACAAATAGTTCGGATGATTCGGGTCGAATGTGATGTCGTCTGAATAGTTGGGGTTGGGGTGAATCCAGATGGTGTCCTCGCCCCCTTCAAAGACGCCACCGAGGATGGCGGCCAGCGAACCGGGCCCCAGTTGCGTGTTGGCTACTGGCAGCATGTCGGCTTTCAGGCACGAGTGGGCGACATACCAGTCTAAGTATTCTGCTCTCCACTCTGGGTCGAACCATCGTTGATTCAGGTCCTTGTATGGTTGGGGTGCCGGTATGTCGGCAGAGGGCTTGACGCCTTCTTGGAAGTGTTCCCACATATTTAGCACGATGCCCTTGTGGTTCCACCAGTTAATGTATCGTTGTTTAGTCTCTTCGAGGTTCGGTTTCCAAGTATTCATGTTACATGTGGACTTTAATAAAAATATGACGCATGTCCCATGTTTTTGTCATCGGGGGGCATACCTCATGTTTTTGTCATCGGGTTCATACAAGGATGAGTCCAGCCATGATCATATCGCTGACAAATACCCCCCGTCGGGTTAGTACTAGCCGGCTGCCGTCCTGACGCAGCAGTCCGTTGGCTAGGTATTTTTGGGCTTCGCGAAGGCAATAGTTGCGATGGTAGTCCGACAGCGTGCTCAAGTCGAGTCCGTCGCTGGTGCGCAAGGCTACGGTAATGCGGTCGTTATAACGGGTATCGTCATCCAGCACCTCGCACTCGCAAGGAATGATCCCTCGTTCTATGGATTCCATGTACTGGTGGATGTCGGCAACATTCCATTGTCGGCTCCTGCGGTCGTAGGAGTGTGCTGCTGCTCCGAGTCCAATGTATGGGACATCGTGCCAATAGCTGCTGTTGTGGCGCGAACGGCAACCTGGTCGGGCAAAGTTTGATATCTCATAGTGTTCGTAGCCTGCTGCTTCCAGCTTGTCGACCAGCAACTCATACATCTCGCGCTCCAGCTCCTCGTCCATAGTCCATTGCCCGTTTTCCATTGACCATTGGTGGAGTGGTGTCCCTTCTTCTATCATGAGACAATAGGCTGAGATGTGTTCTACGTTCAGGCTGATGGCTGTGTCTATGTCGCTTTTCCAGTCGTTAAGCGTTTCTCCTGGGAACCCGTACATCAGGTCAATACTGATATTTTGGAAACCTGTTTCCCTGAGCGTATTGACGGCTTGTGCCACTTGTCTGGCTGTATGGCGACGATGCAGGAAGTGCAGACGCTCGTCATCGAAGGTCTGGGCACCCATGCTGATACGGTTGACGGGTAGTTGCGACAGTTCCGTGACATACGGGAGTGTTGCATCGTCGGGATTCATCTCAAGGGTGATTTCTGTAGCACCAGAGGGCAGTACGTCGAAGAGTCTGACCAGTTGCTCACATTCCAGCTGGCTTGGTGTCCCACCGCCCAGATAGATGGTGTCCAGTGGTTCTTTCAGTTCGTCTTTTCGTAGTTCCCACTCATGGCAAAGGGCATCGGTATAGCGCTGGCGGAGCTCCAGTCCTACGGTGGAGTAGAAACCGCAATAGACGCAGCGGCTTCTGCAAAAGGGTATATGAACATAAATACCAGCCATAATCGTTGGCAAAGTTACGAAAACTCATTTTCTTTTTCTTGCCTCCTTATGTTATAAATGATTAAAAGAGCATATCATAAAATGAAGTGTTCCAACTTTTTTGTATCTTTGTGCGGAAAAAATGGAAAATATGAAGAAATGTATTGTGATTGTTGGCATCACTTCTACAGGGTTCAACTATGTGGATGATGTTAAGGCTCGCGGCTATCAGCCGGTAGTGTTGGAGAGTGAATATGTTTTCCCTGGTACTGATGAAGACCGTGCCCCCTTTTTGGCGACTCGTGAGCTAACGATGAAGCGCCTGCCGAAGGATATCCCTATGATTGAGGACTCGCCAGACTATAACGTTCTTTTGGAACGTGTACGGGCTTATGATCCTATTCTGGTGATTCCCGGACAGGAGTTCTCTGTGGAGTTGGCTACGCATCTGGCCGACGATTTGGGGTTGCCTGGAAATCCTTGGTCGATGATAGGCAAGATGACGCGCAAGAACGAGATGCAACAGGCGCTTGCCGAGCATGGTGTACGCTCCATTCGTGGACGTATTGTGCGTAGTGAGGCCGATGCTGAGGCGTTCTACCGTGAACTGGACACGACGCACATTGTTATCAAGCGTGCGCGAGGTGCTTGCACTCAGGGACTACACTTCTGCGAGGGGTTGGACGAAGCCCTTGAGGCTGTGCGTACGGAACTCGCCCTCTCGGCATCTGCTGACAGCGTAGGCGACATCCTGATGCAGGAGCGCATCATCGGCACAGAATATATCGTGAATACTGTTTCCCGTAAGGGACGTCACCGCTTCGTATCCATGTGGAAGTACGATAAAGTGCCCGTCAATGGCAGCAATGTCTATAACTATATGCAGGTTGTCACTCGTCTGGAGGTTGGCCACTCGTCCATCATCAACTATGCTTACGACGTTCTGGATGCAATTGGTATCCAATGGGGACCTGTGCATGGTGAATATATGGTTGATGAGAAGGGTCCGGTGCTGATTGAAATCAACTGCCGCCCGATGGGAGGTGCTATGAACCGTCATTATGTCGACAAGCTTTTTGGTCAGCATGAGACCGACTCCATTCTGGATGCTTATCTGGATCCTGTGAAGTTCGAGCAGGACAGTCGTAAGCCCTACCGTCCACTGCGAATGGGCATCGGGAAATTTTTCATACTTCCTAAAGACGTCAACATAGAGTCTGCTCCTGTATTGCAGTTAGTCAGGCAGTTGCGCAGCTTCTACGATGCTTCGTTCGAACGTATTGGTCGCGAAGACCTTTTAAACCGTACCCGCGATCTGGAAACGGCAGGGGGATATGTTTACCTTGTGCACGACGACGAACAAGTGGTAATGGACGATTGCGCCTTGTTGCATCAAGTGGAGATGCAATATCCGCAACTGCTCTTCAACGAGTTACAGCCTGTCAGCGAAGCCTCCCTCGTTGCCCGTCAACCATTAGAGCAAATGCTGCAAGATATAGACTGCTGCGGTACGACGCTGGTGTTCAGCGACTCAGGCGAAAGTTCTGATCGTGCTGTCGTATTGAATGGCAGCCAGTTGCCTGATGCATACGATGCTTATGAGCAGGGACTCTTGGATATCAGCCGTTACGAGTCGTTTGGCGACATAGAGAGTCTTGTGCAACAAATCTTCATGTTCCTGAGTAAACTGAAGTTTGGAGCCCATGTCTATATTCCTGCCAGCACGTACTGTCATCTTCCTTATGGTATTAATGGTATGGAAATACTGTTACAAGTGGTTGGGTTGAGAATAGAAGCACCACTTGCTAAACAGAATCGTATGATGATTGCAAGCAAAAGGTGAGAAATGACATAAGGACTTTTACCCAAATTACTAATAAAGTTTAATATTTGAAAGCTTTCGTTGGTTATTTGTGTGAAAATGTCTACCTTTAGCGTCGTTTTGCGGCAAAAGCTGCTAAAAAGGGCAAATTATAAACCTAAAAATATAAGAAATTATGAAAGTTTATCAGACTAACGAGATTAAGAACATTGCACTCATTGGCAGTGCGGGTAGCGGCAAGACTACTCTTGCCGAAGCAATGGTTTACGAGGCTGGCATCATCAAGCGCCGCGGCACCGTAGAGGGTAAGAACACAATGAGCGACTATTTCCCTGTAGAGCAGGAATACGGCTACTCGGTGTTCTCTACTGTTTTTCATGTGGAGTGGAATAACAAGAAGCTGAACATCATCGACTGCCCGGGCAGCGACGACTTCGTTGGTTGCTCTATCACCGCCATGAACGTGACTGACCAGGCCGTGATTCTCATCAACGGACAATATGGACCTGAGGTGGGTACGATGAATGCTTTCCGCAACACAGAGAAGCTGAAGAAGCCCGTCATCTTCCTGGTGAACCAGTTGGACCGTGACAACTGCGACTTTGACCAGATTATGAGTCAGTTGAAGGAAGTCTATGGCAACAACTGCGTGCCCGTGCAATATCCTATCCAGACAGGTGCTGGTTTCAATAGCGTCATCGATGTACTGCTGATGAAGAAATATTCGTGGAAGCCCGAGGGTGGTGCTCCCATCATTGAGGACATTCCTGCCGACCAGCTGGATAAGGCCAAGGAGATGAAAGCTGCTCTGGTTGAGGCTGCCGCTGCTGGTGATGACACGTTGATGGAGAAGTTCTTTGAGAGCGAGGACCTGACCGAGGACGAGATGCGCGAAGGTATCCGCAAGGGTCTTGTCACCCGTTCCATCTTCCCCGTATTCTGCGTCTGTGCAGGCCGCGATATGGGTGTCCGTCGTCTGATGGAGTTCTTGGGCAACGTCGTTCCTTTCGTTAGCGAGATGCCTGTCATCAAGAATGCTGCCGGTAAGGATGTTCCTGCCGATGCTTCTGCTCCCACATCACTTTATTTCTTCAAGACAGGTGTTGAACCCCACATCGGTGAAGTTCAGTACTTCAAGGTGATGAGTGGTGTCGTGAAGAGCGGTGATGACTTAACCAATGCCGACCGTGGTTCTAAGGAGCGTATGGGTACACTTTATGCCTGTGCCGGTGCCAACCGTATTCAGGTCGATCAGCTCGTAGCAGGTGACATTGGTTGTACCGTGAAGCTGAAAGACGTGAAAACCGGCAATACGCTGAATGGCAAGGATGTTGACAACAAGTTTGACTTCATCAAGTATCCTAATTCGAAGTTCTCTCGTGCCATCAAGGCTGTCAACGAGGCTGAAACTGAGAAGATGATGGCAGCCTTGCAGAAGATGCGCCAGGAAGACCCGACATGGGTAGTAGAGCAGTCAAAGGAACTGCGCCAGATTATTGTTCACGGTCAGGGTGAGTTCCACCTGCGTACTTTGAAGTGGCGTATGGAGAACAACGAGAAGATTCAGGTTGAATACCAGGAGCCTAAGATTCCGTATCGTGAGACTATCACGAAGATGGCTCGTGCTGACTATCGTCATAAGAAGCAGTCGGGTGGTGCTGGTCAGTTCGGTGAGGTACACTTGATTGTGGAGCCTTATACTGACGGTATGCCCGATCCTACCAGCTTCACCATCAACGGTCAGGAGTTCAAGATGAACATCAAGTCGAAGGAAGAGAAGGATCTGGAGTGGGGCGGCAAGCTCGTATTCATCAACAGCGTCGTAGGTGGTGCTATCGATATGCGCTTCATGCCTGCTATTCTGAAGGGTGTGATGGAGCGTATGGAGCAGGGACCGTTGACTGGTTCTTATGCCCGTGACGTCCGTGTTATTGTTTACGACGGAAAGATGCACCCGGTTGACTCTAACGAATTGTCGTTCATGCTCGCAGCACGTAACGCCTTCTCGGCTGCCTTCAAGGAGGCTGGTCCTAAGGTTCTCGAGCCCATCTATGACCTCGAGGTACTCGTTCCTGCCGACTATATGGGTGATGTGATGTCTGACCTGCAGGGTCGTCGTGCCATTATCATGGGTATGGACTCTGAAGCAGGCTATCAGAAACTGACTGCCAAGATTCCTCTCAAGGAGTTGGCATCGTACAGCATCGCACTTAGTTCTCTGACTGGTGGCCGTGCTTCGTTCACTACCACGTTCAGCTCTTATGAGCTCGTTCCGAACGACATCCAGCAGGCTCTCATCAAGGAGCATGAGGCAGAGATGAAGGAAGAAGATTAATGGTATTTGGCGGTTTTTCCGCCAATGCCTCCACCATAAAAAAAGGAACGCCAACCGGTGTTCCTTTTTTTGTTGTACTCGATTCAGAATTTCACTAGGATGCGGAATACTTTGGCAGGAGCCTGCATCCATTGTTGCATGGCCTCTTCAGCATGTTCGGGTGTTACCTCGTTGGAAATGAGAATGTCGTATGGAGGGTTGTTCTTTTCCAGATATCGGATGACACCCTCGAAGTCCTCAGGCTGGGCATTGCGCGAGCCTCGGATATCGAGTTCTTTCTGTACAAAGAGCTTCGTGGTGAACGAAACGTCCTGCTTGGCATAGCCGATGCAGACTACGCGGCCAGTAAAAGCCACTTCGTTGACTGCCATCTGGTAGGTGGCAGGAGCACCGACGGCCTCGATGACAACATCAGGACCAGTACCGCCAGTTATCTCTTGCAGACGCTCATGGGCATTCTCCTTGGCCGAATTGATGGTGTACTCTGCACCTAAGTCACGGACTATGGCAAGTTTCTCGTCATCCATGTCGCAGGCGATGACTTTAGCGCCACGCATGATGGCTCTCACCACGGCACCTACACCTACCATGCCACAGCCGATGACCATAACGGTGTCAGTATCGACCACCTGTGCGCGGCTGACGGCATGGAAGCCAACAGACATCGGTTCGATAATGGCTGCATGCTCGACGGTAATGTTTCCGATGGGGATCACTTTCTGCCAAGGTAAGGCAATATATTCGCGCATGGCGCCATTGCGCTGTACACCGAGTGTCTCATTATGCTCGCAGGCGTTGTAGCGACGGTTTTTGCAAGAGGGACAATGTCCGCAGTTGGTATAGGGATTGACGGTGACGGCCATGCCCTGCTTCAGGTGGGCTGGTACGTTAGCCCCTGTCTCGGCTATCTCGGCACCAATCTCATGCCCAGGAATAACGGGCATCTTCACCATGGGGTTCAGTCCGCGGTAGGTGTTCAGGTCACTACCGCAAAAGCCGACATAGTGAATCTTCAGCAGCACCTCGTCAGCGCCACACAGAGGCTTCTCCATGTCTACAACCTTCATCACGGAAGGTTCGGTAATTTGTATTGCTTTCATTCGCTCATATTTTTAATATACGGTAATTCTATTAAGTCTCCGAATCCAAAGAACATTTTTGCGTTGTCTGAGAGGAATAGACGCTTCTCACCGTCCGTCAGATCCTTGCTCTTAGTGACGAAGTCGTACGACATGCGGTAGGTGATGGCTGTGATGGTGCGTGGATAGTCCGAACCCCACATCAGTTTCTCCATACCAACGGCATCGGCAGCCTCACGGATGGCACGAATGGCCGATGGGAAAGGGTAGAACTCGTCGTTGAAGAGCCAAGTGATACCACCGCTCTCGATGTAGACGTTCTTGTGGCGGGCCAGACGTATCTGGCTCATCCAGTTGGGACGTGTCACCATGCCGAAGTGGCCGATGGCAATCTTCAATAGTGGGCATTGCTGGATGACTTCTTCCATCTGGGACACCTGCGCATCACCGTCAGCCAGTTCGATGCCGAGGATGATACCATGCTGCTCCATCAGGCAGAACATCTGCATCATCTCGTCATTCAGAAACTGCTGTGGCAATCGGGCGGCAGGAATCTTGATACCGCGGAAGCCTTCTTGGATCAGGCTTTTTGCCTCATCAAGGAAACCTGGTTGGCGTGTTTCAGGCATGCCAAAACAAAAGAAACGTTCAGGATAGCGACGCTGCACTTGCATGAGATAGC
Organism: Prevotella sp.; assembly: GCA_017474925.1. Classification (GTDB taxonomy): domain Bacteria; phylum Bacteroidota; class Bacteroidia; order Bacteroidales; family Bacteroidaceae; genus Prevotella. The sequence continues at coordinate 12,951 of JAFVGN010000013.1, read as the reverse complement.
TGTTCTGCAGACCGTCGATGAACTCCTGTGTGATGACGGCAGCAGAGACCTGCGCATAGTCCATGTTCGACAGAAACCGTTCTGCGGTATTCTGGCCGTCAGTCATCCAAGGCGGCAGCATTTGTCGCTCCTCGCCAAAGAACAGCGAACGGCTACGATTAGGCTCCAGTTGGTAAATAGGGAAACCATTGACAATGGTATCCTGATTCAGCCACAGATGTGCATGTGCATCAATAATGGTAGTCATAACGCAACTGTTGATATCCTAAGTATTTGCCCAGCTGACACGCTGTTGGTCACCTATGATGTCACGCACTTCACGAACCAGTTGCTCGTCCATCGGTTCTGACAGATAATCAAGATTGGTCTTGATGGCTTCTGGACGCGTGGTGCTAAATACCGTCGAGGCGATGCGGGGATTGGAGCACGAGAACTGCATGGCCAGCTTCTCAATGGGGTAGCCTTTCGTCTTGCAGTAGTCGGCTGCTTTCTTGCAGACCTCCACCAATGGCTTGGGTGCCGGATGCCAGTCGGGTACACCGCGTTCTGTCAACAGCCCCATCGAGAAGGGGGATGCTGAAAGTACACCGATGCCGCGCTCTTCAAAGAAATCGAGAAAGTCAATCAGCTTGTCATCACAAAGACAGTAGTGACAGAAGTTCATGACGCTTTCCACCATTCCCGGCTCTGAGTGCTCAATGACCCATTGTAGGTTCTCCAGTTGCAAGTCGGTAATGCCCACATGGCGGACAACTCCTTCGCTCTTCAGTTCGTGTAGGGCAGGTAGTGTCTCGTCGACTACCTTCTGCAGTCCACCTTCCATACGGCCTTGGAACTCAATGTCGTGAACATTGATAATGTCTATATAGTCGATGTGCAGACGTTCTAAGCTCTCGTAGACACTTTCCTTGGCACGACGGGCAGAGTAGTCCCAGGTGTTGACACCGTCCTTACCGTAACGACCCACCTTTGTAGAGAGATAGAACTTGTCGCGAGGAATGTCCTTCAGGGCCTTGCCCAGCACGGTCTCTGCCTTGTAGTGACCGTAATAGGGTGACACGTCAATGATGTTAATGCCAGCCTCGACGGCAGCAAACACGGCATCAATGCCTCGGTTCTCGTTGAAAGAATGGAATACACCACCCAACGAAGAGGCGCCGAAGCCCAGCTCCGACACCTCTAATCCTGTTTTTCCTAATTTTCGATATTGCATGCTACTATTCTTCACTTTACCACGGCATCATGTCGCGTTCGTCCGGACGGTGAGCTTTGTTGTCTTCTCCCAGGACATAAACCTGAAGGTCCTGGAAATAGCCTCCAGTCTGTTCTATCAACTTCTTCAGCTCATTCTTGGTGTCCTCGAAACCCTTGAACTCCTTGGCTGATGCCAGATGGTTGGTAAACTCCAGTTTCTTGTTCTCAGTGTCCAGTACAGAAATCCACTCGTCCTTCGTGCGGTCTCCAATTAGAAATTTCTTGCTCATATTTTTTAGTTTTAAATAGTTTTACGATGCAAAGATAATAAATAATTACGAATGACGAATCATGAATTATGAAATATTAAACGTAATCGTTTTATTTTATCAAATCTTGGGCGTCAGCTGTCAGGAAAGGACGAATCTCAGCATAGGGTATCGTGAAGCTGATCAATCCTACGGCGTAGGGAGCTATCTCGTACTGCTGGTAACAGAAGGAAAGTCCTTCTTTAGTGAAGCAGGGTGCGTCACTTGGAAGCGGAATGTTGTTCACGTCGTCCACACCATTGAGTATGTCCTTTAGACGCTCGTCGGAAGACACGTCCTCATCGAAATCCGTGAAGTAGCTGCGCACACCTTCCTTGATGAGAGCTGCCAGCTTGGGTGACTTCGTATCGGCAAAAAGTGTTTGGTTCTTGATTTCAAAGCTTTCTGTCTCTTGGTTGTATTCCGTACTGTAGCCAATCCGCTTGCCGTCGCTCTTGCGAAAAGTCTGACCTGTTGCCAGCGCATAGCCGTGGGCACCACCCATAAAGCCTTCGTTCTTCGATAAATAGGTTACGTACGTGTCGCTCTCGTCCATCTTCAAGATGTTTATATAAAGCGAGAACTGCATGCCTTGACCCCATCCTTCGCTGTTGGCTTCCTCTTTTCTGGTCTGCATAAACTCGTAGTTTTCCTTGGAGGTTGCCTCGATGGCGCTTTTTCCGTCATCGTATATCTTTGCCTCCGGTTTCCCTTCCTCGTATGGCTTGACAGCCAGTTCCTCACAAATGTACTGGCGAATGCTGTCTTGCAATGCCTTGTTGCCACTCGTGGGCCAGTCTACGCTGATCTTGATACAGGTTGTTGAGTCCTCTCGATCCAGTCCGATGCTGTCTACGGCAAACTGCTGTGCGTTGCCGTCAGAAGCACGATGGCCGCAAGCTGTAAGAGCTGCGACCATCGCTAATAATATAAGAATGTGTTTCATTCCGTTTGCTTTTAAATCAGTTCTTTGCACTGGGGTCAAAGATTATTCGCCTTTGATGGCTGCTACACCTGGGAGCACCTTACCCTCAATAGCTTCGAGCAGGGCACCGCCACCAGTAGAGATGTAGCTTACCTGATCGGCCAGGCCAAATTTGTTGACGCAAGCCACAGAGTCACCACCACCAATGAGTGAGAAAGCTCCCTCGGCAGTAGCCTTGGCAATAGCATCGCCAATAGCGCGGCTTCCGGCTGTGAAATCGTCGCACTCGAAGACACCGGCAGGACCATTCCACAGGATAGTCTTGGCACCCTCGATAGCATCAGCGAATGCCTTCTGGCTCTCAGGACCGGCATCCACACCCTCGAAACCTGCAGGAACCTTGTCGCTGGGGCAGTTGATGATTTCTGAACCGGGCTTTACAGTCATGGTATCGAAGTCCAAACCATTGGTGGCTGTGCAGTCAGTTCCCAGAACCAGCTCAACACCGTTCTTCTTGGCCAGAGCCTCTACGCCCAGAGCTACATCCAGCTTGTCGAGCTCAACGATAGAGTCACCGATTTCACCGTCATGAGCCTTGGCAAAAGTATAGGTCATACCACCGCAGAGAATGAGCTTGTCAACCTTGCCCAGCAAGTTCTCAATGATACCAATCTTAGAAGATACCTTCGATCCTCCCATGATGGCAACGAACGGACGCTTAATGTTTGACAGCACGTTGTCAACAGCCTGTACTTCTTTTTCCATCAGCAGACCGAGCATCTTGTTGTCAGCATCAAAGTAGTCGGCAATGACAGCGGTGGATGCGTGTTTACGGTGAGCAGTACCAAAGGCGTCCATCACATAGCAGTCAGCATAGGAAGCCAGTGTCTTGGCAAACTCCTTCTGGCTGGCTTTCATGGCCTTCTTGGCTTCGTCGTATTCAGGAGTTCCCTTCTCAACGCCTACAGGCTTGCCTTCCTCCTCAGGATAGAAACGCAGGTTCTCCAGCAACAGGGCTTCACCCATCTTCAGGGCAGCAGCCTGCTCCTGAGCCTTGGCGCAGTCGGGAGCAAAAGCCACGGGAACGCCTAATGCCTTTTCAACGGCCTCGCGAATCTGACCCAGCGATTTCTTCATATCCACCTTGCCTTTGGGCTTGCCCATGTGCGACATGATGATGACAGCACCACCGTCAGCCAGAATCTTCTTCAGGGTGGGAAGAGCACCGCGGATGCGGGTGTCGTCAGTTATTTTACCATTCTCGTCCAGAGGTACGTTAAAATCTACACGTACAATTGCCTTCTTACCGGCAAAATTCATTTCGTTGATTGTCATAATGCTAATATTAATAATTCGAATAATTAAACTTTCAAATTTAAACAGCTACAAAGGTACGAAATTTACTTCATAGTACATAGTACATAGGTCATATTTTAATACTTTTTTGCGTACCTTTTTAAATAATGTAAGGCTGAGTTTGCAAAACTCCGATATTTTGTTTAACTTTGCACGCCAAAATAAAAAAGAAGAACAGAAGATATGACTATCAAGAACATTCCCGTATTGCTGCTCACGGGTTATCTGGGCAGTGGCAAGACCACCTTGCTGAACCGTATTCTGCAGAATCAACAGGGTATCAAATTTGCCGTTATTGTCAATGACATCGGTGAGGTGAACATCGATGCCGACTTGATAGAGAAGGGTGGAGTGGTAGGTCAGAAGGATGACTCGCTGATAGCCCTGCAAAACGGTTGTATCTGTTGCACCCTGAAAATGGACCTGGTGGAGCAGTTACGTGACATAACGTCCATGAAGCGTTTTGACTATATCGTCATCGAGGCCAGCGGTATTTGCGAGCCAGCTCCCATCGCACAGACCATTGTTAACATTCCCACCCTCGGACCGGAATACGTGAAGGATGGCTATCTGCAACTTGACTGTATCGTGACGGTAGTCGATGCCTTGCGTATGCGTGACGAGTTCGGTAGCGGTAACGATTTGCTGCGTCAGAACATCGATGAGGAGGATATTGAGAATCTGGTCATCCAGCAGATTGAGTTCTGCAACATCATCCTGCTGAACAAAGCCTCCGAAATATCGAAGGACGAGTTGGCTCAGGTGCACCGCATCATCCGTGCCATCCAGCCCAAGGCAGATATTATTGAATGCGACTATGGCAATGTCGATTTGGAAAAGATCATCCATACCGAAAAGTTCAATTTCGAGGAAGTAGCCACCTCTGCCGCCTGGATTCAGGAACTGGAAGGCCACCACGACGATGATGACGACGATGATGACGAGGATGGACATCACCATCACGAGCACCATGAGCATCATGAGCACCACGATCATCACCATCACCACGATCATCATCATGATGAGGGTGAGGCCGAGGAGTATGGCATTGGTACCTTTGTGTACTATGCCCGTCGTCCCTTGAATCTTGGACTCTTCGACGAGTTCGTTGCACGAAAGTGGCCCAAGAGCATCATCCGTGCAAAAGGCATCTGCTACTTCAAGGGCGAGGAAGACATCTGTTACGTCTTTGAGCAGGCTGGCCGTCAGGTGTCGTTACGCAATGCAGGCCAGTGGTATGCTACCATGCCTCAGGACGAGCTTCAGCTGATGATGATGCAGAACCCTCAGTTGCGTCGCGACTGGGATGAGCAATATGGTGACCGTATGCAGAAACTTGTATTCATCGGCCAGCATCTGGACAAAGATCAGATAACAGCCGCCCTTGACTTCTGCCTGGATTGACAGGTTCTTGTCGCCTATTGGCCGATTCGCATTCTGGCTCCTGCCACAAAACAGCAACCTGGCTGGGGCACGTTGCCATAGTCGACGTATGAGTGGTTGGTCAGGTTGTTCCCTCCTATATATATAGAAAAGGTGTCCTCGTCCCAGGTCAGGCGACCGTCTATGACCGAGTAGGGGCGGTAGTCTTGTACATTTCCCACAGTATCGGTATACGAACCCATGCGGTCTTGCCAACGGTAGTCCAGGGTCAGATACAACCGTGCGAAGAGGGCCGTCTGTAGCTGGGCGGTTACCTTGTGACGCAGATATTCCAGCGAGTATTGCGATTGTAGATAGGGTAGCTCGTCCTTGTTTTGGTGCAGATGACAATATGCCAGCTGGAAGTGAACAGCGGAATGCTGGAAATCCAAACTCATTTCTTGTCCGAAGGTATTGATCTTCGTATGGTTCATGCTCTGCCAGATGGCATCAGCATGGCGGGTGTCCATCACCCAGTCAATCATGTTGCGCGCGTGGTGATAGAAGATGTCTGCCTTGACCGAGAACCAGCGCACATGGTACTTCACACCGCCTTCAATGGCTCGTAGCTCTTCGGGTTTCAAGTACTTGTCGGCTTGATGCCCGCCTACGTTGTAGTATAGTTCTGTGAATGACGGCATGCGTAGTGACTCGTTGTATGATGCATATACCTTCCAGTTGTCCCCCAACCGAAAACTGGCGTCAATGCCAGGATAGACGGTGAAAGGCATCTCGTTCCATGTGTTCTTCACGACTATCAGACCTGCTGACAAAGTAAAACGCCTGAGCAGCACATTGTGTTCCAGATGGAAACTCATGTTCGTGCGGTTGAGGCCTGTTTTGTAGACGTTGAAGGGATGGTCCAGCGGTTCCCCCAGATTGGTGCTTACGATATCCTCGTTGCGGAACTCGGTCCCTAAGGCCGTACGGCCGGCAGACCAGTCGAAAAAACAGTTCAGGTTGATGCCGAAGACATCGGTGCGGTGATAGTTGAAGGGTACTTTCTCTTCTGTTCCGCGTATCAGCTCAAAGCGGTCGTACGAACGGTTCCAGTAGATGGAAGGCTTGAAGTGAATCCGTCCCTTCGTCTCGCTCTGCAGGGCAGTATAGATCTTGGTGGTATTCTCGTATTGCTCGTCGAATTTGGCACTATAGAAAGTATTCGATCCAAACCCCTTTGTGCTGAGGCCTACATGCCAGTCCAGACGGGCTTTCTCGTGCTCATAGCCTCCTTGATAGAACATCTTGCCTCCCTTGTAGTCACTGTTTAGTGCTCCCGCTTTCGAACGGCTATATCCGTCAGATCGCGTATACGATGCGCTCATGTGAGAGTAAAAAGCCTGACGATAAGCTATGCGTGCAGCAGTCTGTAAGTAGCCATAGGAGCCCCCTTCCAGCCTTCCTTCACCGAGCCATTTCTCATCGGTCACCTCTCGTTGCGCGTGTTTTTGTGTGACGATGTTGATGGCTCCTGCCAGCGATGAAGTCCCATAGATTCGACCTGCCGGCCCCTCCAGCACCTCAATGCGCTCGATGTCGCTGATGTCGCAAGGTATGTCAAAGGTGTTGTGGCCAGTCTGGGGGTCGCAGATGTTGATGCCGTTGAGCAGGATGGTTATCTGCTCACTCGTGCTGCCCCGGATGCCGATGTCAGTCTGGGCACCTAACGGACCTCGTTGCCGGACATCGACACCGACTGCCAGTTTCAGCAAATCATTAATACTTTGTACAGGCGCCGCCTGAATGTCCTCGCGGCTTAGTACAGTAACCATTCTCGCAGCTTGTCCAAGTGCCAGTGGGGCACGTGATCCCGTCACCTCCACATCGTCGAGTGTCGCCTCTTTGTCCGTAACGCGTGTTGTGTCGTTACTCACCTCGTCCGTGCTGACGTGACGATGGGCGGCAGTTGCCGACTGCAGGGTGGCTACGCTCAGTACACCAATGGTGACCACTCGTCCCAGACAAGCAAACAAGGCATATCCCTTCCGTGTAAACTGTCGGAAGCGAAGAGCCTTGCGTTGGTTGAATAGTGGCTTAAGCATGAATCAATATTTGTAATAAAAAATCAAAAACGGTATGTCAATCCGAGTGTGAGTGCCCGGTTGTGAAAACCATCGGGTATTTGTAGGTAAGATATTTTGGGCGTACCTGCTATATCGTGGAATTCGGCATAAATGTTACAATGGCGTCCCAAGTCTTTGTTTGCCTTGATGGAGGCATAGAGATGGGCAGGTTGGCCATACTCCTTTTCTCCGCTATGGTAGAGTAGTTTGGAGGAAAGGCGCAGACCTTTGCCTAACAGCAAGGATGGAACAAGTTTAAGGATGACATAGTTGTCATTGGAGGCAGGAATTTGCTCATAGCTTCCAATATGATTGTGATAATAATTGACACCTCCTGTCAGTCTGAAAGCCCCTTTGTGCCACGTCACCGAAGTCCTTATACCCGTCAGTCTTTCATGGGCTGTGGGCGTATCCGTCATCCAGCTGTGAATGACGCTGCCCACCAGTGCCAAGTTCCGTTTCTGGTAGGAATAGCGCAATTCCGTGCGCCATATTAAGTTGGTCTGGTAGTGCAGGTTGAGACTCGACTGGTCGGAAACATCCTCGTAGAAGTCATCTATGGTAGGGACGAAGAAGTCGCGGTTGAAGGAACCTTGAACATAGTGACGCCCCCATTTGTAGCCCAGGCTGACAAGGAAGTTGTTGGCATTCCTGTGGTGTTTCCATTGCTTGTCTTCTTCACTATCACTATATTTGTACCAGTAGTCCAGCATGGTGAAGCGATTGCCAAGGGTAATGACCCATGGCCCGTGGTTATAGTCAAACTGCACGTAGAGGTCGTTCTTCAAATACTGCTGGCGATTCAGTCGCTTGACCCAAATGTTGTTATAGCTGATTTCCCATCCCGCCAACATCCAGAGTCCGTCCAAGAGGAATGGTGTGTTCAGTTCTGTATAGAAATAGGGCGTGTTATAGTACATCGACACACCTGCTTTCGTATCGTTGTTGAAGGAACTTCCCGCTTCTGCCAGTATCGTCGCTTCTTGGTCGTTCAGCGTATGGGTGTAGCTTGCGGTAAGCGACTGCAGACGTTCTATTTCTGGTACATCGTAGGTGAAAATAGCATGCTCGTGCTTGTCGTTCCAGTCTGAAAATTGTTGGAACAGTTTGATGACCAGATTGTCCACAGGAGTCATGTCCCAGTCCAGGCTCACATGGGCGTTTTGCTCGAAACGTCGAGAGATGAGGGTGCCGCCTTCGTCGGTGCTTGCCTTGGCAAAGTATGAGTTGACCAGGGCATAGCCTTTCATGTTGATTTGATGCTGTTGGGTAGTAGCATCGGTATATAGCTTTCCATTGCCATACGTACTGCCTTCTAATACCGCTTTACCCGTCGTGTCGCCAGAGGCAGGTTTCTTGAAGTAAACGTTAATGATGCCGTCAGAGCCTCCCACACCTTGTGATACAGAGGGATTCGTATAAACGAGTATACGTTCCACTTCGCAGGCTTTCACCATCTCCAGGAATGTCTCGTTGTCCAGAAACAAGTCTATGTTGTCCACACACAGGATGTAGTTTTCTCCAAGGGTCTTGCCATTCTCCGGCATCAGTTCCGGACACATATATAGCACGTCTATCAGCGCCATCTCACTGTCGGGATTCAGGGCCTCTACGTTAATGACGTAGTGGTCGCCGTTATATTCAATCAGGGGCTCATCTCCCCATGCTGCCAGATGACAAACAGACAGCAAAATGACAGTCAAGAACCTTTGTATGCTTTCAGATTTAATCTTCATGTTGGCTGCAAAGGTACAAAATAAATCATGAAGAATTGGGCATAATTCATTTTTTTTTTGTATTTTCCTTCATAATAAATTTTTGTATTTTCCTTCATAATAAAATAGGTATGTGAGAAAAATTTTGTACCTTTGCACCCGCTATCACGCCGTACTTGCCCATTAGGGCAGTGAAGGTGTGGGCGCAATTTTTATTGGTACAGCGTCTTACAACGCGTGTTTTTGGACTCTTGAAACTGCGAATTTCAACAATCCTGTCAAAGACATTGCAGAGTGGATGCTTAGGACGTGGTTATATAACGCCCCGTCAGTGTGTGGTGAGGCTCTTTCTGGGCCTCCGCACACTTCACGGGTGTGAACATATAATCAACGGCGTGAGCATGAATTCTGTCTGTTTACAAGAAAGGTTTTCGCAGGCCTAAGAGTTGGACGGGCAGAGTGAGGTTCACGCTCTTTTTGTATTCTTGGGTCATCTTCGACCGAGTTTCCATTTTGAGCTTCGCTGTTTTCAAGACGCACTGGCGTAACAGTCAGATAATGAGTATGCAAGAAGACTCTAATGCGTTAATAACTCATGTTGAGGCTCAAAGTGAAAACGGGGGGCATGCGGCGGAGCCGTGCCAAAAGATTACCAGAAATTATCGTCGGTTGCGCAGTCTGAGCACCAACCGGATGCTCCATCAGGAGAAGGACCCCCCCCGTTGTCAAGAAGGAGTTTGACCCTACAGCCTGGTATGTCTATGGTGTGAAGAGAAACAAGGAGATAGAAACTTGCTCTTTTTTCAACGATTCCCAGAACATCCCTTTTGCCATAGAGGCATACGCATCCGTCCAGCAAAAGAAAGTCAGGACATACCCTATAGCAAAGATACGAAAAAAGTCCAGCGTAAGCTGAACTTTTATATGTATAAGTGGTTATTTAGGGTCAAACCCTATATAATTGCCCTTTTTTAAGACTGCGCGGTGGCAGAGCGATAACCTTAACAAATGGTATCGCGGGACGACGCGATGATGTTTTCAAACGGCTGCGCTCAGAGAATCTGCAAGTGGATTACATATCCGCATGAAAAAGCGGCAAACATTTGGCGTTTTCAAGTAAAAATCGTATTTTTGCAGTCGAATATAAAGATTAAATGCCATGTGTACATTAAATGTTAAGATGGATGACCAGGTGGTAAACCGGATGAAGTCACTATTCGATGGTGAAAAAGCCATGAACAGGTGGATTGAGACTGTGTTGCATAAGGCTATGGTGGAGTATGCAGATGAGGCTGAAGCGAAAGCCAAGAAGGGTATAGAATCCGAGATGTTCCTGGAACGTCTGGCAGCACTTAAGAACGATTCTGAAGGCTTTTTCAAGATGGGTGGCATATTTGGAAAGGTTAGTGATGACTTCTCGTGGGATGAACTGCGGGAAGAGGCTATGCTTGAAAAATACGGCATATGAATATTCTTCTGGACACAAATGTGATTTTGGAGTATTTCGCTGTTCGTGAGAAATACGCAATAGCCAAGCAACTTTTTGAGCATCTTCGTGGCGAAGGAGATGTTTTGTTCATGTCGGCTGGCAGCTTTTATACAATGGTCTTTCTTGTGGACAAAATGCTACGAAAGCAGATGGGGCTGCAAGGCGAAAGTAGGGTGAAAGCCCTACGTGATATCATGGAGCAGATACTTAACACAATCGCAGTAGCTGAGCATGACAGGGAGTCGCTACTTCGTGGCGTGAGAAACATGCAGTTCAAGAATATTGAAGACGGATGCCAGTTTGAACTGGCCAAGAAGGCTTCTTGTGAAATGCTGCTAACATTCAATGATTCCTTATCCTACTGATACTGAGTCGGGCGTGACAGTACTTTCGCCTGAGGAGTATCTGGAATCTTGTAAATAATCATAGTTTTTGAATCAGTTGTGTCAGGGATCAGTTCCTGACACATAGGTCATCGCATGAGTGATGACCCTTTGTTGGTTTAAGATAATAGTAAACACAAAAAAATATATGGCAGAAAGAAAACGTATTTACCTTTGTCTGGCGCATATGTCGGACGAGGGGATTGAACAGAAGTATATCAAAGAGGCGTTTGATACGAACTGGGTGGTACCGTTGGGCCCAAACGTAAACGCATTCGAGAAGGAACTCGAGCGTTTCGTTTGTTCCCAAATGAGAAATGAGAAATTAGAAATTAGAAATGACCTTGCCAGTAAGCGGGTGGTGGCGCTGTCGTCTGGAACTTCTGCCGTTCATCTGGCGCTGATAGCGTGTGGCGTGGGGCCTGGTGATGAGGTGTGTGTACAGTCGTTCACGTTCTGTGCATCGTCACATCCTATTACTTACCTTGGTGCTAAACCTGTGTTCATTGACTCGGAGAAGGATACTTGGAACATGGATCCGGAACTGTTGGAGGTGGCTATCAAGGACCGCAAGGAGAAGACGGGTAAGTACCCGAAGGCGATTGTACCTGTGGTTCTCTACGGTATGCCGTACAAGATTGACCGTATCATGGAGATTGCGGACAAATACGAGATTCCTGTGATTGAGGATGCTGCTGAGGGCTTTGGCTCTAAATTTAACGGCCAGGTGCTTGGTACGTTCGGCAAGTATGGTGTGCTGTCGTTCAATGGTAACAAGATGATTACGATGTCGGGTGGGGGGAGCACTGATTACCGAGAATGAGGACGAGTGGCGCGAGATTATGATGTACGCGACACAGTATCGCGAGAGCTATCCGTACTACCAGCACGAGAAGATTGGGTATAACTACCGTATGTCGAATATCTGTGCGGGTATCGGACGCGGCCAAATGACGGTGGTGAATGATCATATTGCTCATCATAAGAAGGTTCAGAAGTTGTATGAAGAGTTGCTGGCTGGAGTTCCCGGTATTACCGTGCACTCGCAGCCGGTTCAAGGTTGCCTTTCAGGCGAGTCTGCTCACGCTCGGGACAACTCAAACGAGCTTGGTTCTCCACTCGCTCATTCGCAGACTTCAAAGGTTCAAGGTTCAAGTCCTGAAACCTTTAACGTGAAACCTGAAACCGCTGTCTACGACAGCAACTACTGGCTATGTACGATAACGCTGGATCCGGATATGAGGATTAAGGGGCAGGAGAATGCCTACAAGACCATCGTGACGGGTGCCGTGGGTGGTGCAGCAGGTGTGATTCATGCGGCTTCGTCGGCAATAACGGACTGCCAGCCGAATGATAACGTAGAGGCATTGCGTGTGGCTCTCGATAAAGCCCAGATTGAGGCAAGGCCGGTATGGAAGCCTATGCACAAGCAGCCGGTGTACAGAAAGGGTTCAGGGTTCACGGTTAAAGGTTCAGGGTTCACTTGTGAAACCTACGAAAACAGTGTGGCGTATGTCAATGGAGTTTCTGAAGAGATATTCAAAATAGGTATGTGCTTGCCGGCAGGGCCGTATGTTAGTGATGAGGATGTGAAGTATATTGTGGAGTGCATCAAGAATGCTATGGAATAACCTTGACCTACTGTCGACCTCTCTCACGACTCGACAAAGTTAAAGCGAGTTTTGCTTTGTGCTCACTGCTCCATCGGTTGACTGATGTGTTCTTTTCGAAAAGAACCAAAAGGAATTGTCTTTTTCGAAATCCCCCGTCCCCTTCACCCTTAAAGGGTTCTTTTCGAACATCCCCAGTCCCCTTCACCCTTAAAGGGTTCTTTTCACAACCACCCGCCCCTCCTTATCCTAAGGAGGGCCCACCTCCTCTCCAAACCTCTGCCCCCGTCAAGGGGGAGAGGCTAAAACAAAAGGTTGCAGAGACCGACAACCTTTTGTGGGTTTTGGTATCGCGGGACGACGCGATGGGCTTTTTTAAGGCTACGCGGTGGCAGAGCGATAACCTTTAACAAATGGTATCGCGGGACGACGCGATGGGCTTTTTTAAGGCTACGCGGTGGCAGAGCGATAACCTTTAACAAATGG
>JAFVGN010000012.1 GCA_017474925.1 Prevotella sp. | reverse complement strand
ATATAATATAATATATAATAATATATATAGATAAGTGAAGCTGCTCTGATGGTAAATGAAGCTTGCTCTGTGTTGTCGATAAGTGACTGTAATGAACTCCGCTGACGGTAAAGTAACTGCGTAACTGCGTAACAGCGTAACTGCGTCAATGTGTATATGGTCATGAAATTTTCGTACATTCATATGGTCCAGTAGAAGATGTGGGCAGGCGGGCTTTAAGGGTAGAAATTGCGAGCATTAAATATAAAAATTGCTAGCATTAATGGTAGCAATTATTTTTCTTAATGAAAAGAATAATAGTTTTCCTTCTGCTTTTCTCTCGTTTTTTCGTATCTTTGCAAAAAATTTACCAGATAACAATAATTAAACAAGATGATAGTAAAAGAGATTTCTTTATGGGGTGCGGCCCTGATAGCGGTTGTAGTGGTTGTAGCGATATTGGCACTGGCCTTTGTCGACAGGAAGATGCTGCGGCGAATGCTGACCATATTTGGTGCGACGGTGGGGCAGATGGTTGTCGTAGGTGCCGTCGTGTTGTTGGCTCAACCCTTGGTGATGGTCATGCCGATGTTGTATGCCGGCATGCTGTTAGGAGGAATTTCGCCCTATGTTGGACTGGTCATCATCTTACTACTGATAGCAGCCTCCTTCGTTGCCAATGTTTTGGCGGGCGTGATAGCGCTGACGATGATTCGAAAAGGGACAAGGCCATAAATTCACAGCTAAATAGCCGTCATTTGTCAATTTTTTATTAACTTTGCACTTGAATAGTCAATAAACCAAAAAACTGGAACAATGAATATACGAACACGTACGCTATTCCTACTGCTTGCTTCGGCATGGCTTACGGCTACTGCCCAGCAGGCAGTCAACATGAAATTCGGCAAACCCACTAAGGAAGAACTGGAGATGACCACCTATGAGTCAGACCCCAATGCAGAAGCCGTTGTGCTCTGCCGTCTGACTGACGTCAACTACACCATCGAGCAGATGGGGTACGTGCTGGACTATTATGAGAAAATACGCATCAAGGTGCTCAAGCCCGAGGGGGCGCGAGTGGCCACTATGACAATACCTTATTATAAAGTAGACGACGAAAGAAATAGGATCAAGGTAGCCAAGTTCTCCGTGAAGACAGGCGACGTGAAAGACGAGTTCACGGATATGGGCTCAAACATCGAGAATGCCCTGAGCAGTTTCAGCGACGAAAGCGTGGAGGACTTGAAAGTTGTGGCCTACAACCTAGTTGGCAACAAGACGGTCAAGAGCACGCTGAACAAGCGTGACGCTGTCAAGGAACATCTGGACGACCAGCACAACCAGCTGAGGTTCACCGTGCCTGACGTGAAGGAAGGTACGGTCATCGAGTGCGAGTACAGCATCCACAGCGAGCTGTTCAACATGGTTCACGACTGGTATGCCCAAAGCGATATTCCCGTAGCATACGCCCGCCTTAAAATCAACGTTCCTGGCTACCTTATTTACAATATGGAAGAACATGGCATCCAGCGCCTCAACTGCCAATGCGTGACAGGAACGATGGTTTATAAGCTGGAAAGCGACCCGCTGGCAGCCCCCGTCCACCTCAAGACGAACAACTATACCTGCATAGGACAAAACCTGAAGGCTATGCCCAAGGACAAATACGTCTGGAACGAGCACGACTACTATGCGGGAATCTCTATGGAGCTGAAAGGCTTCAGCTTGCCGCGCACCATGTATATGGACTACACCAAGACCTGGGAACAGGTTGACCAGATGATCATGGACGACGACGACCTGGGAAAGCGTCTGAATCAGCGCAGCCCGCTGCAAAAGGAGCTGGAAGAGGCCAAGATTGCCGACATAGCCAGCCTGAACGAACGTGCTGCTGCTGTGTTCAGACTGGTGACGAGCCGAGTCAAATGGAACGGACAATACAATATGTGGCCAAGGAAAAGCAGCGAAACGCTGCAGGAAGGCAGTGGTTCAAATGCGGACATCAACCTGCTGCTCATCCAGTCATGCAAGAGTGTAGGACTGGAAGCTGTCCCAGTAGTGTTGCGCACTCGCGACCAAGGTCTGCTGCCCTATAACTTCCCCTCGTTTATGAAACTCACGACATTTGTTGTAGGAATCATAGGCGACAACAACAACTATGTGTATGTCGACGCCTCGTCGGCAGGCGGCTACCTCAACGTACTGCCCCCACCCCTGCTGGTAGAACGTGCCAGACTGGTGACCAAGCAAAAGAGAGAGAAGTGGGTGAACCTGCAGAAGCTGTCGAAAGCCAAGACGACAACAGTCATTGAAGCCACGCTGTCGGCTGACGGTAGCGTGAAGGGTACACAAACCGTCCTCTATGAAGGCATTGACGCCCTGCAACACCGTCAGGGAAAGAGTACTGACTTTACCCCCAGTGTCAAGGAGGACTCTACCTTTAACTACCAAGGGGAAGTCAATAACGGCCAGATAAGTTTCTGCCCCTTCCCAGTACCACCCATCAAGGAGAATCCGTTCACGGAGGAGGAGCGCCTGATGCCTGTTGAATTCCCCTACCTGACTACCCAGACGACCACTGTCAACGTTACACTGCCTGAAGGTTACACACTGGCCGAGAAACCAGAACGGTTAGTCATGTCAACCCCAGACAAGAGCGTGGAAGCCCGCCTGATCACCAACGTGTCGGAAGGGAAACTTCAGATACACTATCAGTTCAACGTGAACAAGATAACCCACGACAGCAAGAGCTACCCTGCACTTCGTCAGATGTTCGAGTCCTTTGCAGGTTTTGTCAATAACAAGCTGGTGGTCAAACGTACAGAATAAGAATAACACTCATGGAGCAACTGTTACACTACTGCTGGAAACATAAGCTATGGCCTGTCACAGGACTGGAGACCACTGACGGGCGCATCGTCGAGGTACTGGACCCTGGACTGCATAACCGCAACGCAGGACCTGATTTCTTCAATGCCAAGATAAAGATTGGCGGTACGCTGTGGGTGGGCAACGTCGAGATTCACGACCGCTCGTCACACTGGTACCAGCACGGCCACCATACGGATGCCAACTACGACAACGTCGTATTGCACATTGTGGGCGAGGCCGACCGTGACGTGCAGACTTCGCGAGGCGACTTCGTGCCGCAAGTGGTGATGGCTGTTCCTGAAACAGTGAGCAACAACTATGAAGAGCTGCTGAAGACAGACTCCTACCCTCCCTGCTATCGCATCATCCCTGAACTGACCAAGCTGACCATCCACTCATGGATGGCAGCCCTGCAGACAGAACGCCTGGAGCAGAAGACCAACGCCATCCAACAACGTGTCAGGCAAGCCAATGGTTCATGGGAGGAGGCCTACTTTATCACGCTGGCGCGAAACTACGGTTTTGGCATCAACGGCGAGGCTTTTGAGGAATGGGCACGCCACATACCCCTCCAGGCGGTATGCAAACACCGCGACAACCTGTTTCAGATAGAGGCCATCTTCTTAGGCCAGGCTGGACTCCTAGAACTGGAAGCCGTTCCTGAGAAATACCAGAAAGCAGCCCTGAACGAAGGCTATTTCGCCAAGCTGCGCAACGAATACCAATATCTGGCACATAAGTTCTCGCTTCAACCGATGGACTACAAGCTGTGGCGCTTTCTCAGGCTACGTCCGCAGAACTTCCCACATATCCGCATCTCGCAACTGGCCAACCTCTACTATCAGCAGAAAGCCGGTTTCTCTCAACTCATCGAGTGCGTGGACACTGTGAGTCTCTGTGAACGGTTGCGAACGCAGGTGACTCCCTATTGGGAAACTCACTACACCTTTGGTTCTGAGAGTGTGCGCAATGCCAAGCATCTGTCGCCATTCTCCATGAACCTGCTAATCATCAACACCTGCATCCCCATTCTCTTTGCCTACGGCCGACATTCCGCCCGCGAAGCACTTTGCGACCGTGCCTTCGACTTACTCGAACAGCTCAAGGCCGAACAAAACCACATCATCCGCATGTGGCAGGAGTGTGGGTTGGAAGTCAAGACGGCAGGCGACTCACAGGCGCTCATCCAACTGAAAAAGGAATACTGCGACCGCAAGGACTGCCTGCGCTGTCGCATAGGCTACGAATACTTGAAAAGGAAATAAAGACATTTATAAAGCAACAATACAATGAGAAAATATGTTTTTGAAACCCGCATGGAGGTACGCGACTATGAGTGCGACATCGAGGGCATCGTCAACAATGCCAACTACCTGCACTACACTGAGCACACGCGCCATCTGTTCCTGAAGAAGTGCGGACTGAGCTTTGCCGAGATGCATGCACGCGGCATCGATGCCGTCGTAGCACGCATGCAGTTAGAATACAAGACACCCTTGCGCTGTGACGACGAGTTCATCTCGCGACTCTGGCTGGAAAAGGACGGATTCAAGTACATTTTCCATCAAGACATCTATCGGGCTTCAGACGAGACCATCTGCTTCAAGAGCAAGAACATGCTGGTGTGCCTCATCAATGGCCGCCTGGGCGAAAGCGACGAGTACGACCGTGCTTTTGCACCCTATCTGTAAGACAAAAACCACCAAGCAGCCCATCATCAAACACTGCCCATGTCAGATCAAGAGATTTACTACACCATAGCCCTGACCCGCATGACGGGTTTCAATGCTGCCATAGCCCTCGAACTGTATCAGTCGATGGGCAGCAGTCAGGCTGTCTACGAACACCGCAACGACATTGGCGATGCCATCTCAGAGTCGACACCGCGGATACGTGAAGCGTTAAAGAACTGGGACGACGCCTTACGACGAGCTGCTGCCGAGATGGAGTTCATCAACAAGAACGGCATCCGCGCACTGACATTCAACGATGCCGATTATCCCCTGCGGCTGCGCGAATGTCCTGATGCACCTGTCATCCTCTATTATAAAGGGAAAGCCAACCTCAACCAACAGCATATACTCAATATGGTGGGCACCAGACACTGCACCACATACGGACAAGACCTTGTACGCCGCTTCATCAGCGACTTGCACCAGTGCTGTCCGCAGGTGCTCATCGTCAGCGGACTGGCTTACGGCATCGACATCTGTGCCCACCGCAATGCCCTGCAACATGGTTACGAAACGGTTGGGGTCCTGGCACACGGATTAGACCAGATTTATCCTACAGCCCATCGCCAGACGGCAGTCGAGATGGTAAGTCGTGGCGGACTGCTGACTGAATACACCAGCCAGACGGAAGCCCTACCCAATAATTTCCGCCAGCGCAATCGTATCGTTGCAGGCATCTCGGATGCAACGATACTTGTGGAGAGTGCCATTAAGGGGGGTGGCCTCATCACTTGTCGTATTGCCCAGGAATATGGTCGCGATGTCTTTGCCTTTCCAGGGGCTGTAGGCATGCCCTTCTCCGAAGGCTGCAACAAGGTCATCCGCAACAACATGGCGGCACTCATCGCCTCGGCACAAGACTTCATTGAGTCTATGGGCTGGCAGTGTGTCCAGCAAAAGCCCAAAGCCGTAGAACGTCAACTCTTTCCAGATTTAAGTGCAGAAGAACAGCAGGTCGTCAGCCTGCTCGAACAGACCAACGACCTGCAACTCAACATCATCAGCGTCAAGACGAACCTTCCCATCGGCCAGCTCACCGCGCTTCTTTTTCAACTGGAAATGAAAGGCGTTGTGAAACCTATGGCTGGAGGCACCTACCACTTGCTGACATAAGACGTCACCCTCGACACTTGCTCAATTTTGGGAATTTTGCTCTTGCTCTGACTGTCGTTTCAGAATGTTGCACTGTGTGACGTTGTTGTGGTAGCCATTGATAAATACACCCTTTTCTCTTAGTCGTGTTATATCCTTAGCAGTCAGCATGATCCTGTATCTTGTGGCAGCCTTGCCCACCATAGCACAGCCCCATGAGTTCAGCTCGTTGTCATTACCTTCGAGGGTCTGGTCCGTATTGTTGATGACGGTCTTCATCAACCAGTAGGTGATATTGGGGTCGTCAGTGTCCGTGGTGAAGACAATCTCTAACTTATCTCCCTCATAGGCTGTGGTAAACTTCTCAGGCTTGATGACAAAGCCGTTTTCCCAGTTGCCCTGATGACAGTCGCCTTCCCAAATAGTCGTCGATGACCAGTGGGATGCGTTAGGAGTCAGTATGACACGCAACACGGTAATCTCCGTGGTATCCGAAGCCTGCAGGGCTACTTCCTCGACATTCTTCACGTTCTGTCCGTCAAAGTTACAGGTCAACGACGTGATACCAGGCTTACCCCAGGTCTTCAACTTGTCAGATATCATGATTTGTGTCGCCACCTTCGTAGGCTCGGCAAAGTCGAACCTGATGCTCTCGTAATCTGACCAGTCGACGCCCATATTACGCTCTCTGACTGCTCCCACCAGACCACCCCAGGGCAGCGCATAGTAGGTGATGCTTCCATCATCGTTCTTGACCATCTCCTCATAAATGTTCCAGGTCATCTTGAATTTGTCGATGATGTTAAAATGGTTGTCTTCGTCTTTTGTCAGCCCACAGGAAACCAACAGGACTACACTCGTTAATGCTAATAATTTCTTCATAGATAGAATCCTATTTAAGGTAATAGTAATATATAGTTGCAAAAATACAAACTTTTTTTGTAAAACACGGAGATGTTAATTATTTTATGATTCATTTTGTTTCGTTAACATCGACTGTCTTTCCCCCTTTTTCAGGAGGATGCACCATATTTATTTGTTTTGTCAATCAACAGCGAAATCACGTAATGTTTGCCTGTCATTTATCAGACTTTCATGAAGGAAACTGTTAAGAAATTAAAAAATCTTATATATAAATAAGGTGTAACCAAAACTTTTCTCTACATTTGCAGCCCGAAACAATAATTTGGAAAGAATATGCAGAAAAATTTGGTGATCGTGGAGTCGCCTGCAAAGGCTAAAACCATAGAAAAGTTTCTCGGCAAAGACTACAAGGTAATGTCGAGCTACGGCCACATTCGTGACCTGAAGAAAAAGGAGATGAGCATCGACACAATGACACTGGAGCCACAATACGAGATTCCTGAGGAGAAGGAAAAGCTGGTGAAGGAACTGAAGTCGCAAGCAGAGAAAGCCTCGAAAATATGGCTTGCATCCGATGAAGACCGTGAGGGTGAAGCAATCTCATGGCACCTGTGTGAGGTGCTGGGGCTGGACGAACAGAAGACCAACCGCATTGTTTTTCATGAAATCACCAAGCCCGCCATCTTACAAGCCATTGAGCATCCCCGTCATTTGGACATGAACCTGGTCAATGCCCAGCAGGCTCGTCGCGTCTTAGACCGTCTGGTAGGCTTCAAGCTGTCGCCCATTCTCTGGCGTAAGGTGAAACCTGCCTTGTCTGCAGGCCGTGTACAGAGCGTTGCCGTGCGACTGATTGTTGAACGCGAACGCGAAATCCAGAACTTCAAGAGCGAACCTTATTTCAGCGTCAACGGCATCTTTGCCATTACCAATGCTGACAATTCCCAGACTGAAGTGAAGGCTACGCTGGCTCAGCGTCTGAAGACACATGAAGAGGTAGAGCAATTCCTGGAAAAGTGCAAGGAAGCTGTCTTCACAGTCGACTCAGTGGTCAAGAAGCCCATGAAGCGCTCTCCGGCACCTCCCTTCACCACATCGACCCTTCAACAAGAAGCTGCCCGCAAGTTAGGGTTTACGGTCTCCCAGACTATGATGGTGGCCCAGCACCTGTATGAGCACGGACATATTACCTACATGCGTACTGACTCTGTTAACCTGTCAGGGCTGTGCATCAATGCCAGCAAGGAGGAAATCATCAGCCTCTATGGTGCCGGATACAGCAAGGGACGCCAATACCACACCAGTTCCAAGGGTGCCCAGGAAGCCCACGAGGCTATTCGTCCCACCTATATGGAAAAGTCAACCATCGAGGGTACCGTTCAAGAGCGCCGTCTCTATGAGCTGATATGGAAACGTACCACAGCCAGCCAGATGGCTGATGCCGAGATTGAAAAAACGACTGTTAACATCACTGTCAGTGGTACCGACGAGCAGTTTGTTGCACAGGGTGAAGTGGTCAAGTTCGATGGTTTCATCAAAGTATACCGTGAGTCTGTGGACGACGAGGAACAGCAGGAGGAAGAGGGTCACATCCTGCCTCCCATGAAAGAAGGAATGGAACTGTCGCGTCGTGAAATCCAAGCAACAGAGCGCTTCAGCCAAGGTCCTCAACGTTACACTGAGGCCTCACTGGTACATAAGCTGGAGGAACTTGGCATAGGCCGTCCTTCCACCTACGCACCCACAATTTCTACTATCCAGCAACGCGAATATGTCCAGAAAGGCGACCGCAAAGGCGAGGAACGCTTCTTCACCATCGATACGCTAAAAGGAAAGGTCATCACCCAAAAGAAACGTAAGGAGATGGTAGGTTCTGACAAAGGAAAGCTGCTGCCTACTGACATTGGCATTGTGGTCAACGACTTCCTGATGAAATACTTCCCTGGCATCATGGACTATAACTTCACGGCCAAGGTTGAGCAAGACTTCGACAAGATTGCCGAGGGCAACGAGAAGTGGACTGACATGATGAAAAGCTTCTATAAGAGTTTCGAACCTACCGTGGAGAAGACCATGAACACTCGCCAGGAGCATAAGGCAGGCGAACGCATGCTAGGTAAAGACCCTAAGTCGGGCAAGCCTGTTTTCGTCAAGATAGGACGCTTTGGCCCTGTGGTTCAGATTGGTTCTGCTGATGATTCGGAAAAGCCTCGTTTTGCCCAGCTGCCCAGCGATAAGAGCATGGAGTCGCTCAATCTTGAAGAAGCACTGGAACTGTTCCAACTGCCTCGTACTTTGGGCAATTTCGAGGGAGAACCTGTGGTGATTGGCACTGGCCGCTTTGGACCTTATGTCCTCCATTCGAAAAAGTATACCTCGCTGCCTAAGGATGCCGATCCCATGACCATCACGCTCGACGATGCTGTCGAACTGATCCAAGAGAAGCGACAGGCTGAGTCGCAAAAGCACCTGAAGGTGTTTGACGCTGACGGTAAGCTTCAGATACTCAATGGACGCTATGGTCCCTATATTGCCTTCGACGGAAAGAACTACCGTATTGCCAAGTCACTGCATCCACGTGCTGCTGAGCTGACCTTCGACGAGTGCATGGCCATTATCGAAAAGCAGAAGAAATGAGACGCATCATACTTGTAGGCTATATGGGGTCTGGCAAGACCACCATAGGCAAAGCACTTTCCAAGGAAACTGGCATGATGTTCTATGACCTGGACTGGTACATCGAGAGCAGGATGCGTAAGACCGTATCGCAGATTTTTGCCGAACGCGGCGAAGAAAGTTTCCGACAATTGGAGTACAACATGCTGCACGAGGTGGCTGAGTTTGAAGATGTCATCATCAGCTGCGGTGGTGGAACACCATGTTTCTTTGACAACATGGACTACCTGAACCAACAGGGCGATGTAGTCTACCTGAAAGCTGATCCAGACACGCTGTACAAACACCTGCTGATGGCCAAGGTAGAACGTCCGTTACTGAAAGACAAGAGTCCGGAAGAGCTGATAGCCTATATCACGGAGCATCTCAAGGAACGTCTCCCCTACTACACGAAGGCACCCTACACACTGGATGTCAGTGTGCTGGACGACTATGACAAAATCAAGACCAGCGTAAGCACCCTGCGTGCTTTGTTGAATCTATGACCTAACCATAAATATTTTTATTGACGACTATGAAAAAATGGACGATTGAGGACTCTCGCGAGCTCTACAACATCAACGGCTGGGGTACCAGCTACTTTGGTATCAACGACAAAGGCAATGTCTACGTGACTCCTTGCAAGGACGGCACGCAGATTGACCTGCGTGAGGTGATGGACGAACTGGCACTGCGCGATGTCACATCACCTGTGCTGTTACGCTTCCCTGACATCCTGGACAATCGTATCGAGAAAACATGGAGCTGTTTCAAGAAAGCCTCTGAGGAATACAATTACAAAGGCGAGAACTATGTGGTATATCCCATCAAGGTGAACCAGATGCAACCTGTTGTTGAAGAGATTATCTCCCATGGAAGAAAGTTCAACCTGGGTCTGGAGGCTGGTTCGAAACCAGAACTGCATGCGGTGATTGCCATGCAGTGCCAAAGCGACTCCATCATCGTCTGCAACGGCTATAAGGACCAAAGCTACATCGAACTGGCATTGTTGGCCCAGAAGATGGGCAAACAAATATTTATCGTCGTGGAAAAGATGAACGAGCTGGAGATTATCGCTCGTGAAGCCAAGAAACTCGACGTCCGCCCCAATATCGGCATCCGCATCAAACTGGCTTCTTCTGGTTCAGGGAAATGGGAAGAAAGCGGCGGCGATGCCTCAAAATTCGGTTTGACAAGTGCCGAATTACTGGAGGCTTTGGATCTGCTGGACAAAAAGGATATGCGCGACTGTCTGCGACTGATTCATTTCCACATCGGCAGTCAGATTACGAAGATCCGACGCATTCAGACGGCTCTACGAGAAGCTTCACAGTTCTATATTCAACTGCATAAGATGGGGTATAACGTAGACTTCGTAGACTGTGGCGGTGGACTGGGTGTCGACTACGACGGAACCCGCTCCCCTTCGAGCGAGAGCTCTGTCAACTACAGCATTCAGGAATACGTCAACGACTGCATCTATACCTTTGTAGATGCTGCCAACAAGAATAACCTGCCTCATCCCAATATCATCACGGAGAGCGGACGCTCACTTGCTGCCCACCATTCGGTATTAGTCATCGATGTGTTGGAAACGGCTTCTCTGCCTGAGATGCCTGAAGAGTTCGAGCCTGATGAGAATTCGCACCAGTTAGTGAAGGACCTCTACGAAATCTGGGACAACCTCTCCCCACGTAATGTACTGGAAGACTGGCACGATGCCGAACAAATCCGCGAAGAGGTGCTCGACCTGTTCTCGCATGGAATCGTTGACCTGAAAACACGTGCTGAGGTGGAAGCAATGTACTGGAGCGTATGTCACGAGATTCATGCGTTGGCCAAAAGCCTGAAGCATATCCCTGAGGAATTGATGAAGATTGACAAGCTCTTGGCTGACAAGTATTTCTGTAACTTCTCGCTGTTCCAAAGCCTCAGCGACTCTTGGGCTATCGACCAAGTATTCCCCATCGTGCCCATCCAGCGGCTCAACGAAAAGCCCACACGTAATGCCACCATCCAGGATATTACCTGCGACTCGGATGGTAAGATAGCTAATTTCACCACCAACCGCCATAACACGCATTCACTGCCTGTTCACCCGCTGAAGAAAAACGAACCCTACTATTTGGGAGTATTCCTTGTGGGAGCCTATCAGGAAATCTTAGGCGATATGCACAACCTCTTCGGAGACACCAATGCCGTACACATCTCTGTGAAGGACGGCTCCTATCATATCGACCAGATTATCGATGGTGAAACAGTGGAGGAAGTTCTGGAATATGTACAGTATAATCCTAAAAAACTGGTACGCCAGCTCGAAGTCTGGGTGGCTAAGAGTGTCAAGCAAGGCAAGATATCCCTTGAGGAGGGAAAGGAATTCCTCTCCAACTACCGCTCAGGCCTATACGGATATACTTATTTGGAGTAAGGCGTCAATGAAAAAAGGACTTTTGGCTGGCCTTCTGATGACCATATTGCTGCCTGTAAAGGCACAAAAGGCCATCATCGAGGAGTCTGTGACAGACATTGTCTGCGACGGTCCCACCCATGCTATTGTTCACTATAAAGAGGTGACAACAATCCCCAATGAGCAGGGGGCCTCCAAGGTCAGTTTTGCCTGTACATGTAGCAAGAAGGACAGGCTGACGAGTTTCAAGGGAGTGGTGACGGATGCTAACGGACGCGTCATCAGGAAGATGAAGGAGAGTGAGCTGCAAAAAACCGAACTCTCGCCATATTTTGCCATTGACGACTATACCATGTATCTTGATTATACACCACCCGTCTATCCTGTCACCGTATCTTACGAATGGACTATCGACAGTCGTGACAATCTGATAGCATTTCCCCGTTTCTGTCCACAGACGGACTATGACGTCAGCGTCAAGAAAGCAAGCTACAGCCTTAAGGCTCCGAAGAGCATGA
This sequence comes from Prevotella sp., assembly GCA_017474925.1. Taxonomy (GTDB): domain Bacteria; phylum Bacteroidota; class Bacteroidia; order Bacteroidales; family Bacteroidaceae; genus Prevotella. Next base: position 9,770 of record JAFVGN010000012.1, on the reverse strand, counting down.
CCATTCTGCATGCAGAGCAGAACATTGCAAATGAGGTGAGTATTGATAAGAGTTCGAAATTTACCCAGCTCATCACACTCGAAGTCAACGATTTGCCCGTATTGGAAAAAGAGCCCTATTCGCGTCCGCTGAGGGAGAAGATGCCTATGGCACAGTTTGCCCCAGCCGACTTCACATACTATGGTACTCGTGGTAGCCAGCGCAGTTGGAAAGACTTTGGATTGTGGCACTACAACCTGATGCAAGGACTTGACATCCTGCCCAAAGACGTATGCTTGCAGTTACACCAGTTGACTGACACGATGAAGACTGATCGTGAGAAGGTGGAAGCCCTCTACCAGCGATTAGGAGAAACAACACGCTATGTGGCTATTCTCTTAGGTATTGGCGGACTTCAACCTGCTTCTGCCACCAACGTCTGCAAGAGTGGATACGGCGACTGCAAAGGTCTGACAAACTATATGCGCGCCATGCTGAAAGAGGTTGGCATTGCTTCGAACTATACCGTCATCAGCACCACTAACCACAGGTTTATGAAAGACTATACCTGTTTTGGTCAAATGGACCACGTTATCCTGCAGGTGCCGCTTGCGAACGATACGCTTTGGCTGGAATGCACCAATCCACAGCTGCCCTTGGGCTATGTGCATGAGGACATTGCCGGACACGACGCCATTGAAATCAGCGAGCAGGGAGGACGGCTCATCCACCTGCCCGTCTATGCAGATAGCACAAACCTGATGCTTAGTACTGTAAGTGTCAATCTCTCGCAAAACGGGGCTGCAGACCTGAAGGTGACACAAGAGACCTTCAACAGACAATACGAAAACCGCATCGCTTTGGCTAAAATGAATGAAAAGGAGCGCCAGAAGATACTTCCACGGATTGTCTTTGCGCCATTGACAGAAATCAAAAACATTGACTTCAGCGAGAATGGGGCCAGGATTACGATGGACACAGAAATCAAAAGCCAGAAATACGCTACCCAAACAGGACAACGACTCTTTGTCCCCATTTGTCCGCTCCATCACGGCTATAATGCGCCCAACAACGTAGCAGAACGCCAAGAGGACATCTGGTTGGAGATGGGCTATTTGGACGAGGACGACATCACGCTCACCATTCCAGAAGGATACACCATTGAAGCACGACCCAAGGACGTGAGCATAGAACAACCCTTCGCCTCGTTCTCATTCACTTTACAAAGAGACGACAATACCATCCATATCAAGAATCGCCTACTAATGAAGTCGGGGACGTTTGACAAGTCACTCTTTCCCCAACTCACAGAATTCTTAGGAATCATTGACAACATATATAATCAGAAAATCGTACTTAAAAAGGCACAACTATGAAAAAAGAACTAATCCTTTTGACTCTGCTGACGCTTTGTTGGACAACTATCGAAGCCCAGAACCTGAAATTCGGTAAACCAACAGACGAAGAAATGCAGATGACCGTCTACGAACAAGACCCAGAAGCAGAAGCCGTTGTACTCTGCCAACTCACAAACGTGAATTACACGATGGATATGATGGATTTCTTGGTCGATTACGAAGTAAAGACACGTATCAAGATACTAAAAGAGGAGGGTAAGGAATATGCCAATATCACCATCCCCTACATCTTCAATAGCAACGAAGACTTCATGCAGGAGACCTTCGAGAATTTCAAGGCCACTGCCTATAATCTGGAGAATGGCAAAGTGAAGAAGACCAAAATCGGCCTTGAAAAGATATACAATGAACGTATTGACGAGGATAATATGGTGGCCAAGATAGCCATTCCCCAGGTAAAGGCCGGCACCGTCATCGAGTACGAGTATAAATTACACAGCAACGTCTATTATCATATTCACGATTGGTATGCCAGTGCAGAAATTCCTGTTGCCTATGCCAACTACAGGCTGGAGATACCTATTGTATTCATCTATAACGTTGAGTATTCAGGACTCCAGCAACTTCAGAATACCGTCACCGCAGGAGCACTATTATACAAGGCAAGCAGCGACGGTATGGCAAATCAGAAAAAGTGCCAAACCAATATCTACAACTGTACTGGACGGAATCTGAAAGGTCTGAAAAAGGACGATTATGTATGGAACGTCCGCGACTACTTCACCAAGATTACTGCCGAATTGCAGCGCATCAACTTTGCTGGAGAATCCCGTGACATGAGGAAGACATGGGAACAGGTGGACGAAGTCTTGTTTGAACACCCTGACTTCGGACACCATCTCTACAAGCACAGCAAATACCGTGACGAACTGGCAGCCAGTGGCATCAGCGAGATAAATGACCTCAAAGAGAAGGTTACAGCCACTTTTAAGTTCTTGCGTCAGCGACTGGCTTGGGACGGTGAATATGAACTGGCCATCAAATCGGCCTCTGAGATTGTCAAGAAAGGCAACGGTTCAAATGCAGACCTGAACATGATGCTCATCAATATGTTAGGCGACGTAGGCGTCAAAGCCTATCCCGTCGTGATGAGCACCCGCAGACACGGGCGACTGCCACAGACATATCCGACTTTAAATAAGCTGAACACCTTTATTGTTGGTGTTCCGTATGGCAGTACATGGCTGTATATCGATGCTTCGTCGACCTATGGTTATCTGAACGTACTGCCTCCTAATCTCTATACTGACAAAGCACGTATCATCCAGAAAGGTAAGCCTGGCCAATGGGTTGACTTGCAGAAGATAGGCGAAGCCAAGACCATCATGACCGTTAAGGCTGAACTCTCTCCCAGCGGAGAGATGAAGGGCGAGCTTCAGGCACTCCATACTGGTAATGCTGCCGAAAAAATAAGGAAACTATTCGTTAAGGCTGCCGATAGTACTGCCTATATAGCCGACAGAGCATCCTATTATGGCATCAAGATTGACCAATGTAACATGGAAGGGCACCGCGACTTCGTGCCAAACTTGACGGAGACTGTCAGCTTCACCAGACAAGGCGAAACCACTGGCGACCTCATCTATATCAATCCGTTTATTGAAGTACCCATCAGAGAAAACCCCTTTACGGAGAAAGAACGTCTGCTGCCCGTAGAAATACCCTATAAACAGACTTTCAATACAACTGTCCAGCTCACACTACCCGAAGGTTGGAAGTTGGAAGAAATGCCCCAGAACATCAGGGTTACATCAGAAGACAAAAGCATCTCTGGACACATTCTATATGAATCTACTGATGAGCGTATTGTGTCTATTACTTATCAGTTCCGTTTAAGCAAAGTCACTTATGACAACAATCAATACCAAATGCTGAGACAATTATTCGAACTCTTTGCTAACCGTAGCAAAGACATGTTAGTCATCAAGAAAAAGTAAAAGAATAAATATACAATGAAAGAGAAACTGACTATAGTGAAAGTAGGAGGAGCCGTTGTGGAAGACGAACAGCAACTTACCCAGTTGCTGCAAGACTTCTCGGCTATCGAAGGACGGAAAGTACTGGTACACGGTGGTGGCCGCAAGGCTACAAAGACCGCAGAACGCCTCAACATAACGACGCAGATGGTTAATGGCCGTCGAATTACTGATGGTGACATGCTGGAGGTAGTTACGATGGTCTACGGCGGACTGGTCAATAAGAATCTCGTAGCACGGCTTCAGGCCAACGGTGTCAATGCCATAGGACTGACAGGTGCCGATGCCAATGTTATTCGCAGCCACAAACGCCCGCCTGTAGTAGTTGACGGTTCAACCGTCGACTATGGCTGGGTTGGCGATGTTGACCAAGCTGATGGTAACATGCTAGGCCGCCTCGTGGAAGCAGGCATTACCCCAGTAATGGCTCCCTTGACCCACGACGGAGAAGGACACATACTCAATACCAATGCCGACACCATCGCCTCAGAAACAGCAAAGGCACTGGCCAAAGAGTACGATGTGACACTCATTTTCTCGTTCGAGAAAAAAGGAGTCTTAAGCAATCCTGATGACGAGGACTCCGTGATTCCCACCATCACACGTACATTATATCATAAATATAAAACTGACGGCACCATATCTGGTGGTATGCTGCCTAAGATAGAAAATGCCCTCAATGCTGTCGATGCTGGGGTGTCGAAGGTCATCATCACCCTCGCTACTGCTATCGATGGAAAGCATGGAACCGTCATAGAATAAAAAATCTTCGTCTTTTTGTAACTTTTCCTTTTTTGAATCGTCATTACTATTAGAGAGGTGAAAAAAATCAGTTTCCAAGCCGATGTGCTGCCACTGAAGAATGAGCTCTTTCGGTTGGCACTCCGTCTTACACTCAACCGTGCAGAGGCAGAGGACGTGGTACAGGAGACGATGATGAAGGTTTGGAACAGGCGTAGCGACTGGGACAAGATTGAATCGATAGAAGCTTTCTGCCTGACCACCTGTAGGAACCTCTCACTTGACAAGTTGAGGCGGATGGACAACCAGGCCACAACTCTTGACGATGAACACGACCCTGCAGACAAAAGCTATGGTGCCAATCCTGAGGAACAGGCCATGCAGCGCGACAGGGTTGCTCTGGTAAGGAAGCTGATAAAGCAACTGCCTGAGAAACAACGGACAGCCATGCAGCTGCGTGATATTGAGGGTAAGAGCTATCGGGACATTGCGAATGTGATGGGCATCAGTGAAGAACAAGTCAAGATTAACATCTTCCGAGCCCGCCAAACTGTCAAAAAGGAATTTAAACAACAAGAAGAATATGGACTATAAGTACATCGAACAATTGCTGGAGCGCTATTTTGCTGCTGAAACCTCCCTCGAGGAGGAAAGCATCTTGCGCACCTTCTTCCACCAGGAAGAAATTCCAGCCCACTTGTACCAATGGCGCGCCCTATTCATTGCGGACGACGACGAGGTACTGGGCGATGACTTTGACGCCCGTATACTGGAGATGACAAGCGAAGAGTCACAGCCAGTCAAAGCTCATGAAGTCAAACTGTCACAGCGGTTGATGCCGCTCTTCAAGGCAGCAGCCATCGTGGCCATCATACTGACCCTTGGCGGTGCTTTGCAGGCTCCCTGGGACAACAACTGGAACGATCCTGAGGACTACGCCGTCCTCAAACAGGATGTTGACACGATAATGCCCGTTCAACCTGTCCAGGCAGAGAACATTGGCGACATCGTCATCACCGACAGTTCACAAGTGCTGATACCTACTCAGCCGAAAAACTAAGATTTTTTTCTATGCTTTCTCTATATTATTAACAACATGTTTAGTTAAAACACAAAGAAACTGTGAAGTTTCACATTCTCTCAAATTTTTCATAACATACTAACGAAGAGCGGGCTACCCAACTGAAAGTTTCAGCGGTAGCCCGTTCCATTTTACTCGTGCTTGCGCTTATTCTTCTGCCCGTTTCATCCAAAGATTCAACTGATAGAGGGCAGGCAACAAGATAAGTAATGAGAAACCTACTGCCATCAGCACACGTGAGGTACTGCCGAATATGTCACTCAGTATGATGTCAGAGTCTGGATAAATGTTATAGATAACGTATGCCGCCGAATTGTTGGCCCAATGGTAAGCCATACCAGGCAAAATGCTGCCTGTACGCCAGTACATCCATCCCAGCAATAGTCCGATGACAAAAGCATGGGGCATTTGAGCCGGATTCATATGTATGAGCGAAAACATCAGGGCCGAGAGAGCAATAGCTCCCCATACAGGCAGACGCGACGAATTGAGCAGCGACTTGAGGATGGCACCACGGAATACTATCTCCTCAGAAAGCGGAGCCAGCAAACCAATAGTCAGGTAACCCCAGCGGTTTTGAAGTATCATATCAAACTCCTGCTCTACGATGTTAGGCAGTTCTGGCATCTGCTCCTGTACCCACGCCGAAGGGATGAGTGCTCCAAGCGCTGCTACCACACTCCAGAAAAGAACCATCCAAGGACGCGTGCGTATCCATTTGGGTGACACTTCAGCCCATCTGGTCAGCAGAAATACAGCAATTACCACAACACTAGTGACTGCCGTTGTAGTTATCAACTTGCCCGTAACCAAGTCTGTCGAGCCTGTAACAAACTCCCAAACCATCGTAACTATGGCACCTAACAATATATAGATGCCCAGGAAAATGAACAGATAGCTAATGGCTTTCTTCATAATAGTTGCTTCGTTTGAATAGTATCTTCTTTCAATTGTTCTATAAGTGCCTCAGGACTGTCAAAGTGTTGCTCCTCGCGTAATCGGCTGACGAATGTTATTGTCAGCTGGCGATTGTACAGGTCACCACTGTAATCCAACAGATGTACTTCCAATGTCTGGGCATGTACCCCAAAGGTGGGGCGGGTACCAATGTTCATCATGCCACGTTCAAGTTTACTGGTCAGCTCTGCGTTGTTTCCGCTTCCCTGCGTGCTGTCTATTCCTACCCAGACGGCATACACACCTCCTGCAGGAATCAACTGGTGAGAATCTGCGGGTATCAGGTTGGCAGTCGGATAGCCCAATCGAGTACCCACATGCTCCCCATGAGTTACACGTCCAGTAATGGTGTATGGATGTCCTAACGACGCGGTGGCTTCTGCTACATTGCCACCCAGCAACAACTGGCGGATATACGTCGAACTGGTATTACCTTCTGCAGGCAGCCCAAAAACTTCGATATCAAGCTCACGACCATAACGTACATAGTCTTCAAAACCCTCCTCACGGTTACGTCCGAAACGGTTGTCATAACCCGTCAACAGTACTTTCACCCCCAGCTGCCGTTTCAGCACCTGTTCCATGAATTGTTGGGCCGTTAGTGCTTTCAGTTCTGGTGTAAAAGACAAGACCTCGCATCGGTCGATGCCTGTCTGCCGTATCAGACTGAGTTTCTGGTCCAATGACGTCAGCACTTGTTCGCATCGTGGTGAATGGTCAAAGGTAATGCAGAGCGACTGTAGGCCCAACTGTCGGGCTTTCTCCACCACCTGGCGCAACACGAACTGGTGCCCTAAGTGCACTCCGTCGAACATTCCTATTGTTGCTACGTAACCTTGCATTTGTCTCTCAACTAAAGATGATCTGTTTCTATATCCTAAACCTCCTATATAGTTCGCCAAGCCATAACACAGGAGAAGTACCGACTATGATATACATCCACGTTTCAGCAGACAATGGAACAGTTCGGAACATTTTCCCGCCAAAAGTAACTATGAGCCACTGACCCATCAGTACCAAGAGCAAGACCAACAGAAAACCCTGACAGGCCCAAAGTCTTCGGAAAGCAGAGTGGTGAGAACCTAAAGCACGTGCATTGAACAGATTCCACCATTGCAGCATAACGAAAATACAGAAGAAAATGGTCAGCTCCGTAGGATCTACTCCTGCTATACGTTCAAAATACCACAGCAGTACAAACATCAGCAAAAAGAATACTCCGCCAACAATACCTATCCCCTTCACCATCCTGCGTGTAATAATGAAGGCATCCTGCTTTCTTGGAAGAGCCTGCATGACCTCACGACTTGGAGGCAGCGACGCCAAAGCCATAGCTGCAAAGGTATCCATGATGAGGTTTATCCACAATATCTGCGTAATGGTTAAGGGCAACTCTGTTCCGACAAACGACCCGCAAAGAACCAGCAACAAGGCTGTTACGTTTACTACCAGCTGGAAGAAGATGAACCGCTGGATATTGATATAGAGCGAACGTCCCCACATAACTGCTTGCACAATACTGCGGAATGAGTCATCAATAAGCGTAATGTCACTGGCTTGTTTTGCCACACTGGTTCCTGAACCTAACGACAATCCTACGTGGGCGCGGTTCAGGGCTGGAGCATCGTTGGTACCGTCACCTGTAACTGCCACGACAGCACCTGCTTTTTGCAGTAAGCTGACCAACCGCTGTTTGTCAGACGGACGCGCACGCGACATCACTTTCAAGTCTTTCACCCGCTCAAGTGCCTCTTCGTCACTCAAGGCAGCAAACTCCATACCTGTTATCGTACTATTCCTATCTTCCGTCTTGTCCACAATTCCTGCCTGACGGGCTATTTCCAACGCTGTAGCCGTCGTGTCGCCAGTCACTATTTTTATATCGATACCAGCCCGCTTGCACTGGGCAATGGCACCAGCCACCTCCTTACGCAGCGGATCACTGATGGAGACGATGGCAAGCAGCGTCTTGTCTTGGGCAATAGCCAACGTACGCATAGCATGTTGTTGCCACTCTTGCAGACATGCTTCTGCCTCATGACGCACCTCTTCGCTAAGGTCGCATTGTGCCATTACTATCTCTGGTGCACCTTTTATATATATAGTATTACCCACCGTCGTCGACATGTATTTCCGCTCCGTTGAGAATGGCGTACGACTGGTAATGGGATACTCGTCACGAATGTGCTGGTAGTCAACGCCTTTCTCCATCAGCCAGCGCAACAACGACTGCTCTGTAGGGTTACCAACATCGTGAGTGGCTGTCGTATTAAGCGCAATGGCCCTATAAAGGTCTGAGGTCTCACTTCTTCCATCACACATCATACATCTTACATCACTGACCGTCATACGGTTCTCCGTCAGTGTTCCCGTTTTGTCCGTACATATCACGGTGACAGCTCCCATTGTTTCAGAAGCTTGCAGTTTACGCACCAGATTATTCGACTTCAGCATCCGTCGCATGTTCAGCGCAAGAGCCAGCGTTATAGCCATCGGCAGACCTTCTGGTACAGCCATAACTATCAGCGTCACAGCCATCATAAAATACTTCAGCGCTACTCCTATCATGCCTACATAGTCATCCGTCTGCCAAAGTTCGTTTGTCAGGATATCGTGACCCAGGAATAGCAGAAATGATGCTATGGCAACGCCACTGCCCACCTTACTGATAAGTTTTGCCAGACGATCCAGTTGCAGGTTCAGCGGGGTCTTTACACCCGTAACTTCTGTCGACATTCTGGCCACATGACCAATCTCTGTCCCGTCACCTACTGCTGTCACCACATAACGTCCCGTTCCTGCCATTACCATCGATGAACGCAACAGCAAATCCTTGGGGTAAGCCTCTTGGCCATCCTGGGACTGTGTTCCATAATCTCCCTTTCTTACTTCCTTATTCGTCAATGGCTCTCCCGTCAGCGAGCTCTCGTCCACCTGCAGGTCCATAGCCTCAAACAAGATACCGTCGGCAGGCACTTCGTCACCTGTTTCCACTATGACTACGTCGCCTACTACCACTTCGCGTCTTGCTATCACTTGAACCTTGCTGTCTCGTACCACTTTCACTGGCTGTTCCTCGCCTATTTGGTTCAGCACGTTGAACTTACGCATCGCATCGAGTTCAAAATAAAATCCTACGGTAGTAGCCAGTATGATGGCAGCTATAATACCGATGGTTTCCATAAAGTCTTGTCTGACAAACGACAAAACCAGCGACACGACAGCAGCCAGTAGCAAGATACGTACCATCGGGTCGTCATATTTCTCCAGATACAGCCGCCATACTGACTGCTTCTTTGGAGGTGTCAGCAAGTTCTCACCATGCTCCAGCCTGCTTTGTTCAACCTCTGCAGCTGTCAATCCCTGTAGCTTCTCTTTCATAATCAGGTGCAAAGGTACGTCATTTTTATTATTTTCCCAAAATAATTTGGATATTTGCGAAAAACTCCTTACCTTTGCAGACGCTTTCCAAAAGCACTGGACTTGTAGCTCAGTTGGTTAGAGCAACAGACTCATAATCTGGAGGTCCCAGGTTCAAGCCCTGGCTGGTCCACAAAATCAAGTTGGTGATTTTGAGAGAGTTACGCAAGAAGCGTGACTCTCTTTTTTTGCCCTTAT
>JAFVGN010000001.1 GCA_017474925.1 Prevotella sp. | reverse complement strand
CTGGAAATCGCAGAGATGATCTCTGCTGATGCCAGCGAACTGCTTTCTGCGGTTATTGATGCCAATCCTAAGTTCCATAAGCTATATCAAATGTATAAATTAGTCGCTTGATGAATGAATATTCACTTGCGAAACTTTAATCATTAATTTTAAGTTAGTATCATGGGGACAAAGATACAAAAAAAGTTGCCTAATCCACAAAAGATTAGGCATTTTTTTCCTTTTCAGACAAGATTGAAAGGGTTTTCAGACAATATTTAAAGGTTTTCCAGACAATATTTATAGGTTTATCGTAACTTTCGTACCCTATAGGTCGAAATAAATATTCAGCTTCCCATGAGATACCTGCGATAGACGAACATCATCACATAGTACAGTACGACACCTGAGACAAGGCCGGCGATGGCGTCGATGGCATAGTGTGCAAGGATATAGACGGTAGAAAGGCACATGAGTATGTAGAAAGGCAGAAGGCTGAAGATGAGCCTGCGGCTACGGGTACGGAGAGCCAAAAGCATGACGATGGTGGTCACGCCCACATGACTGCTGGGGAATGCTGCCGTGGGACGCTCGCCAGCATCGTGGGTCACTTCGAGCAAGTAATAGAAGAATCCGTCACTACACCCTGGTGCCGCCATGCGGTCGAGATGGGTGTTAAACCAGTCGCCGATGTTGGGGAATATGCCTGCCGCTATCTGGTCCGTACCTACTGCCAGATAATAGAACTGGGGGCCTGTGACAGGCAGCAGGATGAAGACGATATAGAAGACGAAGAACGAGCAGAGCAGCACAAAAGAGGCCATACGGAACTCGTTATAGCGGTTGAAGAAATAATAGAGCAGGAGGACCGCCATGAGCGGGAAATAGCTGACATAGCCCATGCACATGAGTTCGGAGAACCAGCTCCAAGGTACTTTCTGGGCAAAGAGCAGTGCCGGCTGGCAGCCGAAAATGTTCTGCTCGGCGGTAGCAAAGACGTGATCGAGATTGGGCAGGGCACGATTGAGTTCAAATGTGTCAGGATACCACCAGCCAAGGAAGGCCATCTGCACGACAATGCGCATCAGCATGGTGAGTCTGCAGGGGAAGAGCCGATAGACACCCCATAATGCCAGCGTCACCAACACGAACAAGGTGCGTCCCTTGATCATTTCCTCAACATTCACCAGCTTATCCCACTGGATGGCCATGATGACAACAGTCAACAGCAGGTAGCCCAATGCCACCCACTCCACTGCCAACAATCCGCGGACGGCTGGCTGGCGTTTACGATTTCCCTTTTGCATATAATAAAACCCCTTTTACAACCACTTGTTCTCCTTGTACCACGCGATGCTCCTGCGCACACCTTCCTCAAGCATGACCTTGGGTTCATAGCCCAGTTCCTGGCGGGCTGCACTGATGTCGCATCGCCAGTTGCGCTGCTTCATGATATTGTATTTGTCATTGTTGAGCGCCGTCACCTGACCCGTGAGGTGGCTGATGTACTCACCACAAAAAGTGATGACGCGCAGAAACCACAGGGGTGCCGTAATGCGAATCCACCAGGGGTTGCCCAGCTCACGGCGGATGAGGTCGCTGAATGTGCTTGACTGGTACACCTGTCCGTCAGAGAGGAAGTACTTCCGACCCGTCCGTCCTTTCTCCATAGCCAGGAATACGGCCTGCACCACATCGCTGACATAGACGAAAGTGATATCCTGAGGCTTGAAGCCCACAGCAAAGTCGGTATGCGACTTGATGCTCTTGGCCATCATGAAGTAGTCGCGCTCCCTGGGACCATAGACACCCGTAGGCCGCAGTACCACATAAGGGAACGACACATCAAGTCCGTCGAGCCATTGCTCAGCCTCAAGCTTACTCTTGCCATAGGCAGTGTTGGGTGCAGGACTGTCGCTCTCCAGAATTTCCGAATAGGGCTGCTCTTCACGGATGGCTCCCATGATGCTCAGCGAACTGATATAGACAAACCGCTTCAGAGATATCTGCAGGCTCAGTAGGGCTTTCACCAGATGTTGCGTACCCTCAGTATTGATACGGTGGAAGTCGGCTTTGTTCAGACATTTGGTGACACCAGCAGCGTGGACCACATAGTCAAACGTGCATGCAGAGAGCTGTTCCTTCAGCCGCTGCTCTGAGCCCAAGTCCAGCTCAATGAAGTGGATGCGCGCATCAGTCAGAAACTGCTTCGAGCTGCTGTGCCTGACCGCAGCCCACACGTCAAGCCCGCGACTGAGAGCCTCCTCGACGATAAACGAGCCGATGAACCCGCTCGCTCCAGTGACTAGTACCTTTTCTTTCATGGGGACAAAGGTACAAATAAGCAGGCAAAATGAAAAGAAAAACAACAAAATTATTTGTGTTTAATATTTTTTTTGTACTTTTGCAGTGCAAAAATACTATGACATGAGTAGTATAAGGATCAAGCAGATGGAAGGGTTGCATGGGCTGAAACAGTTCGTGCAATTCCATTATGACATGTATCGCAACTGCCGTTATGCCGTACCGTTCCTGTTTTCTGAAGAAATGAACACACTGCGCAGCGACCGTAATGCCGCCTTTGAATGCTGCGAGGCAGCCTATTTTATGGCCTTTCGCGACGACAAGGCTGTAGGACGCGTGGCAGCCATCATTAACCACAGGGCCAACGAACGGTGGCAGCGTATGCAGGTACGATTCGGCTGGCTGGATTTCGTGGATGACCCAGAAGTGTCGAAGGCACTGATGGAAACGGTGGAGCAATGGGGGCGAGAACGTGGAATGACAGAGATTGCCGGCCCGCTGGGATTTACAGATATGGATCGTGAAGGCCTGCTCATTGAAGGCTTCGACGAGGACGCCACCATGTATGTAAACTACAACTACCCCTACTATCAGCATCACATCGAACAGATGGAAGGCTACGAGAAGGACAACGACTATATGGAATACAAGGTGAAGGTGCCTGAGAAGGTGCCTGACAAGTTCCACAAGATAGCCCAGATGGTGAGCAAGCGCTACAACCTACAGGTTCACAAGTTCACGCGAAAGGAGCTTCTGAAAGGAAACAAGGGCCGCGAGATCTTCGACATCATCAATGCGACCTATAAAGACCTGTACGGCTATTCGCAGCTCTCAGACAAGCAGATAGACCAGCTGGTAGACCAATATATCAAGATAGCCGACTTGAATCTGATAACAAGCGTCGAAGACTGGAACACTCCTGAACACAAGATGATAGGTTTCGGCATTACCTTCCCCTCGTTCACGTCAGCCCTTAGGAAGACGCGCGACGGGCGCCTGCTGCCCTTTGGCTGGTGGCACTTGCTACGCACCCTGAAATGGCACAAGACCAAGGTGGTAGACCTATTATTAATAGGTGTACTGCCAGAATACAGAGCCAAGGGAGCCAACTCGCTGATTTTCGACGACCTCATACAATGGTTCCAGCGCTACGGCTTCGACTATGCCGAAGCGATGGTGCAGATGGAGAGCAACGAGGGAGTGCGCTCGCAGTGGCAGTACCTGGAATCCAGAATCCACCGCAAGCACCGTTGCTACAGGAAAAACCTTTAATGAATGTCTGCTATTGCTGCTTGCGGTCTTCTGCAATCAGTGCCAGCAGCTTGTCGACAGCTTCTTCCTCAGGGATATTCTTCTCGACACAGACCTTTTGTCTGTAGAGGGATATTCTGCCGCGACCAGCACCCACATAGCCGTAGTCGGCATCGGCCATCTCACCAGGTCCGTTGACAATACACCCCATGATGCCAATCTTAAGCCCTACCAAGTGACTGGTAGCAGCCTTGATGCGTGCTATGGTTTCCTGCAAGTTGTAAAGCGTGCGGCCACAGCCTGGACAGGAGATGTACTCCGTCTTGGTGAACTTGATACGGGCAGCCTGGAGAATAGCGTCAGCAAGGGTGACGAGATCTGAATGGGGAAAACGTTCAGAACATATTTCCAGCTTAGTGGCCTTGCGGTCGATGAGCAGGGCACCAACAGCCATAGAAGCCTTCATCTGCAGCGTCTCCCAGTCAGGAGCATCCAACGCCAACGTAATGGTATCGTCGTGAATGCCAACCTCAGCCTCCTGACGAAGAAGGGTACACTCAGGTATCAGTTCAACCAGCTTACGGGCTACAGGAATCTCACACTCAGGCTCTTCAGAGAGCGACACGCGAATGGTGTCGCCTATGCCCTCAGTGAGCAATGCCCCAATGCCTACTGCCGACTTGATGCGGCCGTCCTCGCCCTCACCAGCTTCAGTCACTCCAAGGTGCAGGGGATAGTGCATGTCCTCGGCATCCATCGCCTGAACCAGCAGGCGTACAGACTGGACCATAACAACAGTATTGGAGGCCTTGATGCTGATAACGACATCGGCAAACTGCTCACGGCGGAAAATGCGGAGGAACTCCATGCAACTCTCGACAATGCCGGCAGGAGTATCGCCATAGCGCGACATGATGCGGTCGCTAAGCGAACCGTGATTGACACCAATACGCACCGCCGTATGATGCTCCTTGCAAATGTTGATAAAGGGTATGAGACGGGCCTCTATCTTTTTCAGCTCAGCAGCATATTCCTCGTCAGTATATTCCAGATGCTTGAAGGTGCGTCCAGGATCGACGTAGTTGCCTGGATTGATGCGGACCTTCTCACAATATTGCGCAGCGACCTCTGCTGTATGCGCCGTGAAGTGTACGTCGGCCACCAAGGGAGTCTGGTAACCATCGGCCTTGAGACGGGCCGAGATATTCTTCATATTCTCAGCCTCGCGAGTACCCTGGGTGGTAAACCGTACCAATTCGCCACCAGCGTCGATAATGCGCTTGGCCTGAGCCACGCTACCCTCCGTGTCGTTGGTGTCAGTAGTAGCCATCGACTGGACGCGAATCGGGTTGTCGCCACCAATGGCCAGCGGGCCTACATGGGCAACAGTGCTAATTCGTCTTGTATTCATATTTAACAGCTGCTAAATCCTGATTGGCTTTCTCAATCTTTGCCTTCAACCCCTGCTTGTATCCTGCCAGCCGCTGGGCAATGGCCTCGTCAGAAAGCGCCAGCATCTCCACAGCCAGGATAGCAGCATTCTGAGCTCCATTGACGCCTACAGTAGCCACAGGAATGCCAGGAGGCATCTGGATGATAGAAAGCATGGCATCGAGTCCGTCGAGCATGCCCTTGATGGGAACGCCGATAACGGGCAGTGTAGTAGAGGCGGCAATGACGCCAGGCAGTGCCGCAGCCATACCGGCAGCGGCGATGATGACCTTCAGTCCACGATCTTTGGCACCACGGGCAAAAGCCTCGACAGCGTCAGGTGTGCGATGGGCTGAGAGAGCATTGACTTCGAAAGGCACCTGCAGCTCGTTCAGCAGCTGACAGGCTTTTTCCATAACGGGCAGGTCAGAAGTGCTGCCCATGATGATACTGACAATTGGTTTCATGTTATATCGTTTAGTATTTAACAATTTTCGGTCACATCATAAAATATGTCATAGGAACAAGATGCCGATGGCGGCACAAAAGAAACCCACCCAGAATCCCACTACGACTTGGGAAAGGCTGTGTTGGCGCAGAATCATGCGGCAGCTGCCAAGAACCCCAGCAATGATAAACACCAGACAAAGCCACCACACAGGATTGAAGCCCATATAATAGGCGAAGGCAAACAGGGCCCCTCCCACCCCGCCAATAGCTGCAGTATGGGTAGAGATCTTCCACCAAAGATTAATCAGTGCACAGACAATCTGCACCAACAGCGCTGCCACGATGATGCTACTCATGAAGTGGGGCATGTGAAGCCGTTCCATCACGTAGATACACGTAAAGTAGCAGACGATGGAGATGATGTAAGGCACCATACGTCGCTCGCGATGGCCAAGCTCAATGAGGCTCCAGCCCTGATAACGCCGATAAAGATGGATGAGCAGTGTAGGCATCAGGATGGTGAACAGATAGGCGAGAAGCAGCACCTGTATCTTGTAGACCCACGAGAACATGCTGAGATAACTGAACGTAAAGAGTACTGCCAGTCCGATGACGGGCAGGTAGAACGGCGTAAACAGCATACTGACAATACGAGCCGTTAGGATAATCTGCTTCTGTCTTTTCATATATTTATTCTCCACTCTTCAACAATCCACTCTTCACTTTCTCATTCGAGCCACAGGAATACCCATCTGCTCACGATATTTGGCAACCGTGCGACGGGCTATGGGACAGCCCTTCTCTTCCAGCAGTTTCTGCAATGCGTCGTCGCTCAGCGGATTCCGCTTGTCCTCGCCCTCTATGAGCTCGCGCAAAGCAGCCTTAATCCTACGCGTCGAAAGCTCCTCACCGCCTGACGTGACATAACCGTCGCTAAAGAAGTGGCGCAAGGGGAAAGTACCCCAACGCGTCTGGGCGTATTTGGAGTTTGACACACGGGATATGGTACTCACATCGAGACCAGTCTTCTCGGCAATATCCTTCAAAATCATAGGGCGCAGCGATGCCTCGTCGCCATCCTCGAAGAAACGGTGCTGCCATTGGATAATGGCACGCATAGTAACAGTCAGCGTCTGACGACGAATACGGATGGCCTCGATGAATCCCACTGCCGCACCCACTTTCTTCTTGGTATAGAGCAGAGCTTCCCTTTTTCTGTGACTCATCTGTTCCTTACCTGACTGCAGTTCCCTCAGCGTGTCAGTAAATGACTGTGACACACGCAGTTCAGGAATATCACCAGTATTCAGGGTGAATGTGACGGAACCGTCATCGTGCGTATCGACAATAAAATCAGGCGTTATCTGCTGCAACGAGCGGCCTACCGTCTCGCTGATGGAGGCACCTGGTTTGGGATTCAACTTGCGAAGTTCGGCAATCAGCGTCGCTGCCTGCAGGTCGTTGAGCTTCAAAGCCTGCTGCAGTTTGTCCCAATGCTTTTTCGTAAACAGTTCAAAATGGTGTTGCAAGGCCTGTTCCATGAGGTCTTTCAGCCGTGAGGGATCACGACGTTCCACTTGCAGGAGCAAACATTCCTGTAAGGAACGGGCGCCGATGCCGGCAGGGTCGAATTGCTGCAACTTGTGCAGCACTTCTTCTACCTGGTGTGTTGTAATATCCATGTGGTGATAGATGGCCAGCTCATCAGAAATGCTGTCAAGCGACTTGCGAAGCAGGCCGTCGTCGTCGAGCGAGCCAATGAGATATTCCATGATGTCACGTTCCTCCTCACTAAGCTCAGACATGTTCATCTGCTCGTTCAGTAGGTCAATGAAAGATTCCGTCTGCCCATAGACCAGCTCTTCACGGCTTTCTCCGTTTTCTGTTCCTCTATAATATACAGGCAGATCCTCGTCGTCACGCCCAATAGACTCAAGGGCTGCGTCGAGTGCCGACTGGCGCTCTTCCTGTTCGTAGTCGTCAGTTGGCACGTTACTGTCAAGAGCATCAGACGCATCTGGAGCATCGGCATAGTCAGGATAATCATCAGACGAGATTTCCAAGGCAGGATTGTCGTTCATCTCTGTATTGATGCGCTCCAGGAGTTGGGTGATTGGCAACTCAGTGAGTTGAGCCTGCAACAGCTGCTGCTGCGTAATGCTCTGGGCCAGCTTCTGTTGCTGTGTGAGTTTTTGTTCTTGTATCTGTTCCTGTGCCATAGTCTTATTCCCAATAAGTAAGCGTTCGCTTCTGAAGTACGGTAACCTGCTGTGTCTTGGTGCCTTTCTCCCAGTAGGTGAGACTGAGCGAGTTGGTGGTCCAGTTGCCGTTGTCGTCGCGCGTCATATAGTTGTTGCGCATGTTGACAGTCATCATGCACACCTTGTCCTTGTCAAACACCTTCTGCTGCTGGGTGAGCACTTCGTCCTGGTCGTTATAGGTGTAGTCGTTAACGTAGGTGATGCCTGCAGCCTCGTTGGTCAGAGAACGCTTGACAAGGCGGTAATTCTGGTCGTAGCTGTATGTGACTGTGCTGAAACCGTCCTTCTCCTTCATCTTTGCATGGAGAAGATAGCCATAGCGGTCATATTCGCGCTCAATGAGGTCTGGATTCTCTATCTGGCCGTGACCGTTGAAATGCATGAACTGGTCTTCTGCAACAGCATTCTCCGTAACGACTTCCTGTACATTGTTACGAAGTCCCATGCAGAGTGCATCTTTATAATAAGGTGCCGTGGGCAGTATGAAGATGCCTATCTCGCGAGAACCATTTTGGTTATCGATAACAGACAGCTTGATGCTGCTGAAGTCATCCATATAGAACCAGGAATCATCACGCTGGCTGAAGGGGCCATAGTCTTGCTGCATCTTGTAGAGGAAGTACTGTATATTCTTTTCCAGCATCTTCTCCGTGCTATAAGGGCCTATGGTGACATACGCTGAATTGACGAAACGGGTCTCAACAGCGATGCTAACCATCAGTTTGGCGCGGAAACCATAGAAATTCCCACGGAAATAGTAGTCTTCGCCATCGTCAGACTGTCCCCATTCCGTAAAATCGTGTTCCTTGAGCGAAAGACGGACACTGTCCAGCGGTCCTTCAAGCGAGATACCCATCACGTGGGCACTGCGAGGATCGACAGGCTGTTGGGCGCAGACTGTCTGCGCGACAAACAGCAGCAGGAATGTCAAAATCTTATTCATTTGGATGCAAAGGTACGAAAAAGTTTAGAGTTTAGGGTTTAGAGTTTAGAGATTTTTTGTAATTTTGCATCAAAAACGGATGAATCATGAAGATATTTGCTGTAGGAATGAATTATATCCAGCACAATAAAGAGCTGGAAGGTGCGTTATATAAACCAGAGAAGCCCGTTATCTTCACCAAAGCAGACTCGGCACTGTTGAAGGATCACAAGCCTTTCTTCATACCTGACTGGTCTGAACAGGTGGACTATGAGACGGAACTGGTAGTACGCATCTGTCGGCTGGGCAAGAGCATTCCAGAACGCTTTGCCCACCGTTATTATGACGCTGTGACTATTGGTATCGACTTTACAGCCCGCGACTGGCAACGAGCAGCCCGTTCAAACGGGCATCCCTGGGAAATCTGCAAGGGTTTCGACGGTTCGGCTGTCATTGGCGACTGGGTGGAAAAAGAAAAGTTCCTGAACATACAAGCACTGCATTTCCACCTCGACATCAACGGGAAGAAGGTACAGGAAGGCTGCACGAGCGACATGCTTTACAAGGTGGACGAGCTGATAGCATACATCTCGCAGTTCTTTACGCTGAAGACGGGCGACCTGCTTTATACAGGCACTCCGGCAGGCGTAGGTCCTGTACATATCAACGACCATCTGGAAGGGTGGCTTCAAGAAAGAAAAGTACTGGAATTTAACTGTAAGTGACGAAATAGGTTATGAGCTTTATAGGAAATGTAAACATAAGGAGCTCCAGATGGCAGCGTTGCCTATTGACAACGTTCGTGCTGACTCTTTGTGCTATTTCCTCATTTTCCCAGTCGTCCAAGTTCTTCAACCTGACTGCCGACGAGGTCAGGATTGACTCGTTGTTGCCTGTCTTTACCTACAAGCAACCGCTGGGCTACAATTATGCCGACTCCACCTATACACTCACGATCGTATATCCTGAATTCATTCCGATGAGTGAGGAAGACATCGTCCGCTATCAAGCTATAACCAAGGAGCCGCTACCTGAGATGCCAACGTTCTCCCAAGTAGTCAGCGTAGCACGAAAGCAAGGTGAATTAGTGGCTTCCATGGTACCATTGGTCTATCGCCAGGGACAATACCTGAAACTCGTAAGCTTCATGCTGAAGGTAGAAGGAAAGGCGAAGCAGCAAGGCAAGACAAGAAGGGCTGCGGAAAGCAACCGCTATGCCGACCACTCCATATTGCGTTCAGGACGATGGGTGAAAATCAGCATACCTACAACAGGCATCTATCAGCTGACCAGTGACCTGATTAAGCAGGCTGGCTTTACGGACATCAGGAAGGTAAAGATTTATGGCTATGGTGGCGGGATGCAACCTGAGCTGCTGACAGGATCATATCTTGCTGAAACGGACGATTTGCAAGAGGTACCTATCTGCGAGACAGGTGGGAAACGCCTGTTCTATGGTGTTGGCCCTGTGACGTGGAGCAGCAGTCATCGCCGCATCCGCAACCCCTATTCTACTGCCGGCTATTATTTCCTGACAGAAAACGATCAGGAAGGTCTGACAATCAGCGAGGAGGCATTCAAAAACAACTACTATCCTTTGGAAGAGCATTATAACACGCTCTACGAAGTGGATGACTATGCCTGGTATCATGGCGGGCGCAACCTCTACGATGCCACCATCATCGCAGCAGGCAGCAGCAAGACTTATACGCTGTCCTCGACAGGGACTACCACCAACGGTGCGCTGACTGTCGTCGTTTCTGGAGCAGGTGCCTCGACCATTTCCGTCAGCATCAACGACACTGAACTGGGTACCATCTCCATACCGCCTAATGGCAACTACGAGACCATGCGTACATCAGAACGCATTTTCAATGGCATCGAGAACCTGGCTGAAAGTAACCGTATTACCATCGATGCCAGAGCAGCAACAGGTATCATCCGACTTGACTACCTGTCTATCCACGCTGATGCGCCAGTACCGTTTCCTGACCTCAACGGCACGACATTCCCTACCCCAGAGCTTGTCTATGCCATCTACAATCAGGACCATCATGCCGACGGACCTGCAGACATGATTATCGTGATTCCCACAACACTACGCTTACAGGAAGAGGCAGAAAGGCTGAAGGAGCTACACGAACGCTACGACGGACTCAGGGTGAGGATTGTACCTGCTGACGAGCTGTTCAACGAATTCTCCAGCGGAACCCCTGATGCCAATGCCTATCGCCGCTACCTGAAGATGCTATACGACCGTGCAGAGACAGACGAAGACATGCCCCGTTTCCTGTTGCTGATGGGTGACGGTGCATGGGACAACCGCATGCTGTGCAGCGAGTGGAAAGACTTTTCGCCAGACGATTTCCTGCTTTGCTACGAAAGCGAGAACTCCTATAGCGCCACAGACTGCTACGTCAGCGACGACTACTTCTGCCTACTTGACGACAATGAAGGCGGCAACATGCTGACTGACAAGTCTGACGTGGCCGTCGGACGCATCTCGGCTCGCAGCGAAGAAGAGGCAATGGCGGTTGTGGACAAGATAGAAGCCTACCTCAAGAACAGCAGTGCAGGGGCGTGGCAGAACCTGCTTTGTGTCATGGGCGACGACGGTAACCAGAATGCCCACATGAAAGACGCCAACAGCGTAGCAGAATTGGTAGAGGAGCTTTATCCTACCTACATGGTGAAGCGCATCATGTGGGATGCCTACACACGCGTCAGCTCATCGACGGGAAACAGTTATCCTGACGTAACCAGGCTCATCAAGCAGCAGATGCAACAAGGGGCACTGATCATGAACTATTCAGGTCACGGACGTGCCGACGCCATCTCACACGAATATGTCCTACGAATCGGCGACTTCGAAAACATTTCGTCCAAATTGCCTCTTTGGGTGACTGCTTCCTGTGACATCATGCCCTATGACGGACAAGAAGAGAACATTGGCGAGACAGCGATGTTCAACCCCAAAGGCGGTTCAATAGCTTTCTTCGGCACCACACGTACCGTTTACGAGACCTATAACAGGATGATGAATTTAGCTTTCACCCGCTACGTGCTCAGTAACGATGACACAGGCGACCTGCTGCCTATCGGCGAGGCTGTACGCAGGGCCAAAAACGAGCTGATTGATGCAAAAACCGACCGCACCCAAAACAAGCTTCAGTATTCGCTGCTGGGCGATCCTGCATTGAGACTGGCTGCTCCCACCCAGGGTATGGAGGTGGAAACCATCAACAATATAGACATCTCCACAGGCCAGAATATCATGCTGCACGCTGGTTCTACGGCAACCATCAGCGGACATGTCAACGGACGTGACGGCAAGGTCGACAGCAATTTCAATGGCATCTTGACGGCTACTGTCCGTGATGCCAAGGAACTAGTGACCTGCAAGCAGAACGACCCCTCGGAGGCCGACGAGCCCTTTGTCTATATAGACAGGCTGAATGTCCTCTTTAATGGCAGCGACAAGGTAGAGAACGGAAAATTCACTTATTCTTTTGCTGTTCCCAAGGACATCAGCTATTCCGAACTGACAGGACTGATCAATCTCTATGCCGTTAACGAAATGAAGACGGAGGAGGCAAGCGGCATCTGTGAACAAATTGTGATGGGCAAACCTGAGTCACCCATATTGAGCGATACAGGCCCCAGCATCTATTGCTACCTGAACAGCGTGACATTTAATAATGGAGGCGATGTCAATCCCACACCCTATTTTGTAGCTGAAATAAACGACGAAGACGGCATCAATGTCACAGGCAGCAGCATAGGACACGACCTTGATCTTATCATTGACGGTGAAATGAGCAGGACATACTCGCTGAACGACTATTTCCAATTCGATTTTGGCAGCTATACCAGTGGCAGCGTGGGATTTAGCATCCCTGAACTTCCCTACGGACAGCACAAACTGCTGTTCCGTGCATGGGACGTCCTGAACAACTCGTCGACAGCCGAACTGACCTTCAATGTGGTAAAAGGCCTGGAACCCAATTTCTTCGATGTGGAGTGTACCAAGAATCCTGCCAGCACGACGACGTCGTTCCGCATCATGCACGATAGGACTGGCAGCAGCGTGGATGTTATTCTCGATGTGTACGATTTGTCAGGACGCCACCTATGGTCACATAGTGAAAGTGGCATCCCGTCAGACAACACCTACACCATAGACTGGGATCTCACCATCGATGACGGACGTCGTTTGCAGACTGGGGTATACCTCTATCGTCTGCGTCTCAGCAGCGACGGCAGCACTTCTGCCTCAAAGGCAAAGAAGCTCATTGTATTAACACATAAGTAATTTGGTAAAAAGAAACTATATAAGGTAAAAGAGTAAGAAATGAAGAAAAGTATCAGTTATAAGGTGACAGGTTGGGTAAGAAAGGGACTGCCTTTTTACCTTTTAGCCTTTTTACCTCTATTCGCTTCGGCTCAGGACACCAAGAGCCAGTTCAATCCCATTGAGTATGCTGTCGTCTCGCAGACCATAGCACCTGATGCCCGTGCAGCAGGTATGGGCGACGTGGGAGCTGCTACCGACCCTGATGTTAACTCACAATGCTGGAATCCGGCCAAATATCCTTTCTGTATCAGCCGTGCTGGTGTGGCCCTGAACTACACCCCCTGGCTACGCCAGTTGGTCAACGACATCGACCTGGCCTACCTCGCCGGCTACTACCGCATTGGTGACTATGCATCTGTCAGCGGTTCTCTACGCTACTTCTCACTGGGTGAGGTGATGACCTCGTTTGAGGAGAATGCCATGACTGTGAAACCCTATGAGATGGCTCTTGATGTGGGAGCTTCGCTAATGCTGAGCGAGAAGTTCTCAATAGCTGCCGTCATCCGCTGGCTGTATAGCGACCTGCGCTACGACTATACGGAGGACGCTTCGCCTGCCTCGGCCTTTGCTGCCGACCTGGCTTGCTATTACAACAACTACATCAACATAGGCCAGCGTGAGTGTCAATTGGGACTGGGTCTGGACATCTCAAATGTAGGTTCAAAGATTACCTATTTTGGCGATGACCGTTCCAACTTCCTGCCTGCCAATCTGCGTATTGGTGCCTCGCTGATGGTGCCTGTCGATGAGTATAACCGCTTCTCGATTACCGCTGATGCCAATAAGTACCTGGTACCCACCATTCCCAAGCAGAACGATGGTGAGTCGAAGGAGGATTACGAACAGCGTGTTATCGAGGAATACAGCGATGTCAGCTCTATTGCCGGTATCTTCAAGAGTTTTACCGATGCCCCAGGCGGTTTCAAGGAGGAGCTGCAAGAGATTCAGTGGAGCATTGGTGCCGAGTATGTCTATCATGATCAGTTCTCGATTCGTGCCGGCTATCACCATGAATCGGAGAACAAAGGCAACCGCAAGTATTTTACGGTGGGTGGCGGTTTCCGCATGAGCGTGTTCTCGTTGGACGTGGGTTATGTCATCTCTACTGCCAAGAGCAATCCTCTTGACCAGACATTGCGCTTCACCCTTGCCTTCGACATGGACGGTATTAAGGACCTGTTTAAAAAATAAATGAGAAATGGCAATTACTTCTTCTCTCCGTGTTGGAATGGGATATGACGTCCACCAGTTAGTGAAGGGACGTGAGCTATGGATTGGAGGCATTCGGCTGGAACATGAGTTGGGACTGCTGGGCCACAGCGATGCCGACGTGTTAATCCACGCCATTTGCGATGCTATCTTAGGTGCTGCCAATATGCGCGACATAGGCTATCACTTCCCTGACACGTCAGCAGAGACGGAGGGGATGGACAGCAAGATTATCCTGAAGAAAACCATCGAACTGATAGCCAGCAAGGGTTATCAATTGGTTAATATCGATGCAACCATCTGCGCTGAACGTCCTAAAATGAATCCGCACATTCCCCAGATGCAGCAGACGATGGCAGAAGTGATTGGCTGCGATGCAGATGCCATTTCCATCAAGGCCACAACAACGGAGAAGCTGGGCTTTACAGGCCGTCAGGAAGGCATCTCTGCCTATGCCGTAGCACTGATAGAACGTATCTGAGCCCCCCCCCAAAAAAAAAGACCACCTCAAGCCCAAAAAAGAAGAAACGCTACTACTCATCAACGAGCGGTAGCGTTCAAAAAGCCTATGTTTAACTAAAAATCCTTTTACTTCAAACTTTTTTGTTTAACCTAAAGTCTGCCTTTCGGCAGTATATTTTGTTGCATACTAACTATCATTTTAAAAAAGAAAGTTATGAGCGCCTCACGGCGACCACTGTTATCCTAACACATTTAAAACTTTCTTCTTACCAATAACTAAAAACCTAAAACTATAAATATTACTACTAACCTAAAACAATCTATTAACCAAAACTTAACTTCACTTAGTCAAGTGTCATATGATTTATTTGACGATGCAAAGATACGGACTTTTTTGAGTCCTGCAATGATTTTTCATCTTTTTTGCTGAAAATGTCGTATGTTCTTGACATAAATCAAGGCGTTGTGTGCGAGAACAACGTATATTTGCTCATTTTTATTTGGTTTTTCATCCACTTATTCGTACCTTTGCAGTATGCGAGTATTAATAGTAAACACGAGCGAGAAAACAGGTGGTGCGGCTGCTGCTGCCAACCGTCTGATGGAGGCATTGAAGAACAACGGCGTGAAAGCCAAGATGCTGGTTCGCGACAAGGAGACCGAACAGCTGACAGTCTGCGGACTGCCCTCGTCATGGCGTCTCAGATGGCATTTCCTTTGGGAACGGCTGGTCATTTGGTTCCACGTTGGACTACGACGGAAACACCTGTTCGAGATAGACATAGCCAACTGCGGCACTGACATCACCCAGCTGCCAGAATTCCAGGAAGCAGACGTTGTGCATCTTCATTGGATTAACCAAGGCATGCTCTCACTGAAAGACATCCAGAAGATCATCGCACTAAAACCCGTTGTGTGGACCATGCACGATTTATGGCCTGCAGCTGCGATATGCCACTATGCGCGTGGCTGTGAGCAGTTCCATTCCGAGTGCGGCGAGTGCCGCCTGCTGTCAATTGCTGGCAAGCACGACCTGGCCAATCGCGTGTGGCATCGCAAACAGAAGATGCTCGAAGGACACCAGGTAACCTTCGTCTGTTGTAGTCAGTGGCTGGCTGACGAAGCCAGGAAAAGTGCGCTCCTGAAGGGCCAGAGAATCGTCAGCATACCCAACCCCATCGACACCCGCATGTTCCGTCCTCTGGACAAGCTTGCAGCAAAGACGGCCTTGGGATTACCTGCTGACAAGCACATCATCCTTTTCGTCTCTCAACGTGTTACCGATCCGCGCAAGGGCATGGATTATTTTGTCGATGCCGTCAGTCTTTTGGCGCAACAGCACCCAGAGATGAAGGAACAGGCGGCCATTGCCATTCTGGGAGGTCATGCCGAGGACGTAGCGCCACGACTGGCACTGCCTGTATGGCCTTTGGGCTACGTCAACGACACGAAGCGTATCGTGCAGGTCTACAATGCCGCCGACTGCTTCGTGCTGCCCTCATTGGAAGACAACCTTCCTAATACGCTGATGGAGGCGATGGCCTGCGGCGTACCCTGCGTCGGATTCCGTGTGGGTGGCATCCCTGAAATGATAGACCATGAGCAGAACGGCTACGTTGCCCAGTTCCAACAGGCTGACGATCTGGCCAAGGGCATCCATTACGTATTGGCAGAGGCTGACTACGAGCTGCTGAGCAGGCAATGCGTGCAGAAAGTCGCCCACAACTGGTCTGAGCAGAACGTTGCCAAACGCTATCTGGAGGAATACGAGACAATTCATAGTCCCAAAGTGAAAAAGCCATGATACGAATATCCATTGTCACCATCACCTATCAAGCAGCTCGTAGTCTGCAGCGTACGCTGGACAGCGTGGCGTGCCAGACTTACCCGTCCATTGAGCACCTCATCGTAGACGGAGCCTCGAAGGATGATACGGTAGCCATAGCACAGCGTTACCAGAAGGCAAGTCCCCATGAGGTCATTATCAGCTCAGAACCTGACAAAGGGCTTTATGATGCCATGAACAAAGGACTCCAACGGGCGACAGGCGACTACATCATCTTTCTGAATGCTGGCGACACGCTACATGCCCCTGACACCATCGCGACTGTTGCCCGTGCTGCCCAGACATCCACGGCAGAGACATCAGCTGCGGAAGCTGAAGGCCAACACCCCCTGCCTGCAGTCATCTATGGCGACACGGCCATCACAGATGCCGAGGGCCATTTCCTCCATCTTCGTACCCATCGGCCGCCAGAAGTCCTGACATGGCGCTCGTTCAAGAAGGGCATGCTGGTCTGCCATCAGGCCTTCTATGCCCGTCTGGACATAGCCCAGCGTTTTCCCTACGACCTGAAATACCGTCATTCTGCTGACGTCGACTGGTGCATCCGCATCATGAAAGAAGCAGCTCGCCTGGAGCTGCCCCTTGTCAATACGCATGCGGTAGTGGCCGACTTTGAGGAAGGAGGCGATACCACACAAAACCATCGAGCCTCACTACTGGAACGCTACAACATCATGGCCACTCACTATGGCCGCGTGCAGACATTCCTCCTTCACTGCTGGTTTGCCGTCCGCGCCCTCTTCCGAGGTCTTTAAACGGTGCCATTGCCGATTTTCACCTCTAGGTACATCAGCCGAAATTTCGACCCATGTACTTTCTCCCACGAAGGTCAAAGAACTTTCTTGCGAAGCAAAAAGGTACGAATAAGCACGCGAAAAGCCAATAAATTTGAGCTTTTCCGAGCAAGAAATCCCCAAAATCACTTGATTACTTTCTTGCCATCGATGATGTTGATACCCTTTCTGGGCTCAGAGATTCGCTGGCCGTTGAGGTTATAAATGGCTTGAGGAGAACCAACCTTTAAAGAATGCTTAATGGTACTGATACCTGTGACGTAATTCTCCTTATTTGTAATCTCACAGCCCCAGAACGGACTAAGATCGCTGTATTCCTCTGTATCGTCCTGACGGATGAGCCAGGCACCAATCACCTTTACATCGGCTTTGTTCTTCTTACAATATTGCAAGGTAACTCGGTTGATGACGTCATTAACGTTGAAATCGCTGAAAAGGATTTTTGCCGATGTGCTTGAGTTCGGAGTTCGCCCCTCTTCTACTGCCCCATTGTCTGCATAGACCTTAATGACAAAATCGTCAACGTTAATAGGCTCAGCAAACTCTACTCTTATCCCTTTATAGTTCTTCACTTTCAACGGAATATCATCAGAGAAAATATTTAGCTCTGCCCAAATATTGTCAAATCCGACGGTATGTACGAACTGCTTCCGCTGTCCCTTGTCATCATAGTCTTCTTTTGTAATTAATACTGGTTCATAATCATCGCCGTAGTAGCCTTTCATTATTGCCCTGATATACGAGGGGTCTTCGAATGCGGGCAAATTTCGATATTCGCCATAACTTAATGGGCCTGTCCATGCAAAAGAAACCATGTTGTTAGCACAAGTTTGTTCCATAAAATAATGCGCAAAAGCATCTACTATGGAAGGATTGTCATATTCATTTGCAGGTCCCCATTCGCCAATTACGATAGGAACTTTTTTTGACGCAAGGTATGTATTTGCATCCTCAATAGTTCTATTTATAACCTTATTCACGTCGGAATCATTTGTTTTAAAATACATATGGACCTCAAATAAGATGTGACCAGGCTTAACGTCATTAGGAATCGTTAATGACAGGAAAGAATCAATGTAATGTTGGGGAGTTTCATCTCCTTCATACACGCTCCAATTGTAATATGGTCCAACTACTAAATTTCGGAATATGTTATTTCCTCCCGAAGAACGAACTGCATCTACAAAATCTTGATTGATTTGATTGAGCACCTTATATCTGTCCTTATAGGACTCACCTCCAAATATTTCTTGACGCTCCAAAATCTCATTCCATCCAGCAAACAACAAGTGTTCATCATAGTCTTTAAATTCTGTGGCTATTTGTGACCACAATCCCCGATACTGCTCTTGTATTTTGTAATAAGAGTCATCAGCCCATAACCATGCATCTTTATGTGATGTGTCATGATGAGAGTTCAATATACAATACATACCTTGGTCTATTACATAGTCCACAACTTCGTGTACTCGTTTCATCCAAGCTTCATCTATTTTCCCGTCAACATCCATGTGTGGGAACCATGTTACAGACACTCGAACTGCATTAAAACCAGCCTTGCGAATCATTTTCATGAATTCAGGCTTCGTGATCGGATTCCCCCATACCGTCTCATACTCTTGCCAAGAATGCGTTTCTCCAATCCAAGAATCTGCAAATGCATCCAGTGTATTACTAAGGCAATATCCAACCTTCATGTTCTTCACGGCTTCGCTTGCTGTTTCGAACTCTTTACCAGGGTGTTCTTCCTTTGGTAAACTTGTAAACTTTTCATCCCACACGTCGAGGCGACAGAATTCTTCGCCGTCATTACTCAAAAGCACTGACTTCTTTATGTTCGCCCGATATTGACCATCTTTTGCATGCCTTAAAAAGATTGATATAATTTCCTTTCCGAGACGTTCGTCAGGAAACGGGATGTATGTGCTGGTTGATGTGATAGGAATTTTGATAGACCTATTCTCCTCCCAGTTACTTACTACAAACAGTTCCAGCTGACCTTCATCAACCTGCTGTAATTCAAGAAGGAATCCTTTGAATTTCGAAGTGTCAATAGTTGGATCTTCCACCAAAGTAAAACGTTGACCGAGTTCCGTATACGTAATGCCGACATTAAAGTCGTTGATGGTTGGTATTGGTGCTTCATAGTCTTCACCGTAATAACCTTTTAGAATGGCTTCTAAGAATTCTTTCGATTCAAATGCAGGAAGCGTGCGGAAGACGCCTTCGCTCAAAGGACCAGTGCAAGGGAACACTGCGATATTGTTGGCTTTAGTCTGTTCCATTGTTCTTTTGGCGAACTCATAGGTTTTTGACGAACTGATTCGCCAATCTCCAGAAGGCCCCCATTCGCTAAAAATAACAGGGACATTTTTTGACATAAGATATGTCTTCATTTCTCGAATGGTTGTATCCAATCGTTTATCGACATCCGGTTCATTAGTGTTATAATATGCATGGACCTCAAATGATATGTGTCCAGGCTTAATATCCGAAGGAACAGCCAATGCTTGAAATGAATCAAAGAAATGTTGGGGTATTTCATCTCCCTCATACACACTCCAGTTGTAATATGGTCCAACAATGAGATTACGATAGATGTTATTCCCACCTGTTGAACGAACAGCATTCACAAAATCTTGATTGATTTGATTTAGCACCTTATATCTGTCCTTATATGATTCACCACCAAAGATTTCTTGACGCTCTAGAATTTCATTCCAAGCTGAAAACTGCAAATGTTCGTCATAATCTTTAAATTCGGTCGCAATCTGCGACCATAATCCGCAGAACCTTTCTTGAACTTCATAATATGAGCCATCAGCCCAAAGCCATGAAAAATCGCTACTTGCATCCCTACAAGTGTTTAGTATGCAATACATTCCTTCGTCAATGATATAGTCCACGACTTCATGAACCCGTTTCATCCATTTATCATTAACTCTTCCAGAAGAATCCATATGAGGAAACCAAGTAACTGGGAGTCGAACAGCATTGATACCAGCTTTATGGAGCATTTCAAAAAATTTAGGCATCATTACAGGATCTACCCAAAAGGATTCGAAACGACAGTACGGTGATTCTACATCCAAATGTGAATCCAATGTATATCCTAGGTTCCACCCCACCTTCATGTTCTTCACCGCTTCGGCAGCGGTTTCAAAGGTATCTGCTGGCTCTTGCGAGTTTTCTCCTGTCTTGAAGATAAATCCATAGAGGCCAAGTTTGGAGCCGGCGCAATAGAGTTTATAGGTACTACCTGCTTTGACGGCTACTGTGAACAGATAGGAATCAGGTTGCTCTTCTGTTAGCGTTATGCCATTAAACTGCGTCATCACCACACCGTCTTCTTCGATATAGAGAGCTTTGTTGCGGTTCTGTTTGACGCCAATGGTGATTTCGCCGGCCTTCTGGGGCTTGAACACATAGAACGTACCGCCGGCTTTATTGCCATTCACGTTGTTGCCTGGCGTATAGGCAGAAAAATCGCTATTGAGTAAGTCTGCCTTGGCTGGTAGGAAGTCAGGCCCTCCCGCTTCTCCAAATGTAAGCGTAATATCGTCAAAGGTGACGGTAGAACCAGAGGCAAATGTTTCGCCTTCTACGATTGCAAAGATCGTATTCTTGTCTGTTGTCTGCGCCTCGATGCTCAGCGACATCATCAGGGTGCTAAGGAGTATTATCAGTCTTGTTTTCATCATTTCCGGGGTAGCGAATCAGTAAAGCAGGGGACTCTCTGATCTGTTGTGTTGTTATTGCTTTTTAGGTTCTTCTATTGATTGCAAAGTTAATAAAAAAATCTGATATTTCCAATATTAAAGAGCAACTAAATAAAAAAATGTTTTGCATTTTGTTTGACAAGTCGAGACAATTCGCTATATATCAGACACTTGCATTTGCAAATAATTAAGATGAGAAGTAAACAATATGCGCATGAAGTCCACGTTCTTAGGAAAAGAGTCAACCACCTCAGGGAAGGTCGTCAAGCTTTCACAGGTGAGCGAGTCAACCTTTTCCGTACGGGTAGACGCAGTGACACAGCTACACAGCGTCATAAGGTTTTTCGATGTGTAGGCTGGGTGAAGGAGTTATATTTATAATTAATAGAGAATATTTTGCTTGCTATCCATTTTGCTTATGACGCTGTGTAGCTGCGTAGCTGTGTCACTGCGTTGTGTCTTTTCCTGTAGGAGGTAGTACACTCCTTTTAGGCCTTCTATTTTAACAATTGCCTATCCATACGGAAAAGGTTGACTCGCACACCTGAGGAGAGTTGCCAACTTCCACTGAGGTGGTTGACTCATTTTCTAAGAACGTTGACAAAAAGACAGCACGCCGTATCACCGTATCACCGTAACATTTAGTGGATTTCGAAT
>JAFVGN010000011.1 GCA_017474925.1 Prevotella sp. | reverse complement strand
TCACGGCTTTGATGTTTGAATTTTACTTTTTGGCGATTGTAAAATTACTCATTTTCAGTGAGTTAACCAAACATCGAGGCCATTTTTATTCCTATTTTATGTTAAATTATGCAGGTGCGCCATCACTTGCGAAACTTTAGTAAATAATAAATAATAAGCGATGAAACAGGATTTCTGGATATTCCTCTGCTTCGGACAGTCGAACATGGCTGGCCAGGCTCCCATTGAGGAGCAGGACTTGAACGTTAGCGACCGCTATCTCAGTATGGCTACCACCGAAGGTCCTGACCGCAAGTTAGGCACATGGCGCAAGGCGGTGCCGCCACTTTGCCGCGCCGATGCCCACCTTGGCCCTGCCGACTGGTTCGGACGCACACTTATCGATGTGGTGCCTGAGAATGTGCGAATCGGCATTGTGTCAGTAGCCGTAGAGGGCTGCCCCATCACCTTCTTCGACAAGGATCAGAATGCGCCACTCATCGCCAAGGAGGAGCGCGACTGGATGAACGGCATCCTCAATCAGTACGGGCGCGACCCTTACGAGCGCCTGCTGACAATGGCGAAGATTGCAGCTAAGGACGGCGTCATCAAAGGCATCCTTTTGCATCAGGGCGAGACGGACGCTTACGACAGTCAGTGGCAAAAGACGGTCTGGAAGATTTACTGCGACCTGCAGCAAGAACTGCGTTTCGACTCGAAGACAGTGCCCCTGCTTGTCGGCGAGGTTGTACGTGGGGAATATGGCGGTATTTGCGGTCATGCCAATCCCACCATCAATGACATCGCCAATCATTATCCGAATACTTATGTCGTTTCGTCCGAGGGCTGTCTGCCCTGCGACGACTATCTTCATTTCAGCAGCGAGGGCTACCGACTCTTAGGCCGTCACTATGCACAACGCTATCTTGAAGCAATTAAAAACCATCAGATATGAAAGTAATTATCCTTAATGGCAGCCCGAAGGCGCACGGCAATACGGCGACGGCGCTGCACGAAGTGGAGCGTACGTTGCAGCAGCAGGGCATCGAGACGGAGTGGATTCACGTGGGACACCTGCAGATTCATGGCTGCATCGCCTGCAATAAGTGCTGGACGACGGGAGTCTGCACTTTTGACGACATAGTCAATGATATTTCGGAGAAGATGCGCGAGGCCAACGGACTGCTCATTGGTTCGCCTGTCTATTTCGCGTCGCCCAACGGCACGCTGCTGTCACTGCTCGACCGTCTGTTCTATTCCAACCTGCATACCGACTGGACGATGAAGGTGGGAGCCTCGGTGAGCATTGCCCGCCGTGGTGGTGCCACAACGACGATGGACGTACTGAACAAGTATTTTCTGAAGACGAATATGCCCGTCGTGCCCTCGCAGTATTGGAGCATCGCCCACGGCACAGCCCCTGGTGAGGTTGTTCGCGACGAGGAGGGCATGCAGACCATGCGACAGCTCGGACTGAACATGGCGTTCCTAATCAAGAGCATCCATCTTGGTCTCCAGCAGTTCGGCTCGCCGAAGATTCAGGAAGAGTTAACAGAAACGCATTATATCAGATAAACTACGGTGACCATGCGGGTGGGGTAGGGCCTTTCCCCGAGGTCTATCTGAATGCAGGCGACATGCCCATCGTTCCGAACAATATGCGTAATTACAAGGGGCAGATCAAGTATCTCAACGACGGTGAAGTGATAGACCTTGGCGGCCGAGAGATAGAGGTCATCTTCACGCCCGGTCATACTGCCGGCAGCGCTACGTTCTTCGACAAGACCCAGCATTATGGTTTCAGCGGTGATGCTTTCGGCTCGACCAACCTGCTGGTGTTTACCAACCTCTCGACCGAGATGTACACTGCCGAGCGGATTGAGCGCTATATGAGGCAGAACGATATCCGTTTCCTCTTCCCCGGACACTACAGTGGTGACAATCTGGAAACGCTCCAGCGTGTCACCGACATCAAGAACATGTGCCGTGAGATACTCGACGGTGAACGCAAGCCGACGGTCAGCAATGGCAACAACGGTGGCATGGACATGATGGTCGATGATAAAGGCGTGCGCATCAACTTCAGCAGCCGTTCCGGAATGAAATAATCATGGAGGGAGAAGTCACTTATGTTCACCGATAATCTTCTCCATCCAAATCATATCGTACCAGCGTCCGAACTTCTTTCCGCATAGGTGGAAATGTGCCACCTTCTTGTAGCCAAGCTGCTCATGGAAGCGGACGCTGTCCTGCGTCAGATATTCATCCTCAGTCTCGATAAAAGAAATACAGGCATTCATATTGAGGATGCCTTGAGCTTTCAGCCGTTGTTCGAGGGCTTCATGGAGCTGGCGGCCTATTCCGCATCGCTTCATATTACCGTCAACATATATGGATGTCTCGACTGCCCACTGATAGGCATCCCTCGGCTTGAAGGCACTGGCGTATGCATAACCAACAATCTTCCCATCCTCCTCGGCCACAATCCAGGGATATTTTTGCTTGACGGTCGCTATCCGTCTGCGGAACTCCTCTTCCGACGGCACATGATATTCGAATGTCACCGCCGTCAGTTCTACGTATGGAGCGTAAATGGCCAGAATAGCCTTTGCATCAGCTACTACAGCTTCTCTTATATTATTTGTCATTCTTCTTGTCAAGCTACACCTTTAAATCTTCTCCATCTCGCTTGCCACGCGAGCCTCGCAATCCCTCATGGCATAGAGCATCTTCTGCAGCACATCATCCAGACACCAGCCCAGCATTTCCGCTCCCTGTTCAATCACTTCACGGGAGCAGCCTGCGGCAAAGCTCTTCGACTTGTACTTCTTCTTCAGAGACTTCAGTTCCATGTCCTGGACGCTCTTCGATGGGCGCATCAGTGCAGCGGCCCAAATCAGTCCCGTCAATTCGTCAGTCGTGAAGAGCACCTTCTCCATCATATGTTTGGGCCTTGATGCAATGCTCCTCGGGGTACAGTTCAAAGTCGATGTCGTGCAGCAGTCCGACTATTCCCCAGAAATCCACTTCGTCGGCAAAGCCCAGTTGACAGGCATACCAACGCATCACGCCCTCCACCGTCAGCGCATGCTGCAGGTGGAAAGAGTCCTTGTTGTATTTTCTCAGCAGCTCCCACGCTGCCTCTCTTGTAATGTGACTTTCCATATCTCCTTACAGGTACGTTACCGTTTCCTCAATCGGCTTGCGACTGTTGTGATTGGCAAGCGGCCCTGCACCTTCTGCCGGATAGCCGAGGGCGAGACAGGTCAGGATCTCTTCGTTCGCTGGCAACTGGAAAGCTTCGGCCATTTTGTCGGGGTCGAAGAAGTTCACCCAACAGCTATCTACACTCACGCTCTTTGCGCATAGCATCATGTGAGTGGTCACAATGGTGGCGTCCTCAATGCCTGAGTCGTATTTCTGGCCGGGATAGGTAAACACGTTGTTCTTGTCGAAAGCCACGATGAGCATGGTTGGCGCACCGTATCGGCAGGGGGTGAGCGCATCTACCTTGGCCAGCCATTCTGCCGACTGCACCACGTAGACATGCTGTTCCTGCAGGTTCTTGGCTGTCGGAGCCAAGCGTCCTGCCTCCAGAATGCTGTCGAGTTGTTTTTTACTGATCTGACGCGAGTCAAACTTCTTGCAGGAGTACCTGCTTCTTGCTAATTCTAAGAAATCCATAATTGTGTTTTATTTTAGTTTTGTTTTATTACTCTGACTTACCGCCAAACTCGTTATACGACACGTTCTCAGGCTTCCATTTATCCTTCGGTGTAGGCTGTTCTGCTGGATGGCCTATGGCGATGACGCACAGAGGAACGATGGCCTCAGGCAACTTCAACACCCTGGAGACTTCAGCCACGCGGTCATCGGTCGGATAGCAGCCAGTCCATACGGCTCCGAGTCCGAGGGCATGGGCTGCAAGGAGGATATTTTCTGTTGCTGCCGAGCAGTCCTGAATCCAATAGTCTTGCGCCTTGCCCTGCATCGCCTTATCCAGATTTCCACAGACTACAATGGCCACACCAGCCTGCTTAATCATGCCTCTGCGACCAGCAAGTTCTGTCAGTTTCTCCTTGTTGGTGACTGTTACGAAATGCCAAGGTTGCTTGTTTGCAGCTGTGGGAGCAGCCATGCCTGCACGAAGCATCGTCTCAATATCAGCCTTTGAAACGGGCTCATTGG
Organism: Prevotella sp.; assembly: GCA_017474925.1. Classification (GTDB taxonomy): domain Bacteria; phylum Bacteroidota; class Bacteroidia; order Bacteroidales; family Bacteroidaceae; genus Prevotella. The sequence goes on along the minus strand of JAFVGN010000011.1, from coordinate 7,374 downwards.
TGTACTGTCGGATGCTGGTGCGCGTCATGATACTGCTCAGTACGGGATTCACCTCCATCTGGATAGCGGCCTCAATATCACTCATCTTATCCGTTGGCTCATAGCGTTTTAATACACGACCATCGCGACTGACAAGGAACTTGGTGAAGTTCCATTTAATGTCACTCTTCTTATCGAAATCGGCATCACGCTTACGGAGCATGTCATCCATAAACTTGCCTCGCTGGTCGTTGGTGTCAAATCCGCCGAAACCCTTCTGTGCCTTCAAGTATGTGTAGAGCGGATGCTCGTTGGCTCCGTTCACATCAATCTTGTCGAATTGTGGGAATTGGATATCGAAGTTGGCCGTGCAGAACGAGTGAATCTCCTGAATCGTGCCAGGTGCCTGCTCACCGAACTGGTTGCAGGGGAAGTCGAGAATCTCGAAGCCATCCTTGGCGTATTTCTCATACAACGCCTCCAGTTCCTTATACTGTGGCGTAAATCCGCATCGGGTAGCAGTGTTCACTATCAGCAATACCTTGCCCTTGTAGTCAGAGAGCGAGACCTCCTGTCCTACGTCATCCTTTACCTTGAAATCATAAACACTCTGTGCCGAAAGGGTCAGCACACCCATCATTGCCATAAGGCAGAAAAACATTCTTTTCATAATCATATAGTTTTTGTTGGTTATTATCAATACCATTTGTACCCATGCTCCTTGCAATAGTCGATTGCAGGCTGATAGCCTTGGAAGGTAGCCTTGTGAATCCACTTCAGGCCTTTCTTTTCATCGACGGGTACGCCTGTGCCGGTCATCAGAAACCAGCCTGTGGCAAACTGTGCCTGAGCATCGCCGCCGTTGGCAGCCAACTCATACCAGAAAGCACATTCCTCCAAATTCTTCTCTACGCCATCGCCATTCCAATAGGCTGCACCAACATTCTTCTGGCTCATCACATGGCCTTGGAAGGCGGCTTCACGATACCATAGAAAAGCCTTATGATGATCTTGTTCGACACCATCGCCAAGATAATAAGCATTGGCCACGTTGACCTGCGACTGCATGTCACCTTTGTCAGCAGCTTTCATGTACCACTCGAATGCCTTTACCGCATCTTGCTCTACGCCCTTACCGTGATAGTAGCACTCGCCGACGTTGAAACAGCCATAGACATCGTCCAGCTCCGCAGCCTTCATATACCACTCAAACGCCAGTTCAAGGCTGACCCTTACGCCAGTGCCACGCTCGTAGCAGACCCCAAGGTTGTTCATCGCCTTGGTGTCGCCCTCGTAAGCCTTCTCACGATAGCCGTCAGCCTTGTTACGTTCCTTGGGCATATGATTCTTAGACTGATAAATTGGAATTTAGAGTGCCGTGCCTCTTGTCGGTATGAATAAATCATGTGTCATCGCACCCTCCATCTGCAAGAGGCGGACTTTCTTGTCAATGCCTCCGGCATAGCCCGTCAGCGAGCCGCCTGTGCCTACCACGCGGTGGCAGGGAACGATGAGCGTCAGCGGGTTGTGACCGACGGCTCCGCCCACGGCTTGTGCTGATTTGCATCCAAGCGTTTGGGCCAGTTGGCCGTAGGTAACGGTCTGCCCGTATGGTATCTCCAACAGCCGCTGCCACACCCGCTTGCGGAAGTCGCTGCCTCGAAATGTGAGCGGCGGGGTGAATTGAGGCTCCTGCCCGCTGAAATACTCGTCAAGCCATTGACGGGTCTCCTCAAAGACAGGCAAGTCAGGCCGCTGCTTATGCACAGGCTCAAGCACATCGGCAAAGTATTTCTGACCGTCGAACCACAGTCCGATGAGAGCCTTACCGTCCGAGCCAAGAGTGATGCCGCCTATGGGCGAGTTGTAGTGCGCTGTACAGTCCATCGCTCAGATGCACATTGCCTCGTTGGAGTCTGCGGGAGCCTCGCGGCGGTCGGTGTCGCTATACTCGCGGATGGACTTGCAGACGGTAATCTTGTAACTCTCGAACAGCTTTTCCCTGCCTTCTTTCTGGCTCATGCGGTGTTCCATCGCGTTGCGCCAACGGCTGACGGCTTCCTCGTCTGTCCACACGTTCATGGAGAGCAGTTTGCCCTCCTCGTTCAGGCTGGTGAACCGCTCTGCGCGGATGAATCCCTCGAAGCCTGCAAGGAGCGGCTTCAGACTGGCGGCGAGGTCGAGGTAGCGTTGCATCCATGCCTTCGTCGGCTTTACTTCAAATAATACGATAATGTTTGCCATTTTGTTGTTTTGTAATTTTGTTATTTATTCGAATAATTCTATTGGCTAGTGCGTTGCTCAGCTCACGTGCCGTGTTCCTTATGCCGTCGCCATCGTACACATAAAAGCAGGTGTGCCGTTTGGCGGTTTCTATGACAATGTCCTTATTCATTTCTTCTTTGGTTTGTAGTCTTTGAGTTCTGGTATTGCACCGCCCGCCACAGCCCAGAGGTACAGACTGGCCACGCTGCCGCAGGGCGAGAAACGGCGGCGGTAACGCTCGAAGAGCTGCGGCGTTATGTCGCGATGGTGATAGACCATGCGCAGACCGCGTTGTATGGCAAGGTCGCCATAACTCAGCACGTCGGGCCGCTGCAGGCAGAACAGCAGAATCATCTCCGCCGTCCACACACCGATGCCCTTCAGCGACGACAGGGCTGCGATGGCATCCTCGTCGCTCATTGTATCCACGGCCTTCAGGTCGAACTCGCCGCTTAGTACCTTGCGACAGAATTCCTTGATATACTCGGCCTTGCGGAACGTCATGCCCAGACTCTGCAACTGCTCCACGCTCCGGCTGTCGATGGACGTGGCCGTCACCTCGCCAAGTGCCTCCTGCATCCGCTGCCAGATGGTCTGCTGTGCACGGGTGGAAATCTGTTGTCCGATGATGTGATGCACCACCGACGAGAAGAGGTCGTCGTCCGCCTTGCGGTTGATATGCCCTACGCTTTCAATGACCTCTGCCATCCTCTTGCAGCGCGACTTCAAATAGTCCGTCTCCCTGTCTGTATAACTGAAATTCATTTGGCTAAATTGGAATTTATACAATAATTTTGATGACGCAATCCTTACCGCCACGCAGGTGGCTCTCCATGATTTCTACATCAATGGGGGTTCCGAAGAATTCTCCCCATACCAATAGTTCGTGTTCACGCGTACATGAATCTTGATTTTATCCATATAAATTCCGATTTATGTGTCTGTTATTTCAAATACTCATCATCCCTTACCAGCACCTTCTCAATCTTGCCGACGTACATCGTATGGAAGTCACGCTGGGGATAGTTTTCGTCAATGATGTCCTGATAGAGGAATCCGCTTTCCTGCAGTTCTGACTGATAGAGCTTCTTGCAAACCAGTACCAGCTTGGCTTCCTCGAAATAGACGGTGTTGTCGGCATAGATTGGTGTGAGACCAGCCTTGCCAATCTTATCCTCGTCACGGCCAGATACACTGCCGAGGTAGGCCATCTGTTTCTTGAACGACTTATCCATAACGCAGAGGGAGAAGTAGCCCTCTTCGTCAACAAATTCCTTGGTATAGCGTGACGGACGTAGATATATCACCGCCGTCGGGTCGTTATGTCCCCACAGACATCCCAGGTGTCCCCAAGAGGCCGTCATCGTGTTGCAACTGTTTTTATCACCAGCCGTTACAAGCATCCATTCACCACCAATCAGATTGAACGGATTGAACTCCATGTTTTTGTAGTTTATCTCTTTCATAAGTCTTTAATGTTGTTATTCGTTATTTCTCTTTAATATTCGGAAGGAAGTAAGTGACGATGCCCAAAAGCGGCAGGAACGCCGTCAACTGGAATACATACTGGATGCTCGACAGGTCTGCCAGCCAGCCGAAGATGGCTGAGCCTATTCCGCCCAAGCCGAAGGACAGCCCGAAGAATGCACCAGAAATCATGCCGACATTGCCAGGCAGGAGTTCGGTGCCATAGACGAGGATTGCGGACATGGCTGATGACATCACCATGCCTACAAGAATGACAAGGATGATCGTCCACGTCAGGTTGCAATATGGAAGCAGCAGGGCAAACGGTGACGAGCCGAGAATGCTCACCCATATCACATACTTCCTACCGTATCTGTCACCAACCTCACCACCAATCAGCAGCCCCACAGCCGTAGAGACGAGAAAAGCAAATAGTACATATTGTGAAGCTGTGACAGAAAGGCCGAACTTGTCAATCATGTAGAACGTCAGATAGCTTTGGATGTTGGCCGTGTAGAAGTCCTTGGAGAACATTAGAACGAGCAGAACCAACAGAGCAACGATAATCTGGTTTTGTGACAGATGGCTTACGTTCTCAATGTCAAACTTTGACTTGCTTCGTCCGTAAAGTTCTATCTGCTTCTTATACCATCGGCCAACCCTTGCCAGCACCCATATAGCTACAACTGCTAATAGGGCAAACCAACGGATGCTACCCTGTCCGTGAGGAATCACAATCAAGGCTACTGCAACAGGTCCGATAGCCCTTCCAACGTTACCCCCAATCTGGAATATAGACTGCGCCATGCCTTTGGCTCCGCCTGAAGCCAGTCGTGCCACTTTTGAGGATTCTGGATGAAGAAGCGACGAGCCAACGCCAACGAAGGCCACGGACAGCAGTACCAACGGGAAACTATCAGCCATGGATAGCAACAACAGTCCTGTCAGCGTGAAGCACATGCCGATAACCAATCCGTATGGCCTTGGATGCTTATCTGAGAAATAGCCTACCATCGGCTGTAGCAGCGATGATGTAATCTGGTTGGTCAGTGTGATGGCTCCAATCTGCATAAAGCTCAGTCCCAGCGATTCCTTGATCATCGGGTAGATGGCAGGGATGACCGCCTGGAACATATCATTCAGGAGATGTCCCAAGCTGACCATTAATAGGATAGACAACGCTGCTTTATTCCTCAGATTGCTCATCCTTTATTTACCGACTTTCTCGCCGCGGGCATAGACCACGTTCATCCGTTCAACGGTGATCTTATCCCAAACGTGTTCCTTCGCGTATATCTCATTGGCGAGGTATTTGTCAAGCTCTTCACGGTTCTGAAACTCCATAATGAGTGCAGATCCTTTCAGCTTTCCTTCATCATCCAGCAGACCTCCTGCAGCAATGAGGTGCTTCTTCAATCTTTCCATGCCTTCCAAATGAAGGGGGCGCACCTCCATTCTCTTGTCCAGCATTCCTTCTCCGTCGTAGGCTGTAATTACAAATTGCATAATTATCGTCTTTTGAATTAATTGTTTTGATGTGTATTACTCCAGTGTTTCGGCGACCTCTGCCAGCAGGCCGATGATGGGTAGATGCTGCGGACAGGCTGCCTGGCACTGACCGCACACGATGCAGGCCGAAGCCAGTGCACCGCCGGGACGCCAGCGGTATTCGTTGCGCGCCTCAGTGAGATTGCCGTACATCTTATAGACATTCATCACGGCGAAAATCTCTGGGATGTGGATGCCCGCGGGACAGCCCGGCGTGCAGTAGTGGCAGGCCGTGCAGGGAATGTCGGCAAACTCCTTCAAGGCATTATTGGCCTCTTCTATGACGCGATGCTCCTCAGCCGTCAATGGCTGGAACTCCCGCATAAACGACAGGTTGTCCTCCATCTGCTCCATGTTTGACATGCCGCTGAGCACTACCATCACATTCGGCAGCGATGCCGTAAAGCGGACAGCCCACGAGGCAAACGACGCATCGGGATTTGCACGCTGTAGGATGTCCTTCACCGGCTGAGGCGGATTGGCCAGCTTGCCGCCCTTCACGGGTTCCATCACGATGACAGGTTTGCCGTGCCGCGTGGCAATCTCATAGCAGCGACGGGAACAGATTAGCGGGTCTTCCCAGTCGGCATAGTTAATCTGCAGCTGCACGAATTCCACGTCGGGATGGTCGGTCAGTAACTGTTCGAGATGCTCCGGCGTAGAATGGAACGAGAATCCGTAATGCCGAATCAGTCCTTCGGCCTTCAGCTTCCGCATGTATTCCCAGATACCGTAGCGGTTGAAGTTGCCGATGTTTCCCTCGTCGAGGCCGTGCAGCAGATAGAAGTCGATATAGCCGGCCCCCGTGCGTTCGAGACTCACGCGAATTTCATTCTTGGCTTCCTCCTCGCTCTTGGCGGCGAAGTCTGAGCCGTTGAGCTTGTCCGCCAGGTAATAGCTCTCGCGGGGGTATCGGTCGCAGAGCGCAGCCTTCGTGGCTTCCTCCGAACCCTCATAGATGTAGGCTGTATCAAAATACTTGCCACCGGCCTCGATAAAGACATCCACCATCCGCTTGGTATGCTCCAAGTCAATGTCGTTCGTGCCTTCCACTCTGGGCAGCCGCATCATGCCGAAGCCCAGTTTCATGCAGTCGTTTATCAGTTTATTCTCCATGTCGATGATAGGGTATGATTATCTGATGAAGTTCATGAATGCTGGGCGCTCGTCGCGCTGGGGAGCGGGATAGCCGTCTGCATGGATCTTCTGAAGCAGAAAGGCCATGTTGGTGGCGAGAGTTCGCATGGTCTGCATACCCTCGGTGTCGAGCTTTACCTCGCCCTTGCCCGCCCCGTAGGCGATGTTCCAGTACTGCGAGGTCACTACGGGCATATTCATCATCTCGAACATCATATTCATCGTCTGGAGCGTGGCCGTTGCGCCGCCGCGACGGCAGACGGCCAGAGCCGCTGCGGGTTTGTTCTGCACCAGATGGCCCGCTGAGAAGAACAGCCGCTGCATCAGCGAAAGGATGCCGCCGTTCGGCTGACCATAATAGACGGGAGTGCCGACAATGAGCGCATCCGACTCTTTCATCTTCTCAGTAATCACACTACACATGTCATCATCGAACGCACAGCCTGCCCCGTTATTCTGTCGGCAACCACCACAGTTGATACACATGCGGACGGGCTTGCGGCCAATCTGAACAATCTCCGACTCCAAGCCGTGCTTCTGCAACGTCGCCTCAATCTCCTTCAGGCAGCAGAACGTGTTTCCGTCGGTGCGCGGGCTGCCGTTAATCAGTAATACTTTAGGAGTCTTGCCACCAGTCACGTTATTCAACATCGCTGACACAGGCGAAACGACTGCCGCTCCCGCAGCCGCCATCGTTGCTTTCTTGATAAAATCTCTTCTGTCCATACGTTTAGTTATTGCATATTTAAATTCTTCTTAAATCTTGGTGCAAATATACGAATAATCGGGGATTATTTACTATATTTGCCCCAAGTTTTGTGATTTATTATAAATGTTACACTAGTGTCCACTAAAATCCGTTAACAATTTCTCGAATCACTGATGCACACTTTGTTTTCTGCCCCATTTGTCACTCGGAGGTTTTGAAATGACTACCTTTGCAGCAACTTACATTATGTAAGCTAACAGCATATAGAT
>JAFVGN010000010.1 GCA_017474925.1 Prevotella sp. | reverse complement strand
TGGGATGACATGTTTGACGATGAGAACAAATACTATGGTCACCTTGGTGATTTCTGGGAGTGGTACGTCGAGGAGTTGAAACGAAGGAACATTGAGGTTCTATAAAAACAAAAGTTTTTTTCGAAATCCCCCGTCCCCTTTTCCTAAAGGGGCTCCACCTCTCCCCGTATCCCCTCTCCTCAGGCGAGGGGAAAAACAAAAGGTTGCAGAAGCCGACAACCTTTTGTGGTGTTTTGGTATCGCGGGACGACGCGATGCTTCTTTTATAGGGCTGCGCGTTGGGAAGCGATAACCTTTCCTAAATGGTATCGCGGGACGACGCGATGAAGTCTTTGACGGCTGCGCGTTGGGAAGCGATAACCTTTTTCCGAACATCCCCAGTCCCCTTCACCCTTGAAGGGGGTCCACCTCTCCCCGTATCCCCTCTTCTCAGGCGAGGGAAAAACAAAAGGTTGCAGAAGCCGACAACCTTTTGTGGTGTTTTGGTATCGCGGGACGACGCGATGGTTTTTTTATTAGGCGACGCGATGGCTTTTTTGTAAAAAAGAAATTATTCTCATTATTCTAATTTCTTTTAATAACAACTCATGATGAGTCAAGTTTTGAGGGATTATCAGTTAGAGATGCTTGAGCGGCTGCATCAGGCCTGGTCAGGAATTGCAAATTCACGACAACAGAGCGTAATGGTGCAGATGCCGACAGGTACGGGGAAGACGTACTTGATGGCGGAAGTCATCAGAAGTGAAGAGTGCAGAGTGAAGAGTGAAGAATTATCGGAGCAACGAGAGCCATCAAGCTTGCTTGTTTGGCCGAGTGACGATAATCGCTGTAAGCAATCGGTGCTGGTTGTGGCGCACAGGATTGAGCTGATAGAACAGATTTCACAGACGCTGGATAGGTTCGGCTTAGAACATGGGTTGATAGTCAGCGGAAAAACGGTTGACGAGACAAAACAGGTGCAGGTGGCAAGCATACAGACGCTGACACGGAGAATCAGAACAACGGATGATGTTCTGGGCACGAAGGACCATGAATTACACACGGATTTCTCATTGATCATCATTGACGAGGCGCGGTATCATCGTGACGAATGTACCTGCCTATAGCACGGAAAGCGCACCATGCGGTAGCTGAGACCTATAGGATGCTGTGGGAACGGTGGCCGAAAGCACGGTTCCTAGGACTGACGGCAACACCATGCCGACTGAATGGGGCACCGTTTACAGACCTCTTTGACACGCTGCTACAGTCGTGGAGCATCCGTGAGTTCATACAGAAAGGCTGGCTGAGCGATCTTGACTACGTGTCAGTACGCTCGGACAGCATTGCCGTAAGGAAGGTGGCCAGCCTGAACAAGCGCGATGCCGACGGTGACTACCAGACGAAGCAGGCCGCGCTGGTGCTGGACACGGAGGAGAGCATAGAACACCTGTACAGGTCGTACGAGGAGTTCGCTAACGGGAAGAAGGGCATTGTCTATGCCATCAACCGAGACCATGCAAGGCATATCGCTGAGTACTACTCAGAGCGTGGACTGCGTTGTGCCGTGATCGACAGCAAGACCCCGGCCAAAGAGAGACAACGGATTGTTGAGGAATACAGGAACAACGTGAATCACCAATCATACGGATCAGATGGACGGGAAGACAGGGGAATTGACATCCTGGTGAATGTGGATATTTTCTCTGAGGGCTTCGATGTTCCGGAAGTGGAGTTCATACAGCTGGCCCGTCCCACCCTGTCGCTTTCGAAATACCTGCAACAGGTGGGCCGCGGTATGAGAGTGGCGAAAGGCAAAAGCGAGGTAGTCATCCTTGACCAGGTGGGACTCTACCTGATGTTCAGCCTTCCGACAAGTGACCGCAACTGGCAGGGCACTTTCCTCGGGAGAATCAGCGGCAAGGGAAGAGTATTGAACAATGACCGTGAGCCAACCAATAACCGTCTAAGTGGAAATGGTGGGGAGAAGTGGCTCGTCAACGAACAGATGTTCCGCATCAAGTCGGTTGTAGGAGGAAAGAATCAAGAAAGAAACCTGCAGTCATCTGTTGCCTATGAAAACAGTGAACTGCAATATGCGCTGGTGGCTAAGGATTTCAACTCACCGGCAATGGAGTTCTGTGAAGAGATGGCCGGGAAGCTTAAGGAAACACTAAGGACGAATCGGAAGGTGATGGTGCAGGTTCCACCGTTTGTCGAGAAGGCCCAGTTTGTCATCAGTCTGATGTGCAAGGAACAGGTATGGAACAAGGAACGTATGCGCATGGAGCCACCGAAAACGCTTGTCGTGGTAAAACGGGATAGTCTGACAGGCTTGGTAGAACAGGAGTTCAGGAAAAACGGATTGTTGGATGTCGGGTGTCCGAACAATTATTACGCCAGGATGAAAGACAGACAACTGGTCGTATGCCATGAACAGTTCCTGTACCATATTGACTTGGTCCTGTTCTACACACCATCGCTGATAGTTTTCTGGGATGGCAACAGTGCAGAGCCAAGAGCCTGCTGGAATACCTTGCATGTCTGGCCCAAGGCAAAGACCGTAGGTCTTTCGTTGGCACCGTGTGACAGCATATCCGCACCAGAATTCCGACTTTTCGATAGGGTAGAGCCGTCACAGAGCCTGAAAGACTATATTGGCCAAGGACTGCTGAAAGATGTGGAATACGTGTCCGTTCCCCATACAGGACTTACTGGTGCGCTCCTTGGCATACTCAAGCCCAGGAAGCATCCTGAAGACTATGTGCCGTGGGAGCTATACAACAGGTTGACAAGCCTGGAGTGTATTGCCAGCCTGTTTAAGGCGTATAAAGATTATGCCGATGGCAGGCGGGGCATCGTCTATGCACTCAACGATCTGCATGCACGGGGCATTGCGGAATACTACTCACGGCATGGCGTGGCGGCAAAGGTGTTATATGGCGATAGTCCGTCGAAGCCGAGATTCCCGATGGAGGATTTCTGTTCTGGAAAACTGAAGGTACTCGTCGACGTGCATGGCATGAGTGTAGACTTCCCTTTGCCGGAAGTGCAGTTTGTGCAGTTGGCATACCCCACACAACTGTTGAGCGAATACCTGAGCATGGTGGAAACACGTATGAGAGTGACTACGGACTTCACCAAGGGTGAGCGTATAGAGGACAGTGACAACAAGCTCTTGGTCATAGACCATGTAAAGATGGGAGAGACCTTCGGCCTGCCCACCGACGAGCGTGACTGGCAGCACCTGTTTGCAGAGCGTCGTATCGAGTCGGAAAGGGAACCTGAAAAACCTAAGAACAAAAAGCCAGGGAGAAACAGTGTTGCCAACGGTCATATGACAGCAGCCACGAAGTGGCAGCAGAGGAAGGAAAGACTGTTGATTGCTTCGCCAGTGCAAAGTGACCATCCGGATGAAACCGTGAAGGTCTGAAGCAACGTATCAATAGAGATGGCTCTCGCCATATATTCTCGGAAATAAAAAGAAAAACGAGTTTTCTTTTTGCATTTCACTCGTTTTTTCGTACTTTTGCAAACTGAAGCAACAATGTAACCGTTATGAAGGAATATTTGTATATGGCAGTTTTCGCAGTTCTTGTCTGTGGTATGGCTGCATGTGGCAATAAGAAAAAAACTGATGACATTATAGCTCCAAAGGTGGTGAAGGTAAAGCCTTCTGCACCTATTAAGATGCAGGAGTATACTGACCAGCGTGACGTGACATGGGTAGAGGGGCGCACCTATCATGTTGCAGTCAATCGTCAACCCTGCGACAGTCTGCCTATGGTCAAAGATGATACTGATCAGCAGTTTGTCGACAACATTTTTACCGTTACCGTGTCGCGTAGCGATGGTTCTGTTTTCTTTAGTCGCAAGTTTACCAAAAAGCAATTCTCCCAGTATATCAACGATGATTATCGTCAGACGGGTATTTTGGAAGGTATCGTGTTCGATAGGGCAGAAGGCGATTGGCTAATATTTGCAGCCAGTGTCGGTCATCCTCAGACAGACGAATATATTCCGTTGATTATTAAGCTGTCACGTATGGGTGTGTTGAATATTTCTCAGGACACTCAGATGGATACCTCCAATCCCCAGCAGGATGGGCTTTTACCCGAAGACGACGGGGACGGCGTTTGAAACGCGGCTGTCAGAAGAACTTTCGCCAGTTCTTATTCAGACTGTTGATGCTCGGTAGTACAAGGTCGGCACCCGCTTCTATCAGTTCTTCGTTGGGAAGCGGTCCTGTATTAACGCCCACTGTAAAGCAGTGTGCTGCCGTTGCTGCGCGAATGCCTAAGGGAGCATTTTCGACCACAATGGTTTGCCAGGGTTCTACTTGCGCTTTCTCCATTCCCATAAGATAGGGATCAGGAGCTGGTTTCCCATGCTTGACATCGTAGCTGGTCACGATAAGACTGCGATGAACAAGTCCCTTGAAAGCCGTCTCCAATTGGTCAAGCAGTGAATGTTGTCCGCTGCCTGTGACGATGCCAATCTTTAGTCCTTCCTCCTTGATTTGTTGCATCAATGGTGTAATGCCGTACATTTTTCGCGGTGCACCTTGCTTCCTGAAGAATTGTGATTTGACGTCATACATGTGTTGTGCTTCCTCGTCGCTCAGCTCGCGCTGCCATTGCTGGCGAGCAAGAAGCTTGATGGTCTCAACGCCTCTCATACCCTCGTAACGGTATGCTCCGTCATAGGGGATTTCAAGCCCGAACGTAGCCATCGCCTTGTGCCAACTGATGGCGTGATTGGGCATAGAGTCGTAGAGTACCCCGTCCATATCAAAAAGTACGGCTTTCGGGCTGAAATGCCCGAAGCCGTACTTCCCTAAATATTGATTAATAGCCTGGTTCAATTCGTTGTGGCCTTTCATCTTCCATGTGTTTAGCCCTCATTAGCCAGTCGGGCTTTGATGGCCTTGGAATCTTCTTCGTATCCGGGCTTGTCCAGCAGGGCGAACATGTTTTTCTTGTAAGCCTCTACGCCAGGCTGGTTGAACGGGTTGACTTCCAACAAGTTGCCGCTGATGCCGCAGGCAATCTCGAAGAAATAGATGAGCTGTCCAAGATAACGCTCAGTAAGTCTCGGCATCGTGATGCGGATGTTGGGCACGCCACCGTCAACATGGGCTAAACGTGTTCCCAGTTCAGCCATCTTGTTCACCTCGTCCACGCGCTTGCCAGCCAGGAAGTTCAGACCGTCAAGGTTCTCCTCGTCTTCTGGGAATAGAAGCTTCTTCTCGGGCTGTTCTATGCTGATGACAGTCTCGAAGATGGTGCGCTCACCGTCCTGAATCCACTGACCCATCGAGTGCAGGTCGGTGGTGAAGTCTACAGATGCAGGGAATATGCCTTTCTTGTCCTTACCCTCGGACTCACCGTAAAGCTGCTTCCACCATTCGCTCATAAAGTGTAGTTTGGGCTGGAAGTTCACCATGATTTCAATCTTCTTCCCACCTTGGTAAAGTGCGTTGCGTACAGCAGCATACTGGGCTGCAGGGTTCTCGTCGAATGCGATGTCTTTACCACACTGTTTCTCCATGTCCTGGGCACCAGCCACCAGTTCGCAGATGTCGAATCCTGCACAGGCGATAGGCAGCAAACCCACAGGAGTCAGCACAGAGAAGCGACCGCCTACATTATCAGGAATGATAAATGAGGTGTAGCCTTCCTTGTCAGCACAGGTACGTGCTGCACCACGCTTGGCATCAGTTACGGCCACTATCACTTTCTTGGCCTCTTCCTTTCCACGTTGGGCTTCGCACTGCTTCTTCAGCAAGCGGAATGTCAGCGCTGTCTCTGTCGTTGTACCAGACTTCGAGATGTTGATAACACCGAATTTCTTGTCTTTCAGATAGTCGGTCAGTTCGGCCAGATAGTCTTCACCGATGTTGTTGCCTGCAAACATGATGGTGGGGTTCTTCTTGTCCTGCACCAGCCAAGCGAACGAGTTGCCGAGGGCTTCTATGACGGCACGGGCTCCTAAGTACGAGCCTCCAATGCCTGCAACGACCACTACTTCGCAGTTTTCGCGCAGTACGTTGGCACAGTTCTGAAGCTCATTCAGAAAGGCAGGTGTGATGCTGCTGGGCAAGTGCAGCCAGCCTAAAAAGTCATTACCAGGGCATGTGCCCTCTTCCAAAGCCTGCTGAGCGGCTTTAACCTTAGGCTCGAAAGCCTTCACTGCTCCTGCTTCCAGAAAACAGGCTGCCTTTGTGATGTCAAGTTTGATGTTGCTCATTGTTTTTCTTGTTTTAGCGTTATTTGTTTATAGTGGATGCAAAATTACGGAATATTTCTTGTATCTCAAAATATCTTAGTGTGAAATAATTATAAATATTGGAGTATGAAAAGGGATGAAAACAAGTACCTTCCTGCAAGCAGGGTTTTCGTTTATCTGAATGAATCGGTTAGCAGCTTGATTTCAATCTGTGGGCTGATGCGTTCGTAAAGGATGTTGTAGACAGCATCGAGGATGGGCATGTTAACATGGCAATGGCGGTTGATTTCTTTCATGCATTTGGTTCCGAAGTAGCCTTCGGCAATCATCTCCATCTCAATCTGCGCTGACTTGACAGAGTAGCCCTTGCCTATCATGGTGCCGAAAGTGCGGTTGCGTGAGAAATTGGAGTAGCCCGTAACCAGAAGGTCGCCCAGATAGACGCTGTCAGTGATATTGCGCTCTATGGGGTGTACCACTTTCAGGAAACGCGCCATCTCCTGTACGGCATTGGACATGAGGACGGCCTGGAAGTTGTCTCCGAACTTGAGGCCGTTGCAGATACCTGCTGCGATGGCGTATACGTTTTTGAGTACCGAAGCGTATTCGATTCCTATGACGTCAGTAGATGTCTTGGTCTTGATGTATTCGCTGCCTAAAATGGTTGAGAACGACTCTGCTTTGTTGAGATCCGAACATCCAACGGTGAGGTAGGAGAGACGTTCCAGTGCCACTTCCTCTGCATGTGAGGGACCTCCAATGCAGGCGATGTTGTCGTAAGGGACATCGTAGACCTGATGGAAAAACTCCGAACAGACAAGGTTCTCGTCAGGTACGATGCCCTTGATGGCTGTAACGACGAACTTGTCGCGCAGGCGCGTCTTGAGCTTCTTGAGGTGGCTCTTCAGATAGGGTGAGGGTGTGACAAAAACCAAGGTGTCGTACTGCTGCACAATCTTATTGAGGTCTGACGAGAAGAATATCTCGTTAATGTCAAAGTGGACGCTCATGAGATAGGCAGGATTGTGACCCAGGCGACGGAAGTCGTCTATGCGGTCATCGCGTCGCATATACCAACCGATGTGGTGGGTGTGTCCCACCACAATCTTGGCAATGGCTGTGGCCCAGCTTCCGCCACCGATGATTGCTACTCTCCCGCAGTCGTACATGGCTCTTGATTAATGTCCTTTGGTCCCTGTGCCTAAATTACTTACTTTGAGGCTTTTTCAATCCACTGCTGTACTTCGTCGACAGACGGCTTTTGCAGGTCGAGCTTGTATTTCTTGACAATATCGCCAATTTTCTGTTGCAAGCCCTGTGCCTTCTCTGAAACGATGTTCTGTACCAGGTTAAAGCCTGCCTTGCGCAGGATAGGAACCCATTCCTCGCCAACCCCGATGGCTGCCCATTCTGCTATGGTAGACTGAGGCGCCTTTTTCTCGGGTTTCATCTGTGGGAAGAATAATACCTCCTGGATGAATGTCTTGCCCGTCATGAGCATGACGAGGCGGTCGATGCCAATACCAATGCCAGAGGTTGGGGGCATGCCATATTGTAAGGCACGCAGGAAGTCCTGGTCGATAATCATTGCCTCGTCGTCGCCCTTGTCAGCAAGCTTCATTTGTTCGATGAAGCGCTCCTCTTGGTCTATAGGGTCGTTGAGCTCAGAGTAGGCATTGGCCAGCTCCTTGCCGTTAACCATCAGCTCGAAGCGCTCTGTAAGTCCGGGTTTCGACCGGTGCATCTTGGTGAGGGGCGACATCTCGACGGGATAGTCGGTAATGAAAGTCGGCTGGATAAATGTGCCTTCGCAGAATTCACCGAAGAGTTCATCTATCAGTTTGCCCTTGCCCATGGTCTCATCCACGTCCATACCCTTGGAAAGGCAGAATGCACGAATCTCCTCCTCGGTCTTGCCGTTGCAGTCGAAACCTGTCTTCTCCTGAATAGCCTCAAGAATTGGCAGTCGTCGATAGGGGGCCTTGAATGATACCATGTTTCCGTCGATTTCGCGCTCGGGCTTGCCATTGACGGCAATGCAGATGGTCTCAAGCAGTTTCTCGGTGAAAGCCATCATCCAGTTGTAGTCCTTATACTGGACATAGAGCTCCATGCAGGTAAATTCGGGATTGTGGTTGCGGTCCATACCCTCGTTGCGGAAGTTCTTGCCAATTTCGTAGACTCCCTCAAAACCTCCAACGATTAATCGCTTCAGATAGAGCTCAGTGGCAATGCGCATGTACATGTCCTGGTCGAGCGCATTGAAGTGGGTGATGAACGGTCGGGCACTGGCTCCACCGGCAATCATCTGGAGAGTTGGGGTCTCTACTTCAGTATAGCCAGCCTCGTCAAGAACTTTGCGAAGCGTTCTGATGACAGTAGCACGCTGTAGGAAAGTGTCCTTCACACCGTCGTTGACCACTAAGTCGACGTAGCGCTGGCGGTAGCGCAGCTCGGGGTCGTCGAATTTGTCGTAGGCTACACCGTCCTTGTATTTCACGATGGGCAGCGGTTTCAGAGCCTTCGAAAGCAGCGTCAGCTCCTGGGCATGGACGCTGATTTCACCTGTTTGCGTACGAAAGACGAAACCCTTGACACCGATGAAGTCGCCAATGTCGAGCAGTCGCTTGAATACCTTATTATATAAGTCCTTGTCTTCACCAGGGCAAAGGTCGTCGCGCGTGATATACACTTGTATGCGGCCTTTGGAGTCCTGTATCTCTGCAAAACTGGCCTTACCCATGACGCGGCGGCTCATCATGCGGCCGGCTATGCACACCTCACGTGGCTCTTCGTCGTCACGGAAATTATCACGTAATTCTGTTGAAAATGCATTGGTGGGATATTCGGCTGCAGGGTAGGGGTTGATGCCCATAGCGCGCAGCTCCTGCAGACTTTCTCGTCTGCCAATTTCTTGCTCGCTGAGTTCTAAAACGTTCATATCTTGTTATGCTATATGTTCACAATACGCTTGCAAAGTTACGAAAAAAAAATGAATTGAGGAGAAAAAGACAACAAAAATAGTTTAAAAGCAAGGAAATACTGACTGGCACTATAAATAAATGCTAAATATTTGACAAAAGTTTGGATGTTTAGAAATAAATGGCTATATTTGTACCCCATACGAACCCACACATTTGTACAAAAATATGGCATATGAAATTTTGAAGACCCGTGTCGTCGGTGTAGATATTGGTTTGGACACAACCATGTTAGCTGTGGTTGACATTCGTGGAAACATTCTTGCGAAGAGTTCTTTTCCTACAGGTGATAACCCTAATATAGCAGACTATACCTCTCGTCTGAGTGAGCAGATATTGATGCTGGTTGAGGAAAACGGCGGCTATGAAAGCATCCGTTCTGTGGGTATCAGCGTGCCCAGTGGCAATTTCCGTATGGGCAGCATGGTCAATTCGCCTAATATGCCTTGGAAAGGTGTAGTACCTCTGGCGGCTATGTTGCGCGATCGCTTGGGGTTGGCTGTGGCACTTGGTAATAATGCCCACGTGCGTGCTATTGGTGAGCATGCCTATGGTGCTGCTCACGGTTTGAAGAACTTCATTTTGCTGACCATTGGCAATGGAGTGGGCAGTTGCTTGTTCTCAGAAGGACAGCCCCATTTGGGACAGAACGGCTTTGCTGGTGAGATAGGCCATACTTGTGCAGTGGTTGGTGGCCGTCAGTGTGGCTGTGGCCACAAGGGCTGTCTGGAAATGTACGTCTCAACCAAGGGTATCGTGTTGACGGCCAAAGAGGTTCTTGCCGAGAGCAGCGAGCCTTCTCCATTGCGTCAGGTGGAAAATCTGACGTATAAACAGGTTATTGCTTTCTGCTTTGAGGGTGACGCAGTGGCTCGTGAGACGATGCGTCGCGTTGGAACCATGTTGGGCGTTGGACTGGCCAACTATGCCTCGGTGGTCAATCCAGAGGCCATCATTCTTACTGGCAGGGTGACTCATGCCCGTGAGTGGCTGATTGACCCTGTCGAGAAAGCTTTCAATGAGCATGTGTTCCATAACATCCAAGGCAACGTGAAGTTTTTGGCCTCGGCTTTGGAAGAAGGAGAAATGGACGTGCTGGGGGCCAGTGCACTGGCTTGGGAAGTGGAAGAGTATTCGCTGTTTAAGTGACACGAAAGAACGAAGAAAATACAATATCAACTAACAACAACTATTTTCAATGATGGAAGAAGAGGTGATCAAATCACGTGTCATGGGTATTGACATTAGCAACGAGCGTACAACGTATGCTATTGTGGATATACGGGGCAATATCATTGCTGAAGATGAGTTTGCGACGTCCGACTATGGCAATGTTAATGACTATGTAACGAAACTGGTAGAGAAGATGGTGGAGCTGATGGAAGCCAACGGCGGATTCATGAGTATCCGTTCTGTAGGCGTTGCGGCTCCAAGTGCTAATTCCTTGACAGGCTGCATTGTCAATGCTGCAAACCTGCCGTGGAAAGGAGTTCTCCCCCTGGCTGCCATGTTGCGCGACCGCCTGGGATTAGCCGTTGCTGTTGCCAATGATGCACATGTGTCGGCCTTGGGCGAGTATAGCTATGGTATGGCTCATGGAATGAAGGATTTTGTCGTTGTTTCCCTTGGCGTGGGCTTGGGCAGCTGTTTCTTCTCTCAAGGTCGCGGGCACAAAGGCTTCAAGGGCTTTGCTGGCGAGATAGGACATACCTGTCTGGTAGACAACGGTCGCAAGTGCGGTTGTGGGAAAAACGGTTGTCTGGAGGCTTATTGTGCTGCCAAAGGTGTTGTGCAGACAGCCCATGAGCTGATGGCCGAGAGCAGTGCCCCCTCGCTGATGCGTGACTTGGACTATCTGTCGCCACGTGTTATTTCAGAATGCTGTGAACAACACGACGAGTTGGCGATGGAGGTCTATCGACGTACAGGTTACTTGTTGGGTATCGGGCTGGCCAATTATGCATCGGTCGTTGATCCGCAAGCAATCATCCTGACAGGTGGTATTTCGCATGCTGGCAAGTGGATGATGGATTCGCTGCGCGAGTCGTTTGACTCTCATGTGTTCCCGAACATGCGTGGTAATATTAAGATTATTGTCTCCAGTTTGAACGACCACGAACGTGAGGTGTTAGGCGCCAGTGCCCTGGCTTGGGAAGTTCAGGAATACTCATTGTTCAAATAGGATGAACGTAGAAACAATCAATCAGATTATAGCATCAAAGCCCAATTTGAGTACCGCCCTCGGAATGGAGTTCATCTCTACATCCGAGGACGATACTTGTATGGCGCGGATGAAAGTAGACGAGCGTAATCGTCAGCCCTTTGGCTTCCTTAGTGGTGGTGCGTCGCTGGCTTTGGCTGAGAATGTGGCAGGCGTCGGATCTTCGGCCCTATGCCCAGGCTGTGCCTGTGTGGGCATAGAGGTCAGCGGCAGCCACGTGCAGGCCGTCAGTGAGGGTGACACGGTGACCGCTTATGCCAGTCTGCAGCACAAAGGCAAGACACTACATGTGTGGAATGTCGACATCCGTAACTCTGCAGGTGAACTCATCAGTACAGTCAGAGTGACAAACTATATTATCAAGAAAAAGTAATGACAGGTTTTGCTTTGTATCGTATGCCGTATGCCAGCAAGTGTACGTTGCTGACGGGCGAGGTCTTAGAGGTAGCATCGCCTGTTGAGTTGGGTACTCAGTGCGGATTCGTTGTGGCTCCTTTTGCACCATCTGCTGAACGGCCTATATTGGTTATTCGTCCTCAGCAACCTGATGGTATTCAGGTGGGAGAACCGCATTCTTTCATTCTTCCCGCAGACATTGCATGCTCCACTCTGGAGGAAAGCAACACTTCCACGTCCCCTTGTACACGCGAAAACTACCATATTGACTTTGTCAACTTCCATTCCCATCTGCTCAACGGTGATTTCCAGAAACTTGTGTTGTCGAGAAGTGTCGAGTTGAAAAGTAAGGAAGAAGTGGCACCGCTCGAACTGTTCAACAGGGCGTGTGAATGCTATCCCCGTATGTTCATCGCGCTGTCCTATACCAAGCAAAGCGGTCTTTGGCTGGCAGCGACACCTGAAGTGCTGTTGGCCAGTAGTGATCGGCAATGGCAGACAGTAGCCCTTGCAGGCACTCAGCCATGGGCTGAGCATTTGCTTTGGGGCGACAAGAACCTGAAGGAACAGCGCTTTGTTGCCACCTATGTTGCCCAGCAGTTGGAGCAGTTTACCAATGACTTCTCAGAGGAAGGTCCGTGTACCGTGCGTGCTGGTCATCTGGCCCATCTTCGTAGCGATTTCCGTTTCACCTTGTCTGACCGTTCACGGATTGGACTGCTGATAGAGGCCTTACATCCGACCCCAGCAGTCTGTGGACTGCCCAAGAAGGAAGCCTTCCGCTTCATTCTTCAGAATGAGCACCACGACCGTTCCTATTATAGCGGATTCATGGGACCGTTGGCTGTTGACGGCCTTACGAGCCTGTTTGTCACCCTGCGTTGCATGGCCATTCATGCCAACGGCTACAGACTATATGCTGGCGGCGGACTGCTCACAGACAGCGACGAGGAACAAGAGTGGCAAGAGACAGAAGCCAAGTTGGACACCATGCGGAATATTTTATAAACGGAATACTATCATAATCATGTATAGCAATAAGGAGAATGTTAACATATTGACGGCGCTGCTTGTGGCTCATGGTGTTCGGCATGCCGTGGTATGCCCAGGAAGTAGGAATGCCCCCATTGTCCATAATTTCCATGAGTGTCCTGATATCCAGTGCCATCCCGTGACAGACGAGCGCTCGGCTGGCTTTTATGCTTTGGGAATGGCATTGTGTACATGTGAGCCTGTCGTGGTTTGTGTCACCAGTGGCACAGCCCTGCTCAATCTGGCCCCTGCTGTTGCCGAGGCATACTATCAGCATGTATCCTTAGTGGTGGTTTCTGCCGATCGTCCTCCCCAGTGGATAGACCAGTTGGATGGTCAGACACTTCCCCAACCTGACGCCTTAGGACGTTTTGTACGTAAGGCCGTTTCTCTGCCTGAGCCGCATGACCCAGAAGAACATTGGTATTGCAATCGACTAATCTGCGAAGCTCTTACGGAAGACCTAAATGAAGACCTAGATCGAGGTGGAGGTCCTGTCCATATCAATGTACCAATCTCAGAACCGCTTTTCCAATTTGACGTGAAGGAACTGCCACGCGAGGCTATCTTTAGCAGATGGGATGGCTCTGTGGGTTATCTGGACATAGAAAACAGCGGATTGTTAGCGGAGTTTTGGGGTGCCAAACGCCCGATGATTGTGATAGGCCAGAATAGGGAGACCGTACTGAAAGACCATGAGCTGGAGCATCTGAGGAAGCACGCAGTATTGCTCTATGAGCCTTTGGGCAGCGACCTGGGCACCACTCATTTTGACGAAGTGCTTTATGCCAAGGGCGAGGATGAAAGTTTGCAACCAGATTTTGTGCTTTATGGAGGAACCATCGTCAGCAAGCGATTGAAAAAGTTCTTGCGTAAAGATACACATGCCGATTTCTGGGAAATATCGGCCGACGGACAGTTGCACGATACCTTTATGCGTACCAAGGGAGTGATGAAGAGCACTTTCCTCACCATGCTTTTATGGCTGGATAATTATCTGGGCAATCCTACCCTTATCGAAGAATACAATGAGGATGCCGAGGAATCTTTGGGAGCATTGGTAGACAAGTCAGAATATGTGCTCCGTTGGCAAAAAGAACTCGAATGTGTGACAGTTGTAACAGAAACGTATTCTCCTCCTTATTCACAGATGGCCGTCGTGAAGGATTTTGAACAGCAATTGGGGGATTCCGATATCACTTGGAATCTTTTTTCTGCAAATTCTATGGCTGTGCGCCTGTCCTGCATCTATTCCTCCGGCTATGTCTACTGCAACCGCGGGGTCAATGGTATTGACGGCTCGCTGTCCACAGTGGCTGGCTTCTCTTTGGTTGCGAAGAATCCTACATTCATCGTCATTGGCGATCTGAGCTTCTTCTATGACCAGAATGCACTGTGGAACCAGGATCTCAACGGGAAACTGCGTATCCTGCTGCTAAACAATGGTTGTGGCGGCATCTTTAACATGCTGCCAGGACTGGAACAGAGCCCTGCCCGTGACAAGTATGTAGCCGCTGAGCATCAGACAACCGCAGAGGGTATCTGCCAGCAGAATCGTGTCGTTTATCGCCAGGCAGTCGACATGGCGTCCATGCAGCAGGGCATCCGTTGGCTGTTGCAGGCGGAAAGTCAGCGTCCTTTGTTGTTGGAGGTGATTACCGATGCAGCTGCAGACGAGAGGGCCTTTAAGCAGTATTACCAGACTGTAGCACATTCTATGGAAAGAGAGAAACCAAAGAAATAAATCATAGCAAGAGAAATCGTATGCAACAGAGAGATTGGAAAGAGATTCAGAAATTCGAGGAGATACTTTTCGAGGAGTACGAGGGTATCGCGAAGATTACCATCAACCGTCCCAGATACAGGAACGCTTTTACGCCTAGGACGACACTTGAGCTGAGCCAGGCCTTTGCCATGTGCCGTGAGTTGCAGCGCATCCGTGTGGTGCTGCTCACTGGGGCCATGTCGGAAGTTCCTGAAGGACAGCGTTTGGAAGACGTCAAACACGCCTTCTGCTCTGGAGGTGACATGCATGTCAAGGGGCGTGGTGGCTATATTGATGACGACGGAGTGCCCCGTCTGAGTGTGTTGGATGTGCAGATGCAGATTCGTCGGTTGCCCAAGCCCGTCATTGCTATGGTGAACGGTTATGCTATTGGCGGTGGCCATGTGCTGCATCTGGTGTGCGACCTGACAATAGCTTCAGAGAATGCCCTCTTCGGACAGACGGGACCCAAGGTAGGCTCGTTTGATGCAGGTTTTGGCAGTAGCTATCTGGCTCGCATCGTAGGTCAGAAGAAGGCTCGTGAGATATGGTTCATGTGTCGTCAGTATACGGCCAGTGAGGCTGAGGCTATGGGTATGGTCAACAAGGTCGTTCCCCTCAGTGAACTGGAAGATGAGTGTGTGCGCTGGGCACAGCATATGATGTTGCATTCGCCCATCGCCCTGCGCATGATTAAGGCTGGACTGAATGCTGAGCTCGATGGACAAGCTGGCATACAGCAGCTGGCAGGCGACGCTACGATGCTCTACTATTTCCTGGACGAGGCTCAGGAGGGTGGCAAGGCCTTCTTGGAGAAGCGTAAGCCTGACTTTGACAAATATCCCCAGATTCCATGAAGATCAGCATAGTAGAACGCGTGCTCCACTTCCGGCAGCCGGCAGGTACCAGTCGGGGCGTATATACTGAGAGGAAGATATGGCTGGTGAGCATAGCTGACGGTGATGCTGTCGGAGTGGGTGAGTGTGCACCCCTGCCCCTGTTGAGCTGTGATGACCTGTCTGATTATCAGACCGTGCTACGACGGTTTTGCGACGACGTGGAACAGACAGGTGTCATTGATGAAGAATCGTTGCGCGACTATCCCTCCATGCTTTTTGGCCTTGAGACGGCCATGCGCTCTCTCCATGCTCAGCAAGCTTCACAGAACACACTTCACTCCACGCGCGACAGTCAGCCCCCCTTGCTCTTTTCCACTCCCTTTGCACGTGGCGAGCAAGGCATCCCCATCAACGGACTTATATGGATGGGTAGCTACGATGAGATGCATCAGCGTATCAGTCAGAAACTGGAACAGGGGTTTCGCTGTATCAAACTGAAGATTGGAGCCATCGATTTCGATGCCGAGCTCGACCTCCTGCGCGAGTTGCGCCAGCACTACGGCCCCCGGCAATTGCAGTTGCGTGTTGATGCCAATGGCGCTTTCCCTTTCGAGGAGGCACTCTACAAGTTGGAACTATTGTCGCAGTATGCCCTACATTCCATCGAGCAGCCCATCAAGGCCGGTCAGTGGAGCAATATGGCTGAGCTGTGCCGTGAATCGCCCCTGCCCATTGCACTCGATGAGGAACTCATTGGCATTAACGATCCTGGGCAGAAGCGCCAGATGCTCAATATTATCCGTCCCAGTTATATCATTCTCAAACCTTCGTTGCATGGAGGTATGGCAGGGTGTCGCGAATGGATAGAAATTGCCCGCGACATGGGTATCGGCACCTGGATAACCTCGGCACTCGAAAGCAATATCGGACTCAATGCCATTGCGCAGTTCTGCAGTGACGTCTATGGTAACCAGCTGACCCTACCACAGGGATTGGGTACAGGACAGCTGTTTACCGACAACATTCCTATGCCATTGGAGATACGTGGTGACCAACTATGGATTTGCAGGAATTCTTAGCCCAGTGGCATGATGACAGCCCTACGCTTCTGGTGCATACCAGCGGTTCGACGGGTAGTCCTAAGCCCATGTATGTCGAGAAGCGTCGCATGCAGGCTTCTGCTATTACTACTTGTCGCTTCCTGGGACTGAAGGAGGGTGACAGTGCCTTGCTCTGCATGCCTCTGGACTATATAGCAGGCAAGATGATGGTTGTGCGTGCTTTGACATGTGGACTTCGTCTTATCGATGCCCCCCCCAGCAGCCATCCACTGGCACATGCCTCTTTACATGACCAGCCGGTGGACTTTGCGGCCATGGTACCCATGCAGGTATGGAATTCACTTCAGGTTCCTGACGAACGCCGCCGTCTGATGCAGATTCACCACCTGATCATTGGTGGAGGGGCTATTGACGAGGCCCTGGCTTGTGAACTGCGTTCCTTTCCCCACCATGTCTGGAGTACCTATGGCATGACAGAGACCTTGTCGCACATAGCCTTGCGACGCCTGAACGGTCCTGACGCTTCAGAATGGTATACACCTTTCCAGGGTGTCACCCTCTCACTCACGGACGAGGGCTGTCTGGTCATCCAGGCTCCTGAAGTGTGTCAGGAGACGCTGGTTACCAACGATATTGCCCAGCTTGACGGCTGTCGCTTCCGTATTTTGGGTCGTTGCGACAATGTGGTCTGCTCTGGTGGCGTCAAGATACAGATAGAAGAGGTTGAAAGGCTGCTACATCCTCATTTGGACCATCCTTTCCTGATTACCAAGACCCCTGACACGCAACTCGGTGAACAGGTTGTCCTGCTCACCGAGTCAAACGATGCCGATGCTGTGCTTGCCGTCTGCCGCCAGCATCTGCCTAAGTATTGGATCCCTCGCCGTGTCTTTTCTGTCCGTAGCCTGCCGCTTACAGGTACAGGCAAGCCAGCCCGTCACGATGCTGAACTGCTGGCTACGACTCTCTGTAGAAGTCAAGTGCCTCTTTGATTTCCTCCTCAGTGGCGGTCTGGTTGATGCGTATGTCACCGATGCCGCCCAGTAAGGTGAAGTTAATTTCCTTTCCCATGTTCTTCTTGTCGTGGTGCATCAGCTCCAGCAGGTGCGGGTAGTCGTCACATGTGATGGCCATCTTGCCGTAGTGCTCCTGGATAAAGGCCACTGTCTGGCGCATGCGCTCTTGTGGGAACGACGTCTTGACGCACGACAGCCATAGCTCAACAACCAGTCCCCAAGCCACGGCATATCCATGCAACACGGGCTTGCGCTCCAGGGCCAGCGACTCGAAGGCGTGTCCTGCCGTATGTCCCAGATTCAGTGCCTTGCGCAGTCCTTTTTCTGTGGGGTCTTCCAGTACGATGCGCTGTTTTACGGCTACACTTTGCGCGATGGCATCGGCAAAACGCCCGCTCTCCACGTCTATCTCCTCGCTGATCAGTGCCGCCCACATCTGCTCGTTGCTGATGAGGCCGTGCTTCAGCATCTCTGCATAGCCTGACAGGATGTTCTCGTGGTCCATCGTCTTGAGGAATGTCGTGTCCAGAATGACGTATTGCGCATTGTTGAACACTCCTACCTCGTTTTTCAGTCCACCGAAGTTGACACCGGTCTTCCCCCCCACGCTGGCATCGACCATCGACAGCAGTGTGGTGGGTATATTAATATAAGGTATGCCGCGCTTGAATGTCGAGGCTGCAAAGCCTCCCAGATCGGTCACCATGCCTCCCCCCAGGTTTACCAGCAGCGAGTGCCGCGTGGCACCGCCCTGTTGCAGACTGCTCCAGACGTGTGCAAGCGACTCCACTGTCTTGTGCTTGTCGCCAGCAGGGATGGTGATACACTGAGCCCCCTCCATGCAACGGTAGCCGGATATGATGGGCAAACAAACTTTTCGCGTCGTCTCGTCGCATAGGACGAATAGACGGTCATACTTGCAGTTGGCTATGGCTTGGCTTAACGACTGCTGCAAGTCTTCTGATAGAATTAGTTTCTGTGGTTCCATTGGTTTGCAAAATTAATATAAAAATGTGTAACTCGTATCTAAAAAACGTAATAATTGTATTTTTTACGCTAATTTTGCACCCATGTCTTAAACTTTCCACATTGGAAAGCGTCATAGGTGTAGTAAAAAACAAAATAGCCATAAGATATGAAACGCTTATTTCTTCTCGTATTGATGCCTCTGATGGCCGTGGTGGCTATGGCACAGCGAAACGTAACAGGAACAGTAGTGGAAAACGAAACGGGCGAAGCATTGCCCCAGACAACTGTACGTCTTCTGCGCACAGACAGTACTCTTGTCAAAGGTACACTGACAAAGTTGGACGGAAAGTTCAGTGTGAACGCCCCGTCGACAGGAAAGTATATCTTGCAGGTTACCTGCGTGGGTTTCAAGTCTTATTCCAAGCCTATCACCGTCAGCGGCGACAAGGATGTCAGTCTGGGCACCATCGCTATGGACCCCGATGCCGTCATGCTGAAAGGCGCCACCATTACCGGTCAGGCAGCTAAGGTAACTCTCAAGGCAGACACCTTTATATATAATGCCTCAGCGTACCGCACTCCTGAGGGGTCGGTCGTTGAGGAGCTGGTCAGGCGACTGCCTGGTGCCCAAATCTCTGATGACGGCAAGATAACCATCAACGGCAAGGAGGTCAAGAAGATTATGGTTGATGGTAAGGAGTTTATGACCGGTGACACCAAGACGGCCATGAAGAACCTGCCCACTTCTATCGTCGAGCGCGTCAAGGCTTACGACCAAAAGAGCGACCTGGCCCGTGTCAGTGGCATTGATGACGGTGAGGAGGAAACCGTGCTCGACTTTGGCATCAAACAGGGTATGAACAAGGGTCTCATGGTCAATGCCGACGTTGCTGCCGGTACCCACGACCGCTATAGCGGGCGCTTATTTGGCGGTTGGATGAAGGACAATATGAAGCTATTTCTCATGTCGAGTGCCAACAACGTCAACGACATGGGCTTCGGCATGGGTGGAGGACGCTTTGGTGGTGGACGCCAGGGACTCACGGCTACCAAGATGACAGGTGTCAACCTGAACTACGAGAAGAAAGACAAGCTGATACTCGACGGTAGCGTCCGCTGGAACCATAACGATGGTGACGCCTTGGTGCGTCGTTCCACTGAGGAATTCGTCTCTCAGACTTCCTCTGTCTTCGGCAACAGTATCAATAAGGACAATAATCGTAGCAACAGCTGGGATGCGCGTTTCCGTCTGGAGTGGACGCCCGACTCTATGACCAACATCATGTTCCGTCCTAATTTACAGTATAATTCCAGCGATGCTGTGACAATCGGAAAGACTGCAACGTTCAACGTTGACCCCTATACCATCCGTGGTATCACTGAGCCCTTGGAACAACTCGATTTGCTCGTCAAAGAGGGCGTTGTCAAGAACAGCGAACTCTCCGATGCCATCGACTATAGCGACAACAAGTCCTTGGGTGGTAACTTGCAGATCAATCGCAGGCTCAGCAACAATGGACGTAACATTACCCTGCGCCTGGGCGGTAACTACAGCGAGGGCGACAGCAAGTCGTTCACCAACGACTCCGTAAACTACTATTTGTTTAAGGACTCCGTCTATCAGTCCAACCGCTATGCTGTGACGCCTACCAAGAAATGGAACTATAACGTCCGTGCCAGCTATAGCGAGCCCATCTTCGACCGTGTCTATCTGCAGCTCTCCTATCAGTATCAGTACAGCTACACCAAGAGCGACCGTACCACCTACGACTTTAGCAAGCTGAGACTACCTTTCTTCAGCATCGAGCCTGAATACCGTGGCTGGGACAAGCTGCTAGACTTGATTGGTACTGACAACCTTGACGAATTCAAGAGCGATAACCTCAGCCGCTTCTCAGAATACAAGAACTACACCCATACTGCCGAGCTTGGCCTGCGCGTCACCCGCAAGGATTACAACCTGAACGTAGGCTTCCAGGTCATCCCCCAGAAGTCGCACTTCATCCAGGACTATCAGAGTGTCCATTCCGACACTACGCGCATAGTCACCAACTTCTCACCAACGGCCGACTTCCGCTGGAAGATTTCCAACGTTAGCCAGCTGCGCTTTAACTATCGTGGTACTACTAGCCAGCCGTCTATGTCCGACCTGCTCGACATCACCGACGACTCCAATCCGCTGTTCATCCGTAAGGGTAACCCTGGCTTGAAACCTTCGTTCACACAGTCCTTCCGGCTCTTCTACAACAACTATATCCAGAACCACCAGCGCAGCCTGATGGCCAACATCAACTTCTCGACCACCAGAAACAGCATTTCCAACATGGTATCCTATGATGAGCGAACAGGTTCACGCACCACGCGCCCTGAGAATATCAATGGCAACTGGAATGCCAATGGTATGTTCATGTTTAATACCGCCATTGACTCTGCAGGTTATTTCAACATCAACACCTTCACCACCCTGCGCTACAACAATGCCGTGGGCTACGTTAGTGTTGACAGAGGCTCGAGCTCGCAAGAGTCAACGACCCGCACTACCAATATAGGTGAGCGCCTGGCTGCCAGCTACCGCAACGACTGGCTTGAGTTCGAGCTCAACGGCTCGCTTGACTACATGCATGCCCGTAGCGTACTGCAGAGCAACAATAACCTCGATACATGGACTTTCTCCTATGGTGCCAGCCTCATGCTGACGGCTCCTTGGGGCACTCAGCTGTCTACCGGCATGAGCATGAACTCACGCCGCGGATATAGCGATGAGTCCATGAACACCAACGAGCTCATCTGGAACGCTCAGTTGTCGCAGTCCTTCCTGCGTGGCAACGCGCTGACGCTGTCGCTTCAGTTCTATGATATCCTGAACCGCCAGTCAACCTTCAGCCGCAGCATCACGAGTACCCAGCGTGTGGATACCGAGTACAACGCCATCACCAGTTATGCCATGTTACACGTCATCTATAAGATCAACATCTTCGGTGGCATGTCCAGCATGCGTGGCCCTGGCGGTCCTGGCGGACGTGGTGGACGTGGTGGACGTGGCGGCTTTGGAGGTCGAGGTGGCGGCGGTGGCTTCGGAGGAGGCTTCGGTGGTGGCCGTCCCGGTCGCTTCTGATTCCTAGTCACGATGTGTGTCACTTTTCTACCAGAATCTCATGACTATGGACGAGAAATCATGCGTCGAACTGCTCCTTCACCATGGTGTGAAGCCTACGGCCAACCGCATCGTGGTGGTCAAGGCTCTGGCTGCAGCATCTCGTCCCATGTCGCTCTCTGAACTGGAGTATGCTATTCTCACTATCGACAAGTCGGGTGTGTTCCGTGCCCTGACTCTTTTCCGTGAGCACCATCTGGTACATGTCATCGAGGACGGTGGCGATGGTGTGCGCTACGAGCTGTGCCGCAGTCATGATGCCCACAACGATGATGACCTCCATGTGCATTTCTATTGCGAGCACTGCCGTCGTACCTATTGTCTAGAGGACATAGGTATCCCCGACGTTCAGCTACCTGAGGGATTTGAGATGTCGTCAGTCAATTTCATCGTCAAGGGGCGCTGTCCCCATTGCCGATAAAAAAGTGGGTGGTGAAGAACCTGCCTCTTGCCTATCAATCGTGTGGCGCAGGCAGATTCTTCACCCCCCCTCTTCTATTTCTCCTCCTTTTTCCTCTTACTCCTGTCGGTCGTCTATGTTGTCGCCCTCCGTGGGTGCCAGCTCCTCCTCGAAGTCGGTGATGCCCGCAGTCACAAGGATATCATACCACTGTATAAGCTTCTTGATGTGGCTGTTCTGCACCCTGTCCTGATCCCAGTCGGGTAGTACCTTGGTGAAGTACTCGTGAAGCTCGGATGCCGAAGCCTTTTTGAAGTTTACGCTCGACACCTTGCCGCCCTCCAGGTCGCGCATGGCTGCCAGCACCTTCATCAGAGGCACGTCCTCCGTTTCAGTGAACATGGCGATGTCGGCCAGCGACGTGATGCGGTCAGTGCCAAAGGCTGGCATGCGCTTATGTGTTTCGTCCAGTGCCTCCACGATGAGGCTGTTCTTGGCACGCGATACGAGCTTGTAAAGTCCGGGCTTGCCGGAAATCGATAAGATGGTTTGTTTCATTTTTGCTTTCTTATTGTTATAATAATGTGTTTTGTTGCTTGCACTCTTGCCGTAGCCACCGTAGCAGCTGCTCTATCTGGGCGTCGATGTCCGCCATGCCGTCATTTACTATTTCAAAGTCGGCTATGGCCCTGACTTTCTCCTGTGGCCACTGGCGCAGCATCCACTGCTGGGCTTTTTCACGGCTGATGCCGTCGCGCTCCATAACCCGCCTGATGCGTACCTCCTCGGGAGCTGTCACCACCACCACGCGGTCCACCAGTCTGTCAGCACCTGACTCATACATAATTGCACTCTCCATCCATTCCATGCCACTCTGCCTGAAATCGTCGAAGACAGCAGGGTGGACGATGGCATCTATGGCGTGGGCATTGTCCTCGCTGGCCAGCAGGAACCGGCTCATGGCTGCCTTGTCCAGCGAACCCACCAGGTCAATCAGTTGCTGCTGTAGGGTCGGTGAGGTGCGTATAAGTCTCTTGGCGGCAGCGTCACAATCGTACACCGCAATGCCGTGAAGGGCCAGCCGCTGGCATACGTAGCTCTTCCCTGAGCCTATGCCGCCTGTTATACCCTTCTTCATCATCGGTTCACCTCCTCATCTTCTATCAGGTAGTCTACCTGCTTTGCGGCCAGCGTCGTTCGCGTGATGCCCGGAGGTGCTTTGCGCAGGTAGATGTTACACTTTTCCGAGGGTTTCTGCTCTATCTCCAAATAGTCTGCCACGACCTCGAAATCCTCAGGACGCAGCGTCTTGTATTCGCCTATACCTGACACAAAGTTCACCGCCACTTTCGCAGGGAAGGTACGCAGCAGCTTGCCCTGTGGCAGGTTCAGGCACTTGATGGGAACAGCGATACTCTCCTCCGTCAGCACGTCCGTATAGAACCTGATTGCTATGTTGTCGGGCACCACCTTGACATCAACCTCATGCGCTAGCTTGCAAGGTATTATCAGCGTGTCGCGGAACCCTACATAGTTCAGTAGCTCAGTGTATACCACGTTGATGCTGTCCAGCTTCTCGCGCGAGGCATATACGTCCACGCTGTCCGACGAGTAGTCCACGTGCGATATGAAGTACAGGTGGTCGGGGATGACGCGTCCCTTCCATGCAACAGGAACCCGTTTGCGCTCCCCGTTGTTGTAGAAAAACTCCAGCTTCTCGGGTTTCACGTTCGTCACCTTCGACGTCATCTCGAGCTGCCGTTCCATGTGGCGCCTCACGTCCGAAGCCATGATGACACCGCCGTTGTTGCCACGGTCGTAGTTCTTGAAGTTGAAGCTCAGCGTTGGCGGGTTGTCACCATACATGTAGGCCAGCATTTGCCAGCCCTTGTCGCGCACGGTAACACGCACCGTGTCCACGTCAGCCGACGTCAGCATTACGTTCTTCGGTA
The DNA here is from genome assembly GCA_017474925.1 of Prevotella sp. Taxonomy (GTDB): domain Bacteria; phylum Bacteroidota; class Bacteroidia; order Bacteroidales; family Bacteroidaceae; genus Prevotella. The sequence continues at coordinate 10,971 of JAFVGN010000010.1, read as the reverse complement.
TGTTGTACAACTTGACAGGAACCTTCAGTTCCTTCTCGTACGTCTCGTTCAGAGTCAGTATCAGCCAGAAGATGGCCGAGAGGAACAGGAAGAACAGGAACATCATCAACTGCCTGTTCAGGTTGCTGAACAAGAATCGCTTGATGGTTGTCAGAATTCCCTCTTCCCCCATGTCTTATTTCTGCTGAATCGGGGTGCTTGACATGTCCTTGAACACGTAGCTCTTGTCAACCTTGATCACTACACCGTCGGCAATTTTCACCTCGATGATGCCTGTTGTCAGGTCAATCTTCTTCACCACGCCGTAGATGCCACCTCCGGTGACCACCTCCGTACCCTCAGCCAGCGAGTTCTGGAATTTCTGAATCTCCTTCTGACGTTTCTGCTGGGGTCTGATCATGAAGAAATACATGATGGCAAAGATAGCCACCATCATGATGATGAAACTCATGCCGCCACCGCCGCCACCAGCGGCCTGTGCTGCTAAGATAATCTGTGTCATAGTTCTTACGTTATGTTGTTTTTGTTGTGATAATGATTCTTGCTATTTGACCGCTTTCAGCATCCTGCCCGTATTCACCAGATGATGGGCAATAGTGTCCAGCATGCCGTTGATATAGCCGGCGCTGCGGGGGGTGGAATATAGCTTGCTGATTTCCACGAACTCGTTGATGGTCACGCTGATGGGTATCGTCGGGAACGTCAGCATCTCTGCGATGGCTATCTGCATGATGACGATGTCCATGTACGCCAGTCGCGAGAAGTCCCAGTTGCGCGACGACTCGCTCATGTAGTGTTGGTATTCGTTAGCATTCAGGATAGTGGCACGGAACAGCTTGCGTGCATATTCCTTGTCCTCCTCCGAGTCGTATTCGGGCAGCAGTTCCTGCGCTGTGCTGTTCTTTTCCTCGAAGCGCTTGATAGTCTTCAGTACAAAAGAGTCCACCACCTCCTTGTCATCGTTCCAGTACAGGCTCTGCTCTTCCAGCAGTGCGTCCAGTGCCGCGTTATTCTCTATCTGCGTGCGGTACAGCTTGCGCCACACTTCGCGGTCGGCCTGGTAACAGTCTTCCTCCGATTCCATATAGTCCTTGTAAACCTGGCACTCTGTAATGCTCGTGTATATCTTCTTCACGAATTCTGGCTCGTCACTCCACGTCTTCTTCTGTGTTTCCATGAAGTCCTGCAGCATCTTGTTCTGTTCCAGCTGCAGTGCGAAGCGGTTGTCTGCAAACTTACGCGACGGCATCGGTGTACCCTCGCGTTTGGCCCTCGACTCGGCCACCTCCAGGTGACGTCTCGACTCGCGGGTGATACTCACTATCAGTGCCAGTAAATAGTTATAAAGGTCGTAGGCTTTCGACAGGCTGAAAAGTAGTTCCTTCTCTGCCGTGTCAATGTTTTTACTTCCATTCTGATAGTACGCATAGGTCAATTGTACTATCTTTGTTCTAATTAGTTCTCTGTTAATCATAATTGCTTTTCTTGTCGCTTTGATTCGCTTATCAGCTGCAAAGGTACGAAAAAAAGGTCAAAGGGCAAATTTTTTTCGGCTATTTATCATTTACGTGGAAAAAAACGTTCTATTGTATAATAAAGAATAATGGATTGGCTACAGAGAAAAGTATCTCGAAAATTTGGAAATTCAAGAAGGAATATGTAGTTTTGCACCGCAAGAGATGAATCATCATAGAACGGTTTGTCTCAGCGTCTTGTTTAAAAGCAATAAAGGTTAGATTCTGCCAAGGTTAAAATCATGGTAACGAAAATGATAGTTAAAGTGTGGCTGGATTATATCATCAGGGAGAAACGATGGTATAAATTGGTCGTTGCGCTAATTTCCATATCAATACTCTTCCCCATCTTGTTTTTCGTCTTTGGTGATAGGATGGAAGAACTGTCTGGTAAGAAAAGTCTTTATTCCTTTGTTCCTTATATCGCCCTCTCAATATTGTTGCCAGATTTTCTTTTTAGATTTTTCGTAAATAAAGAAAGTCTTGTTATGAGTGACAGTATGAAGACACGACCTATCAGTGAAATATCGTGGAATAGGTTCGTGTTGTTGAATAGTCTTTTAAACTACTGGAATTTGCTTTCACTATCCATATTAATTCCTGTCGCTTTTTTGTTGATTCCTTTGGAGGAAGCTGTGCTGTCGTCACTCTTGTTCTTCTCTGTATTCTGGTTGAATGGCTATGCGGTTACGGTTTACCGTCTTGCCCAGGGGTGGGAATACAAGGCTCCTGTCTTACTAGTTGGCTTCTTCTGGGTTCCCGTAGTGGCATGTTATGTACTTAATCCGTTGTCATTACCTTGGGCACAGCATGTAGCCGGTTTTATTCTTCTATGCATGCTGATGATATATGGCTTGTATAAATACAGTTGTACGCTTCATTGCTATGCGGATTATTCACGCAGTACAGGGAAAACATATTCCACTCATTTCTCATGGATCAGCATGGAATATATAAGTATGATGAGGGCAACGAGATATCGCCTTCAGCCCTTGTTTATCATTTTGAGTGGTCTTTGGGGACTGTTCCTTGCATTGAGAACCCCATATCTGTCAAGCATCTTTTTCGCAGAACTGTTTGTCGTGTTGTCTGTCATAGGGCTTCCTGTCTTCTTTGGTCTGTACATGTTTGCCTTTGAAGGGAACTATATGGACGGCCTTTGGACACGTCCCATAGAAATCAAGAAAATCATGCAGGTGAAATATGTCGGTTACACCATCGATGCCGTCTTGATGACAATCTTATGCTATGTCTTTTACTGTTTCTTTCACGGTGAGATTGAATTGTCGCCTTGGTTCTTCTTTTCGACGTTCATCTTTTCAGCGGGAGTGTCCAATCATGTCGTGTTCTTTACAAGCTTGCTCGCAAACAGACTTGAAATGTTCTCGAACTCATTGGGTTTTTCATCCTCTCGGAGTTCCTTCCTAATAGCCGCAGTTAATTTGTCCCCCATTGTAGTATTACTACTTCTCTATTATTTCTTGCCTTCGCCTATTGATAACATTGTCTCGGCAGTGTCAGGCTTAATCGGAATCCTGTTGCATCCATTCCTGTTGAATTGGTTTGCCCAAAAATACGAGTCAAACAGATATAAATACTTTGAACGCTATAGAAACTGAGATATTATGGAACTGACAATCAATGGCCTTACAAAAATTTACGGAGACAAAATTGTGCTTGACATTTCCCAACAGGTCATCTCTTCGGGAGAAATTATTGGATTGGTTGGAAACAACGGTGCAGGGAAAACGACGATGCTACGGCTGATGCTCGACCTTATCAAAGCAGATTCGGGCAATGTTTGCAGCAATGGCAAGGCTGTCAGCGAAGACGCGAAGTGGAAGTTCTACACAGGCTCCTACGTTGACAAGCGATTCCTCATACCCTTTTACACGCCAGAAGAGTTTTTCCTGTTTGTGGCCAAATTGTATAACATAAGTCGTGAAGATCTTGACAGTCGGCTAGAAGAATACCGCCAGATGATGCATGACGAAATCCTTGGCACCGGCAAGCAGATACGCCATTTCTCGGAAGGCAACCAGCAGAAGATTGGCATCATCGCTGCCATGATGATTAATCCTATGGTGCTTGTTCTCGATGAGCCATTCAACTATCTGGATCCGTCATCACAGATTATTGTGGCAGAACTCCTCAAACAGATGAATGAACGGCAGGGTACTACTGTGGTTGTTTCCAGCCACAACCTCGCCTATATCACGGACGTCGCCACACGGATATTGCTTCTGGAAAAAGGGAAAATCATCAAGGACGTGCCCAACAGGAATGGCAGTGCCCTTGATGAACTGAAAAGCTATTTTGCTTCAACGGAATAATATGAATGCCAGAAGAGTGAGCGAAAGACATATTGAGACAAGAATCATATAACAAATACAAACAATGAAGACTGCTATCATAGGAGGTGGGGCTGCAGGATTCTTCCTGGCTGTCAGTCTGAAGGAACTGGTGCCTGCGATGCAGGTGACCATCATGGAACGCAGCCAGCGCGTGTTGGCCAAGGTCGAGGTGAGCGGCGGTGGACGCTGCAATTGTACGAACTCCTTCCAAGGCGTGCGCGACCTGGCGGCAGTGTATCCACGCGGACACAGGCTCATGAAGCGGCTGTTCAACGTGTTCGACTACAAGGATGCCTACCGCTGGTTCGAAGATCACGGTGTGCCGCTGACGGTGCAGGATGACGGTTGCGTGTTTCCGCAGGCACAGGACTCGCATGCCGTCATCAACTGTTTCGTATCGTTGGCACGGCGTTACGGTGTGGAGATATGTACGAGCAGGAAGATACAATCGCTGGACGAGGTGAGCGGCTACGATTTCGTGGCCGTAACGACAGGCGGTTCACCCAAGGGTGAGGGACTGCGCTGGCTGGCGGAGACGGGTCACGAGATAGAGGCTCCTGTGCCATCGCTCTACTCGCTGCGCATTGCGGACGAGCGCATCACGACACTGCAAGGATTGGTGGTGGACGACAGCGTAGTACACCTGCCAGGCACCAAGCTACGTGCCGAGGGTGCGCTGCTGCTGACCCACTGGGGCATGAGTGGTCCGGCAGTACTGAAGCTGACCAGTTATGCGGCACGCCAGCTGGCTGAGAATGGCTACCAGGGAACGCTGAGCGTGGCATGGTGCCGGCAGACGGAGCAGGACATCAGGGCGGCACTGTACGAGGCTTCCGTGCGCGAGCCGCAGAAGCTGATGACGACGTTCTGCCCGCTGGGACTGCCACAGCGGCTGTGGGCCTACCTGCTTGAGAAAGCACTGGGAACACGGGCGCAGGTGCGTTGGACGGAAATGAACAAAAAGGACGTCAACCGACTGGTCAACATCCTGATGAATGATATGTACGAGTTGGCGGGACGGGCACCCTTCAAGGACGAGTTCGTTACTTGCGGGGGCATCGCGCTGAAGGCCGTCAACCTGTCAACACTGGAGAGCCGTCACGTGCCGGGGCTGTACTTTGCCGGTGAGGTGCTGGACGTGGACGGCATCACAGGAGGATTCAACTTCCAGGCGGCATGGACCATGGCTGCAGTCGTGGCACGGAGCATCGCCGCAAGGGTCTGACTGTTGTCAGGCTTTTTTCTTTTCACCCTTAGTCCTGGTCAGCGTGTCCTGCTTCAGGGACTCGACGAAGTTGCTGATGAGGCGCAGCTCGCGGACAATGCGGATGTTCTGCGGACAGTGGGGCTCGCACTGGCCACAGCCGACGCAGTGGTCGGCCTGGCGCATTTTGGGAACCTTGCGCTCGAGTCCGATGAGATACTGGCGGCGCAGCTCGCGGTAGTTGGCATCGCCACTGTCGAGGGGCAGCGTACCCTCGTTCTTGCACTTGTTGTAGTGGACGAAGATGGCGGGTATGTCGATGCCGTAGGGGCAGGGCATACAGTACTTGCAGTCGTTGCAGGGGATGTTCTCGAGTCCGACGATGCGCTCGGCAACGTCCTTGTCAAGGTAGGTCTGCTCTTTCTCAGTCAGCGGCACCAGGGGACAGTAGGACAGCAGGTTGTCCTTCAGGTGCTCCATGTAGGTCATGCCTGAGAGCACGGTGAGTACACCCTCGGGTGTGCCCGCATAGCGAAACGCCCACGAGGCAATGCTGCGCTCGGCATCGTGTTGCTTGAGCTCGCTGGCCAGATACTGTGGCAGGTTGGCCAGGCGTCCGCCCAGCAGGGGCTCCATGACTACGGAGGGGATGCCTTTCTTCTGCAGCTCCTCGTAGAGGTAGCTGGCATCGACGTTGCGGTCGTTGATTTCGTTGGCGAAGTTCCAGTCGAGGTAGTTAAGCTCAATCTGTACGAAGTCCCAGTGGTACTTGTCATGCATGGCGAGCACCTCGTCGAAAACGTTCTGATAGCCGTGGAACGAGAAGCCCAGGTTGCGGATGCGACCGGCCTTGCGCTCCTCCATGAGGAAGTCCATCATACCGTTGTCGACATAGCGGCGGCTGAACTCTTCCATGCCGCCCCCAATGGCGTGGAGCAGGTAGTAGTCTATGTAATCGACCTGCAACTCGCGCATGGAGTTATGGTACATGGCCATGCTGGCCTCGCGGCTATGGGTGGCGGGGTTGAAGTTGGAGAGCTTGGTGGCCACAAAGTACTCGGAGCGCTTGTGGCGGCTCAGGGCTATGCCCGTGCACGCCTCGGACTTACCCTGGCAGTAGACGGGGCTGGTGTCGAAGTAGTTGACGCCATGCTCGATGGCGTAGTCAATCTGGCGGTTGATCATGTCCTGGTCGTAGTCATCTTTGTTCTCGGTCTTCGACGGCAGGCGCATCATGCCGTAGCCCAGCAGCGACACCTTGTCACCGTTGAAGGGGTTGGTGCGGTAGGTCATCTTGCCCACGGGGGGCTCCACCTGGCGGGCGTACTCGCTGTCAGTCTGGCTACCGGTCTTGGGTTTGCATCCCGTAACGACGGCGGCAGTGGCCAATGCACCGCCTCCCAGGAGTTTCAGGAACGAGCGCCGTGATATATCTTGCTTCTTCATGTTTGTCGTATATTGGTTGTTAGGGGTGATACTCTATATTTCCTTGTGTACTTCGTGGCCTTCGACGTAGATGGCTGAGAAGGGACGCGCAGGACACAGGTACTCGCAGGCACCGCAGCCGATGCACAGGGCCTCGTTGATGGCAGGGATGACGGGCGACTCCTCGTCGTCGGGGTCGGCGAGAACCATCTCGATGGCTCCCGTGGGACAGTGGCGGGCGCAGTTGCCGCACTCGACGCCGTCGGTCAGGGGGATGCAGTTCTTCTTGATCCATACGGCATGGCCAATCTGCGTGGAGGCCTTGACGGCCTTCTCGATGGGCTTGATGGCACCAGCAGGACACACCTCGGAGCACTGTGTACACTCAGGACGGCAGTAGCCCCGCTCGTAGGACATGACGGGTTGCATGAGGTGCAGGAGGTCGCTAGAGGGACGCAGCACTTGGTTGGGACACTCTGAGATGCAGAGCTGGCAGCCCGTACATCGCGTGGCCATGTTGCTGGCAGACAGCGAACCCGGTGGCGACAGGGGCGTCTGGCGCTCTGGTGCCACCTTGTCTTCAATCTCGGCCAGTCCGCCGTCCATCATCTTGTCCTTCTGCTGAGCCAGGGCCGCTGTGGTCATCATGGCCGAGGCCAGGAGGAACGAGCGCTTGCCGGCATCGGCCGTCTGGCTGTCGGCAGTCGTGGCAGCCGTCTGACTGGATAGCGTGCCGCCAGCATACTTCAATGCCCCGAACTTGCAGCTGCTGAGGCAGTCGCCACACACCACGCAGCGGCTGTAGTCGACGGCATGGTTCTTGTAGTCGATGCAGCTCGCTTTGCAGTTCTTCGTGCATAGCGAGCAGTTCTTGCACTTGTCGGCATCAAAGCGTATCTTCATCCACGAGAAGCGCGACAGGAAGGACAGCAGTGTACCCACGGGGCAGATGGTGTTGCAGTAGGTGCGTCCGTTGCGCCAGGCCAGCACAGCCAGTACGACGAGCGTCACGGCGGCGATGGCCACTGAGACGGCTGAGCGCAGCCAGATGTCGGACTGATAGAAGGCATAGCTGTCGTAGTGCTCGGCAATGGTTGCCAGTACGTTGTTGCCAGCTTGGTAGACAGGCTGCAGCAAGTTGGCGGCAATGCGCCCGTAGGCCGAGTAGGGTGCCAGCAGCTGTACGATGGAACCTACACCGGCAGCGAAGGCTACGATGAGGAGGCCCAGCATGGTGTAGCGTAGCCATGACAGGGCGCGTGAGAAGGTGTAGCGGTTCTTTCGGGCTTTCTTGCCCAGCCAGCCGAAGAGGTCCTGCATGACACCCAAGGGACAGATGACGCTGCAATAGATACGTCCAAAGACCAGCGTCAGCACGACGAGCAGGACGAGTGCCACGACGTTGACGGCCAGAATGGCTTCCAGCAGCTGCAACTTAGGCATCCACGTGACGAACGGCAGTTCGTTGGCCGTTCCGGTGAAGTCGACAAAGAGCCATGTGATGCAAATGAACATCACGGCGGCCAATGTAATCCTGATTTTTCTTAATGTCATAAAGTATTTTTAGTTTAATAAATAGTCAGCGGATGGCGTTCAGCGGCGGCGGGTAAGACGGACGACGAGGATGCTGGCTTCATAGAGCAGCCAGATGGGCAGTGCCACGACGAACAGCGTGAAGACATCGGTCGTTGGCGTGATGACTGCCGAAACGACCAGGATGCCGACGATGGCATGCCGGCGGTACTCGCTCATGCGGTGCTCGGTAAGCAGACCCATGCGTCCCATGATGCCGCAGACGACAGGGAGCTCGAAGACGATGCCCAGCACCAGGCTCATGCCCAGTAGCGTGTCGATGTAGGACTGGAGTGTCAGCATATTGGCGACGTCGGGCGACACCTGGTAGGTACCCAGGAAGCGTACCGTCAGCGGGAAAACGACAAAATAGTCGGTCAGCGTACCTATGATGAACATGACGTAGGCTGCCCCCACAATCCAGACGGCATAGCGCCGTTCGTTGGCATAGAGTGCCGGCGACACGAAGCGGAACAGCTCGTAGAGCACATAGGGTGAGGCCAGCAGCACACCGGCATAGAGTGCCGTGCGGACGTGAATCATGAACTGCTCGGTCAGGCCGGTGTTCATCAGATGCAGGCTGAAGGCGTCGGTTCCCAATAGCCGGTAGGTCACGAAGTCGCTGGTGTGAGGTGCCAGTACGACAGTGAACAGCGTGTCCTTCATGACGAAGGCCAGTATGGCAAAAGCCACTACGGCCACGGTCGTACGGATGAGCGACGTGCGCAACTCGTCCAAGTGGTCCCAGAAGGTCATGCCTGACTGAGGGCTGTCAGCTTTCCGCGTTCCGTCCATCGGTCACTCACTTGGTCACTTCGTCCTGCTTGTCGTCCGCTTTCTTCGTGTCGGCAGCGTCCAGTTCGTTCATACCGTCCTTAAAGCTCCTGACGCCTTTTCCAAGGCCCTTCATCAGCTCGGGAATCTTCTTGCCGCCAAACAGCAGCAGCACGATAAGAGCGATGACGACGATTTCCTGCATTCCTAATCCAAACATCTTTTTCAGTCTCTTTTAGTTGTAACTTTTGCAAAGGTACGAAAAATCTATCAACTATAAACTTTAAACTCCAAACTTTTTCGTACCTTTGCAGTCAAATAAACAACATTTAACTATATGGAATACGAATTTATACTGAGAATTTTCGTTGCTGCCATTCTTGGTGGACTGATAGGACTGGAACGTGAGTACCGGTCGAAGGAAGCCGGTTTCCGCACCCACTTCCTGGTGGCCTTGGGCTCTGCGCTGTTCATGATCGTGTCGGCATACGGGTTCAGCGAGGTGCAACTGGTGGAGCCCCAGCGGTGGGACCTGTCGCGAATAGCCGCCCAGGTGGTCAGCGGCATAGGTTTCATAGGCGCTGGTACCATCATCTTCCGCAAGAGCGAGAATGTGGTGAGCGGACTGACTACGGCGGCAGGACTGTGGGTCGTTGCTGCCATCGGATTAGCCTGTGGAGGTGGCATGTACATGCTCTCCATTGCCAGTACGCTGTTGGTGCTGGTAGGACTGGAGTGCTTCAACTTCTTTCTGCACAAATTCGACAAGTATCGCAAGTGATGCGACTGCCATGGCCTGACGGGTGACTCAGACAGGCTATTTGATGGCTGCATGGTAGTTGAGTGCGGCACCGATGGCGGTGCAGAACTCAGAGTACTTGGGAATGTGGAAACGGACGTTGTAGAGTTTTTCCAGCATGGGATAGATGTCCTTGCACTGGGGCCACAGAGTCAGGTTGCCTATGAGCACGAAGTCACTGATTCCTGAGTTGAGCGCTGCCAGGATTGCTGCCGAACCGATGGTCTGCAACACCATGACAACGAGTCCTAGCGCCAAGTCTTCCTTAGGCGCATCGTACTGTGCCTTTGAGAATAGCGATGCAGTGGCATCCATAGGCAGTCCGGGTAGCGGATGGGTGGAGATGTCGCCAATCTGGAGATTGATGTTGTGGATGTCGCCTTTCATGGCCAGACTCTGTATCTGGTTGGGGTCGCGTGTGTTGAGCATGACTCGGCTCAGTCCTTGAAGTGTCCCGCCGCCGATGCCCAGTCCGCCGATATGGCGGATGTTGTCCCCGTCGCACTGAACGAAGCTCGTTCCTGTGCCCATTGAAACAACAATGGCTTTGTTCAGCCCGCTCTCGAAGCGCGCCCCCAAACCGTCGGCAATAAACTCGTCCACCTTCTGGGTCGGGATACCGTACAAGGCTTCGTCGATATAGCCAGCCCCGACACCTGTCAGCATAATCTGTTCTACGTCACAAATCTGTATCGTGTTGTCATGCAGGTATTTGCCAAAAGCACCATAGAGCGATGTCACTGGGTCGGCAGCTGTAATGCGAATGGGCGACAGAATGCGCCCGTCTCGAAGTCCTACTATCTTGGTGGTCGATATGCCCACGTCTATTCCAATGATGATTCCCATTTTCTTTGTTGTTGTTTTGATATGACGGCGCAAAGGTACGAATTAGCAGGCAAAAGACCAAATAAATAGGCTTCCTGACCCATAAAGATGTTAATGCGTTTAACGGTAATTAACGTTTTTGCCATAAAGTTTGCATTTTGTGTCTCTTTGGCGTACCTTTGCGACGGGTTCAGGCTGGGTCTTATCCAATAGCTCTTAGGGGATTGACTGTTTGCCTGGCTTTTAAGCAAGCTTCAGCGTGTGCGCCAACTTGCCCTCGATTACTCCAGTTCCCTGGGGTATCAGTTTAGCGACATGTAGCTCTGTGAAGGCGATCCTCCTCTTGGTCCTTGCCTGATTTTATTCCACTAGTGTCCACTAAAATCCGTTAACAATTTCTCGAATCACTGATGCACACTTTGTTTTCTGCCCCATTTGTCACTCGGAGGTTTTGAAATGACTACCTTTGCAGCAACTTACATTATGTAAGCTAACAGCATATAG
>JAFVGN010000009.1 GCA_017474925.1 Prevotella sp. | reverse complement strand
GCGGGGTCCCACCTCTTCCCATTCCGAACAGAGAAGTTAAGCCCGTCTGCGCCGATGGTACTGCAATGCAATGTGGGAGAGTAGGAGGCCGCCACTTTTCGATGGGTCCTGATGGTAGTAATATCATCAGGGCTCTTTTTTATGTGATTATCCTTTTGGCTAATTAAAAAAAAAATTATATCTTTGCACTCGTTATGCGAGTAATCTACGAGGACAACCATATCATTGTCGTTTTCAAGAAAAGTGGGGAGATTGTTCAGGGGGATAAGACTGGAGACACTCCACTTTCAGAAACAGTTAAGGCTTACATCAAGGAAAAGTATGCCAAACCCGGTGCCGTGTTTCTTGGTGTCGTACATAGGCTTGATCGTCCAGTAGCTGGCTTGGTTGTTTTTGCACGTACTTCGAAGGCACTGTCCCGGATGAACGATATGTTTCGCAAAGGAGATGTGCACAAGACCTATTGGGCCATTACTCAGAATTGTCCTGTACAAAAGGAGGGAGTATTAGAGCATTGGTTAGTACGCAATGAGAAGCAAAACAAGTCCTATGCATATGACCGCGAGTGTCCAAACTCAAAGAATGCTATACTCAAGTACCGGCTTATTGCACAATCGGAGCGTTATAACTTGTTGGAAGTGAACTTGTTGACAGGTCGTCATCATCAGATACGCTGTCAATTGGCTGCTATGGGATGTCCGATCAAAGGCGATTTGAAGTATGGTGCCAAACGAAGTAATCCAGACGGCAGTATATCACTGTTGGCCCATCGTATAGAATTTGTCCATCCCGTGTCCAAGGAACACATCATGTTAGAGTCGCCACTGCCTGACGATACCTTGTGGAATTCGTTTGGAAAGTTAGAAACTACATGCAAAAAAGAGTAAAATGGTTTCTTAATTTGTCATTTTTGTTTTACTTTTGCATTAAGATAGAATTCTATAGATGAAGAAAGTTTTCTGGTGGATATTCGGTATACTGTTGACACCCCTATTGCTGTTTGTAATATTGGTGGTGCTGTTCTATCTGCCTCCCATCCAGAACTGGGCTGTTGAAAAAGTAACAGCAATAGTATCAGAGAAGACGGGTATGCAGATTAGCATAGGACACGTACAGTTGTCGTTCCCCCTGGATTTATCTATCGAAAACTTTAAGATGATAGCTCCCCCCAGCTCCATAGCCTCCTCCTTACCGGAAGTGAATATTCCCACCGAAGATAGAGATACCATAGCTGATGTGGAACGGCTGGTGGTTGATGTCCAGCTGTGGCCACTTCTACACAAGAAAGTGATTATCAATGAGCTGGAGGTGACCAATACTAAACTGAATACCAATGGCTTTGTTGATGCGGCGCAGGTGAAAGGTGGTTTCAAACGCCTGTTCGTCACTAGTAAGGGAATAGACCTGGACCAGCAGATGGTAGAGTTAAATGGAACCCGTCTGGAGGAGGCACAGGTGAGCATTGTTATACGTGATTCAGTGCCAGAGGATACGACCAAAACGGAGACACTATGGAAAATTCATGCTGACAGCCTTGCTATAGTCCGTTCGGAAGTCATATTGCATATGCCGGGTGACACAATGAGCATACAAGCCCAGATGGGTGAGTTGAAGGCCCATGAGGCCTTTATCGACCTGGCATCGCAGACATATACCGTTAACAATGTTGACTGGATTGACGGGGAACTGCGATATGACCAGAATATTCTGCCTCCTATAGACGGCCTTGATTTTAACCATCTAGACTTGACGTCTATTAATATAGGAATAGATAGTGTCTATTATCATGATCCGTCGTTGCGCTTTTTTATACGCCAGATGGGCTTGAAGGAAAAAAGCAGCTTGGAAGTGACCAACATCACTGGTGCTGTAGCGATGGAAGATGGCAGCCTCAAGTTGCCACGTTTCCATCTGAAAATGCCAAGCAGTGATGTGCTTTTGAGTTTGGATATGCCCTTGTCGCTAACAGACTCGATAGATCCCGGCAGGATGAAGTTACGCATGGATGCTCAGCTGGGACGGCAGGACCTGTTGCCTTTCATGTCGCTTCTGCCGCCAGCAATGCAAGAGCGGTGGCCACACTATCAATTGTCCTTGAAAGGACAGCTGGACGGTAATATGGATTATATGGAGTTCAGTGATCTGGATGTGGTTCTTCCCACAGCCTTTGCCGTTAAAGCTGATGGCTTTGTGACTCATCTTAATGACATGAAACAATTGCGTGCTGATGTTCAGTTTGAAGCACAAACGCAAAACTTGGATTTTGTGATGGCAGTATTGCCTCGCGATGTGCAGAAGAACTATCGCTTTCCCCCATTGAAGACCAAGGGTAGGGCGAAAGCCGACGGTGCTCAATATAATGCTGATGTGACGGTCTATGAAAGTAACGGGGCAATGAAGCTGAAAGGTAGTTTGAATAAGGATGTCATGAGCTATGATGCCAAATTTGAAGTTGACAATCTGAATGTACACCATTTTATGCCGCACGACTCCATTTATACAGTCACGGCTGACTTAACAGTCAGTGGAAAGGGCACTGACTTCCTCTTGCCACGAACCACGCTGAATGCCAGCGGTCGCATTGACCATTTGAGATATGGACACTTGAATTTGGACAGTATAGCCCTTAAGGCACAGGTTAGGAACGGACGTGCCAATGTGGACATTGACAGCCACAATGCGTTGCTTGATGGCTTGGTGGGACTTGATTTCCTGATGAATCCCCGACAGTTGGAAGGAACGCTGACAGCTGATGTCAACGAGGTAGACCTGTACAAGTTCGGAGTGGTTGATAATCCTCTTTCTATAGGTCTGTGTGGTCATGTGGATGTAAGCTCGGACATGAAGACGACCCATTCAGTCAATGGATTCTTCAACGATCTGACCCTGCGTGACTCGTTGAAAACCTATCGCCCTAAAGACATAGGACTATTATTGAAAACGCGTCCGGATACAACCTATATGCGTGTCCAGACAGGTGACTTCATCGTGAAGCTTGATGCCAGTGGCTACTATGAGCCTCTGCTGGAAAAGTTGACATTGCTTGACGATTCCGTGATGTCCCAGATAGAGCAGAAAATCATCAATCAGTCTGCCATACGCAGCATGCTGCCTGAAATGAAAGTGCATGTGGAAAGCAAGAACGACAATCCTGTTGCCGCTCTACTGAAGGCAGGACAGGAAATAACCTTCAAAGACCTGTTGTTCGACTTGACATCATCACCTGTGGATGGGCTGAACGGCAATGGCTATATTCATGCACTGACCTTCAATGAGGTTCGTTTGGATACTATTAATTTCCGCTTGTCTGAGCGAAATGGACACCTTTCTTTTGGCGGACAAGTATGTAACAACAAGAAGAATCCCGATTTTGTGTTCAATGCTCTCTTTGACGGGCTGGTGCAGGAGCGTGGAGCAACCTTGGGAGTGCGCTACTTCGATGCAAGCAACAAACTTGGTGTCCGCATCGGTGCTCAGGCAGAGATGGTGGATAGCGGAATTCGCCTGCGCCTCGTGCCAGAACATCCTACTATCGGTTACAAGGAATTTAACCTGAATAAGGATAATTATATCTTGTTGACCCCACACCATAAGATAGAAACCAAGATAGACCTTGTGGCTTATGATGGTGCGGGCGTGAAGATATATAGTGAAGACGATGATCCTTCGTATCTACAGGACATTACAATCAGCCTGAACAAGGTAAATCTGGGCGAAGTCAGTTCCGTATTACCCTATATGCCAAGTGTGACGGGATTACTGGATGGTGACTACCATATTGTGCAGGATGCCGAAGGAAACTTTTCGGTGGTCAGTGACATGACCGTTCAGAACATGAGCTACGAGAAAAGTTTCCTGGGTAATCTGAGTACAGAAATGGTCTATCTGCAAAAGGAAAATGACGCACATGCCATAGAGGCCCGTCTGATGAAGGATGAACAAGAGATCGGCCAGATTACAGGAACGTATTATCATCAAGGTGAAGGTTCGCTGGACGCTGTGTTCAAGATGAAACACCTGCCTTTGTCACTCGTCAATGGATTCATTCCCGATCACATCATTGGCCTGCAAGGCTATGGCGATGGCGAGTTGGCCATCAAGGGCAAAATAGCAGAGCCACATGTGGACGGTGAAATCTATTTGGACTCATCATATATTGAGAGCGTCCCATATGGTGTTACGATGCGCTTCGACAATGACCCCATGCGCATTGTGGATTCCAAATTGTTGTTTGAGAATTTTGCCGTTTATGCTTACAACAACAATCCGCTGAACGTCCAAGGAAATGTTGACTTCAGCCATCTTGACCACATGAAGGTTGATTTGCGCATGAGAGCGCAGAACTTCCAGATTATTGGTGCAGAAGAGAATCCGCAAAGTATTGTTTACGGCAAAACCTTCGTCAATGTCTTGGCCTCTATGCGGGGGCCTGTTGACGACCTTACCATGCGTGGTCGATTGGAGGTGCTGGGCTCTACAGACATGAATTATGTACTGCGCGACTCACCTTTGGCTACGGACAACCGGTTGAACGAACTGGTTAAGTTTACCGATTTCAGCGATACAGCTCAGGTTATTGTGGAGCGTCCTTCCTTGAACGGCTTCCGTATGGATATGACCGTGGATGTGTCGACAGGTGCTCACATCATGGCTTATTTGAATACCGACCACTCCAACTATATCGACTTGATGGGTGGAGGCACCTTGAGAATGCAATATTCGCCGTCAGAGAACCTGAGGATGACTGGTCGCTATACGTTGTCTAACGGTGAAATGAAGTATTCTTTACACATCATTCCACTGAAGACGTTTACCATTCAGGATGGCTCGTACATTGAGTTTACTGGCGACGTCATGAATCCGACCCTCAACATAACTGCTACGGAACGTACCAAGGCTAATGTTACGGACAACAGTGGAGTAAGCCGTAGCGTGCTATTCGACTGTGGTGTAAAAATAACCAAGACACTGAATGATATGGGAGTGGAATTCACACTCGATGCACCTGAAGACCTGCAGTTGCATGGTGAGTTGATGGCTATGGGTGTCGAACAAAGAGGCAAGCTGGCAGTGACGATGCTGACTACGGGCATGTATCTGAATAGTGATGGTAGCAATACAGGTTCCTTCACGATGAATTCTGCACTTGGTGCTTTCCTCAATTCCGAAATCCATTCTATTACAGGCAATGCACTTCGCACCCTTGACCTCTCTTTCGGTATGGATAAAGCCACGGATGCATCAGGGCAGAACTACACAGACTATTCGTTCAAGTTTGCCAAGCGCTTCATGGACAACCGCTTGAAAATTTCCGTAGGTGGTTTGGTGTCGACAGGTGCCAGTTATCAGCAGCGCAATAACTCTTTCTTCGATAATGTTTCTCTTGAGTACCGTCTTAACCAGACTGCCAATAAGTTTATCACCGTTTATTACCAGAATAATGCATATGATTGGCTTGACGGTTATATGCAGAAGTATGGGGCGGGCTTTACCTGGCGGCGCTCATTGCAGAGTTTTTGGGACATTTTCCGTTTCAAGGATACACAAGACCGGATGCACATGAGGCCCATGTCCCCGGAAAGTCCGAATGATACGACAAAGGTTCAACAAGAAAAGGAAAAAAATAAATAGTAGGCAACATGAGCAAGAATATCTCCTGTATAGCGAATAAATGTAAAAAGGCTTCTCTTTACTACCTTTCTTTTTTGCCTTTCTACTTTTTCCTTACTTCCTGTTCCATGACTAAAAACATTCCTGAGGGCGACCAGCTGTTTACGGGACTGACAAAAATAACCTTCGAAGCCCCTGCACCTGAGGCAGATTCGCTTCCGCCAGTGTCGTTTAGCCCCGTTCAGGAAGAAGTAGAGGCCGCACTGGCTACAGCACCTAATGGCTCTATCTTGGGCAGTTCGTACCGTCGTATGCCCTTCTCCTTTGGTGTCAGCGTATGGAATCGTTATCATGACTCAGAATCTGGTTTTGGCAAATGGATGTTGAAGAATTTTGGTAAACAGCCTGTGCTGATGTCGTGGGTTAATCCAGAACTGCGTGCGCAAGTAGCACAGTCTGTTCTTCACAATTACGGCTATTTCAATGGTCAGGTAGACTATGAAATTGTGCAACAGAAGAATCCTAAGAAAGCCAAGATAGGCTACGTGGTCAGTCCAGGACGTCTCTATCGACTCGATAGCGTTGGCTATTTCGGATTTCCAACAGAGGCAGACAGCCTAATACATGCTACACTTACTGATGCCAATATTCACAGGGGAGATCCCTTTGTGGTCAGTAATTTGGAGGCAGAGCGCCAGCGTATTAGTCAACTGTTGCGCAATAACGGCTATTACTACTACCAACCTAGCTATACCTCCTATTTGGCTGATACGTTTGCAGTTGACGGTAAGGCACAGCTTCAGCTGAAACTGGCACGCGGCATTCCTACTGCTGCTACACATAAATGGTATCTTGGACGTGTAAATATCAACATGAGGAAAACTTTCAACGAGCAGCTTACCGACTCGTTCCGAGGACGTTACTTCACAGTACGTTTTGCTGGCAAGAAACCTCCTATCCGTCCACGTGTCCTGATGGCCGACCTCCGCTTGCGTCCACGTCAGCTTTACAGCTACGATGACTATCTTCGGTCCGTCAACAAAATCAATGCTATGGGACTGTTTTCTATGACCGATTTCATTTTTACCCCCCGTGATACATTGGGTAGCGATACGCTAGACCTGACACTCAACTGTGTCTTTGATAAGCCTTGGGATTTCTATGTCGAGACAAATGTCAATGTGCTTACCGTCGGACGTCTTGGGCCAGAACTTCGTCTGGGTGCCACTCGTCGCAATGCTTTCCGAGGGGGTGAGATAATAGATGTCAATCTGCATGGCTCCTATGAGTGGGCTACCAGCGGCGGATCTTCGATGAACAATTATGAGTATGGTATTGATGCATCTGTCGAATTTCCCCGTATCATAGCTCCATTCTTCGGAGGAAACCGTGTCCGACGAGACAAACAAGGGCGCCCTATTCGTCCTCGTCGTTACTATACCACACCCACTACATTGGCCAAGATATCAACTGATATTATCTATCGCCCTAAATACTACAAGATGCATGTTGTCTCAGGCGAGTGGACTTACCGCTGGCAGCCAACAGCTCAGAGCCGTCATGAGTTCTCCCCCTTGAAACTGAAATATCAGTTTATGAATAGCCATACTGCTGCTTTCGACAGTTTAAAGGAAGTCAATCCTTATGTGGCTGTTGCTATGCAGGACTTTTTTATACCAGAAATATGTTATACATACACCTATACATCGCCTAATTCCTACCTGAATCCCATCCGGTGGGAGACGACAATTGCTGAGGCAGGCAATATTGTTTCGTTGGGCTATATGATGTGTGGCCGATCGTGGAACGAACTTGATAAGAAGATGTTCAAGAACCCATATTCGCAATTTGTCAAGTTGGAAACTGATTTTACCAAGACGTGGGCAATCAATTCTTCTGCCCGGTTGGTAGGACATGTGAATGCAGGTTTTCTATGGTATTACGGAAACAGCAATTGGGTTCCTAACAGCGAATTGTTTTATGTGGGTGGTGCCCAAAGCATCCGTGCTTTCTCAGTACGTTCTATTGGTCCTGGTAATGTCAAGTCTTTTGGCGACAGATCCTTAGACTATTTAATGCGTTATGGAAATCTGAAGTTTGTTACTAATCTTGAATATCGCCAGCGTCTTTTTGGCAATCTGTTTGGGGCAGTATTCTTAGATGCAGGTAACGTGTGGGTTGTCCCTAATTCCTCTGACGGGGAAGACGATTTTCCAGGACAATTCAAGTTCAAGAATATGTTACGCGAAATGGCCGTTGGAACAGGTATAGGAATTCGTTACGACCTCAATTTCCTGGTCTTGCGTTTAGATTGGGGTATAGGTCTCCATGTGCCTTACGAAACAGAAAAGTCTGGTTTCTATAATATTGATAATTTCAAAAGTTGCCAGACGCTTCATTTTGCCATTGGTTATCCCTTCTAAAAGAGTGAAGAGCATCAAAAATGCTCTTCACTATTTATTTCCAGAATCGTTTCCATCTTTTCTGATGTGCAGGTCAGGCGCAGTTTCCCTGCTTTCTTATTGCTTTGTAGAAGCACTTGTGCCAATCCGTTGAAAGCAGGGATGCTGAATTCGTGACAGTCCAGCTCTTTTGGATGATCCTCGCCCAGAAAAGATGGATTGCCGTTGCCGACACCAAGAATACGTCCTTCACCCTCCAGTTGCAATGACAGCATGGGGCAGGCGTCAGGTACCATGCGGCCTTTCTTGTCTTGAACCTCTATTGTTACTACAGCCACATCGAGATTGTCTGCCAGGATACTCTGACGGTCAGCTCTCAGTACAAGTTTAGAAGCAGGTAGGGTTGTTTCATTTGTCTCTTTCTTTACGAGTTTGCCGTTCTTATAGCCTATGGCGATGACTTTCCCAGGTTTGTATGTGGCTTTCCACTTCAAATGTCCGTTTTTGGGCATTGGCTGCCGACCAAGATTCTTGCCGTTCACAATCAATTCTACTTCGTCGCAGTTGCTGTATGCCCACAATTCGACTTCTTCCCCTTCGTGTCCGTGTAGATTCCAGTGGGGGAAGATATGTAGTGTAGGTTCCTCTGTCCACCACGACTTCAGATACCATGCTTCGTCTTTCCAGAAACCGCAGTAGTCCAGAATGCCGAACTCTGAGTCGTGGGCAGGAAATTCCAGGGGATTGGGTTCGCCCCGATAGTCGAAGCCTGTCCAGTAAAAGAGTCCTGATGCCCACGGACGACTGGCATAAAACTGCCAACCACGCTCAATGACATTCTCTATGCCTGGCTTTGTACCACGATTGATGCTGGGCATGACGCCCTTGTTATTGTCGTCAAAATATACACCTCGTGTTCCGCAACCTGTTGTTTCCTCCGTGCCTACTATCTTCCACGTTGGGTTCTGCTGTTTGCGGTTGTCTACATCGTTTTGTACAATGTAGTTAAATCCCACAACATCCAGTCCTTTAATCATTTCTCCCCCTCCAGCATTGGCAATGGTCGAGGGACGTGTGGGATCTAACAGACGAGTGTACTCACGCATGGAGGCTGCTATGCGCGTCCCTTGTACAGTATTCTCAATTCCCCATTCCTCGTTGCCATTGCTCCAAAGAATAATACTTGGGTGGTTTCGGTCACGCTTAATCATATTCCCCAAAAGCCGTAAGTGCTCTTGGTTGATACCCGTCAGACGGTTCTCGTCAATCACCAATATTCCTTCTTTGTCGCAGATGTCTAACTGGGCTGGGGTCATTGGATTGTGGGAAGCACGATAGGCGTTGCAGCCAAACTCTTTCAGCCGTTTGATGCGCCATAACATAAGAGCCTCAGGTAAAGCGGAGCCTACACCAGCGTGGTCTTGGTGCATGTTCACCCCTTTCAGTTTGACCTGCCGGCCGTTCAGCAAGAACCCCTTCTCAGCATCAAAAGCTATTGTGCGTAGTCCTGTTGTGGTCTCATAAACATCAGTAATTCGTCCATTTACCTTTACCGTGGTCTCTACCTTATATAAATAGGGGTCTTGAATGCACCAAAGATGCGGCTTGTCAAGTGTCATCATCTGCTGACAGCCCATAGTCTCTTTGCCTTTCAATAATAGATTGACAGACGTGGCATGAGCAACTTCATGGCCGTCAGCGTCCAGTAGTCGTTGCTCAATCTGGCATTGTTGTGGTTCCAGGGTATGATTGCTGATTTCGCTTTCCACATGAATAGTCGTATTGTCGAAAGGGACCTTCAAGTCAGCATAGACAAAAGTTCCAAATGGCGCAACACTGACCGAAGCAGACTTGATCAGCCAGGCATCACGATAGATACCAGCCCCCTCGTAGAACCAACCTTCTTCCAGCGAGGCATCTGCCCGTACACAAACAAGATTGTCGCCACCATAGTTCACATACTCCGTTACATCGTATATCTGAGTTGCATAGCCACTAGGTTCCGTACCCATGTAGAAACCGTTAAACCATACTGTCGCATTGCGGAAAATACCGTCAAACTGTAAACTGATGTGCTTGCCAAAATCTTCAGCTGGGATACTGAATACCTTCCGATACCACCCAACGCTGGTGTCAGGATATCGCCAGCCTACCGTCTTATAGCCGTGCGAGTGGCTTGCTTCGCGAGCATAGGGCAGGGTAGTAGCCCAGTCGTGGGGAACGCGTATCGCCTGCCAGGTGGAGTCGTTAAACTTCATGGCATATGGTCCTTCATTATGGATACTGGCTGCCTTTGTCAGGTAGTTGAAGTACTCCGTTCCATTGCCGTAGTCTTTTTGCGTGTCGGAAGCATGGCCGAAAGCAAATTTCCAACCTTCGTTCAGGCGAATTTTTTCTCTAATACTCTGTGCATTGATGGTTGTTATTGCAACACCAACAAGAGCTACTGTAATAATATGTTTAAGTTCCATGTCTTGGTAGTTTTGTCATTTGTATTATCGGATAATAGCACTCCATCCTCCACCAGGCATTAGGACGCATTTCAACACATCTCCACATCCGACTTGTCTGCTTTGCCTGACGTAGTCTGTGGCATCTCGGTCTGCATTGACTCCGTCTGCAAAAATCTCTGCTTGATGGATATTTTTAGTCAACATATTAAGCGAAATGTCGAGGGTACGCGGTTGCCAGTTGGTCATCGCGGCAACATACCAAATGTCGCCTTTCCGGCGAGCAAGAACGACGTATTCACCTATGATGCCATCGATGGCAATAGTTTCGTCAAAGGTGGTGGGAATTTGACTGATAAAGTCAACGGTCTCCTGTTCTTTCATGTATTTCGATGGCGAGTCTGCTAGCATCTGCAAAGGAGCATCAAAGATAGTATACATTGCAACCTGATGTGCTCGTGTACCTTGCGACATGGGATGGTCGTTATTTCCAAAAAACTGTGCACGTGTGGCATTGGCCATAGCACCTGGGGTATAGTCCATAGGTCCAACAAGTTGGCGAAGATAGGGAATGGTGACATCATATCGTGGCTGATCATGCATAGGACCATTGCTTGTCCGAGGCTCCCATTTGGAATTCTCTAAGCCTTTGACTCCTTCAAAGTTAACGATGTTAGGCCAAGCCGTTTGGATGCCAGTAGGACGGAAGCCGTGCAGGTCTAATAGTAGATGGTGGCGTGCGGCACATTCTGCCAAAGCCCATGCGGATTGCATCGTGGGCTGATCGTCACGGTCAAAGAAATCAATCTTGAAACCTTTGACTCCCATTTGGGCATAGTGTGCGAAGTCGGCCTCTGTGCCTTTGATGGCATTTCGCCATGACGACCATAAAATGATGCCTATACCTTTTTGATTCCCGTATTTTAGCAGCCGTTGTAAGTCTATCTGAGGGTTTAGGTTGTCTTGTAACGATTCTTTGCCACTCCAGCCTTCGTCAATGATGATGTATTCGAGATGGTTACGTGCAGCAAAGTCAATGAAATAGAGATATGTGTCAGTATTCATGCCGGCACGGAAGTTGATGCCCGTAAGCATAGTGGCATTCCACCAATCCCAAGCTACTTTTCCTGGACGAATCCATGTGCAGTCACGAATCTGACATTCGGGCCCAAAGCGCTTTGGCAATTGTGCGGTTAGCAATTGTTTGTCGTGTGTGGTCACCATGACGATACGCCAAGGTAATGCTCCCTTCACATCTTTGGCAATATAGGAAGCTCTTTCCGTTGGTACCAAGTTCAATCGCTCATGTCCGCCAATTGTTTCCTTGATGGGATATGGTGCAAAGGTCGCCTTAAGTCCAAATGTGCCATGCTTCTTTAGAAACATTCCTGGATAGTTGATAGCTCCCATGTCGGAAATGACAGCTAACTTTCCTTCGGGTAGCCGGACGGCAAGAGGGGTGATGGACAAGGAGTCGCTGAACATGGTAGACAACGAATGTTCATCGTAATATGACTCAAAGCTGAAGGTAAAGCGTTCGCCACCACGGCAATCATTGACATAAGGAACGAAAGCTTGATAGTCATCGGCAAAATTGAATTCTGCCGTCTCGTTGTAAATGGTGATGCCTTTTTTCCCCAATACGCTGATGCGATAGGCTGCAGCATCGTTGTCAGCGCGGAACTCAACACTATACTGCTTGTTGTGAAGGGTCAGTATGTGTCCTTTTATGGTGCCTTTCATCTTTGTAAATGCACCGTTTAATCCGATTTCCGAGGGGGTGAGAACTTGGGTCTGGTCATGTATGACTTCCCACGTCAGCAGGTTGTTCCCCGCGTGGACAGCAATCTTCAACTGACCGTCAGGTGATGGCAGTAAATAGTCTTTGGCTTGCATGGTGACAGTCACAACCGTCACCAAAGCAAAGAGCACTTTTCGCATAGTAGTATTGGTGTTAGGAAGTATATTGGAAAATGAAGTCTTCAAGGGTGCAAAGTGACTTGCCCTTGGTGTCAGACTTGAAGATGAAGAATATGGCATGCTTGCCGGCAAGTTCGTTCTCTTGGGCCTCATTGGAAATACCGATGGCCATGTCCAAGACTTTCTTGTCCCATTCAGCCTTCAGCTCTGCCTTACCAATCAGCTTACCCCCTTGGGAGACCCAGGGACGGTCCATCATAATCTCAATGGTGCCGTCAATGCCTTCGGGGATAAGGCGAAGGACGAGCATCAGGTTATTGGGATTGTTTAAACGCTTGGCATCGAAGTTGAAGTACTTGTAGCCTACGATGGAACCGTCTGTATTATTAACAACGCGGTTGGTGTTGAAGGTCAGATCGTAGGGGGCATCAAACTTTTCGGTCGAGGCAAGAGCCTGCTCTTTGCTCATGCCTTGTGTACCACCGTAGCCGGCCTCTACATAAGAACCGTAGAATGTGTTGTTAGGCCACTCGTGTTCTGCAGCCTTCGGCCCCGTGTACCAGCAGGCGATTCCTGCAGAATGACGCTCGAAGGGATCGAGACCATCCAGTGCAAACCCTTGGCTGTTGTATTCGCCCTCAGAGATTTCCACCTTGCCACCTTTGCCTTCTTCTACCTTTACTTCGATGGGGGCTACCATTGCCTGACGTGCGTATTCGTCTGTACCCGTTTGGCGGTGATAGAAAACGTACCATTGTCCGTTGATCTCGCAAATGCTTCCATGTGTGTTGCCGTCAGGTGTGGCTGAGGCTATTGCGTTGCCTTGCTCGTCCTTTTCACGTCCGCGTCCGTCAATGATGGTTCCGCCGTAAGTCCATGGACCTAAGGGATTGTCGCTATAGGCGTAGGCGAGGGTATAGTTGGAAATAGGCAGGCCAAACTCGCCTTCCTCTGTGAAGCGGCTATAGATGAATACGTACTTATCTTTTATTTTGCGGATGCTGGAGGCCTCGAAGAAGCGGAATTCACCAGGTTCCTTGTAGCCGGATATCATGTGCTCCACCACTTTTGTGCCCGGCTTCACGGTACACATCGTGGCAGGGTCAATTTCAGCACCGTTGCTGATTCCAAAGCCCCAGTAGCCATAGACTCGACCGTCATCGTCAACAAACACGGCAGGATCGAAACCGTATATACCGTCCACCTGGTTGGGGTTGTCTGCATTCCAGTTGCAAACCTCGAAAGGTCCGTCAGGACGGTCACTCTTGGCGATGAGTCCATTGCGGTAACCAGTCTGGTCGTTGGGGAACAGGTAGTAAGTTTTGTTGCCTGCACTATCCGTTACCAGCGTTACGTCTGGCGCAAACAGTACATCAGCGGTGCCGGCAGAATCAAAGGGCTCGCCTTTAGCATTCTTGTCAACAATGAGAATCTCGCCGTCGTAACGCCAGAGGTTCAAACTATCCACGGATGCCGACCACACCACTTGGTCGCGTCCGCAGTAGGCCGTGACGAGGTCGTCGTGAGAGCCATAGACGTATACACGTTGCTTGCCTGGTTGGTCGGGATCTTCAAACACATACGGCTCACCGTCGGGAATATGCTCCCAAAGTGGCATGTAGGGGTTGCCTACGGTTTTCATGCTGGTTTGTCCATTGGTTTCAATTGTGGACTGCTGGTTGCAAGCCGTGTTCAGTAGGGCACCGGTTGCTACTAGCGCTACACTGCTCGTGATAGTTTTCATGTTCATAGTTTCTTGTTTTTAGTCTTTGTTTTATGATGTTTCCTTAATCTAAGTCTACGACAGTGATACCTGCACCGCCAAACTGAACGTGCTCGTCCTTTGCCTTAATTACGTTGGGAACGGTGGCAAGGTATTGACGGATGAGTTGACGCAGGATGCCAGAGCCTGTCCCGTGCAAAATACGTACGCGCGACATACCAACCAGAATGGCATCGTCGATGAAGTGCATGACGGCATCAACAGCCTCGTCGCCCCGCATGCCTCGAACATCGATGTCTTGATGGAAGTTGAACTTGCGGTCTTCTATTGTATCGCTGGTCATGCGGGTTGTTTGTATGGCCAATCCAGAGTGGTCGTTCTTCTTCTTTTCATTCTTTGGTACTTCTGCATGCTCCAGCTGTTCCACCTTCATCTTCGTCTTCACGTCGCCAAAGATGACGACGGCCTGTTTCCCATTGATGCTTTCAAGTCTGCCAACGGTGCTGAGGCCTTTGATGCGAACGGTATCGCCCTTTTTCAATTGGGTGTTAAGGGGTTGCGTGTTGGCATGTGCAGCCAATTTGCTGCTAATAGCTTTCTGCTGTTCACTTTTTTCTGACTTGCGCTTTTCTTTACGGGCTTTGCGCTCTTCCATCTGGCGAAGCTTCTTTGCAAAGTCTTCTTCGCTCATCAGTCCTTGGGTGTCATCGCTAGTAACCTGTTCGCGGAATTGCTGCAATTCCTCACGTACCAAACGGGTATGTTCTTTTTCTGCCTGCGCCTCCTTGATTTCCCGAATGGCGTTTTCTATTTTACGGTTAGCTTCGGCCAGCAATTCGTTGGCCTGTTCTTGTGCACGACGTAATATAGCTTTCCGTTCGCGCTCAATTTCCTCGATGGTTGAGTCAAGCTTCTCGCCTCTCACCTCAAGCCTCTTTTCATGCTGGTGTATCGTTTGGCGCTTGCCTTCCCAGTACCGTTTGTCGCGGACGATGTCTTGCAAATACTTGTCGCTTTGGATATACTCTGAGCCAACGATTTCTGATGCATCGTTGATAACCTCTTCGGGAATACCCGTCTTGCGGGCTATTTCAATGGCAAAGGACGAACCGGGCTGACCTATCGACAATTGGAATAGTGCCTGCATCTGATGGCGGTCGTAAAGCATGGCTCCATTCACAACGCCCGGATGGTCTTCTGCAAAATGTTTTAAGTTCTGGTAGTGGGTCGTAATAACTCCGAAGGTTTCCTTTTTCCAAAATTGCTTCAGTACAGCCTCGGCAATGGCTCCGCCTATGGCCGGCTCCGTACCGCCTCCGAATTCGTCAATAAGCAAAAGTGTATGTGCACTGGCCTGTCGCATCATATTCTTCATGTTAAGCAGGTGACTTGAATATGTTGACAGGTCGTCGGCTATCGACTGCTCGTCACCAATGTCTATCATGATGTCCTGGAAAACACCTGTTGTCGAGCGTTCGCCAATGGGAATTGAAAGTCCGCATTGCAACATGTATTGCAACAATCCCACCGTCTTCAGGCATACTGACTTTCCACCCGCATTAGGACCGCTGATAATCAGTAGTCGGCCTTCTTGCTTCTTGCTTTTGGACTCTTGCTTTTCATCTTCATTTTTTTCTACCTCACTTTTTAGCATGATGTCCAGTGGCACAACTTTCTTGTCTTGTTTCTGCAAAGAAAGCTGAAGCAGTGGATGTATGGCACGAATCCAGTCAATGTAGGGCTCGTCTTTCACCAACGGCTCATAAGCCTCCATCTGCTCGGCAGTCTTGGCCTTGGCTTGTATGAGGTCTATCTTTGCCAGGAAACGATACGAATTGAGTACTTCCTGCACTTGGGGACGCAATTCATCGCTGAATACGGTCAAGATGCGGATTATTTCACGTCGCTCAGCAGCTTCTAATTCCCGCACCTTGTTATTAGCTTCAACTACCTCGGCAGGTTCGATGAAAACAGTTTTTCCTGTAGCAGATTCGTCGTGAACAATCCCGTTTATGCGTCTTTTCAGTCCAGGAGCCACAGGAATCATCAGTCGTCCGTCGCGCATGGTAGGTGCCACGTCTTGCGCAACAAGACCTTCACGCTGGGCAGAGTGTAGAATGGTGTAAAGCGTACGCGATATAGAACCCGCCGTCTGCTCCATATCGTGACGAATGCCCGCCAGGACCATTGAGGCGGAATCTTTGATGTGTCCAAATTTGTCGAGGATGGAGTCTATGCGGCGAATCATGGCTGGGAACGTCAGGACGTCCTCTGTTAGACGTTGCAGTGCTGGATATTTTTTCTCATCACCCTTGTTCAGGAAATCCACGATTTTACCGATTGTTTCCAATGAACGGCGCAAGTCGTACAATTCGTTCTCTTCCAAGTGTGTGTTTTCCAGTCGAATGCGTGTCACACTTTCACGTACGTCAAAAAAGAAGTTCAGCTCAGGCTTCTCGGTATCTTGCTGCAACTGACGGAACTCACGTACCTGTTGGAGCTGCTCATTCACAACGTTAGCTTGGTCAGAGAACGTTATTTCGTCCACTTGTTCCTTGCCCAAGGTGCTCAAGCACTGCTCCTTCAGCAGTCGTCGAATTTCATCGAATCCAATCTTCGATTCAAAGTTCTTTGGATATATCATGCTGCAAAATTACGAATAAGTTGAGAGTTTAAGGCTATGAGTTAAGAGTTTTTAAAACCTTGCGGTGTTAAATTTGCTTAATTCGGCTACGTTTTTCATTTTCTGATTCTCAATTCTCGTTTTTTAATAGTAACTTTGCACCCGCTTTCAAGAAGTCGAAGCACTGGAGAGATGGTAGAGTGGTCGATTACAGTAGTCTTGAAAACTACCGTACCGAGAGGTACCGGGGGTTCGAATCCCTCTCTCTCCGCTGATAAATCCGCGTAACTAATTGGTTGTCAATAAGTTACGTGGATTTTTTATTTCTCCGTTACCCAAAATCAGACCCAAATCTCATCCAAAACTCGGAGAATTCTGAAAATAGCAATTCCTAAACTATCACTTTGGTTAGAGTGTGGCGTTGCATTGGCAGTAGTTTTTCCGATGCAAAAGTAGACAACAAACTGTTGCAGAAGGTTCAATAAAGTACGTTTGACGGTGAAAATAATACGGATTTTGCGATTTTCGGACGAAAATACTCTTATTTGAAATATATTTTGTACTTTTGTGCACTCAATTATTCTGCAACAATGAAGAAACTCATATTGCTACTGCTGATTTGTCTGTGTGTGCCATTGGCTGCATCTATCACTCACGACAATGACATACGTATTCAGCACTTCGGAGAAAGCGACGGTTTTTCCGAGGCACTGGTACAACACATGATACAGGACCGACAGGGCTATATCTGGCTGGCCACGTGGGACGGACTACGCCGCTATGACGGCTACCGCTTTGAGACCTTCAAGACACGTCCGGGCGACAACTGCCCTTTGGAAACCAACCGTATCAGCTATCTTGCGGAAGACGGCAACGGCAACATCATCTGTGGCTCGAACGAGAAATTCTACCTGTTCAATACCCAGTCGCACCGATTTGAAATATATAATAAAAAGGTAAAGACGAAAGTTTACCATGCATCGGAGGCTGTAAAAAAGCTGGTAGCGCAAATCAAAGACTACGAAAACATAGAGGTCCATATCCTGCTGACAGACCGCCAGCAAGGCATCTGGACCTATACACACCGCGGATTGGAAAGACTGTCGCAGACATCGCAGACCGCCAGGACACAAAAGATTGCGCAACAGGGCGAGGAGGTGGTCAGTGCCCTGCTTACCGACAGACAGAACCAGTTATGGGCTGCCGACAAAAACGGCTATATCCGCATCAGTCGGAAGGGAACTCCCATGCGATGGCTGGCTACCGACGGTACGCTACATACTACACCCGTATGCTTTGGCAATGCCGCCTATTGCCTGTATGAAGACAGTAAGGGTATCGTTTGGATTGGTGCCAAACCCGGCGGTTTGTTCCGTCTGACACCTGCTAACGGACGTTTCATAGTAAAACGGTTCGTTCCCGACGAGTATGATGCCTACAGCATCAACAACGAATCCGTCTACGGCATTGCCGAGGATACCGAACACCGACTTATCATTGCCACTTTTGGGGGCGGCATGAATATCGGTATTCAGCAAACCGATGGCAGCATGCGTTTCGTCCACTGCGGCAATCAGCTGAAGATATATCCAAAGGATGGACTACGAAGCCGTTGCGTGTGGCTGCTCAGTGACGGCACCGCCTTGTTGGGAACCAATGATGGCCTCTATACCGTATCGCTTAACGAACCCTACGAGAAGATGCATTTCTACGTCAACCGCCGACAGCCCGACAGAGCATCGAGCCTTAGTAACAACTATGTGATGGAAATACTGCAAACACGTAAGGGCGAGTTCTTTTTGGCCACATCTGGTGGGGGCACAGAGAAAATCCTCTCCCGAAAACTGCTGAGCGACACTATTCGTTTCCAGCATTATTCCGTTTCAGAGGGTATTGCCTCCGATATGAACCAGACACTGGCTGAAGGCCGTGACGGCAGTCTCTGGATTGTATCGGCAGGATCACTCAGCCTTCTCAATACCTCAACAGGCGTAGCCACCAACTATTGGCGACTGCTCTCAGATGCCGGTGAGGTATTTACTGAAGCTACCCCCGCCCTGCTGTCGGACAGCAGTATGGTACTTGGTACCACACAAGGCACGCTGACGCTCCATCCACAGCAGATGGCCAAGAGTCGTTTCGTGCCAAAAATTGTATTCGACTGTGAAAAGGAGATACGGCTCTCGCCCGACGAGCGTGACATCAATATCCGCTTTGCTGCCCTCGACTACAACAAGAACGAAGAAATAGTCTATGCCTATCGTATGGAGGGTATCGACCAAAAATGGCGGTATACCCGCAACAACGAAATCAACTATGCCAGTCTGGCGCCAGGTACCTATACGCTACACGTCAAGTCCACCAACGGTGACGGTGTGTGGGTTGACAACGAAGAGACCATTGTCCTGCACCGTGCTGCACATTTCAACGAGACACCATGGGCCTGGATGCTGTACGGACTGCTGACGGCTTTGCTGATCTTCATAGTCGGGGCTACCGTCAAATACATCCGCATGCTACAGCGAGAACTTAAAGATACCAGGTTGACCAGCAAAGAACAAATAGAACTTTTAGGTGCACAACTCAAGCAGCTGCTGCCCATTACGGAAGACGTGAAAGAAATACATGAGGAAGACGGACAACTCAGTCATGAAGACCGTCAGTTTGCCAATAGACTGAAAGATTTCGTCACTAAGAATATCGACAATGCCAGTCTCTCCGTGATGGATATGGCACAGGCCATGAATGTCAGCCGTACCGTGCTCTTTGTACGGATGAAGCATATCTTCGACAGTTCGCCCAACAACTACTTGCTGAATACTCGCATCAACTATGCCAAGCGTCTGCTTTCAGAGTCCAGCACACGCGTCTCAGATGTGGCCTACCGTTGCGGTTTTTCCGATCCTAAATATTTTAGCCGCTGCTTCAAGAAACTGACAGGTATGCTACCAAAAGAATATGTTGAGAGCATCAAAAAGGATGACCTATAGGCCATCCTTGATTGTTGCAAACAAGTGCGTAAGCATAATGGAAATATTTATTTGCAGGTAAACGTATAAGATTGCCCTACCTGTGTGCTGATATCATAGATAAAGGTGGATTGCAAATCTGTCTTTATCAGTTTAGAAGTATCTTTCACTACGGGCTTGGGAATGTCGTAAACCAGCATCAGCGGATTGGAATTGGCCCCCTTTGCCGTTTTCAGTCCTTTGCCCTTTAGCTTAACGACAGAGCGCAGACGTAGGTTGCCGCCTATGGTAGAACGGATAGTCACTGATTGCAACTTGCCGTTACGCCACACCATTCTTTCTATTTCAAAGCCACCGCGTGTCTTCAGCCCCGTTACCTCACCATCTGGCCACACGTCGGGTAAGGCAGGGAGCAGGTGTACGCTACCGTCATAGCTCTGTA
Source organism: Prevotella sp. (assembly GCA_017474925.1). Classification (GTDB taxonomy): domain Bacteria; phylum Bacteroidota; class Bacteroidia; order Bacteroidales; family Bacteroidaceae; genus Prevotella. The sequence continues at coordinate 8,297 of JAFVGN010000009.1, read as the reverse complement.
CCAGCATCTCAGCCATACCAGCACAACAGCCAAAGTTGCCATCAATCTGGAAGGGTGGGTGTGAGTCGAACATGTTGGCGTATGTGCCACCGTCTTGATCCTTAATAGTAGCGTATGGAGACTTTAGCTTCAACTGATTTTCGATAAGTTTATAGGCATGGTTACCATCGAGCAGACGCGCCCACAGACACACCTTCCAACCCATCGACCAACCGCGTGAGGCATCACCACGTCCGATGAGTGACTTACGTACGGCAGCAGTAGCTACCGGATTCTCGTAAGGTGACACCTGACGTCCAGGATAGGCACACCACAGATGTGATACATGACGATGGCCCGACTTTTCAAGATCCCAGTCTTCAAGCCACTCCTGCAGTTGTCCGTACTTTCCCACCATCATGGGCGGAAGCTGTCGACGGATGGCATCCAAACTATCGGCAAAGGCCTGGTCAATATCCAATGCGTCAGCTGCCAGGCGGGTGTTGTATAGCAGGTCATAAATCATTTGGTTGTCCATCGAGACTCCGGCAAAGACGGCAGGTGCCTGATCGTTGTTGAAAATGTCGTCGTGGTATTTCTTCAGGCCAGGATGGTTCTCTGGTGAATGTGAGGGTGAGGCCACCAGATAGCCTGTCTTCGGCTCACGTACCAGAAAGTCCTGATAGAATCGGCAGGCATCGGCCATTACAGGATAGGCTACCTCACGTAGATAAGCCTTATCGCCCGTATAAAGATAGTGTTCCCACAGGTGCGAACAGAACCATGCATTGCACGTAGGCCAGATAGAGCATGAATGATAGTCCACACTACCCGTTGATCGCCACAGATCGGTATTATGATGCAACGTCCAGCCCCGAGCGCCATACATCTCGCGGGCTGAGCGGCGTCCTGTAACGCTGACATCGCTGACCATCTGTAGGAAAGGCTCATGACACTCAGAAAGATTTGTCACCTCAGCAGGCCAGTAGTTCATCTCCACATTGATATTGGTCGTGTATTTCGAGTCCCACGCAGGATACTGGTCTGCATCGGGATTCCAAATGCCTTGCAAGTTGGCGGGCTGACTGCCCTTCTGCGATGAGGCGATAAGCAGGTAGCGGCCAAATTGGAAATAGGTAGCTGCCAGCCCAGGATCGTTAGTCTCTGAAAACTCACGGATGCGTACATCCGTAGGTTTCTGCTCCTGCTTGGCATTATGCCCCAAATCCAGTGTCACCCGATTGAATTGTTCCTGATAGCGTGCCTTATGCGTTGCCAACGATTGCTGGAAACTTTCCCTTTTGTCACAATATGCGTTTAGCAGTCCAAATGCCTTTGCCTCGGCATCGCCTGTGATATTGTCATAGCGCACAAAGTTGGTGGCCGAACTGATGAGCAGCAAAGTCTCATTGGCACCGCTGACACTCACCTTGCCGTCTTTGCCCGTCACGCTGCCACCTATAGGAATCACCTTGATATACGTAATGCAGTGCAAACCGTTGGGCACGTTTTCTGCATTTGTTGCCGTGGGGCGACTGAACACGCGCAGCATGTCCTTGGCGGCATTGCTGACAGTAGCCGTCACACGCTGCTTTTTCAATGGTCCGACGAAGGATACATCGAAACTGAGCGCACCTTTTCTGTCGGCTTTCAGATGCACGATGGTGATGTCGTCGGTCAACGATGTAAATACCTCTCGCTTGTAGCACGTTCCATCCGATTGCCACGTGGTGGTAGCCACTGCGTCATCGAGACTCAACTGACGGCGATAGTTAGAGGTGAGAGGTGAGTCGTGAGAGGTTAGAATCAGGTTGCCCACCGATTCATACATCATACCGTGCCCCGTAATACTGCGGTCTGCTGTAATGTTGTGCATGGCCAGATACTGAGCCCGCTGGTAGTCACCGCGATCTAATGCGGCACGAATTTCCGATAGTACAGTCAATGCTTTGGGATTGACATTATTATAAGGCGACCCGCTCCAGAAGGTGTCCTCGTTCAATTGGATGGTGTCGTTCGCCACGCCACCATACTCCATGGCTCCCAAACGTCCATTACCCAAAGGCAGAGCTTCCACCCAATGCTGTGCCGGGCGGTCATACCACAGCACATGGTTTTGTGGAAAGAAAGGTAATGCCCATGCGGACATGAGCATTACCAATGTTAGCCTGACGTTTACAATTTTCATGACTACTAATTTTTTATAACTTTCTTTGTAAACAGATTGCCGTCTGCTGTCCTCGTACAGACAATATTCAGGCCACGGGCAGGCGTCTTAAGCTGAACGCCCTGAAGATTGTAGTACTGGCTGTTGGCTGTTGGCTGTTGGCCTTTAGCAACGGCATGTACCCCCGTGGTGGTGCTGACGGTGGCAGGCTGACTCAGACTACCGTATTCATTAACGGCTTTGACGCTATACTGGCTGCTTTGTCCGTCGGTAGTGAACGAGTTGTCCTTGGTGAAACCAACCACCTTGTCGTTCTGGTCGATGATGACATAGCAGATGGCATACTCACTTGGCGTCCATGTGAGGGTGCGGTCGGCTGCACCATACTTCAAGTTGGCGGGAGCATCGACGGGTTCGAAGAACTTACGTGGATTCCAGTCGTCATTGCCTGAGGTTACGGCCTCATAAGTATACTTGGCAGCTTCTTCGGCACTAAGTACGGCCTGACGGGTGACAGGACTAGTCTCACCGGCAGTCAGTTTATCCTCGTCAACCTTATAAGTGGTGCGGCGGTTGTTCAGGTCAACGGGATTGCCGTCGGCATCCATCGTGTTATATTCGGCAAAGAGCTTCGGGGCGATATGCCACTCGCTCCATCCCTCAGTGGCCAGCGTAGTTTTCAGCGTGGTATTGATCCATACGGCCTGCGGCTGGTTCTGCCATGCACGGCCCAGTTTGTTGCTGCCACCCTTGCCGTCGATGGTATTGTTTACCATGACGTAGCCCCACGGGGTGCCTGCCGGATGGCTGGGAGCGACAATGACGCTACCCTCACGGGCCAGACGGAAGGTGGAGTTTTCGATGTAGTTGTTGCCGGCACCATAGTAGAAATCGACGGCACCCTCGATGAGACAGTTGTTCACATACTGGCGCACTGTGGTGCTGCGCACGTCAGTGTACCAAGTGTCCTGATAGGAACGGAACTGACAGTTGTTGAAGGCTTGGCGGTCGTTGCGACTGCTCATGGCCAGCCCCATTGGACCAGCCTGTTTCTCTACGCCGTAGCTGTCGATATAGGAGATGTTCTCTGTATAGAAGTCAGTGCTGTTCACCTGTACCACACCCTGTTTACCGTAGGTCTTCGACTGGGGGTTATTGGTAGAGTACTCCCAGCCTATGTCTGACGAACTGCCGTTGTTGATCCAATAGCAGATGGTGGTATTCTCCTTGTCCTGACCGATGAGGTGGATAAATGGCTTGTTCTCAGGAATGGTCACTAACTCTTCGTACTTTCCGTTCTTGACGAAGATGAGCCATGGGGCGATACGGTTTGTGGGAGCCTTGTCGATAGCCTCTTGAATAGTCTTGTAGTCACCAGTGTCGTCAGTAGCCACTATAGCGTCGAACAGTTTGGCAGTAGGTGTGGGACGTTCCATAACGGTGAAGTTGATGTCGCGGGCAGGGAAGGCATTGCCACTAAGGTCAGTGATGGCGTTGGTGCCAATGCTGAGCGTATATGGCTGGCCATACTGAAGTCCGTGGTAGGCATAGGTGACGCTCTTCGAACCGAACGAGCCCGTTAGCGTCTCGCCATTTAAGGTGACACTGCCTGTACCGGCCTTGACACGTTCGTTGAAGCTGAGCACGATGTTGCCGCGTGCCGAAGCACCTGTGCTGCCATCAGCGGGCGAACAGCTGACGAGTTGCGGCACATCCTTGTCGTCCACGGCATTCTGGTCGGCCAAAATGATGACATCTGCAAGATAGAAGCCCTCCGTACCCGAATGGTTACCACCGTCGAAGAAGTCGCTGGTCTCGTCCTCTATCCAGCGGATATATACCATGCCGTCGATGGCCTTGGTGTCTAACTCGCAGTCGAAGTTGACCCAGTCGCTGTTGGGGTTTTCCTCAAGGGTCAGCATCTTGATAGTCTCAAAGCCCTCGGTACTGCTGGTGGTGCTGAGCTGCAACAGCTGGCGCTGGCGCACGCAACTGTTATTAGCAGCTACCAGACTATGTATTTTGATTTTGTCATAATCTCTCACGCTGAACGAAGCCACGAAAGCACGAGGAATCTGTTCCGACTTACTCCAGTCGGTATAGCGGCGGGCTGCCCAAAATTCTCTGCTGCCAAATGAGGCCTTGCCGCCACCCCAGTTGGTGCTGGCGCAGTCGGGACCCTGATAGAACTGCATGACACCCGTGTTGTCAGTGGTGAAGGCATAGTCGGCTGGACGGTTGCCACGTGCCGAGTTTTTGTCGTTGTTGAAGTCCCAAGCCACGATAAAGGGAATGACGTCAAACGAAGCCGTCACCTCGGTATTGCCGTTGACAGTGACAACACGGGTCAGTTCAGCACTGTTGTCCTCCCACGTCAAGAAGTTGGTCACCATATTGGGCACTACCGTCAGTGTTACCTCTGTACCAGCATCATACTTGCCGTTGACGGGTTCGGGCGACAACGTAATCTCGCCCCATTTGGCACCGTCGCCAGCCTTGTTGACAGTCAGCGTATAGGTTTCTATGGTGTCGAAGACGGCAGTGACCGATGTGTTGCCGGTAATGGTAGCAGTGTAGGTAGGCGTTGCTGCCAGCTTTTTGCCGCCAGCGTCCTGCCACTCCTTAAGTTTATGACCAGAGAATCCCATTCCTGTATAGCTGATTTCGGTGCCATTGACGGCAGCATCGCCGACGGGCGACATAGCCACATAACCTGCACCGAGAGGTGTGGCTGTGGTGGTGAGTGTATAAACTGCGTCGCTACCCAGCGTCTCGCCAGTCACTTTGAAACTGTTCAGGTACATATCGCCCGTAGCACCGGCATCATAGCCGATGAGGGCACGCACCTTTACATTAGCCTTGCCATCGACCGCCAGCAAGGCCTTGGTCTCGTTGAAATTGCTCCAGCTGCTACCTGTTGTATTCTGGATGCTTGATGGCATCCATGTTGTGCCGTCATCGGTTGAAACCAGCACATAGACGGGCAACGTCTTGCTGTTATTGCCCGACATGCGGCAGGAGAACTGCAGATTCTTGTAGCCTGCAGCGGACAGTTCCACCTCAGCATAGTTGTAGTGCTGGGTGGCATCGGTGATGTTGCTGATAATCTGCGGTGCTGCAGTGTACATACGCAGTGCACCGTTGTTGTAGTTGGAGATATACCACTTCTTGTTGCCGTCGTTGGACCAAATGGTCAGCGTTCCTGTGGTGACAGTTCCCGATGTGGGATAGAAGAAAGGCTGCTGGGTGGAGAACGTGTACTCCATATTCTTCTTCTCGGCAGCCGATGCCGTGTAGTACGTCTTGTTACCATCGCTAGCGGTCTGGGTGTACTTCACGTCATTCGTAAAGTCCCATGCGGCCAGCGTCACCTGTTCGGCATGTACCTGAACGGTGCTGCAGAAGCCAAAAGCTAATAGCCAAAAGCTAATGACCAATTTGAATTGTAGATAGTGTTTCATTGTAGTTTTGTTTAAAAAATGCTGTTATTGATTGATGTATTTTCGTGTCGAAGTCTGTCCGTTGCTGTAGGTTGTATGCTCTATGACCATGCCGTGATATTCGCCAGTCACCTGGCGACCGCTGAGGTTATAATAGTCCGTTCGAACGACGATGGCATTGCTCGTCAAGTTGTTGATACCCGAGGGGGGCAGGTCAATGCCAACCACCGCAGGGTAATAGTCCTCGAAAGGTTCGTCGGCCATGGCATTACCGGCTTTCATGATATCCTCCACGAGCCAGTTGCAATACACTTCTATGTTCGTGTACCAACCCTTGCTGTCGATGGTGTACTTCACGGCATCCGAGGCATCGTTGGGATTGAGTCCGTTGGCCGTCTCCCATGCGTCGGGCATACCATCGTTGTCCATATCCGTCAACCGTTCGCCGCCTTGGTATTCCGGCCATCCGCCCACATCGCTGGGCGTATCAATGATGCCGTTACGTCCGCTCTTGCTGCCTTTATAGGTAGTAACTCCAGTACGGGCTTCGCGTACGATGCGGCGGTCGATGGTGTCGCGCTTCAGCGAACAGCCGCCATAGCTGAGCACCTGATTGTAGGCTTGCTCAGCCGAGTGTGTCGTCACGTTGCCGTAAGGATACAGCGTGTCGCTCTTGCATTTCGACACAGGGTCGAGCGTGTTGTTGCGGATGCCGTTCCAGTCCCAGTTGGCACCCTTGCCCACATAGTAGTTGCCCTTGATGTAGAACACACCATGTGCATTCGGCTCGTTGCCGCTGTTGCCAGCATCCTTGTCCATTGCCATGAACTCGCCCGATTTGAGGGTAGAACCAGGGCCTGGTTTATAGTAGTTGTTGACGATGTTGTACGAGCCGCCCTCGGCACCATAGCCCACCTTGCCGCCCCAGTTGTAGAACACGCAGTTGCGCATATCCACAATCTCAGACTCTACGGGCAGATTGACGCGATAAGCCTGACCGCTGCCGCTGAAACGCGGATTGCGTGAGTCGTGGTGGGCTAACAGGTTGTGATGGAATGATGCACTCTCGCCGCCCCATATGCCTCCATAGCCGTGGGCACCTTTCGAGTGGCCAGACTCGCGCAGACTTTCCGTCACGAAGCACCATTGTAGAGTGAAGTTTTGGTTCACATAGAACGAGCAGGCCTCGTCTGTGCTCCAACTTGAGGAGCAGTGGTCAACGATAATGTTCTTCTTAAACCGCCCGCCCATGGCATCCTTGCCGTCGCTGGCCTCCGTCTTGTCGCCGGGCCTCACGCGCAGGAACCTTATAATAATATTATCGGCAGCCGTCGTCAGATTAAAGCCACTCAGACAGATACCGTCACCAGGTGCCGTCTGTCCCATGATGGTCACATCGCCACGACCGACCTTCAGCTCCGACTCCAGTTCGATGGTGCCGCCCACGTCGAAAACAATAATCCTCTTGCCGCTTTGGTTCAGTGCCCACCGCAAAGAACCTGTTCCAGAGTCATTCAGGTTAGTGACGTGGATGACCTTTCCACCACGGCCCCCAGTTGTATAGCGTCCAAAGCCCTCGGCACCAGGAAAGGCAGCGGGTAAGTTAGAGGCATCGGAACTTGTTTCGATGCCCGAGCGTGAGTAGCCTCGACCGGAGGTCAAGGCAGGTGCCTGTTGTGCCATGACAAGCATTCCAAAGGATAAAAATACTAGAAGTGTAAAAAAATTCTTCATACTCGTTGATTGACTGTTTAAAAACGTCACAAAAGTATGAACAAATCTTTATTCTGAGGTGGAAGTTCGTCGTAAAAAGGATGAAAATAGTCTGCAATAGGATATTATAGTACTATTTTCCCCCTTTTTGTATGATAATGGTGTCCCCCACCATGTCAAGGGGATACTTTAGTTGCTTAACAGTTCGCGGGCTTTCTCGATTGTCCCACAACTTAGGGTCAATCCGGATCCTGGTTCTGAGGTCAATACGATTGCAGTCGTGAGTGACACGCAAACGAAGTGTGTGTTGGTTTGTCCCATTGGATTTTACCAGTGAGCAGTTCGTATTGTGAATGTATATCCTATGTCCTGTATCTGTTCTCATATAAATGGTACATCCATTTTCTGAAAAAGTCTATTATAAGGAGAACAAATTTAGATAAAAAATTGATAATGTATAGTAGATTGTTCTATTTCCTATACATTATTAGGTTCTTTTCTCTTTTCCTTGGAGTTGCATGAAGACTGGTATTTCTTATTATTTGTATATGTAAACCTGAATAATTCATAGAGGCACAAAAAAAGAAGCGTTTTTTCTTTGTCATTTCGACTCTCCGGACATCTCTTCCAATGGTGGTCTTGTGCTGATCGGCAACATGCAAGACTCTCTGGCCTGGCAAATCGGGCAGCTCATTCCCGATTCCCGCAAAAAGGAATTCATCCATCATACTTACATGGAGATGGTGAGCCAGCGCATCGGTCAGATACTCTGCGGGTACGAGGATGCAAACGACTGCAACCAGCTCCGTGGCGACAGTGCGCTGAAGATGTCCGTGGGTCGCAAGCCGTCAGACTCGGACTTGTCCTCCCAATCCACAATGACCCGTCTTGAGAACTGTGTCGACAGCAAGACGCTCTATAAAATAGGCAAGCTGTTCCTTGACGAGTATATATCATCCTTTGAGAAGGCTCCAAAGAAAGTCATCATCGACGGCGAT
>JAFVGN010000008.1 GCA_017474925.1 Prevotella sp. | reverse complement strand
GCGGGGTCCCACCTCTTCCCATTCCGAACAGAGAAGTTAAGCCCGTCTGCGCCGATGGTACTGCAATGCAATGTGGGAGAGTAGGAGGCCGCCACTTTTCGATGGGTCCTGATGGTAGTAATATCATCAGGGCTCTTTTTTGTGTGATTATCCTTTTGGCTAACTGAATAATAATATTAATTATCCTTTTGGCTAACTGAATAGTAATATGTGATTATCTTTTTCGTTAATTAAGTAGTAATACATTATTATTCTTTTGGTTCATCCAAAAATAAACTGCATATTTCCTCTAAAGAAAACGTAATTTCTTTATCCGACTGGAGTTTAAATCAAAAATTTTATGTAAGTTTGCATGCGAATGTCTATTATGAAGAGACAATAGTGTATTATTATAATTATCATTAACAATGAGAAAGGCTTTAAGTTCGCTTTTTATAGTGCTGTCGATGGCTGTAGGAATGGTTGTGCTCTCTGCTTGCAGCAACCATGAAGATGACGAGAGAGATGCTCCTTTGGTTGATGTGGATGACGAAGGAGATGCTGGTACAACGAGCGAAGAGGCGGTGTCAGATTCGTTTACCGATGCTGTTGACGAGTTGAATGCAAAGCTTTCGGGCTTGGACTTTAATGAGCTTACACCCTTGGCTATTACTGTTGAAAAGGAGCAGCAGGCCTTGCATCAAGAAACCCGAGCAGCGGGGGATGTCCATGAACTTCTTTCTGTTTTCCAGCAGAAGCTATCATCGCTGATCAGTCTGCTTCGAGGTGGCGATATCAGCTTACGCGTTCCTTATGGTGTGCGTTTTAATTACGAGTCTTTCAACCAAGTGCTTGACCTTTCTTGGGAGATTGCCGGAACACTGGAGGCAGGCCGTGAGGGCAGTACTTATTTTCTTGGCAAGCATACGAATGCTAAGGGTGAGGCAGAGTATGTGTCGAACGACGGCAGTGTCTTTACCATCTCTGCTGTGTATGACAAGGACGTGAACATCCGCAATTGGAGCCATACCATTGCCAGTGCCCGTATGCTTACCATCAACAAGGACGGTGAGCAGTTGTTGAAGATTGTGACAGACAATGAGAGCGACCGTCCGTTGTACAACCCGTTCAAAGTGCGTGAAACGATGGCTGGTGAAATTGTCTATCGCGACTACGACATTGTGCTGGCCTATGATCATTCCCACACCCACGAGCGCTATGCTAGCCTGACTTATGGCAAGGTAGATGATGAGAATCCGCTGATAGTCCTAAATACCAAAGTTAGCGACGATGGCAGCTTCATCGATTTCATCACCCACAATGCCGTTTTCCAGGCCGACTTTGAAGCGAAGGCACTAAATGACATGCTGGTTGTCAAGGGTGTTTCTAACAATGTGAACTGGCTGGTTCTGGATAGTGTGCATATTCTCAAGTGTCTGAATGAAGGTACGACAGAGGAAGAATGTCAGCATTTGGCAGACGACTTGAACGCCAATCTGAGTCTGGCACTTTATTTGGCAGATGCCCAAGTATGCAATCTTTACCTAAGTAGTCTGTATGACGCTGCGACGGATAGCTACAAGCCTACGGTTATGATACACTCTGTGCTGTTGGACGGTCATGATTACGATTTGGCTTCCATTCTGGCTTCTTTGGGTATAACAGTCGGTGACATATTGTCCATCGGCAAGCTGATAGACTGAGCGCTTGTCGGCACTGAGATGAATTGAAAAAATCCTCGCAAATTCTTGGAAGTTTGCGGGGATTTTCGTACTTTTGCAAAATAGTATACCAATTATCTAAAAACGGAAAATTATTATGTTATCACAGCAAGATTTGAATCAGTTGGCTCAGAAGGGTATCTCTGAGGCACAAATCGAGAGACAGTTAGGTGAGTTCAAAACGGGTTTCCCATTCCTGAAGCTGGAAGCAGCCGCAGCCATAGGCAAGGGCATCGTTGCCCCAGGCGAGTCTGACCGTAAGCAGTATGTCGATGCCTGGCAGCAGTACAAGGGTGCTGGCAAGCGCGTCGTGAAGTTCGTGCCGGCTTCTGGTGCCGCCAGCCGCATGTTCAAGGATATGTTTGCCTTTGTAGATGCCGACTATGATGTGCCGACAACCGATTTTGAAAAGAAGTATTTTGACAACATCGAGAAATTTGCCTTCTATCAGGAGCTTGATGCTGCCTGCCAGAAGAACGAATGCAAGGGCATTAAGGCGTTGATGGCAGAAGGCAACTACAAGGCTGTTGCTGCCAATATGCTGAAGGCAGAAGGGCTGAACTATGGTCAGCTGCCCAAAGGCCTGCTGCTGTTCCACAACTATCCTGAGGGTGCTCGCACGCCGATGGAGGAGCACCTGGTAGAGGGCGCCCTCTATGCAGCCTCGAATGGTGAGGCTCATGTGCATTTCACCGTGAGCCACGAGCACATGGAGCTTTTCAAGCAGAAGGTAGCCCAGAAGGCTGACCTCTATGCCCAGAAGTACGGCATCAAGTACGACATTACGTTCTCAGAGCAGAAGCCTTCAACGGACACCATAGCCGCCAATCCCGACGGCACTCCGTTCCGCAACAGCGATGGTTCGCTGTTGTTCCGCCCAGGTGGACACGGTGCTCTGATAGAGAACCTGAACGAGATAGAGGCAGACGTCATCTTCGTGAAGAATATCGACAATGTAGTGCCTGACCGCCTGAAGGGCGACACCGTTGAGTGGAAGCAGGTGATAGCCGGTGTGCTGGTGACGCTTCAGCAGCGTGCCTTTGACTACCTGCGCCTGTTGGATACGGGCAGCTACAGCCACGAGCAGATTGAAGAGATGATTCGCTTCGTCCAGCAAGACCTGTGCTGCCGCAAGTCAGACATCAAGGAGCTTGAGGATGCCGAACTCGTCATCTACCTGCGCAGCAAGCTCAATCGCCCCATGCGCGTGTGCGGCGTGGTGAAGAATGTCGGCGAGCCTGGCGGCGGTCCGTTCCTGACCTACAACCAGGATGGTACCGTCTCGTTGCAAATCCTTGAGAGCTCGCAGATTGACAAGTCGAACAAGGAGTACATGGAGATGTTCACCAAGGGCACCCACTTCAATCCCGTTGACCTTGTATGTGCCGTGAAGGACTACAAGGGAAATGCGTTTGACCTGCCCAAGTATGTTGATCCCAGCACGGGCTTCATTTCACAGAAGTCAAAGAGCGGCAAGGAGCTGCAGGCTCTTGAATTGCCTGGCCTTTGGAACGGAGCCATGAGCGACTGGTCTACCGTATTCGTAGAAGTGCCCCTTTCGACGTTCAATCCTGTGAAGACTGTCAACGACCTGTTGCGCGACCAGCACCAGTAATCCCCTTTCGCTTATGAACACAAAGGCTATTTTGGCTGTCGTTATGACATCAGCAATGATACTGTCGGCTACCTCCTGTCAGCAGAGTTCCTCCAGCGAGAATCCTCTGCTGCAGGAGAGTACGCTCCCGTTTGGCGCGCCTGATTTCAGCAAGATTCAGGTGACCGACTATATGCCCGCTTTCGAGACGGCTATCCAGCAGACGCGCGACAATATCCAGCAGATTGTGGATAACAAGGATTCTGCTACTTTCGAGAACACCATCCTGCCCTTCGAGGACAGCTCGCGCCAGCTGGCTCGTGTCGCCAGCGTGTTCTTTGCTCTGACAGAGGCTGACAAGTCGCCTGAGCTCAGCGAGATTGAGAAGAAGGTGCAGCCCATGCTTACCGACCTGCAGAACGAGATAGCTTTCAACAAGCCCCTTTTCGAGCGCATCAAGCAGGTGTACGACAAGCAGCACGACACGCTGACGGGTGAAGACCAGAAGCTGTTGGAGGAGACCTACAAGGAATTCGTGCGCAAGGGTGCCCTTCTGTCTGACGACAAGATGGCGCGGATGAAGGAAATCAACCTGCGTATCAGCGAACTGCAGCAGCAGTGGGGCGACCTCTTGCAGGAAGCCACCAACGATGCCATTGTGTGGGTTGACAAGAAGGAAGACTTGGCAGGGCTCAGCGAGGCCGATATCGCCCAGTGTCAGAAAGATGCTGAGAGCCGCGGCGGCAAGTCGCCCTATGCCATCGTCATTGTCAACACCACCCAGCAGGCGCCGCTGGCCAGCCTTGACAACCGCGAGCTGCGCAAGCGCGTCTACGAGGCCAGTATCCATCGTGCGGACGGTACGAACGAGAAGTACAACACGTTCCCCATCGTCAGCGAAATTGCCAAGCTGCGTGCCGAGCAGGGCGAGCTGATGGGCTATCCCAATGCCGCTGCCTACTCGCTGGAGAACACGATGGCCAAGACCACGGACAACGTCAACGCGTTCCTGAAAGGGCTCGTAGCAGTCTACCGTCCCAAGGCCGATGCCGAGACGAAGGCCATCGAGGCCTTTGCCCAGCAGACCGAGGGCAAGGACTTCAAGCTGGAACCCTACGACCGCTTCTACTATTCGGCAAAGATGAAGAAGGCCCTGCTCGATGTCTCTGACGACGAGGTGAAGCCCTACTTCAACGTCGACAGCGTGCTCATCAACGGTGTGTTCTATGCTGCTGGGCGCGTCTACGGGCTGACGTTCAAGGAGCGTATGGACATTCCCACGTACCACCCCGACATGCGCGTCTTCGAAGTCATCGACAAGGACGGCCAGTCCCTGGCCCTCTTCTATGGCGACTACTACCGTCGTCCGTCAAAGCGTGGCGGCGCGTGGATGGATGCCTTTGCCGAGCAGAGCCGCCACTGGAACCAGAAGCCCATCATCTTCAACGTCTGCAACAACGCCAAAGCCCCCGAGGGCAAGCCTTCCCTGCTGACGTGGGACGAGGTGACCACGATGTTCCACGAGTTCGGACACGCCCTGCACGGCATGCTCTCCAACTGCGAGTACAACAGCCTGAGCGGTACCAGCGTGGCGCGTGACTTCGTGGAGATGCCGTCGCAGTTCAACGAGTCGTTTGCAACCATTCCCGAGGTCTTCGACCACTATGCCCGCCACTACGAGACGGGTGAGTCTATGCCCGCTGAGTTGAAGGAGCGCATGCTCAAGAGCATCAATTTCCAGCCCGCCTACAACATGGGCGAGAACCTGGCAGCCTCCTGTCTGGATATGGCCTGGCACATGCTGGCGGCCAAGGACGTCCCTGCGCCCGACCAGTGCAAGGATTTCGAGGTCGAGGCCCTGCGCCAATACGGCATGCTTGACGACGAGATACCTCCCCGTTACATGACCAGCTACTTCAACCACGTGTGGGGTGGGGGCTATGCTGCCGGCTACTATAGCTATCTGTGGACTGAGGTGCTGGCTGTCAACATTGCCGACACGTTTGCCCGTATGGGTGCCCTGAAGCGCGAGACGGGTCAGGCCTTCCGCGACAAGGTTCTGAGTCGCGGCAACACGGGCGACCTCATGCAGATGTTCACCGACTTCACAGGCATGCAACAGCCTGATGCCTCCAGCCTGCTCAAGGCCCGCGGATTGTAAAACTCTCTAGTCTAGATGGTCTAGACTTTTTCTAGACTATCTAGACTTTTCTAGACTTTTCTAGACTATCTAGACTATTCTAGTTTTTTCTAGACCATCTAGACTATCTTGTTTCCTCTATCCTCTTCAGCCTTTTTATCTCCGCCTCCAGCGCCGCAATCCTTCTGTTGGCTTGCTCCAATTGCTGTTTCAGCTGAGCTATCTCCTGTTGCTGATTAGTCCTGTATCCCAATCTCGCAGCAGTCATTCTTTCTCTGATACCACCCTCCGTTACGAATTCCCTTTCCAGCTTCTTCTGATACGAAGTCATCATCTTATCCACCATGTGGCAAAGGGTCAGCGCTGTGTTCGCCAGCTCCTCCGCATTCATCTTCTGTATCAGCGGCTCATAGTCTTTCCATTGGTTGTGCGTCTTGCAGTACTGCTGCATCTTCTCCCATCGCGGATGGTGTTCGTCCCAGAGCGCCAGATGACGCGTCTTCAGATAGTCCTCGTAGTCCTCGCGCAATTCGTGCACACTGCCGCGAGCCGCATTCAACAGCTTGATTTCCATCTCCATCGACGTCTTACCGTCTTCCGCGCCCTCCACGATGTTCTGCTTGCCCGAGCGAGCAGCCTGCACCATCTGGTCAACCGTCCTGTCCCCATGCTTCATCAGGTGTTCCTTGGTGAATTTGAAGGTCAGTTGATACAGCACATCCGTCTTCTGGTAGAAGAACAGCTTAGCCCACTTCGTCTGTTTTCTCAATATCCTATATTGCTCTTCCAGCTCCATTCCTACATTCTTTTTTAAACCTTGTTTTTTATTGCTGATACAAAATTACAAAAAAAAATCGGATATCCCCTCACGTCCACCCCTTATTTTTTGCTGTCACGCCTGTCACGCTGTAACGCACTTTTCTTATCGAAAATTTGGAAAGTTCAGAATTATGTCTTATCTTTGCAGGTTAAACAACATTGTCGAACAAATTAAACTGATTGCCAATGGGCTAGGAAATAGATATACGGACATATAAGATGAAGCGTTAGCTTTTGATTCTTGCTTCGGACAAATCGCCAAATTTTAATGAAGCTTCAAGAGTAAAGGTTAATGTTCACGTCGTTAGGCGTGGACACTTACTCGGATATGAAGCATTGGTGTTTGGCGATACCTTCCGAAGCGTAAACGAAGTAAATAGTCCACGTTTTTGTATACAAAATATCTTAAAAATATGATGATGAAGAAACAATTACTCTTATTTGTTGCGATGATGCTACCTCTGGTGGCAAGTGCTTATGACATAGAAGTTAAGAATGCTGATGGTGTTACCATTTATTACAATTATACTAATGACGGTGCAGAGCTGGCAGTTACTTTCTGTGGAACTTATTACACAGACTATCCTGATGAATATACGGGTAAAGTGGTTATTCCCGAGGAAGTAACCTATATGGAAAAGACCCGTAAGGTGACGAGTATTGGCGATTATACTTTCGCTTATTGTACTAACCTCACCTCCGTCACCATTCCCAACACCGTGACGAGTATTGGCGAATATGCTTTCTATTGGTGCACTGGCCTTACCTTCATCAGCATCCCCAATAGTGTGACGAGCATTGGTGAATTTGCTTTCTATAACTGCTCAGGCCTTACCTCCATCACCATCCCCAATAGTGTGACGAGCATTAGCAAAGCTGCTTTCGAGAACTGTCGGCGCTTAACCTCTATTGACATCCCTAACAGCGTGACGAGCATTGGCGATGGTGCTTTCCAGAATTGTTCTGGCTTAACCTCCGTGACCATCCCCAACAGCGTGACGAGTATTGGTAAGAGTGCTTTCTCTGGTTGTTCTGGTCTTCCCACTGTTACCATCCCCAAAAGCGTGACGAGTATGGGCGATGGAGCTTTCAGCTATTGTTCTGTTCTTTCCTCCGTTACCATCCCCAACAGCGTAACGAGCATTGGCAATTATGCTTTCTACATGTGTCCTGTTCTTGCCTCCGTCACCATCCCCAACAGCGTGACGAGTATTGGCGAATATGCTTTTCAGTTTTGCCATAAGCTTACCTCCATCACCATCCCCAACAGCGTGACAAGTATTGGCGAGAAAGCTTTCGATGAAATAAATATCTCTACGATTGTTTCGCTGATAGAGAATCCATTTGAAATTCCTGGTCCAGCATCGTATTGGGGAATCTTTACACCTAATATATTCAACACCGCAACGCTATATGTTCCTGAAGGTACTATTGCCAAGTATAAGGCAACGGAGGGGTGGAAGGACTTCGTGCATATTGTAGAGGGTATTCCTTCTGGAATAAAAGGTGTTCTTTCAGACAATGCCAAGGACGGTCCTATATATGACCTCAATGGCAGAAGAGTGGAAGCTCCACAAAGGGGTATCCATATCATTAATGGCAAGAAGGTCGTGTTGAAATAAGGGGCGAATCTGCTGGGAAACACGAAGGTTAGCGTTTTTGATGTTAAATAAATTCGTAGCCGCGAAAAGGGCTGCGAAGAGGGCGTTTTGCGGGTATTAGAGGGAAAAATATTTCCCTGGTTAGGGCGCAAATTTTTCCTCGGGAGGAAACAATTTCTCTCTCGAATGGGGTGGGGGAGGACGTTTTTGCTTTGTTGGGAAATTTCGCAATGATGGGCGCGTAGGGCACAATGGAGAGGCACGCAAAGCGTTACAGCGTGACAGGCGTGACAGCGAAATTTGTGCTGAGAAAGTTGACTCAGATTTTATTATTATATATATTATATATAAT
>JAFVGN010000007.1 GCA_017474925.1 Prevotella sp. | reverse complement strand
TTTATACTGCTCTCTCCTCTATGGAGTCAGCTTACATAAATACCTGCAGGTGTGAGCTGATTTCATTCTTACTTATACGGGTATTCCAGGACCTTCAGACTAAGGATGTCAAGAAGGCTCACACTCTTTGTGCATAATTAAGACCAATTATATAAAACTATATTATATGAAACAAAAAGTGCTAAGAATTTGCATCATGCTTATTGCATTTGCGACACTGCCCCTGATGGCAGAAGCCAAGAAAATCAAGTATGGTAATTACGTCCTCTACGATGGAAAGGCCAAGAAGGACATTCCGACGGGAGAGGGCACGCTGACAACGACCTGTGGACTGTTTACGGACATGCTTATGGGAAACTTCGTTGGTGACGGTACGGTAACCGATGCGCAGCTGAAATTCCCCTCTGGCTGGAAGTTCACAGGTACGCTTTCCTATAGTGTCGAGATTGACGGCAGTCAGGTGACCTACACGCTGACCGACGGCGAGCTGTATATCATTTCCGCATCGGCCAACAAGGCGGAGATCAGAGACCTGACGCTGAAGATTACGGCAGAATCGCCGGTCAAACTGGTCCGTACACCGATGCCTGACGCCATTGACCTGAAGAAGTATGAATACAACACGACAGTGCCTGGCACGCTGGTAGGCGATGATTTCGCGTATCCTCTTGTCTTGAAGATGATTGGCGACAAGACCACAGCTACTGCAAATGCTCAGTGCACCATTCTGCCAACGTCGAAGGTGACAGGCGTCAATGGTGGCTCTGATCCAAAGAAGAACCTTGCCGAGAAGGATTTTGCTGGCATCACTGAACCCTGGTCGTTCCTCGTCAATCCCAAGGCAATGACGATGTCGGACGGTGTGAAGATTACCCGGGAGGGACAGGGCCACACAACCGTCACCATTGACTATCCTAATCAGGATCAGTTGGTGTATTGGTATAATCAGAGGGCAAAGGAGCCGGGGCGCATCACCCAGCTGAAAAAGACTTATGCCGACAAGAGTGCGCTGATGTACATCGACAAGCCGACGTGGATAATTGTCAATCCTGACCAGTCTTCGTTCACTGGCGATGTCTGTCTCAACAAGGACAAGTTCGTCGTTTCTGCCTCCAAGGCCCTTGCCGATTACAATCTGAACGACGTCTATATGAACATCATGAAGGCTGCGTCCGTCAAGGAGTTCAGTCCCAAGATGGTGGCTGGCGAACTGGTAAAGGCCGACGGCACGAAGTCGACATACCGCCGCGGACATGACGAGGCAGAGTTCGAGGCCCGCGAAAAGGCTCGCCAGAAGGCTGTTGAGGACGGAACGACACTCATTCTCGAAAAGTTGGACGTGACAGGCGAATGGACTGTTAAGAATGATAAACAGCCCTTCAGTTCGATTTCGAACTACACGCTGACCATTGAGGAGGACGGCAACGCTTCTCTCAGGCTGACAACCGACTTCTACTCCTCCTATGGCGGTATCGACAGTAAGCCCTACTATGTGAGGAACGTGCTGCTTGCCGAAGGAAAATACACCCTTTCCGAGGACAATATCGTCTTCAACTGGGGTAGCTCGGCCAAGAAGGACGGTGGCCTCAAGCCGATGTATGGCACCAAGGACAACTATCCAGGAAGCGTACGCACAAAGGTGAGCCGCGTGAAGGGCGACTTCGGCGAGATGCTCTATAAGCTCCAGACAGTGAAAGTGTCTAACATCAGCGACCTGTACATCACACTTGCCGATGCCTATACTTTTAAGAGGCTGCCGGGAAATGATAAAGGAATGTTGGAAGCACAGAAGAGCCTGAACAAGGACAATAAGCTGGATATCAGTAGCAACGGCGTTGTCACGTCATTCAAGCACGTCTATGGCGACGGCGTCGTGAAGATTGAGAATGGTACGATGAACATCGACTATGCCAATGGCGACAAGTATGTGGGAACAGGATACTTTGGCGTCATCACATCTGACGGCAAACTGACGGGTAACTCTTCTACCTCAGCCTATGACTATGACAAGTTTGTCGCTGAGGCACTGAACACCCCCGACATCAATGACGTGGAGGTCTTGTTCCAGAACGGAACCTTGACGAAGTCTAACGGCACAACCCTCAAGTTCACGAAGGGACTGACTGACAAGCAGAACAACCAGATTGATAAGAACATGGAGTCGCTGGTCAACATGGTCAACGAACTTGCTGCCAAAGAGCTGGAGAGCAAGAGACAGAAGAGCGCCGCCACCAAGAAGCAACTACTGAGCGAAGGCTTTCCTGCCTACTATGTCAATTCCATTTTCGATAATTACAGAATCCTGCAAGGAACGCCCAAGAGTCTGATTGACAGGGCGCTGCAGCTCGGATGTCACATCCAGAAGTATCCTGGCTCTGTTTCCGATGCCCATATCTCGGATATCCGTTACAGCGGAGAGACTTATTGCATAGTCATCACTAACCTCCAAACCGGTGGCGATGCTTTCGAGGGATTCGTCAAGTTCCACTGGGCATCACACAAAGTGATATACGTAGGTCATCAGATTAGATAACTTAAAAAGAAGATTATTATGAAAAAGATACTATTAACACTTGCAGGTTGCGCTTTCTATGCACTTGGCATTTCTGCACAGAGTTTTATTGGTACTTGGAAGACAGATGAGATAACCAATGGCGAAACAAAGGGATTTGTCTCATTCGTTTTCAAACCCCAAAGTAAAGTCACGGAAGTCTTCGATGTATTCGTGGAAGTAGGTGATGGAGTTAAAGTGAAAATGAGGTGTGAGGTTCCAGGACTCTACCTGATTGAGTCAGGAAAGGCTATGACCCTGATATTAGACAGAAACAAAGCCGCTGTCACGGGCCATGAGTTTGATTACGGCAATTTCTTTGCTACCAATGGCATTACAGGTGCCAAGATTGATGAGTTCAAGAAAACTGTGGAAAATCTATGGAACACCCGACTAAAACCCCAGATGGAGCCGATGGTCGTTAAGATTATGCCATTCTCCCATATAAGCCAACTGCTGTATTGCGACGGTGAGACCTTCCTTATCGCATCACCCCAGTCGGACCTGTGGAATGACCGTTATGAATTCCACCGCGTCAATACCGATGCACAGTCAGAGTTGCATCGTGTAGACTGGGTTACTACTAATGATTTGTAATCAGATAAAACGTACGTAGATCAGGGGACGGTTCTAGGTTGTTAAGTTAATCTGTGAATTATTTGTTAATTTTAGGGGATAATTTTTTAACTAAATATATTTACATATTTTAGTATATTGATTACTATTTTTCTTGTATAATTCGCTGATTTTTAGTAACTTTGTAGAGTTTATTATTCTATTCTGTTATGGTAAAATCAGACAAAAGTGAAGAAATCAGAGCGCTCAAAAAGGCTTTGAATCAGGAAAAGAGAAAGAACAAGACTCTTGAGAAGAGATATAGCGAAGAGAAGCTGAAGAACAAACTTCTGAAGTGCGATAGCAAAAAAAAAGCGAGAGAATTGATTCT
>JAFVGN010000006.1 GCA_017474925.1 Prevotella sp. | reverse complement strand
ACCTCTATATATAAGTTAGCGCGTCCCTTTGTTTCCTTTGTCCTCAGAAAGTACTTTTTTGCCATCTTGATCTTGTTTTGATTATCGGGTGCAAAGGTACAAAAAAGTTTTTGAATTGATGGAACATTGATGGAACATTTTTAAGTTTTTATGAATTCTTTTGAACACTCAAAATTTTAATAATCTTTATAACATGCTGATATACAGTATCCTATGTGTGTTTTTTAAAAATCTTAGAAATTCATAATGACGGTTCGAGTCCCACCGGGCACCCAAAACAATCTCCTGTAAGTCAGCAACTTACAGGAATTTTTGTCTTATGGCAGCAGGCAGGTTGTTAATATGATTTTGAGTTAAATATAACTTAAATACGCGCTAAAACAAACAGAATCATCAAAAATCGCCGCAAAATAGCCGCAAAAATTGGCCTTGGATGGCACCGTTCTGATTTCATCTTGTGTGCGCCATATGGACTCGTAGTCAGTCATAGTATTCGATATTCAATTCTTCGCTGACGTTGAAATCATCATGGGAACCATCATCATACGAATAGACGATTCGCATGCCACGATAGGTAGAAGGAACCTTCAATGTTTCCAGCAAATGCCATTTGGGACGGCCAAAGTCGTATGATGCCCTGTCTGCTCTTCATCGCTGAATGTATTCTCGTCTTGACATAATAATATAATTTCAATCGACTGCTTTTGAAAATAAGTGTTTGATTGTACGCGGGTGGAATTTCTTCCCAAGAACAATAATCATGACAGCCAACAATATGAAGACGATTCCTATGATCAGCCGAAGGGTAAGAGACTCTCCGAAGACAAGTACGCCAATGGTTACTGCAGTCAGAGGTTCCAAGGCTCCCATGATGGCTGTCGGTGTGGCTCCTGCCTCACGAACGGCAATGGTCATGAATACCAGAGAGAGTACTGTCGGCACCAATCCCAACCAGCCAGCAAAGAACCATGCCCTGGGTGATGGCGGCAGTTGGAGCTGTAAATCCGACGAGGTGAAGGAATAGGCCAACAGGAACATCACACATATCAGCAACACATAGAATGTCAGTTTTAGTGGTGACATCTGTATCTGCGACTGATTAACCACCACGATATAGATGGCAGTGGTCAGGGACGAAAGTATGACAAGAATGACTCCCAATGTACTTAAAGTAGCAGTTTCTCCACCATGATATAACATGACAATGCCCAGAAGCGCCAGGAAAATTGCGGATATGGTGGATAGGGTTATACTTTCCTTAAAGAATGCGGACATGATGACTGCCACCATTACAGGATAAACAAACAGAATGGTGGAAGCAATGCCGGCATCCATATAGTGGAAACTCTGATAGAAGGTGATACTTGCAACAGCCATCAGAATGCCCAAAGTTGCCAAGACCTTCATTTCGTTCTTTTTGACCCTCATTGACTTTCTTCTAATCAACAGCATCACAAGTAATATGACTACAGCCATGGAGAAACGGTAGAACAAAACCGATGCCGTATTCACCCCTTCGTCATATAGGGGCAAAGCTCCGAACGGGTTTGTTCCGTAACAGATTGCTGACAGTATTCCACAGACGATTCCCTTTTGTTTCATTCTCCAATAATTGTTACTACCAACTCTCTGGAGCCGCCGTAGTTGCGGAACTCGCAGAAGTAGATGCCCTGCCAGGTGCCGAGGTTCAACCTGCCATCAGTGATGGGAATGGTGATACTGACACCACTCAGCGTCGATTTGGCATGAGCAGGCATGTCGTCGGCACCTTCCAGCGTATGCTCGTACTCAGGACTATTCTCTGGCACGAGACGGTTGAAGATGGTTTCCATATCCACACGAACATCAGGGTCGCAGTTCTCGTTGATACTCAGTCCACAACTGGTGTGCTTTGTGAATATGTTCACAATGCCAGTCTTCGGCAATTTCGGCAACTGGCTCATTATCTCGCTCGTCACCAGATGGAA
The DNA here is from genome assembly GCA_017474925.1 of Prevotella sp. Taxonomy (GTDB): domain Bacteria; phylum Bacteroidota; class Bacteroidia; order Bacteroidales; family Bacteroidaceae; genus Prevotella. The sequence continues at coordinate 53,111 of JAFVGN010000006.1, read as the reverse complement.
GCCGCGGCATTTCGGCTTCAGGGTTATTTCAATTTGCTGTACCATACGAGGTACAAAGGTACGAATAAGCGAGTGAAATACCAAATATATTTGAGTATTTCCGAGCGGGAGTGCCTTCGAGCGTAGCTCAAAGGTACGAATAAAAATTGAAATGAGGAGATTTCCCTACTTACAAATAGGGAAAAATCCCCTCCGAATTATGATTTTTCCTTTGTAAATGCCGAGAAAAATGCCGTACTTTGCACTGAGAAAAAGAAATTAATGTCTCACCATTTAAAGTATAGGAGATTAAGATATGAAGAAGATGATGATCCTGGCAGTGATGATGGTCATGACTATCTCGGCCAATGCAATGAGCTATAACGCAGCAAAGAACGAGGCACTGTTCCTGAGCGACAAGATGGCTTACGAGCTGAACCTCACTGCTGCACAGTATGAGGCAGTCTATGAGATCAACCTCGACTACCTGATGAGCCTGAACAGACAAGGTGATGTCTTCGGCATCTGGTGGGATCGTCGCAATGCTGACCTCCGTTTCGTGCTGAACGCCTGGCAGTACGACAAGTACATAACTCTGGCACACTTCTATCGCCCCGTGGCATGGAAGGCTGGAGGCTGGACATTCGCAGTGTACTCTCACTATAACAGAGGCCATTTCTACAATGACCGTCCGAGGGTATTCGTGACTTACAAGGGTGGAAACAGCCACAAGCACGATCGTTTCTATGCTGACCGTCACGTGAACAAGCCCGCTCCTGCAGTGCATCACAATACTCCGACAGCTCACAGCAACAAGCCTGTTGCTCACAACAATGACAACAAGACTTGGCGCAACAATGGCCACTCAAATGCGAATGTGAACAATGGCAGAGGGCATAACGCTGGCAACGGCTATCACAATACGCCCAATCGTCAGATTGCTCAGAATACGACGGTGAGTACCAGTCGTCCTAACGGTCATCACAGCGGTTCTGGTCACTTCGGCGGACGCAGGTAATTTCCGTAAACTCTCTATATGCCTTGCAAAAGGACTCACGGGGAATCTCAGCAATGGGGTTCCTCGTTTTGTTTATGGATTGATAGGCTCCAGATAATTCACTTTCTTTCCTGTCTTCTCAGCGTATGCTATCTCACGTCTGGTACTCTCGCCGATATAGCCACCTACATTGATGACATAGATCTCATCTGCCATGTCGATTTTACGCAGATGCATATCATCAAGCATTTCCTTTGTGCCAGGTTTCCAGACCTCTTCATCACCGGAATGTCCGAATAGACCAACGCTGATGACAATACAGCCTTCGAGCGTCAGCCGTTTCTGAACTTCCATGTATTGCTCCTTGAAACGGGTGCTTCCGCAGAGGGTGATGACCTTGTAGTTCTGTACCATTTATCCAAGTTTTGACATGAAACGTTCTCTGTCAACAATGAATCTCAGATGTGTACCCTCACCAAGTAGGATGTCGCCAGAAGAAGCAGACACTTTGAACTGTATCTTCTTGCCATCAACCTTGGTCACCTCGGCTTTTGCAGTTACCTTGTCACCAATCTTTGAAGGCTTCAGATGTGAAGATTCTATATGACCGCCAACGGTCGTGCAACCTTCAGGTAGTTCGTCAATAACAGCAAGCATGGCAGCATTCTCCATTAGTGCCATCATGGCAGGGGTGGCAAGGACTGGCATATCTCCAGACCCCATCTGAATAGCAGTCAGAGCATCATTTACTATCAGTTCGCTAGTATGTTTCAATCCAACTTCCAGCATATTATTCAATTACTAACATTCTCATTTCGATGTCATCTACAGGTCTGTCAGCACGTCCGGTAGCAGTACCTTGAATCATCTCAACCACATCAAGGCCTTCCTCGACCTCTCCGAATACGGTGTATTGCCCGTCAAGATGGGGAGTACCACCAATGGTAGAGTAAATTTTCAACTGGTCATCGGTTAATCCTGATTTACCGACCTTACTCTCTGCTTGTGCTGCTAGTTTGTCTTGAAGTACCTGAAGTCCCTCGCGATTCTTGTCACGGCGCATTTGCATAATCTCAGCACGATGCTCGGCAGCAAGTGTATTAAAGGCATCCTGCACTTTCTGCATCCTCAGTTGCTTGGAGAACTGACGAAGTTTTCCTTCATTATATACTTGGCCCCAGACAATATAGAATTGCGAACCACTACTTCGACGCTCCGGATTAACTTCATCACCTTGTCTTGCAGCAGCCAAAGCTCCACGTTTATGAAAAAGACCGTCCTTGATTTCCGCCTCAAGCGTATAGTCTGGACCGCCAACGCCGAGCATCTTACCAGCAGGGGCACCCTTGGAGTCTGGGTCACCTCCCTGAATCATAAAATCCTTTATCACCCGATGGAACAGTGTCCCATCATAATAGCCATCTTTCACCAGTTTTACAAAATTGTCACGGTGGATGGGAGTCTCATCGTAAAGGCGGACTACAATGTCGCCAAGCATGGTTTGAATTTTTACTCTCATATTTGTGTTTATTTCTTCCAAGCACTAGTGGCCTCACCGATATACATGGAGTGGATACCGGCAGGGAAATTGGCATACATCTTCTTGGGCACATCGCTCTTGAAATGCTGAGGGTCAAAGGGTGCGGCATACATAATCTTGCACTCAATCACCATCGCAGCCTCAGTGTAGTACGGTGTTCCATTGGCGGTATAAGCAGTATGAAGCCCAAGAGCCTGAGCCTTGTCACCGTCGCGTCCGCTCTTGGTTCCCATGTAGTTCAGGACCTTGCTCTGCTCAACATCGAAGGCCATCACGGTAAAGTACTCAGCTTTGTCCAAGAACTCCTTGGTGTAGCGTTTCTCGGCGACATAGACCGTCAGGGCAGTACGTCCCCAGAGTGTGCCGATGCCACCCCAGCCGATGGTCATGGCATTGCTCTTCTCCTTGTCGCCAACCGCCAGCAACTCTGCGTCATGGAACCATTGGAAACCGTTCTCAGTGAAATCCTCCCTCACGTTGAACTTCTTGAAACCATTCTCTTCCTGAGCACACGCAGGAGTGACAGCCATCAGCATAGCGGCGAGAGCGGCGATAATCATCTTCTTCTGTCTCATAATCTTAGTCTTTTGTTGGGGTTTGTTTATAAACTATCCTAAATATCGTTGCAAATTTAGCAATAATTCCCTAATTATTAGTAACTTTGGCCTCTGATTTTAAATGATTTTAGGTATTATGAGTATGATAGACCAGATTATCGACTTCAATAAGAGCTTCGTGGCACAAAAAGGCTACGAGAAATATCTGACCGACAAGTACCCAGACAAGAAGCTGGCTGTACTGTCGTGTATGGACACCAGACTGACAAAACTATTGCCTGCAGCACTTGGTCTGAAGAACGGTGATGCGAAAATTATCAAGAACGCAGGTGGCTTGGTTATCTCGGCTTTCGACTCAGCCATGCGCAGCCTGATTGTTGCCATCTATGAACTTGGCGTACAGGAAATCATGGTGGTGGCACACTCTCATTGCGGAGCCTGCCACATGAGCTATGACCACTTCCACCATGAGATGATTGCCCGTGGCGTGAAGGATGAGACGCTCGATACCATCCGCAAGTGTGGCATTGACCTCGACCAGTGGCTTGAAGGATTCAAGGACACTCCAACCTCCGTCCGCAAGACCGTTGAGACCATCAAGACTCATCCATTGGTGCCAAAGGATATCGTGGTTCGTGGGTTTATCATTGATTCAGAGACCGGAGCTTTAGAGGAAATTATATGAAAGATTAGGATTATGAGAAAGGCAAGCAGAGAGATGAATGCCGCCTTCGCATTGGAGGTGTTGGATAAGGCTCCATACGTAACAGTCAGCATGACGCGACCTGATGGGAGTCCATACGGATTACCCCTGTCATTGGCACGCACAGACGATAAAACCTTCTATTTCCATTGTGCCTTGGAGGGTGACAAGTTGGACTGCATAGCGCATTGTCCGACGGTATTCCTCTCGGCTGTTACAAAATGTACGCCTACAATTGGCCCAAAAGATGGGAGCTTTACGCTGCAGTACAAATCGGCAACTGCCGTAGGTAAGGCAGAGATTGTGACAGACCATGCGGAGAAGATTGAGGCATTAAGAGCCATCAGCCAGCGTTTTCTCCCTCATCATATGGATGCTTTCGACGATGCTATTGCCCGTAGTCTTGAACGTACAGCAGTGGTTAAGATTACCCAGATAGAGCCTCCCGTAGGCAAGCGTAAACAGTATGATAAACAGGGTGAAGAAATGACGAACGAGCGAGAGCAGAGCCAAACTCGTTTGAGCTCTGCCGAGTGAGGAGGAATTCGACGATAGTCAAATGAAATATGGCAGAATGGAATGAGGATTATTAGGGAAGCAAGGCAGACGGACATGGCTGAGATTATGCTGGTCATGGATGCTGCGAAGAAGATTATGCGGCAGTCTGGCAACGAACGATTAGCTTACCAAAAGGTAGTCAATCGTTAATATATGACTTGGTAGACATGTCGTAGTACAGGGCTTCCAACTCGGCCAAAGTCAGTTTTTCCACGGAATGTTCGATAATACGTATCAGCTCATCACGCCGATAGTCATCTGACTGGTATTTATTCATATAAGCCATAGGAATTACTTTGTTTTTGTGAATATTAAAGGCTTTATTTCATTCTCGAAAATGCTCTTCTCTACGATTCGATAGTGTGGGCGATATGCCTCGCGATATTCGGGAGAATGACTGATAGCATATTTACCGACGGAGAGGATACTGTCGATAAATGTACGGTCTTGCTGGTAGCTTGGTAGATTGAGTCCCATCTGGTCAATCGTACCAACAATCTTGTGCCATCTGTCGCGCCATGATTCTACTGTTGGTCTCATGTCAGAGTTTGCACTACGGATAAAAGCATCAAGTAGCACATCTTCCGTTATCAAATTCTCTTTAATCGCTCTAATACTGACACGGACATACTGGCCATTGACACCACATGGCTCATAATACCAGGGCATCAGGTCATCAAAACTGGTCGTTTGTAACTCCTCGTCAAGATAGGCCTTCACACGCTCTCTGTCTGATACCAAATGCTCCGCTCCCATGTAGTCCTGAAAACATGACTTATAAATGTCGAGCAGACGCGACTTCGGATAGGTCTGCATCTGTTTAGTCACAAAACCTTGTATGTCTTGTGCTGATAGTACAACTGCAAATAGCATTGCCAAAACTACAAATATGGTTTTCTTTATAATCATCCCATACATATCCTAATATTTCTCAAAACTTGGCACAAATTTACGCATTATTATTCATATTCCATCTTAAATGACTAAATTTGCAACATTATTTAGGAGAATTAGCGATGGCAAATCAAAGACCCAATCCAAATGAGGCTTTTCCGAATCCCAAAATTCCGAGCCTCTGTTATATTAAGAATGTGGTGAAGAATCCGCGTATTATCATCGGCGATTACACCTATTATGACGAACTGATAGAGTTGTTGCATCAGTTCAAGTGGTGGGACAAAAGCATCGAGGTTATAGAAAGCCTCATGCCGATTTTATCATGTGGCGACTTGGAAAAGGTAAAGATGGAAATAAAAGCAAGACTATGATTATTCTAGTTACAAATAACACAAGTAATATGAAGAGTTTCAAATCAACTGCGTGGCTGTTGCCACAACCCGTGCTGATTATCGGCACTTATGACAAAGAAGGTAAGCCCAACGCCATGAACGCTGCCTGGGGCGGTCAGTGGGATATGAACGAAATCGTCATCTCACTCGGATCTCATCAGACAACGAACAATCTAGCCGTGAATCCTGAATTCACAGTGGCTTTTGCAACCGCTGAGACGATGGTAGCCTCTGATTATGTTGGCATTGTCAGCGGCAGGAACACTCCTGATAAAATGGAAAAGACTGGCTGGACAATTGAGAAGGCTCCCAATGTGAATGCCCCAATATTCAAGGAGTTCCCGATGACGCTGGAATGTCGCGTGAAACAGAAGATTGACGAATCAGAGACAGGTTACTATCTCGTAGCAGAAATCGTAAACATCCTTTGTGACGAGAAGTATCTGGCCGAAGATGGCAAGCCCGATGTGGAAAAGATGGAACTGATTACTTTCGATCCCGTTCACCACACCTACATCCAGCTTGGCAAAACCGTAGGCAAGGCATTCTCTGACGGAAAGCAATTGAAATAGGACATGTACAGCTTAACATACAAGGTAACGACGAGCACCTGCAATAGCGAGGGAAAGTTGAAACTCTATATAGGGACTAAGGTGAGTGCCATCATTGAGTTTACATAAGTTATGCCCAAGGAACGGAACAAGGCAGACGGATATCGCGAGAAAGCCCCGACCTGCAGAAATGCAAGCCGGGGCTTCTTTTGAAATTATATGGAATGGTTTACGCCATGAAGTGCTTGATATTGTGGGCTGAAGTCTTATTGGCATCGTAGCGGACTGTCAACTCACGAGTGCGGGGGTTCCAGTTTGTATCCATCACGCCCTTCATATTCTCAACCTTGGTCACAATCTTCTTGTGAGAGTCGTGACGGCTCACCTTGATGGTGGTGGTCTTCACGTCAGGACGATAGGCGTGGGTTTTGTGGGCATCGAAGTGACTCGTCTTTTTGTCTGCATGATTGGCCGAGTTGCGACAAAATTCAACTTATGTTAATATTTGGTGCAAAGGTAACAAAAATTCTTCATTTTTCGTATCTTTGCAAATAAAAATAAGAAGATAAATATGATAGATAAGGAGATACGCGAACAGATTATAGCACTAGTACATAAAGAAGTAGTGCCTGCAATCGGCTGTACCGAGCCGATGGCAGTGGCACTATGTACGGCAAAGGCTAAAGAGCAGTTAGGCTATCGCCCAGAAAAGATTGTGGCCCTGCTGAGTGCCAATATCTTAAAGAACGCCATGGGTGTTGGTATTCCAGGCACAGGTATGATAGGGCTTCCCATCGCTATTGCCCTGGGAGCGCTCATCGGCAAGAGCGAATACCAGTTGGAGGTACTGAAGGATCTTACTCCCGAGGCGCTAGAAGAGGGCAAACAATATATTTCGGAGAATAGAATTGATATCCAGTTAAAGGAGGGCGAGTGCGACAAACTGTACATTGAAATTATTGCATCGGCAGGTAACCGCGAGGAAAGGGCTATCATCGCTGGCAGTCATACCCATTTTGTTTCTGGCGATGCCAGCTACTCTCGGACAGCTGCGAGCGATGGAGATGACGAGATAGCACTCAACATGCGACTTGTGTACGACTTTGCTGCAACTGCACCTTTGGAGGAGATACGTTTTATAGAGGAGGCGCGAACCTACAACATGAATGCAGCCCGCGAGGCGCTTAAGGGCAATCACGGTCATAACCTTGGCAAGACCATCGACCGTCCGCTGGCTAAGGGAATCTTCGGCAATAGCATCTATTCTCACATTATCTCGCGAACGGCTTCGGCTTGCGATGCCCGTATGGGCGGAGCCATGATTCCCGTGATGTCAAACTCAGGATCGGGCAATCAGGGCATTTGTGCCACGAACCCCGTATGCGTGTATGCCAAAGAAAACGAGAACACGGAGGAAGAACTGCTGCGAGCCCTGATGCTTAGTCATCTGACGGCTATCTATATCAAGCAGAGTCTTGGTAAGTTGTCGGCACTCTGTGGTTGTGTGGTAGCATCGATTGGCTCCAGTTGTGGCATTACCTACCTGATGGGAGGTGACTACGAGCGTATCTGCTATGCTGTTAAGAATATGATTGCCAACCTGACGGGTATGATATGCGACGGAGCCAAACCATCGTGTTCGCTGAAGATTACAAGTGGCGTTAGCACTGCCTTGCTATCAGCACTGCTCGCTATGGAGGGCAAATGCGTGTCGCAGGATGAAGGAATTGTGGACGACGATGTTGACAAAAGCATTCATAATCTTACGAGTATTGGTGCCGAGGCCATGTGTAAAACCGATGATATGGTATTGAGCATCATGACATCGAAAAAACTGAAATAAGTCGAAACGAGTTGGCAGTAACAATCATAGGAGAATAATAATCCGATAAAACAAATAAAAAGATAAATATATGGTTAACTACGGACTTAAGAATAAAGTAGCTCTGATTACAGGAGCAAATAACCCACAGGGGATTGGGGCAACGACGGCATTCGCCTTCGCTCGTGAAGGGGCAAAGGTGGTCTTGATATACAAGAGAGTCCACAGGCCGTTTGATCAATCAAAGACAGACAAGAATGGTACGGACAGGTATTTCGAAGCAAACTCAGGGAATGCTGATCGTGTAGAGAGCAGGCTGAAGGAAATGAATGCCGACTATATGATTCTGGAAAGCGACATTTCCAATGAAGCTGCCGTTAAGGAAATCTATTCGAAAGTCCTTGAACGATACGGAAGGGTCGATATTCTGGTCAACAATGCGGCTGATGGTGACATGGATGGTATTGACACCATAGAGAAAATTACGCAGAATGTGATTGATGACACTTTTGCGGTTAATGTCCGCGGAAGCATCTTGATGACAAGGGAGATGATTACTCATCGCGGTGATTATGGACGCATCATCAATATCTCAACCGATGCATCACAGGTTTTTGCCGGGCAAATAGCCTACGGAGCAAGTAAGGCTACACTTGAAGCACTTACTCGCAGCATAGCCTTGGAGGTAGCAAAGTACGGCATTACCGTCAATTGTGTTGCGCCAGGTCCGACTCAGACGGGATGGATTGACACCGATTTGGAACAGTCTGTTCTTCCAATCATTCCTATGGGAAAACTGATTCAGCCGGAAGATATTGCAGAAACGATTCTGTTTTTGGCGAGTGAGCAGGCGAGAATGCTAACAGGTCAAGTCATTAAAGTATCCGGTGGACATGCCTTATGAAGATAGGGTTATTTTCAATTCCGCAAGCCTATTGCATAAAAAACACTTTTTTATGCAATACAGCGCTTAAAATGCACAAAAACATAGCTAATAGTACCTCTACCATCTTCCCTCAGCCTTCATCCATCTTACATCTTACATCAAAGTCGCTCCATTCGTGAACTTATCTCAACTTCATTTTTTCTGTTCATCTCTTTGATATTTACTATCTTTGCATTCGGAAACGGATAAAATCGATACTCCGAAGGAAATTCTAGTTACTCCGAAAGAAAAAACGATTACTCCGAAAGTAACAACAGTATTAACAATTTAAACAAAACAGAAAAAATTATGGCATTAGAATTGAATTTGACTAAGAACACCAACGACTCCATTCAGGGTACGTTGGGCAAGTACTACGCTCGCGTAAAGTACAAGGGAACCATCGGCTTGCGTGAACTCGCCAACCACATGCACCACCACAACACAGCCTTCCCGACTGGCATTCACCTCGAAGACCAAGGCGATGATCAAGAGCCTGACGGGTACGGACTCCACTGACGACCCCGAGGGCGGCGACAACACCAATAGCGGCGGCGGTCTGCCCGGCGGTGGCGAAGGAGCAGAAGGCTGATCTGACTTCGTGGAAGAAGGGCAATACTACTCATCTTCGTCCTCCTCCATCTTACATATCTGTCTTGTCATTTTTCTGGCTTCCTTCCAACGGGGGAAGAACTTGTCCATCAGTGCATGGAAACGGGCATTGTGGCTTGGTTCCAACAGATGACACAATTCATGAACCACCACGTGCTCGACACACCATTCCGGCAACAGCAGCAGATAGGCAGAGAAGCAGATGGACTTGTCCTTGACATTGCAGACACCCCAACGTGAAATCATCGCCTTGTAATATACTACGGACGGTTTCACGCCCATCTCCTCGGAGTGCTGATCCACCATCGGCTCTATCAAGGCTTTCAATCGCCGCAGGGCATCGTCAGCCTGTTCTCTCGTCTTTAACGGCAGCTTGTTATAAAAGTCAGCCCTACGTTTCTGACTCTCGTAGGTTTTCTTACGTGCCTCGGCTATCCACTCGCGGTGTTCTTCAATAAACCGCTCTACCTCTTTCTTTGGCATACCAATAGGTGCCGACACATGTACATCACCGTTCTTCACAATTCGCATTGACAGCCTCCTGGTTCTCCTGTATGTCACTTGTATAGCCATTTCAAACAAGAGATGTAATAGAGAACTATCGATTTTCTGTCAGGAACTGCAGCTCTGCCTCCAGCATCTCTGGCCTGCATCAGCACTTCGTCCCTGCAAGAGTAGTTAGCCAAATTGATGCTGCCATAACACTGGTGGTCGACAAGACCGGGCTCAGTCTTGGCAGAACAGATAATGGCCAGACCCGCAGCCAGTTGTATGTCGGGGAACATCTTCTGCACATCCTCCTCGACCCCAATGCCGTTCTGAATGAGCACCACCAAAGTCTTGGCATGGAGTAATGGTGGTAGCAACGTCTGCAGCATGCCGTTGTTGACAGACTTCAGACAGACGAGCACCACGTCGCACGGCGGCATGTCCTCCGTATGCAGATAGACGTTTACATTAGCCAGATGAAACGATCCGTTACAGGAATTTACCTGCAGACCGTGCTGTTTAACATACTCATAGTCGCTGTGCAGCAGGAAATGTACTTCCTGTCCTGCACGAGCCAATTTGGCTCCATAATAACCGCCAATATCGCCAGTACCAATGATTCCGTATCTCATTTTTGATAACTTAATTTTGTAATGCGATTGCAAAATTACTTATTTTTCCCCCAAAAACCATCTTTGCTTTTGAATTTATTATCTAATCTGTAATTTCTGTTGCTCAGTCTGCGATTTTTTGGGTATCTTATTTATTCAGAGAGATTCAGGAAAAAAGGTGGTTGATCGTCACCGACTAACCACCTCACTTAACTAAACAAATACTTTATGAATTTTATACCTGTGATTACAAGTTGGGAGAGATGGCGGCTATCCAGGCCTCGATGCGAGTGTCGGTCTTGTCATCCTCGTTGATATCGTCGAGGGGCAGACCGATAAACTTACCATCAATGACGGCCTCAGAGTCGTCGAAAGTGTAGCCATCGGTCTCAACAGAACCGATGAACTTGGCACCGCTGTCCTTGATGCCGTTGTAGAGTTCTCCTATGCCGCCTACAAAGGTGTCACTGTACGAAGAGCAGTCACCACAACCGAAGATGGCAATGGTCTTACCATTGAGATCTGCACTTTGGAGCGTCTTCAGACCATCGTACCAATCGTCCTGCAATTCGCCTGCGCCCCAAGTCGAGGTGCCGAGAATCAGATTCTGGTTTGCAGCCACAACATCGGCTGTCAGGTCCTGTACGTTCAGGGCCTCGCAGTCCAGTTTCGAGGCAATCTTCTCAGCGATGGCCTCGCAGGTTCCTGTCGAGGAACCATAGATTACAATTGTTGAGTTCATATATTATATGTGATTTATGTGGTTAATTCTTGTTGATGCACTTACTGTCGCATTTACGCTTACAATACCGTTCGCACTGTGCACAGATGTCGTAGCCAAGCATAGCTCCGAGGATGAAGTCCTCTTCTGGCGTGAGCAGGTTCAACGGACGGGTAACGATAAGCCGGATGGCCTCCAGGCATTCGCGCCGCCCGAAATACACGTTTAGGTTCTGTTGTCCAGCTGGTTGCAACAAGTAAGGAATACCCTGACTCTCCAGTCGCTGTATGGCCAGTTCGCTGTACTTCTTGTTGCAGGTGAACAGCACCATGTGGCGCACACCTTTATGCAGTTCGTAGATATGGTTCATCAGTACCTTGAGCGTTGCTCCTGCCTGTTCACGCTCGGCATGGCTCAAGCAAGCTTGGCTCTGCTCTCGCTTACTCGCAGCCTTCATTTCTGTGGGAATCGCTGTCGTCGTTCTTGCCTTGCAAGCGACTTTGGGTCGGTTACTCATTTTTATTACTTTTGATTTCGACTGACAAGGACAGTGCAAACCGAATGCAGAGAGCTCGCTCTATGCTGAGGTGCTGCCTGTCCTCGCACCGTGGTTTCTAATCACGGTGCAAAGGTACGGCAAATAAATAAGATGCGCAATACCTAAAAACGAGTGTTTTAAGCATTGCGCACCTGCAAAGTCCTGCATAAGCAGGTTAATCAGAAGTAGGTATATCTATTAGATGACTACTGCCGTTCCGCAGGTGGAGATTCTAGCTTTCCCCTCGTTTGATTGCTGCGCGAACCTGCGACATGTTGCTGCGCGAGACGGGAAGTGAATCGTGGCAGTGCTTGATGAGCAGCTGGGTGGAGCCAGAATGTGAGACAATCTGTTCTACCTGGCCTAGATTGACCAGAAAGGCACGATGGCAGCGGACAATCATCGGATAGCCCTGCAACGTTTCCTCCATCTGTTTCATGGTGGCACGAAGCATGTCGGTATGCACCTGTCCGTCGCGCAGATGGCTGACCTTGACGTAGTTGCCAACGGCCTCAATAAATAATAGGTGGAAAATCTGGAGCGTCACCGATTCGTTGGTCGTACCAGTGAGTGTCAGCTCCTGCGGGCGGCGAGAAGAATCAGGGGGACAGGTCGCGTGATTCAGGACATTGTCCGAATCATGAACTTGTCCCCTTGATTCATCCTGTGCCTTCTTCAACTCCTCATTCAACAGTCTTGTCTCTTCCAGTTCCATCGCCAGATACTTGCTGCGGAACTTGAAGCGCCAGTAGAGCCCGATGGCGAAGGAGCAGAAGGCGATGATGACAAGGGTTTCAAGGAAATTGATGACAGAAAACTGATTACTTTCTACACGGTCGCTCAGCACGAAGTGGCGATAGAGACAAATGCCCAGTGCCACGAGCGGTGTATTGATAAACTGGAACCATAAATTGCGGCGGATGATGTATTCGACACCTTTCTTGAACGACCTCGGCATCTTGACAATATACTTCAGGATGATGTCCGTTATCATGCAGATCGAGAAACCAATCACACCCAAAGCTACCAGATGCACGTAGGCCTGCCAATGCCACGCATCCAGCCCAAAAGGCTTGAACACAGCCAGCGCCACCACCATAAAAGTGGTACTGACGATCCTCGTCGTTATCGTTTCTTTACGTCCCTGTTTCATACGGTCGGCAAAGCTGCGATTAAGTGAGTGCCAACGAGCTCGCATGATTGGCCGAGCGTGAGCAGTTTCGCAACTTCAAGCCGCAAAGGTACAAAGAAACGGGTGAAAAACCAAACCATTCCTCACATTTCTGCCATTTGCCATACCATCCCCGTCATATTTCGATGCCGTTTATCTCAGAAATTTGGCTGTGACGGTTCAGAAGATGGATGCTACCAATGAATACAGGTAGCTTCCGAAACTGACGAGTGCCCATATCATGAAGGCTATGAGCAGCAGCAGGACGATCAGGACAATGGCTGACTGCCAGGCTCGTTGGTTCACCTGTTTGATGATGGTCTCGTCGCCGTCAACGAAACCTTGAACCATCTGCATATTCTGGATGTTGGCACGATGGAAGAAATCAATAACGTCGCCAACGAAGAACGGTAGCATGCCCATCAGCACATCACGAAGGGCATTATTCAATACTGCCAACGTCAAAGGGATGCTCTTGATGACTCTCGACGAGAAATAGACGAACGGTACGACGCTGAGCAATGCAATGGCATCACCCCAGCCTGGAATGATGCCAATGAGCGCATCGAGATAATAGCGATCCATGTAGCGCGTCAGGCCGTTCATCGTCTGATAGGCCTTGTTGTCCATCAGCCGCTTGCGCCTCAGTTCTCGTTTCTCGTCTTTGTTCATAGGATATTTGTTTCCAGAATCCCGTCCACTTCATGCTCTACGAATGGGCCAGCCTTGCACTCCTGCAGGACGCTCAGTTCCGGCCAATCCGTTCATTAAGTTGTCGTCTATTATCTTCATGACATAAAAATGAGCTCGTCCCCTACCCTTTCACTCAATCATACGGGATTGTTTTCTGGAAATCCTTCAGCACCTGTTCTATTTCCGCGGAATCGTCAGTCAGCGTCAGTAGCAGGTTCTTGTATCTCCCCGTCCCCATCATCTGCTGTATCATCGGATAGACTGGCACGTCCTCTGTCCAGAAATGCTTGCCCAGGAATATCATCGGACTGGCAAATCCGAACGACAAGTAATGGTTCTGCACCGCGTTCTGGAAGATTTCCTGCAACGTACCTGCACTTCCTGGCGTATAGATGATGCCGCCAAAGGCTACGGTCAGGATGGTGTCTTCGCGGACACTGTTCACAAAGTATTTGGCAATATGGGTGGCAAACGGTGTTGAGGGCTCATGACCGTAGAGCCATGTGGGTATGCCCAGGCTCACATACTTGTCTTGTGGATAGCGGCGCATCACCTCAAACGCAGACGACACCCACGCCCTGTCCTTGAACGACTCCGCTTTCGAAGCCAGCATACGGACAACCTCCTCAGTCTCTTCGTTCGTACGTCCAGCCATCCATGCTCCCAGATGCGTAGCCTCCATCGCCCCTGGACCGCCGCCGCTGACCATGAAGAAGCCGTCCTCGGTAAGCCGCTTGCTCAACAAGGCTATGCTGGCGAACATTGGGTCGGTGCGCAAGATGGCGTGACCACCCATGATGCCTACACACCGCCTGGGGTCGTGGTTGGCAAGAAACGCCATGAGCGACGTGTGGATAGCGTGGTCGTGGAACGTACGGGCCACCGACTCGTACACCTCTTTGGCTATCTTCCCGTGCGACATGAAGTGTTGATACACGCGGCTGTCGTAGCAGTTGGCAAACGACGCCCTGTCCTTATTCTCGTCGTCCGAAGGTTCGTAGCCGCGATACAGCTCCTCAGCATTGTAGAGCCGTCCGTGGCGAAGCACTTCGAATGGAACGGATTTCAGCCACTCCATCAGTCCGTCCAATTTCTCATACTCTGGATTTGAAATCATAATTCTTCGTTTCTTATTTTACTTATGAACACAACAAGATGTGTGTTGCAAAAATACAATGATTTTGCGAGAAAACAAAGTAAATTTTGGAAGTTTAACGCAAGTTAAACTGGTAAAAAAAACTAATTCTTGATAGAATCATGTCGCCTTGCAACAGAAAGTGACAATTAATCACTATCTTTGTAGCATCATTGCTACGACAGCGTGGAAGTAATGAAAACTAGAATACAATAACCAGCATGAATAAAGACGATGAAGCACTATCTGAAGACACTGGAGGAAACCATCCGCCAACAATGGGACCAAAAGGCACTCTGTGACTACGAGGGCGAATCCTTTACCTATGCCGATGTGGCAAGAGGCATTGAGGAGTTTCGAATATTCCTGAACGAGGCTGGCATCACCAAGCGCAGCAAGATAGCCATCTGTGCACGAAACTGTGCACGCTGGGCCACGACTTTCTGGGACATCAATGTCAATGAATGCGTAGCCGTACCGCTTCTTGCCGACTTCCACCCCAACAGCATATCGACCTTCACCAACCACTCTGATAGTGTGCTGCTCTTCACAGACAAGGAAATATGGGAGAAGCTCAATCCTGGACAAATGCCTAACCTCAGGGCTGCCATCAATGTGAAGGACGCGAAGATGCTCTGGCACCGCGACGAGAAGGTGGCCGAAGCCTGGGAGAAACGCGAGGAGGCCTTTGCACTCCACCACCCTACCGGGCTGTCAAGGGAAAAGCTTTCCTATCCTTCGGACAATTGGGACAAGCTGGCCATCATCAACTACACTTCAGGTACTACCGGCAACCCCAAGGGAGTCATGCTCACATACGGTGCCATTTCAGATACCGACGAGTTCAGCAACAGCCATTTCCCCAACCAGCCTGGCGAGACTATCGTCTCGATGCTCCCTATGGCCCATATGTACGGACTGGCCATTGAGTTTATCCATCCCAATGTCGACGGCGTAACGGTCTATTTCCTCGGCAAGACACCCTCGCCCTCGACGCTTCTCAAAGCTATGCAGGAGGTGAAGCCCTATATGGTAGTTACGGTACCGCTGGTGATGGAAAAGGTGTATGCCAATTCCATCAAGCCTGCCCTCGACAAGATGAAGTGGCTGACAGCCCTGCCCCAAGCACGGAAAGCTATTTACAAGATAGTACGGAAAAAAGTCTTGGCAGCCTTCGGCGGTCAGGTGCGCGGATTCATCATGGGAGGTGCGGCCCTGAAGCCAGAAGTGGAGGACTGCTTCACCAAGATACGCCTGCCTTATACCGTTGGCTACGGAATGACAGAAGCCTGCCCGCTGCTGGGCTGGGAGTGGTGTACGGAGTTCGTTCCCGGCTCTTGTGGCAAGCCCGTCCACGACCTTAGGATCTGTTCTGACGACCCGAGGAACATTCCTGGCGAAATACAGGTACGGGGCGCCAACATCACGATAGGCTATTACAAGAACCCTGAAGCCAATGCAGCTGCGTTTACAGACGATGGATGGTTCCGCACAGGCGACCTGGGGTTGATGGACGAAAGGAACAACATTTTCATTCGCGGTCGCATCAAGTCAATGATTCTCAACTCTTCCGGACAGAACATCTATCCTGAGGAATTGGAGGCCGTGCTGTCAGGCTGTCCCTATGTGAACGAATCGCTGGTTGTAGAACGAAAGGGGAAGTTGGTTGCTCTGATCTATGCCGAGATACCTGATGACTTGGACGCGAATACAAGGTCGGGCATTCCCGAAATCATCCGCACCACCGCCAACAAGTCGCTACCTGTCTATAGCAAGATTCATGAAGTGGAACTCGTTGCCGAGCCCTTTGAGAAAACACCGAAAATGAGCATCAAGCGCTATTTGTATCAGTAAGACAATAAACGCTTGAAGTATCAAGCACTTCATTTAGGAACTCATTAACTGGCTGAGAAAACTAATCCTGACTCAGGTCATGAACCATCTTCCGATAAGCGTCATACATACGCTTGCGCGAGATATAGCCTTTAAGATGGCTGTTCGAATCCAATACCGGCAACCAGTCGGCCTGAGTACGCTCAAAGGTTTTCATCACCTCGTTCATAGGTGTGTTGTCGTTCAAGATGGCAGCAGGTTCGGCCATCAGCTGTGAGGCCATAAAATGATGGTACAGCTCCGTACGGAACACAACATGACGTATCTCCAGAATGTTGATTTCGCCCAGAAACCTGCCTGCGGCATCAGTAACGGGCAGCACGCTGTTGCGCGAACGGCTGATTTTGTGTACCATCTGTCCCAGCTCCATATCTGGGTTGACGGCCTGATAGTCGCGGTCTATGACGGAGTCAAGACTCATGAGTGTCAGCGCAGCGTGGTCGGTATGATGGGTCACCAGCTTCCCCTGACGAGCCAGACGCATGCCGTAGATGCTATGAGGCTCGAAGATAATGATGGTCAGGTAACTGGCAACCGAGACTATCATCAGCGGCATGAAAAGATTGTAGCCACTGGTAATCTCGGCAATGAGAAAGATGCCTGTCAGAGGGGCATGCATCACTCCCGACATAACACCAGCCATACCCAGCAAGGCAAAATTCTTCTCAGGCACATAGACACCTATTTGATAGACATTCCACAGCCGCGAGAAGAGAAAGCCCGTGAAGCAGCCAATGAACAGCGAAGGAGCAAAGGTACCGCCACAGCCTCCGCCGCCATTTGTTGCCGACGTAGCAAACACCTTAGTCAGCAAGACCAGTCCTATATATAATATAAGGTATTCGGAATGGCCGTAGAACAGCGACTCCTCGAGTATCTGGTTCCAGTCTGCATCTGTCTTTCCGTTCAAAAGCAGGTTGATGCTGTCGTAGCCCTCGCCATAGAGTGAGGGGAACAAAAAGATAAGGGTGCTCAGAACCACTCCTCCAATGGCCAGCCGGACATAGGGCTTGTCCTTGAAACGGGCAAACATGTCCTCACAGGCATTCATGGTGCGAATAAAATAGAGCGACACCAGTCCGCAGGTAATGCCCAGCAGAATACAGGCAGGCACACGCACTACCGTCCATCCGGAGTCCAGATGGAACGTGAAGAGCGAAGCGTCGCCGAGAAGAATGTAAGTGAAGCATGTTGCCGTCACACACGACACGAGAATGGGCAGCAGCGAGGCCATCGTCAGGTCAATCATCAGCACCTCGAGGGTAAACACCAATCCTGCGATAGGAGCCTTGAAGATGCCGGCAATAGCTCCGGCAGCACCACAGCCCACAAGAGTCATCAGCGTCTTGTTGTCCAACTTAAACAGGCGTCCCAAATTGGAACCGATAGCCGAGCCTGTCAGCACGATAGGAGCCTCAGCTCCCACCGAACCACCAAAGCCAATAGTGATGGCAGAGGCAATGACTGAAGACCACGTATTGTGGGTCTTCAGGCGCGACCTATTGCTGCTGATAGCATAGAGAATGCGCGTAATACCGTGTGAGATATTGTCTTTGACGACAAACCGGACAAACAGCGACGTCAGATAAATACCAACGACGGGATAGACCAGATAAAGCCAGTTGTAGGTCTCTGCATGGAACTTACCCGTCAACAAAGAGCGTATCTCGTCGATAAGTCCATGCAGCACAAACGCAGCCAAAGCTGACAAGAAACCCACCAAGAACGCCAGGATGAGTAGGAACATCTTGTCGCTCACATGGGTTACGCGCCAGTCATGCAGACGCGTCAGCCAACTGTACATTGCTGAAGTTCTCTTCATTTACGTATAATGGACACCTCGCCGTTCTGCCGTAAACGGATGATACAGGAGGGGGTATGGGGCTTATGTTCCTGGCGACGTGACCAGCAGACGTAGTCGACCTGCTCTATGATACGAGGGTCGATGTCGCAATAGTTCTGGGCGGCAGGCTCGCCACTAATGTTAGCAGAGGTGGACACCAATGCTTTCTGGAAACGGTAGCACAGCTCCTTTGAAAAAGTCTCGTTGGTGATGCGCAGGGCTATGCTGCCATCCTCGGCTATGAGGTTGGGAGCCAGATTGACAGCACCGTCCAAAATAAGGGTAGTGGGCTTGACATCGCCCTCCTTCAGGCTATCAATAAGCTGCCAGGCAACATCAGGAACCTGTCGTACATAGCGTTGCAGACGGGCATCGGAATCGACCAGGCAGATCATTGCCTTCGAGTCGTCGCGCTGCTTGATTTCGTATACGCGCTTCACGGCTTCAGCATTAGTGGCATCGCAGCCTATGCCCCAAACCGTGTCCGTAGGATAGAGTATCACCCCACCCTTGCGAAGCACCTCTACGGCTTTCTTTATATCTTCTTCTCTCGTCATAAATCAGTCTGTAAAAGTCCGTGTTAATCCGCTTTTAAAACTCTGATGTAAAGTGAAACTTGATGTGCTTGAAATCCTCTTGGGCCATAGAGAGCACGTAACCGGAGTCGGCAAGGAATACGTCCCTGCCCTCTTTGTCCTTGGCCATATACTGATACTTGCGCTTCTTGAAGTTCTCCAGTTCCTTGTCGTCATCGCTTTCTATCCAACAAGCTTTGTAAAGGTGAACCGGTTCCCAGCGGCATTTGGCATTGTACTCGTTCTCAAGACGATACTGGATGACCTCAAACTGCAACTGGCCAACGGTGCCGACAATCTTGCGGCCATTGAACTGATTGACAAATAACTGCGCCACACCTTCGTCCATCAGCTGGTCGATGCCTTTCTGAAGCTGTTTCGACTTCATAGGGTCATCGTTCTCGATGTACTTGAAAAGCTCCGGCGAGAACGAGGGCAGTCCTCGGAAGTGGAGCAGCTCACCCTCTGTCAGCGTATCACCAATCTTGAAGATGCCATTATCCGGCAAACCAACGATGTCGCCAGGCCAAGCTTCGTCGATGGTACTCTTGCGCTGAGCCATAAACTGTGTCGGAGACGAGAAACGTAATGTCTTGCCCTGACGTACATGCAGATAAGGCTGGTTGCGTTGGAACTTGCCTGAACAGACTTTGCAGAATGCTATACACGAACGGTGGTTGGGGTCAATGTTGGCCGTAATCTTGAAAATGAAACCTGTAAACTTGGATTCGTCAGGCTGTACGTCGCGTTCCTCAGCCTTAGTGGGCTTGGGACTGGGGGCAATCTCGACAAAGCAGTTCAACAGCTCTTGTACACCAAAATTGTTGAGCGCTGAACCAAAGAATACTGGTGCCACTTCGGCAGAGCGATAGGTTTCAACCTCGAAGTTAGGATAGACGCCGCTGACCAGTTCCAGGTCTTCACGCAGCTTGGCGGCATCCTGCTCACCAACTCTTTGATCGAGCTCAGAGGAACCGACCTCGACACTAACTTTTTCTGTTACACGCTGCTTGTCGGGGGTAAAAAGGTCGAGTTTCTGCTCGTAGATGTTATAGACGCCTTTGAACTTGGCTCCCTGATTGATGGGCCACGACAAGGGACGCACCTTGATTTCGAGCTCCTTCTCCAACTCGTCAAGCAAATCGAAGGGGTCACGACCCTCACGATCCATTTTGTTGATGAAGATGATGACAGGCGTATTGCGCATGCGGCAGACATTCATCAGCTTGCGTGTCTGCGTTTCGACACCTTTTGCACCATCCACCACGATGATGGCAGAATCGACTGCCGTCAGCGTACGATAAGTATCCTCAGCAAAGTCCTGGTGGCCTGGGGTATCAAGTATGTTTACCTTGTACTCTATGTCAGAGCCTTCAGGAGTATAGTCGAACTCCATAACAGAGGTGGACACAGAGATACCGCGCTGTTTCTCAATATCCATCCAGTCTGAGGTAGCTGTTTTCTTAATCTTGTTGTTCTTGACTGCACCTGCAACCTGAATCTGACCACCAAACAGCAGGAACTTCTCTGTTAGAGTCGTCTTACCGGCATCAGGGTGCGAAATAATCGCAAAGGTTCTTCTTCTCTCTATTTCTTGATTCATAATTTCTCAATACATTCCTTTAATGATTCCTCCCAATAGGGAACTTCGATGCCGTAGGTCTGCTTGACCTTCGTCTTGTCGAGAACGCTGTAGTGCGGACGACGGGCTGGTGTCGGATACTCTGACGTATGGAGCGGACGAACATGACAATTGCTGATGCCTGCCAGTCGATGAATAGCTTTGGCAAAATCGTACCACGAGATGACTCCCTCGTTGGAGAAGTGATACACGCCCGGTTTGATACCTTTCTCTATAGCCACCATAATAAAACGGGCCAAGTCGCGAGCATAGGTTGGTGTGCCTATCTGGTCGAAGATGACGCCCAATTCTGGTTTCTCGTTGCCCAGACGTATCATCGTCTTCACGAAATTGCTGCCAAAGGTGGAGTACAGCCAAGCCGTACGGATAATCATGGAACGTTTGCAAAACTTGGAAACGCCCAGTTCACCAGCCAGCTTGGTAGAACCATAAACGCTGTCAGGACAAGGTGTATCAGTCTCAATATATGGTGTGTATTTGGTGCCATTGAACACATAGTCCGTAGAAATCTGGACAATCCATCCGCCACGTTTCTCAACAGCAGCCGCCAGATAGGAAGGTGCCACCGTATTCAAGGTCGTGCAAAGCTCCTTATTGTCCTCTGCCTTATCAACAGCCGTATAGGCCGCACAATTGACGATACCGTCAATCTGACGCTGAGCCACATACTGCTCGACGGCCAGCTGATTGGTAATGTCCAATTCCTCCACGTCTGTATTAAACCAACTATGCTGAGGATAATTCTTCTCCAGCTGTTGCATCTCGTTTCCCAACTGGCCATTACAGCCTGTAATCAAAATGTTCATAACTATTCAAACTCCAATGGTTCTTGTTTATCTTTCAAATAGTAATCGTTCAGCATACCGATGAAGGTGCTGATTTCCTTTACCGCATGCTGCGTATTGGTAGTGATTTCCTTTTTCTGCAAACGTAGCATCATGACTCCATAAAGTGAGTTGAAGCAGGTTTCCACCTCATTCTCGTTCTTATTGGCCCCATGATTGCGCAATTCTACGATGTAGGGCAATACCTTGTAGTACTCGGCATTGTAGAAAGGAAACTTGGACGATGACAATAACTGGGCATGAAGCTCCTGTAGCTGTTGCATCACCACCTTGTTAATCTGCAAATGGCCTTGTTCACGACACCCCTCAGAATTCATCATGCGAATGAGGTTGCCAAACCAGTCTGTCTCTTCTTCCTTTTGTTCGTCCGTATAGTCAAAGCGGGCAACGTACTCGCGACGTATCCTCGACAGAGAACAATCGAAAGCCCTAATTGTATCCTCTATCTGCCACATGTACAGCAGATACTCAGCAATATTCTTCTTACGTAATTCTTTTGCAATAAACATATATTAAAAAAATCTCAACAGATTCGTTGTTGTTCCCAACAGCATGATAATGGAGCCGACGATTACAGCTACACCAATAAACTGGTTTATCAGACGAATGCCGAAATCGTCGAACTTGGTGCGAATCTTGTCTACCAACCACGTCAGTCCCCACCACCACAGCAACGCACCGCCCACAATGCTGGCAAACCCCACTACCATTTCGAACGGATGGTTGGGCAACACAAAGGCAAACTGCGCATACATGGCAAGAAAAAGGAAAATGATAAGCGGATTGGAAAAGGTCACTAGAAATGCCGTCCAGGTATTGTACCACAGCGAACCTTTTTTCTGTCCAGACTGGTGCATCTTCCGCGTCGGGTCAGTTCGATAAGTGTAAAGTCCAAAGCAAAGCAGCATGATGCTACCAGCAATCTGAAGATAGAAGCGATTCTGGTCGTTTGTAATAAAATCCATCACAAAAGACATACCAAAGCCGGCAATGCCTGCATAGATAATATCGCTTATCGACGCCCCCAAACCTGTAGCAAAGCCAAACCAGCGTCCCTTGTTCAGCGTGCGCTGTACGCAAAGGATACCCACAGGTCCCATCGGAGCAGAGGCTATTACGCCTATCATCATGCCCTTGAAAATGAAATCTAATATATTAATAGGTACGTGAAATGGCATATCGTGTGCAAAGGTACGAATAAGCGAGCGAAAAACAAAAAAAAATTTGGTTTTTCGCTCGCATATTTGTACCTTTGTGCACAAAACCGCAAATTATTTTAACTTAAAACATAGAACAATATGAACGAACAACAAGGTATCAAGCCCTACGTCATTGGTTTAGACTTGGGGGGCACAAACTCCGTATTTGGCATTGTTGACGCACGAGGCGACATCAAAGCAACAACAGCCATCAAAACTGGTGGATTCGCAACAGTAGAAGACTATGTCAAAGCATCTGTCGACGCGCTGCAACCCATTATCGAAGAAATGGGCGGCATTGAGAAAATCAAGGCTATGGGCATTGGTGCCCCTAACGGCAACTACTACAAAGGAACCATTGAATATGCTCCTAACCTGCCTTGGGCTCATAACGGGGTCGTACCTTTGGGAAAGCTTTTCAGCGATGCCTTAGGAGGGCTTCCTGTTGCTCTGACCAACGATGCCAACGCTGCAGCTGTAGGCGAGATGGTATACGGAGTGGCCCGTGGAATGAAGAACTTCATCGTTATCACTTTGGGTACTGGTGTTGGTTCTGGCATCGTGGTAAACGGACAACTGCTCTATGGACATGATGGTTTTGCCGGCGAACTGGGACATGTCACAATGGTACGTGGAGCAGAAGGCCGTTCTTGCGGATGTGGACGCACAGGATGCCTGGAGGCTTACTGCTCTGCAACTGGTGTGGCACGTACTGCCCGCGAACTGCTGGCCAAGACGGAGCGTCCCAGCATACTTCGCGAAATGAATCCTGAGGATATTACTTCGCTTGATGTATCGATTGCTGCAGGAAAGGGTGATGAGCTGGCCAAGGAAATCTACGAATTTACAGGCAATATGCTGGGACAGGCTTGTGCTGACTTTGCTGCATTCTCATCGCCTGAGGCTTTCATTTTCTTCGGTGGCATGGTAAAAGCCGGTGATTTGATTATGAATCCTATCAAGAAGTCATACGACGAGCACGTGCTACCCATCTTCCGCGGTAAGGCCCAGTTCCTGGTAAGCGGACTTGATGGTGCAGCTGCTGCCGTTTTGGGCGCTTCTGCCATAGGTTGGGAAATCTGATGGGACCAGATTATTATTATCAGACGGATGGGCGGAGAAAGCATTGCTTTTCGCTCATCCGTCTGAATTTATAAAGAGGTTGGTGCAGGACGCTACCAACCTCACTTATAATGATAAGTCATTTGACAATGGTCATAACCAACTTATCGAGCGCAAATTTAAGCATTTATTGTATAAAATGCAAATTTTTAAGCAACTTTTCCATCAAAAGTGAAAAAAATATATCAAAATGTTTGGTAATTAACAAAAAAAGTGTAATTTTGCAACCGTAATTAAAAATAACTAGACGTAAATGAAGACAACGAACAACATCTGGTGGTGGCGTAACTCGAGATTCAAATAGTCGCGAGGTACGAAGCCTGTATATGTTGATTGTAAGAATAGGGGGCTCGTCGGTTACGCGGCGAGCCTCTTTTTCTTTACGTAAAGGAATAACAACATTAAAACAATTACAAATATGAGTTACTTAGTAGACAAAAAAGGTTATTACGGAGAATTCGGAGGTGCCTACATCCCCGAGATTCTCTATGCGACGGTCAAGAACCTTCAGGAGCAATATCTGCCCATCATTGAGTCTGAAGCATTCAAACGGGAATATCATGACCTATTGCGTGACTATGTTGGACGCCCCAGTCCATTGTATTTCGCCAGGCGAATGAGTGAGAAATATGGCTGTCAGCTTTATCTGAAGCGCGAAGACTTGAACCATACTGGCGCACACAAGATCAACAACACTATCGGACAGATATTGCTGGCTAAGAAAATGGGGAAGTCGCGCATCATTGCAGAGACCGGTGCCGGTCAGCATGGTGTTGCCACAGCTACCGTATGTGCCTTAATGAATATGGAGTGTGAAGTGTTCATGGGAGCCACGGACGTGGAGCGCCAGCACACTAACGTTGAACGGATGAAGATGCTGGGAGCAAAGGTTCATCCTGTACGCACAGGCAACATGACCTTAAGTGACGCCTGCTCAGAGGCCATACGCGACTGGTGTTGTCATCCCGCTAACACATTCTATATCGTTGGCTCCACCATCGGACCACATCCCTACCCTGACCTGGTGGCTCGTATGCAAAGTGTCATCTCAGAAGAAATCAAGTGGCAGTTGGAGGAAAAGATAGGACGTAACTATCCCGACTATCTCATCGCCTGCGTCGGTGGAGGAAGCAATGCTGCCGGCACCATTTACCACTACATGGACGATGAGCGTGTTAAGATAGTACTGGCCGAAGCTGGTGGTCACGGATGGGATACAGATTACACGGCAGCCACTATTCATCGTGGTACAGTTGGTATTCTGCATGGTTCAAAGATGCTGCTGATGCAGGATGACGACGGACAAATACAGGAGGCATTCACCATTTCTGCCGGTTTGGACTATCCTGGTGTTGGGCCCATGCATTGCAACATGGCCAAACAAGGACGCTCACAAGTGCTAAGCATCAATGATGACGAGGCTATCTATGCCGGCTATGAACTGACACGAACTGAGGGCATCATCCCTGCCATTGAGAGTGCCCACGCAGTTGCTGTCTTATCGAAAATGAACTTCAAGCCCAGCGACATTGTCGTACTGACTGTCAGCGGACGTGGAGACAAAGACGTGGAAACTTATCTTAACAACAAAAACCTTGCAGGAGATTATGGAAACTTTTAACTATACTGCGACCAGTCGGACAATTCTTGCCGACCTGTTCACGCCTGTTGGCGTCTATTTGAGACTGCGCGATCTCTATCCCCAAAGTGCTCTGATGGAGAGTTCTGATTATCACGACCAAAGCAACTCGCACTCTTTTATAGGCATTAATCCCATTGCCTCTGTAGCTGTGGGACACGGAATAGCCAACGTCAACTATCCTGACGGAACCACTCTCCGTCAAGAAATCAATGCTGATTTCGGTACAGCTGAAGCCATTCATGCCCTCATTGACCACATTCACGTTGAAGGTGAGGATGCAAATGTCATCGGGCTTTTTGGCTATACTTCGTTTAATGCCGTCCGCTACTTTGAGGACATTGATGTCAAAGACGAGGCGCAAGAGAAGAACGATGCTCCAGATGTGTTATACATCCTATATAAATCGGTCATCGTTTTTGACCATCACAACAACCTACTGAAGGTGGTTTGCCTCTCAGATGGTTCCGAGAGCTCAGAATGCTCAGAAATTGTAAAGGCAATGAACCGCAATAGTGTCAAGACCTACGAATTCCGACATTTGGGCGAAGTCCGCTCTACACTAACTGACGAAGAGCACAAGGCCAACATCCGCCGAGGCATCCAGCATTGTCTGCGTGGAGACGTGTTTCAGATTGTATTGTCAAGGCGGTTCATCCAACGTTATGAAGGCGATGACTTTAAGCTCTACCGCGCCCTGCGCAGCATCAATCCGTCGCCTTACCTTTTCTACTTTGACTTTGGCGGTTTCCGCATTTTTGGTTCTTCTCCGGAAACACACTGTCGCATTAATGGCCGACGTGCCTATATCGACCCCATTGCCGGAACGACAAAACGCACAGGCGATGCTGAGTCTGATCGCAAAGGTGCTGAGTTCCTGCGCAATGACCCAAAGGAAAATGCAGAGCATGTAATGCTGGTGGATTTGGCACGCAACGATCTCTCACGCAATTGTCATGACGTCAAGGTTGAATACTACAAAGACATCCAATATTACTCACACGTCATCCACCTTGTCAGTCGTGTCAGCGGCGAGCTTGACAAGAATGCCGACCCTATCAAGGCATTTATCGACACGTTCCCTGCCGGCACACTTTCAGGCGCTCCTAAAGTACGTGCCATGCAACTCATCTCTGACTACGAACCACACAACCGTGGTGCCTACGGTGGATGTATAGGCGTCATCGGTCTCGACGGCTCGCTCAACCAGGCTATCACCATCCGTACCTTTGTCGCACGCAACGGTGAATTATGGTTCCAAGCAGGCGGAGGCATCGTAGCCAAGAGCAACGAAGAATACGAATTGCAGGAAGTCAACAATAAGCTTGGCGCTCTGCGCAAAGCCATTCTCCAAGCAGAGTCCCTATAAACATCGTTCAATCCCACATTAAATTACTTTTCTATGAAAATAGTTATCATTGACAATTACGACTCGTTCACCTACAATCTGGCTCATCTTGTCAAGGAACTGGGCACAGAGGTGACGGTCTTGCGAAACGATAAGTTCCAGTTGGAAGATCTCGATGCGTATAGTAAGATTATCCTGTCGCCAGGTCCTGGAATCCCTTCCGAGGCAGGATTGTTATGCGACGTCATTCGTACCTATGCCGGACGCAAGCCTATTTTGGGTGTATGTCTGGGCCATCAGGCCATTGGCGAGGTATTTGGTGGCAAGTTGGAAAACCTCAGCGACGTATTTCATGGCGTAGCAACTGTAGGTACCCAACTTGGCAACGATGCCCTTTTCTCTGGACTTCCCAGTCGCATCACGATGGGACGCTATCACTCCTGGGTGGTCAGTCGGGAAGGATTTCCTGACTGCCTGGAGGTGACGGCAGAGAGTGACGAAGGGCAGATTATGGCTCTGAAGCACAAGGATTTGAACGTACGCGGCATCCAGTTCCATCCAGAAAGTGTCTTGACACCTGATGGCCGTAAAATGATCCAGAACTGGCTTTTTTTGTAAAATCATAAAGTATAACATTATAAATAGGAAAAACTATGAAAGAAATATTAGCCAAACTCCTCAATCACGAGGAACTCTCCCGTGAGGAGATGAAACAGATTCTGATTGGTATTACACATAGCGAATATCCCAACGAGCAAATTACTGCGCTCTTGACAGCCCTCCAGATGCGTGGTGTCACTGTCGACGAACTACTGGGATTCCGTGACGGTATTCTTGAAACGGGAGTGCCTGTTCCTCTCAACTGTGAACGCTACATCGACGTTGTAGGTACAGGCGGCGACCGCAAGAACACGTTTAACATTTCTACCACCTCATGCTTCGTCATTGCGGGTGCTGGTTACAAAGTGGCCAAACACGGCAACTATGCTGCAACGTCTACCTCTGGTGCCTCAAACGTCATTGCCCAACATGGTGTCAAATTCACAGACAACCTGGACCAACTAAACCGTTGCATGGATGAGTGCGGCATCGTATATCTGCATGCCCAACTTTTTGCAAGTGCTATGAAGTTCGTTGGTCCCATCCGTAAAGCTTTGCAATTCCCCACTATTTTCAATCTGTTAGGACCACTTGTTAATCCCAGCAAGCCCAGCTGCCAGCTATTGGGCGTCGCCAACCTTAACCAAATGCGGCTATACCAACAGGTCTATCAGCGTTTAGGTGTTGACTATGGCATTGTGAACTCAATAGACGGCTATGATGAGATATCACTCACCGGCGACTTCAAGGTGACCACCAACCATTATGAGCGCATTTTCTCTCCCAGAGACCTCGGCTTCGAGTGCGCATTACCTGAAGAATTGGTAGCTGGTGCTACGGAACAGGAGGCGAAGGCCATCTTTGATGCCGTGCTTGAGAACCATGCTTTGCCGGCCCAGAAGAACATTGTCTTGGCCAATGCAGCCTTTGGCATCCAGGTTCTTGAACGTGGTACCCTATCAATTGAAGAGTGTGTTGCCAAAGCTCGCGAAAGCATCGATAGTGGTGCAGCACTCCAGACATTTAAGAAATTCGTAGAATTGAACAGCTAATGGACATACTACAAGAAATCATCAAGCATAAGCAACTGGAGGTTGAGCAAATGCTCGCCCCCAAGCCTTCGCTGCGCCAAGCGTTATTAGAAAGCAGCACCGGCATTATAGCTGAATTCAAGCGACGCAGTCCTTCCAAAGGATGGATTAAGGAAGACGGACGTCCCGACCTCATACCGCTAAGCTACCAGCAAAACGGTGCTGCGGCACTCAGCATCCTGACTGACGAGCACTACTTCGGTGGTCACGACAGCTATATCCGTACTGCCCGTCAAAGCGGCGTCTGCCTGCCTATCCTTTATAAAAACTTTGTCATCCACGAATCCCAGCTTTATGCTGCCATGCTTTGTGGAGCTTCTGCAATACTGCTTATAGCAGCCTGCTTGTCAAAAAAGGATTGTGCCTCCCTGCTCGACAAAGCTCATGCACTTGGAATGGAAGTGTTGCTCGAAGTACATAGCGACCAGGAATTGGAATATGCTGAACTCCATCCTGACCTCTGCGGCATCAACAACCGTAACCTCGGCTCTTTCCATACTGATGTCGAGAACTCTTTCCGGCTGGCAGAGAAACTCCGGGAAGCATGCGGGTGTGGATCTGAGGCCCCTGTCCTTGTCAGCGAGAGTGGCATCAGTAATCCCGAAAATGTACGTGCGCTCCGTCAGGCTGGCTTTCGAGGGTTCCTCATTGGTGAAACTTTCATGAAGACCCCAAACCCAGGGGAAGCCCTCTATGACTTCATTTCAAAGATATGAGAATCAAGGTATGTGGCATGCGCGAAGCCGATAACATTCGCGCCGTTGAAGAACTCGGTATCGACCTGATGGGATTCATCTTCTGGCCAGGTAGCAGTCGCTATGTTAGTCATCGTCCTGCCTATCTTCCCACCAAATGCAAACGTGTCGGCGTCTTTGTTGACGCTACTATCGACAACGTTATGAGTCTTGTTGAGGAGTATCACCTTGATGCTATCCAATTGCATGGACACGAGATGCCAGACTATCTTCATGCACTTCGTGCAAGTTGCATGGATAACAGCTCTAACTTTGTCATCATCAAGGCATTCAACGTTGCCACTCCAGAAGACCTTGTAGCTACAGAACTCTACCAAGACTTAGTAGACTGTTTCCTCTTCGACACTAAAGCAGAACGAGTAGGCGGCAACGGCACCAAATTCGACTGGTCAGTACTCTCGCATTACCAAGGAAAGACACCCTTCCTGCTAAGTGGCGGCATAGGGCCAGACGATGCAGAAGCCGTTAAGTCTTTCCACCATCCACAATGTATCGGAATCGACCTGAACTCACGCTTTGAGCAAGTTCCCGGCCGCAAAGATATCTATAAACTCAAACTATTCCTCCAACAAATATGAATAAAATCAATTCCCTGTTCGCCCAACGAGGCGACCGAAAATTACTCAGCCTTTACTTTTGTGCAGGCTGTCCCAAGCTCGACAGTACTGCTGACGTCATTCTGACCATGCAGCGCCGAGGAATCGACTTCATCGAGGTCGGAATACCGTTTAGCGCTCCTCTGGCTGACGGGCCTGTCATTCAAACAGCAGCAACTAAAGCACTAAAGAATGGCATGTCTTTGAAGATTCTCTTCGCCCAGCTGAAAGTCATTAAGGAACAAGTAAAGATTCCACTCATTCTGATGGGCTATCTCAACCCCATACAACATTATGGCATTGAGGCATTCTGCCAGTCATGCGTTGAGGCGGGTGTTTCCGGCATGATTATCCCTGACCTGCCTTTCGACGACTATCTCAACATCGTCAAACCTGCTGCTGACAAATACGACCTAAGGGTTATCATGCTCATCACCCCAGAGACCAGCGACGAGCGCATCCGTTTCATTGACAACAATACCGACGGTTTCATCTATATGGTTTCTTCAGCTGCCATCACAGGTGCCCAGAAATCGTTTGACGAACAAAAGCAGGAGTATTTCCACCACATCGATTCCATGAACCTGCACAATCCACGCGTCATTGGTTTTGGCATATCGAATGCCCAGACATTGAAGGCTGCCCAGGATAACGCTGCAGGAGCCATCATTGGTTCCAAGTTCGTTGACCTCCTCGACAAAGCCGAAGGTAATGCTGACTTGGCACTTGACAACCTGTTCGAAGCATTGGCACAATGACCCAAAATTCATAAATGATGTAAAAGAGGACGAAAATCGTCCTCTTTTTGTATCTTTTGCATTGCAAGAAGGCACTCTCGCTCGGAAAAACCCAAAAAAATTTGGTTTTTCATCCTTTTTCGTACCTTTTTGCTTTGCAAGAAGGTACTCTCGCTCGGAAAAACCCAAAAAAATTTGGTTTTTCACTCGCTTATTCGTACCTTTGCACCCAATCTACTGAAACAAATATAAATAAACTCCAAAAACGTTATGAAAAGACTTTTCCAGACGCTGCTGTTTTGTGTCCTTACCGCTCTTAGTGTTCAAGCCAACGGGTGGGACGAACAGCAGTACAGACAAATTGAGCAGAGCATCCGCGTTCCTCAATTTGCAGACGAGGTGTATGACATCACCAAGTATGGTGCCAAGCCTGCCAACACAGCTGACAAAAACCAGAAAGCTATCCAGAAAGCCATTGATAAATGCTCAAAGAAAGGCGGCGGACGTGTAGTAGTGCCTGCTGGAAAGAAATTCCTGACAGCTGCTATTCAACTGAAGAGCGGAGTAAACCTTGTCGTTGAAGATGGTGCTACCCTGGAGTTCGCATTCGAACCAGAGTTATACCCCATCGTTCCCACACGCTGGGAAGGACTTGACTGTTGGAATCTTTCGCCGCTGATTTACGCATATCAAGCAAAGGACATCGCCATTACAGGTAAGGGAACCATTGATGGTGGCGGTTCTAACGAGACTTGGTGGCCTTGGTGTGGCAGTAAGAAATTCGGCATGAAGGAAGGCGGTATTGCACAGAACATGGGTGCCCGCGCAAAACTGCTGAAGCAAGCTGAGGACGGTGTAGACATGGATGAGCGCCGCTACGGTCCCAAAGACGGTCTACGCCCCCAGATGATTAACTTCAACCAATGCGAAGGCATTCTCATAGAAGATGTCACCTTGCTGCGATCGCCCTTCTGGGTCATCCATCCCCTCCTTTCTACTGACATAACAGTACGTGGCGTACATATTAATAATGATGGTCCCAACGGTGACGGCTGCGATCCTGAAAGCTGCGACCGCGTTCTGATAGAGAACTGCTACTTCAACACAGGCGATGACTGTATCGCCATCAAGAGCGGTCGCAACAACGACGGTCGTGAAGGAGGTCAGGGACGCTATGCCGGTCGTGCTTCGAAAAACATCATCATCCGTAACAGCAAGTTCCATAACGGACATGGTGGTGTGGTTATTGGTTCTGAAATCTCGGGAGGCTGCCAGAACGTCTTTGCCGAGAACAACGAAATGGACTCTCCTTCGCTGGACCGAGTGCTTCGCATCAAGACAAACTCGTGCCGAGGCGGCATCATTGAGAACATCAACATGCGCAACATTACTGTTGGACAATGCGGTGAAGCCGTTCTTAAGATCAATACCGACTATGAGCCACGTGAGATTTGTTGTCGCGGTTTCTACCCGACCGTACGCAACGTCACAATGGAAAATGTCACTTGCAAGAAGTCAAAATACGGTGTCATGATAGTAGGCTACGAAGACCCCAAATTGGCATATACCGTCAACAACATTACCGTTAAGAACTGCCAATTCGACGGAGTATACAACAAGCCTATTCACCAGATTGGTCTTGCTCAGGACGTAAAGTATGAGAACCTCATGATTAACGGTTCCCTGGTGCTGCAGGAAATGCCCTACAAGCACTATTCGGAATGGCTGACTTATTCGGAGATGAAGCGTGTACCTAAGTCGTACCTGCTCGATTTCTCCGACAGGCCCAAGTGGTCGTACGTGATGGGTATCGAGCTGGAAGGCATGCTTGACACTTATCTCAGATACGGCGGCGATGACATTCTGAACTATTGTAAGATGTACACCGACAAAATGATTGACGAAGAAGGCAACATTACTGGGTACAACATTCTTGAATACAATCTTGACAACATCCGTACTGGACATTTCGTAACCCGCATGTACCAGAAGTGGCCTGAGGCTAAGAATCTCCTTGCCATGCAAACCATGATGAAACAATTACAAGACCAGCCGCGCACCATTGCCGACAAGGTTTTCTGGCACAAGGCCATCTATGCCTATCAAGTATGGCTTGACGGCATTTTCATGGGACTGCCCTTCCGCGTACTGACAGCACCCATCACCGAGCAAAGCAAAAAGTCCATCACAGCCATTTACGACGATGCAGTCAACCAGCTGAAAATCACCTACCAGCGTACCCTCGACCCCGAGACTGGTCTGAACCGCCATGCCTACGACGAAACACGCAACACCTTCTGGGCAGATAAGGAGACTGGACTCTCGCAACATTGTTGGGGACGTGCTCAGGGATGGTACACAATGGCACTCATTGAGGTACTCGATGCACTTCCACAAGACTACAACTGGCGTTCGGAAGTTATCGACTTGTTGGTGAAGGATTTTGATGCCATCCTGAAATGGCAGGACAAGAAAAGCGGTGTGTGGTATCAGGTCATGGACAGTCCTGAGCGTGAAGGGAACTACCTCGAAAGCACCTGCTCAGCCATGTTTACCTATGCACTCCTCAAGGCATATCGCAAGGGCTATGTAGGCAAGAAATACCTCGATGCAGGTATCCGTGCCTATAAGGGCATGATACAGAACTTCATCCAGGTACACCCCGACAAGACCATCTCGCTGACCCGTTGCTGCTCTGTTGCCGGTCTCGGCCCTGCCGTAACACCTCAAGTAGAGGCTGCTATGAAGAAAATCAATCCCAAGGCTAGCGTTCTGGAAAACCGTAAGCGTGACGGATCATTTGCTTATTACCTTTCTGAGCCCATCCGTGCCAACGATGCCAAGGGCGTAGGTCCTTTCATCTGGGCTTCGCTGGAAATGGAGATGCTCGGCTACACCACAGAAAACCTGAATAATTAGGAATAAAGAGTTAGAAATTTGGAGTTGTATATTACGGTGAGTAACAAATAACAATTAAGAATTGCATATGAAGAAGTTTTTATTTTCATTAGTCACGCTGGTTGTATCGCTGACAAGCATGGCCACCGACTATGACCAGGACAAACCCTTTGGTTTCTGTACCGTCTCTTCACGCACAGACGCATCCAAGACTTACGACATAACAGGCGGAGGATGTTATACCTATCCCATTCCAGAAGGGTTTACGGGCAAAGTTTCCGTCCTGAAGTCTAATGGCCTGGACATGAAGAGTACCATTCAGAATGCCATCAAGCAGAATGACGTCATCATTTTTGACGGTTCAAATGGTGACTTCATCGTGTCGAGCAGTATCAGCTTCGAAAGAGGCAACAAGACGCTGATAGGTATCAACAACGCACGCCTTTGTACCAAGTGGTACATGACCGACGAGATAAAGGCAGCCCTTGACGAAGCAGGTGTTCCAAGCATGAGTACCAGCAGCGGAGGCGGCACTTTGCCCAACGGACAGTATGTAAAGGAACAGGCCGAGTACTACACGCGCCTGATTATTATAAATCTGACTGGCGACAACAATGAGAGCTATCGCAAATCAGGTATATTCAGCCTGAACAAAGAGAACGTTATCATCCGCAACCTCACATTCGTAGGTCCTGGTTCCGTTGATGTTGGAGGCTACGACCTTATCTCTGCTACAGGTGCCAAGCATTGCTGGGTAGACCATTGCGCATTTATAGACGGCATGGACGGCAATTTCGATATTACCAATTCGTCGGACTTCTTCACCGTCAGTTGGTGTACTTTCAGCTATACCGACCGTTCGTACATGCACCAGAACACCAATCTCATCGGTAGCAGCGATTCTGAAACGCAGGGCTATTTGAACACCACCTTTGCCTTCAACTGGTGGGGAAAAGGCTGTAAGCAGCGCATGCCTATGGCACGTGTTGGAAAGGTACACATGCTAAACAATTATTTTAGCAGTACTACCGCAAGCAACGGTATTAATCCGCGTATCAACTCTGAGTTCCTGATTGACGGCAACTACTTCGATACTGGAATGAAGAAATACTATACTGATAATGACTCCAAGGCTGTGACATGGACTGCCAACAATTTCATTGCCGAGTCGAGAACCCTACCTGCTTCTAAAGGTTCCACCGTCACCGTTCCCTATGACTATAGCGCTGCACCCTACAGCGAAGTGCCAGCAACGGTGAAGGAGAATGCCGGTGCCACACTCCCTTATACGAAAGGCGGAGACGACCCTGGCCCCATAACGGTCAAGATCTATACTGTTATGTTTAACGGTGAAGATGCCCAGTCTACAGAAGGTTACTTCAGTTTTGGCGACGGCAGCAACAAGCATAACTTCAACAGTAAGTTCACTGGCAAATACAACGGAGTGGAATATACACAAGGTCTGAAGATGGAGGGTTCTACGCTAATTCAGTTCACTAATGCAGGTGAAGCCACCTTAAAGATAGTCCAGTCTGACTGGGAGAGCGCCGACGTGCCTCACGGAACACCAAAGTCACTAAAGTTTGACGGACAGGAGCTGGACGTCAGCGCTGCCACTAGGCCTGAGGATAGTGAAGGTGTGCTGCTCTATACCATTGAAGGTGTCAATGCAGGAACTCATCAGATAACCAGAGGTTCTGGCGAGAGTGGTGTTTTTTTCGTTGAAGTCAGCGATGCCACAACATCAGCCATCAAGGCCGTAGCAAGCTCCGCTACGGTAACCGCAGTAGAATACTACTCGCTGGACGGTCGCCGGCTCTCGGAGCCTCAGCATGGCATCAACATCCGCGTGGAGCGTATGTCCAACGGGCAGAGTACCACGAAGAAGGTTATCCGATAACCCAAGGACGATTATCACGGGGGGCAGACAATAAAACAGTCTGCCCCCCGTTATTTTATATGTTATGCTGAGAAACTTATTCCTGACGATATATATAGCCTTGGCAGCCGTACTCCTTACTGGATGCGGGGCTGAGATGGCCATGAAGAAGGGCGACAAATTCTATGCCCTGGGTGAATATTACGATGCATCCACACAATACCGCAAAGCCTACTCGCAGACTCCAGCCAAGGAACGCGCCCTCCGAGGACAACGGGCCCTGAAGCTGGCCGACTGCTATCGTCGCATCAACTACACGCAAAAGGCCATTGCCGCCTACAACAATGCCGTCCGCTATAACCAAGGCGACTCGCTGACACACCTGTATCTGGCACAACAGCTGATGAAGAACGGTAACTACAAGGATGCCGCCCGTCATTTCCAGACGTTTCTGGACAGTACCGACCACCAGTCCCCATCCGTAACCCTGGCACGCACAGGCCTGCGTTCGGCCCAGCAGGCAGCAGAGTGGAAGAAACAAGGCTCAGACTATACCGTCAAGCGCGAGAATCTCTTCAACTCACGCCGCGCCGACTACTCCCCGATGTTGGTTGGCGAAAGCAACGACATGCTGTTCTTCACCTCAACCCGCAACCAGTCAAAAGGCGACGAGTTAAGCGGCATTACAGGAACGAAGAATGGCGACATCTTCTTTTCACAAAAAGACGACAAGGGCAAGTGGCAGAAGCCACAGGCTATTGATTCCGAGCTGAATACCGACTTCGACGAGGGCGCTTGTTCGTTCTCACCCGACGGACTGACCATGTATCTGACCCAATGCAAGACCGACCCTGACTATCCTCGCTATGCTACTATAGCCACTTCCAACCGCTCTGATGCTGCCTGGAGCAAGGCAACCGATCTGCAGCTGACACGCGACACCCTCTCTGCCTATGCCCATCCTGCCGTTTCGCCTGACGGTCAGTGGCTCTACTTCACCAGCGACATGCCTGGCGGCTTGGGTGGCTACGACATCTGGCGCGTCCGTCTGACCACCAGCGGCGTGGGAGGTGTCGAGAACATCGGTGCACCAGTCAATACGCCCGGCGACGAGCTGTTCCCCACTTTCCGACCCAACGGCGACCTCTACTTCTCAAGCAACGGCCACGAAGGCCTTGGCGGACTCGACATCTACATTGCCCACATCGTCAGCAATGTGGAATTGGAAACGGAGGACGACGAACCTGCCGCACCCGCCATTCCCAATTCTGCGTATAGGATAGAGCATCCTGGTTATCCGCTCAATTCACAAGGCGATGACTTCGGCATGACTTTTGAGGGCATGAAGAACCAAGGTTTCTTCTCCTCAAACCGTGGCGACGGCAAAGGGTGGGACCATATCTATTCGTTCTACAATCCTGAGATTATCCAGACTGTCAAGGGTTGGGTGTACGAGAAAGACGGTTACGAGCTGCCAAGCGCCCAGGTTTATATGGTTGGCAACGACGGCACCAATCTCAAGCTCAGCGTCAAGGGCGACGGTTCGTTTACCCAGGAAGTCAAGCCTGGTGTCGATTATGTTTTCCTTGGTACCTGCAAGGGGTTCCTCAACCACCAGGAACACCTGCACGTAGAACCCGTGAAGCAGTCTGAGGAACACGTACTGCAGTTTCCCCTCGCCAACATCATGGCTCCGGTGCTCATCGACAATATCTTCTACGACTTCGACAAGGCCACACTTCGCCCAGAGTCTGCAGCTGCTCTCGACCAGCTGGTCAAGCTGCTGGAAGAGAATCCCAACGTCACCATCGAGCTGTCGGCCCACACGGACTATCGAGGTTCTGCCGAATACAACAAGCGGCTCTCCCAGCGGCGTGCCGAGTCAGTTATCAACTATCTCATCGAGCACGGCATAGCCAAGGACCGCCTGACACCTGTAGGCTACGGCAAGGAAAATCCCAAGACCATCCGACGCAAGCTGACTGAGAAGTATCCCTTCCTGAAAGAAAACGACGTCTTGACGGAAGAGTACATCAAGACGCTGGGTGAAGAAGAGCAGGAGCTGTGCAACCAACTGAACCGTCGCACGGAGTTCCGCGTGCTGCGCACCACCTACGGGCTGTTCAAGAAAAATTAGAATTTCCTCATTTCCAATTTCTCATTGTAAATCACCTCGCCCACGCCGACAAACAGCAGACCGAACAAGACTGTTGCCAGCATCATTGGATTGATGGTGAGCGACTCTACTGACACAGTACGCAACAGCACCTCCAGCTGCACGGCCAGCAGTTCCCATCCGCGAAGCACTACAAACAATACCGCAAATACAGCTACGCAAGTCAGCGTCCACAAGCAGTTGAACTTCTTGAAAGAAGTCTGTGCCGACGGACTTGCACCCGTTGTCGCGTACTGCGGCGTTTCTGCCAGCCGCGCCATTACCCGCTCGGTAAATCCGTTGTCTTCTATCTGCTGCTGGGCAGCGTCGTTGAAAAACTGTTTTAACAAGAGGTCGTTATCTTCTGTCATATCCGTTCTTTCTTAAATAGTTAGCCAATTTCTCCTTGCCTCTCGACAGATGCGACTTCACCGTTCCTTCCTTCATCTGCATAATCTCTGCTATCTTGGCAATGTCGTATCCGTCAATCAGCTGCAGCGTGATGCACGTCCGCTCGTCAGACTTCAGCTGTGCCAACGCTGCATACAAATCCATCTTCAGCGAAGAGTGCTGGGTGTCAAGCGAAGCGTTTGACGCCGCCACACGCTCAACGGCAGATATCCCGTCAGGCATTTGTTCGCTGTTCACCATCAGCTTTTCCTTCCTGGTATAGTCGTAGAACACGTTATAGGCTATACGCATGAGCCACGTCTGGAACGACGCCTGTCCCCGGAACGACCCGAGGTGCGTGTAAGCTTTCAGGAACGTGTCCTGTGCCAGGTCGTCACTCAACGGGCCGTCTCCCAGCGTCTGGTTCAGGAAGAACCTGCGCACAGGCGACTGATACCGGCGTACAAGCTCATCGAAAGCCCGTGTGTCGCCCGATACCGTCACCTGCACAACGAGAGAGATATCCGTGAGTGTTTCCACCGTCTTACATCCTAACCTTTTCCAAGTGTGCTACAGCCTGCTCTTTTCAGGCATGATAATCCAGGCCACAATATAGAAAGGTATTCCCGCAAAGGCCGTGAAC
Organism: Prevotella sp.; assembly: GCA_017474925.1. Lineage (GTDB taxonomy): Bacteria > Bacteroidota > Bacteroidia > Bacteroidales > Bacteroidaceae > Prevotella. Next base: position 14,370 of record JAFVGN010000006.1, on the reverse strand, counting down.
AGCGTCAATGCTGCATAGCCCAGCCTTACTGCTACGGGATCAAAGTCCATATACTCTGCAAATCCTGCACAGACACCGCCTAACACGCGGTCATTGCTGCGAAAAAGTCTCTTTGTCATAGTTGTCTATCTTTTTAGAATTGATTATTTCTTAAATCGTTTCTTAAGTCATCCTGCCGTCTGCCTGCCGTCTTCGAGACGAACACCTTTCCCAGTCCGATGCAGAACACCAGCGCACCGATGCCGAATCCTACCTCCCCGGCTACCAGTCCCAGGAAAATCATCAGTCCCACGCCCACGAAGCATTGGCGCATGCCTTTCTGGTACTCGTCAGCCACATCGTCATTTCTCTCCTCCAGCAATTGGTCGGGAATGGGCTGTCCCTGCTCCATGGCCATCTGGGCCAGCTTCATTTTCTGCTTGCGGTTCTTGTTGATAAAGTAGAACAGGGCTATGATGATCAATATGGGAGCCAGTACAAAGATAATCAGCAGTATGCCCAGAATAAAAATCATACCAGTAATATCCTTGGCATCCAACTGGCTGAAGATGGAGTGTATGGTGCCATCCACATCCTCGTCTGTGTCTATATCGAAGGTCTTTGTAGTGGACGACCAAGGCGAGGTCTTGGTGGTAATGCTCACCGTCCCCTTGTGGGAAGATTGCGTTGCCGACGTGGTATCAGAGTACACCTCAACGGCATCCTGACTTGTCGAATCGACCAGTTCCTGCTCAACCTGGGGAGTGTGGCGGTGCTTCTGCGCTACCGCATCAACAGCTGCGCCAAGCGCCAGCATCATCGTGATTGTAATCAGTAATTTCTTCATATCCTTAGTGTTGCTTTTATTATTTCTTTTACCTTTTAGACGCAACAAGTTGGCTTTAAGTTGCAAAGTTACAAATATTTTTTGTACTTTTGCATGCAATATGGCAGAATTACCCGTTTCATTTACCGAATCCACCCGCCTGCTGATGGGTCCTGACCGCTTCGAGCGCTTTTTGCATTCGTTCGACGAGCAGTCGCCTGTCAGCATCCGCCTCAATCCGTTGAAAGCTGCCGACATGGCGGTCATCGGAGGCGAACCGGTGCCCTGGTGCCGCAACGGCTACTATCTGCCCTGTCGCCCCAACTTCACCATGGATCCCCTGCTTCATGCGGGCTGCTACTATGTTCAGGAAGCCGCTTCCATGTTCCTCGACGAAGTGTTGCGACAGCATCTTACAGCTTCCGTCCTGGTTCATACTGCCCTGGATATGTGTGCTGCTCCTGGTGGCAAGTCGACCCTACTGCGCTCGGCATTGCCTCCCGACAGCGTTCTCTATTCCAATGAACCCGTGCGCCTGCGCGCCGCCATCTTGTCCGAAAACGTGGCAAAATGGGGATACGGCAACCATTATGTCACCAATGCCTACCCCCGCGACTACAGGAAGTCGAAAATGCAGTTCGACCTCATCGTCTGCGACGTGCCTTGCTCTGGCGAAGGCATGTTCCGCAAAGACCCTGCCACCATTCGCGAGTGGAGTCCACAGCAGGTGGAGAAGTGCTGGCAGCTCCAGCGCGACATTGTCTGTGACGCCTGGGCCTGTCTCAAAGCCGGAGGACTGCTGATATACAGTACGTGTACCTTTAATACGAAAGAGAACGAGGAAAACATCCGGTGGATGTTGGACGAGTTCGGCGATGCCGAGGTATTGCCTGTCGACGTCCGTCCTGATTGGCACATCACAGGTTCGCTGCTGGATGGTTTCCACGAACCCGTCTACCGCTTCATCCCCGGCATCTCGCGCAGCGAAGGACTCTTTGTCTGTGTTGTCCACAAGCAAGGTCAGCCACCAGTCCGTGAGCGCGTTCGCAGCAGCGGGGACTATTGGTCGAAACACCCCGAGCTGAGAGTCATCTCGCCGCTTCCTGCTCCCCAAGGCACGCTTCCACGCGTCGAACTCGACTACCCCTCGGCCATGGCCTACCTGCGCCACGAAGCCCTCCAGCTGTCACCTGACACGCCTCGCGGCATTGTCGAGGTCTGCTTCCTCGGCCACGTCCTCGGACAGGCAAAGAACATTGGCACACGCGCCAACAACCTGTATCCCAAAGAGTGGAAAATCAAGACAACCCATATACCCAACGAATACGAACCCATACTTAGACCGTTATGAAACAGTATTTAGACATACTCGACCGCATTCTCCGCGAAGGTGCCCAGAAGGGCGACCGCACCGGCACAGGCACCCTCAGCATCTTCGGCACGCAGAGCCGTTACAACCTTGACGACGGATTTCCCCTGCTGACCACCAAGAAGCTGCACCTGAAGTCCATCATCTACGAACTGCTGTGGTTCCTGCGTGGCGACACCAACATCCACTACCTGCAGGAACACGGAGTCACCATCTGGGACGAGTGGGCCGATGCCGACGGCGACCTTGGACCAGTCTACGGGCACCAGTGGCGCTCGTGGCCCGACTACAACGGCGGCGTCATCGACCAGATACAATACGTCATCGACCAGCTGAAGAACAATCCCGACTCGCGCCGTATGATTGTCTCTGCCTGGAACGTTGCCGAGGTCAACCAGATGGCCCTGCCACCTTGCCACACCATCTTCCAGTTCTACGTTGCCGGCGACCGTCTCTCCCTACAGCTCTACCAGCGTAGTGCCGACACCTTCCTGGGCGTGCCGTTCAACATAGCCTCCTATGCCCTGCTGCTGCAGATGATGGCACAGGTCACAGGCTACCGTCCCGGCGACTTCATCCACACCACGGGCGACACCCACCTCTATCTGAACCACCTTGAACAAGCCCGCCTGCAACTCACCCGCGAGCCGCGTCCCCTGCCCACTATGAGAATCAATCCGGACGTGAAGTCCATTTTCGACTTCCGCTACGAGGACTTCCAACTCGAAGGCTACGACCCCTGGCCACACATCAAGGCCCCAGTAGCCGTATAAACTGAAAATTAGGTATTTATGATTAATATTATTGCTGCTGTGGCCAACAACAGGGCCATCGGATTCAACAACAAGCTCATCTATTGGCTGCCCAACGACCTCAAGCGTTTCAAGCAGCTGACTACCGGCCACACCATTATCATGGGGCGAAACACCTACGAGTCGCTGCCCAAGGGAGCATTGCCCAATCGTCGCAACGTGGTACTCTCACGGACGGTGACCGAGCTGCCGGGATGCGACGTCTACCCCACCCTCGAGTCGGCCCTTGCCAGCTGCCGGCCCGACGAGGATGTCTATATCATTGGCGGTGCCCGTGTCTACGAGCAGGCCATCAGCCTGGCCGACCGTCTCTGCCTGACCGAGGTCGACGACACGCCCTGCGATGCCGACACTTTCTTCCCCGACTACAGCGACTGGCGCCTGGATACAAAAGAAGCCCATCCCAAGGATGAGCGTCACGCTTACGACTATGCCTTCGCCGACTATGTCAGGGAGTAGCCAGCCGTATACCACACCTATTTTTTCACCGCCGAATAGTTGATGTTCAAGGCTCCCGCCTTGCGCAGTTCCTGCTTCACGTCGCTGATGATGCCCATCTCCGTGTTGCGGTCGGCACGTATGCTCACCACCATGTGCTGACGGTCGTCCTCCGACATTGCTGCACGCTCGGCGGCAATAGCCTGTCCCAGCTCGTCCAGCGTCACATAGTGGTCGTTCACCTGTATGCGCCACTCGTTGCCCACCGACTCGCCCTGGGCGTTGACAGGCTTGCCGATAAACAGGTAGACCATACCCGCCTTGCGAGCCTTCTCCACTTCCGTACCCTGCGGCACCTGATAGCGCACCATCGGCTTCACCTCGCGCATGTGGGTAACAATCATAAAGAAGAACAGCACCGTGAATATCAGGTCGGGCATGGCAGCCATGTTCAGTCCCGGCACCTCGCGTTGTGTCTGGCGGAACCTGCTCATTGTCTGCCTCCTTTCTCTGTCGCCTGCATCACGGGCATTCCCTCGCTGATGCGCTGCGGATAGCGCTGCATGACGGCTTCGCGCTCCTGTGGCGTACATTGTTCCAGCCCGTGTCCGTACTCCCTTCTCGCCATCCTGTCGCGCAGCGAGTGGTAGGCGGCAACCACCGCATTCTGCATTTCGAAGTAGGCATCGTAGCTGGTTGTCCGGTCGGTCTGCACGGCAACGATGTGGCGGTCAGTCTGTCGCGACGCCACGAACGACTCCACCTGCTGCTGCAGCTCGTCCAGGGTGACGGCCTTGTCGTCGCAATACAGCGAGTCCCTTTCGTCAATCCTTATCTGCAGCACGTCGCTGCGGTGTACGTCGCGCATCTCCACCTGCTGTTCGTCCAGCGGTGCCAGCTTGCGTCCCAGTCCCTTGTCGCTGTCCATCGACGACGTCACCAGGAAGAACACCAGCAGCATGAACGAGATGTCAGCCGTTGATGTAGTGTTGAGTTCAGGAATATCTCTATGTTTTCTGCGGATGAACATTCCACCTTATTTGTGATTCTCTATCCAGAAAGAGCGAACAGCCGAGACGATGGTCACGACGATGGCCACGCCCAGCACGATGTACATCAGCCACAGCATCACTTCTGCCAAAAGGAAACTACCTGCCTCAGCCATTTTCCGTCTCTCCTTTCCCGTTCTTCAGTTTCGCTATGCTGTCCATCAGCGTAATGGCACTCTCCTCCATCTGTGCCGTCAGCCGCTCTATCTTCGAGAGTATGTAGTTGTAGAAGAACTGCAGCACGATGGCCACGATGATACCGAAGATGGTCGTTATCAGCGCCAGCTTCATGCCCTCGGCCACAATCGTCGGACTGATGTCGCCTGCCGTCTGGATGCGGTCGAAAGCCATGACCATACCGATCACCGTTCCCAGGAATCCCAGCGACGGAGCCACGGCAATGAACAGTCTGATCCACGTACAGCCCTTCTCCATGTTCGACACCAGCACCGACCCGTAGTTCGTCAGCTGGCGGTCTATCTGTTCCAGCGGCTCCTTAATATGCAGCAGTCCCTGATAGCAGATGCTGGCCACTGGTCCGCGCGTTTCGCGGCACAAGTCCTTGGCACCTTCCACGTCGCCCTTTTCCAGCCGCTCGTCAATATCCTTCATCAGTCGTCTGGCATTGATTTCCGACAGCGTCAGGTATATCAGTCGCTCTATGCAGAAAGCCAGTCCCAGCACCAATGCCAGCGCCACCAGCGACATGAACTCCACTGAGCCTTCCATGAACTTGCGCTTCAGCCGCTTGTGCAGCCCGCCGCCGTCCTCACCGTCCGACTCGTCGGCACCCGTCAGGGCAGCATCGATGGCAGCCATCGCCGAATCGGCCGACAGCGAATCTGCCGTCAGCGAGTCTGGTTTCATCACCACCTCGCTTGAATCCTTTGCCGTCGGCGCCTCTGCATGTCCCGTCAGCGGGAATGCCAGCAGCGCCGTCAGCAAAGTCAAAAACATTATTCTTTTCATTCCTTCATGACAATTTGGCTGCAAAGATAATGATAAAATCCGAAATAGCGGCATTATTAACATGTGTTATTATTTCGCCGTCCTGTTCATTCACTAACTTTCCAGAGCTCAGCCAGTTTCTTCTGAATGGGTGGTGCAAGGGGAGGAATGTTGTTCTGCCGCTCAAACTGCTGGATGCTTTGGTAGTTCATCTTCATCTTGTTGTCCTTCTTCTTCTGCTTCAGCTCGTTCTTCGTCACGTAGGCACGTTCGATGGTGAACACCTGTATGCCATAGCTGTAGTGGACATACTCTTCGGTACCAGTCTCCCTGTCTTTCTTCAATTCGTCGAAGCCACGTGCGTCACGGTGATGTCCGTGTTGCCCTTGGCGTCGGCCAGCACACCGTCCAGGTCGGTCACCCCGACAAACTCCGCCTCAGCCGTCATCACCGAGGCATAGGGTACGCCGTTGCCCTCTGTGTCAATCACGACGACTTTCTGCGAAGCGGAGGCTGACTGTTTCATTAATAAAGGCGTTCCACCCTTTATTACCGTTTTCAGGGGCGTTATTCATGGCCTTAATGCTAACCAGGTAGGAGATGTATTCGTTTGGATACTCTGATTTCAGAGGCTCCAAGTCAGCAAAGACCTTGTTGAGTTCCACCTTCATTTCGGCAACCAGTTGCTTTGCCTCATTATCGTTGATCGTAACGACTTGCTGCATGTTGGACGATGTGGCTTTGACATTCCAGCTTTTAGAGTATTTTTGCAAGATGGCATTCACTTTCTCATCAGTCTGTTTCACGACAGCGTTCCAGGGATCGGCATCGTCTTTCTTCATCGAATAAGAAGAACTGGTGATTGAGCCTGAAACATAATAGTCAAAGGTCATTTCCTTGTCGTCATCGTCACTACCACAGGCGGTCAACGCAACACTTACCATTGTCATGCAGATTAAGGCAACTGCGGCCATCATGATTTTTTTCATTTTTTTTTGTTAGTTAATTATTTACTAAATAATGATGAGAAATAAAATTATGGCGACAAAGGTACAAAACTTTCCCCAATTACGGTGCCGTTGCCTCCCACCTTTAAAATAAATTAAGGTATAGGAAAGTCACCTTTTGCTTTCACAGCCTGTTATATAAGCGAAACCGGGTTGTTCCGCTGCACCCAGAAAAAAAAATTTGGTTTGGCGTGTAGTAAAACCGACATCCCTTGCGTCTAAGGAATAAAAAAAACATTCATTTAAACACCCTACGACAATGAAAAAGTTAGTATTTGCAATCACGATGTGCATGGCAGCCATGAGCGCCAATTCACAAGTCATCACCTCAAAGACCATCGACAATGTCTATGAGAAAGTCATCAACCAGACCAGTGGCAACCTCGTCTATCATGCCGAGCGGACCCAAGGCAACATCACCACGATGTACACCTATCAGAAGGTCAGCACTCCCCAGGGCGAAGTCACCCTCAAGCCCAGCCTGAAGCACGAGTACACCTACACGCCCGACGACATGCTGTCCAGCCGCGTCACCTACCGCTGGAGCAACGAGCAGAACAGCTGGCTGTGCGTCGCCCGCCTCAACTACACCCTGACCGGCGACAGCTATTGTGCCGAGTACAGCCGCTACAACCACGAGACCCACCGCTTCGAGCAGCCTCAGGAAAGAATGGTCTATGCCCTCTACCTGGACGATGCCGTCAACTACATCACCTACTACCACCGCGACGACACCTCGTCCCCCTTCCGTCTCGTCAGCCAAGTGGTCGTCAACGACCAGCCCCTACTCTACGCTATGAAGTGAGAACTATCATGCGGAACTGGACACAGAGGGTCTGTCCCTCTGTGTTCCAGTCACTTGTATTGTCATCTTTTACCAGAGATTCAGACGCTGAGACTTAGGGATATAGAGTTTGTCACCATCCTTCACGTCGTAGGTCTCGTACCAGGCGTCGATGTGTGGGAAAGCTCCGTTCACACGCCAGCGAGCCAAGGAGTGGACGTCGACGATGGTGAGGCGGCGTATCTCCGCCTCGGTGATGTTCTGTGCCCAGACACCGGCATTGGCCAGGAAGAAACGCTGGTCGGCCGTGAGGCCGTCGACGGTGGGCAGCGGCTGGTTCTTCGTGGCTTTCTTATAGGCGGTCCATGACACCTGCAGTCCGCCATGGTCGGCCAGGTTCTCGCCCAGGGTCATGCGTCCGTTGGCATGGAGGTCGGGCAGCACGAGGATGGCGTCGAAGAAGGCGGCAAACATATCAGCCTTTTCCTTGAACTTCGCTTCGTCTTCCGGCGTCCACCAGCTCTTCAGGTTACCGTCCTTGTCGTACAGGTGACCCTGGTCATCGAAGCCGTGGGTCATCTCGTGGCCAATGACCACGCCAATGCCGCCGTAGTTGAAGGCGTCGTCGGCCTCCATGTCGAAGAAGGGCGGTTGCAGGATGCCAGCGGGGAAGCAAATCTCGTTAGTAGTAGGGTTGTAGTAGGCGTTCACCGTCTGCGGGGTCATGGCCCAATCGGTGCGGTCCACGGGCTTGCCTGCTTTATGCTCTATATCATAGGCGCACCGGAAGCGGAGGCACGACACCATGTTCTCGTAGTACGATTTCTCGGCGTTGATGTTTAAGGCACTTATGTCCGTCCATTTGTCGGGATAGCCCACCTTGATGATGAATGCTTCCAGCTTGTCTTTGGCCTTGGCCTTGGTGGCTGCGCTCATCCAGTCCTGGGCATCGAAGCGCTCGCTGAGGGCCGCTTGCAAGTTTTTTGTCAGCTGGAGCATGCGCTCCTTGGCTGCGGCGGGGAAATACTTTTCTACGTAGAGTTTTCCTAATGCCTCGCCCATGAGATTCTCCATCTGATTCATGACGCGCTGCCATAGGGGGTAATCCTCCTGGCGGCCCGACAGCACCTTGCCGAAGAAGTCGAAATAGGTAGCCTCGGTTGTGTCATCGAGGTACGGGGCAGCGATTTTTATATGTCTCCATTCCATATAGTCGCGGTATTCGTCGACGGTCATCGAGGCGATGAGCTTGTCGGCACCGGCGAAGAACTCCGGCTGCCCCACGACAAGTTCCTGTATGTAGGCCGACTGCACGCCACTCGCGTTCATCACCTTCTCTAACTGCAGGTTAGGGTAGGCGGCCTGAAACTGAGTGAGGGTCATCTTGTTGTAATTAGCCTCAGGGTCGCGCAGTTCGGTTTCCGAGCGGCTCACCTTGGCCAGCTCGGTTTCCAGGCGGAGGATGTTCTTCATCTTCTGCGTGGCCTGCTCCTCGCTGAATCCGAAGAGCTGCATCATCTTGACGATTTCCTGCTTGTATGCTTCTCGGATTTTGGTCATTTCTGCGTCGGTGTCCAGGTAGTATTCTTTCTGCTCGAGCGTTGTTCCGCCCTGCTTCACATTCAGTATGTTCTGCGTGGCGTTCTTCTCGTCGGCCCCCAGGGATATATTCATAAATCCCGCGTAGCCCTGCGGTGCCAGCTGCAGGTGAATCTGGAACAGCTCCTCGTTGGTGGTGGCCTGCTCCAGTTGCTGGATGAGTCCCATCAGGGGCTGCACGCCTTCTGCGTTGCGGCGATTGGTGTCCATGGCCAGACGATAGAGGTCGCAGAGTTTCTGTTCCGTCGAACCACTGGAAAAGCTGGCGTTCTGCATGCCGTCTAAAATTGCCTTGATGCGCGTAGTGTTCTCCTCCGTCAGCTTATCTAAGGTGCCGTAGCGCGAGTAGGCAGGGGGCAGCGGATTGTTTGCCATCCAGCCGCCGTTGGCATACTGGTAGAAATCATCGGCAGGCCGAACCGACGTGTCGAGGTTGTTAATGTTAATGCCGGTGCTTGCTTTCGCCGGTTCTTCACTATCGTCCTTGTCGGAACACGATGTCAGACCCAGCATCATCGGCAGAGTCAACAGCATCAGAAATCGAAATATCTTTTTCATTATCCTAGATTCCGCAGCACTTTAGTTTAACTTTCTTTATAAGTACCTGAGCAACAAAAAGTTCTTGCTGTGGCAAGCGGCAGAGCCGAGCGGCTCAGGATTTGGCCATGTCAGATTTTTCACTTACCTTAGTGCTGCAAATCAAGACAAGCAAAATCATCAATGACATGGCAAAGATACAACTAAAATCTGAGAAAATCACCGCTTTTTGTGGAATATTTTTCGTTTTGGACAAATTCGACTCTATTCGGACACAGAGGGTCTGTCCCGCTGTGTTCCTTTAGGAGTGAAACGCTGACCTGTCCCTAGTGTTCCCGGAAATGCAGAACGCAAAGAAAAAACGCTTATTTATTTGTTCCTTTCGAAAATATTATCTATTTTTGCAGTCGATTGAAGCATTATTTGTGTAGATGAATAATATTTCAGAAAAATGGAGAGCGTTTTGTGAGTGGCAACAGCGCCCCTCGCTGATACCGAAGATGACGGAAGGGCATCATCGCTGTCATACCTGTGGACTGGAGTTTCAGGGAAACTACTGTCCCTGTTGCGGACAGTCAGCAAGGATAGGGCGCTACTCGTTCAAGAACGCCCTGTTGCTGTTTCTTGATGTCTGGGGTGTGGGCAATCGAGGTATGTTCCGCTCTATCCGTGACCTCATGCTGCGTCCTGGCTACATGATCCGCGACTATCTCTCAGGCATGCAGATGGCCTATTTCCCGCCGTTCAAGATGTTCTTCCTGCTCTGCACACTCTCGATTCTGGTGGATACGGGGCTGAACATCCAGGGCATCAACCGTGCCGAGAAGTACGAGAATGAGTATTCGGAAATCCAGAAATCCTGGTTTACCCCCTTCAATCATGCCATCGAGACCCACAAGGCGCAGGAAAAGGAATCCAGAGGGAAGGTAGAGGAGAAGCCCACCGAAGAGGCCAAGGAACAAAACGAGGCGAAAGCGGAGACCAAGAAGAAAGCCCACTCGCTCGTTGACGTAGCCTTTGAGTGGTGCGAGAAGCATGGTGCGGTGACGGAGCTGATCTTCCTGATGCTCTTCTCCGTGCCGCTCTGGCTGTTGTTCCGTCACGGACCTGCTACGCCCGACCTCCGCTTCTCCGAGTGTTTCGTGGCGATGGTCTATATCATCAACATGCTGCTTATCTTCAACATCCTGCCTTCTCTCTTGTGCTTCAGTCCTCGGACTGAAGTCAACTACAATCTGCTGTCGTTGCTGATGGCCCTCTTCGCCATTAAGCAGCTGACGGGCTACGGTTTCGTTAACACCGTCTGGCGCGTATTGGTGTCGTTTATCCCCTTCGTCATCACCATCCTGCTGTTCCTTATCGGCATTTTCTATAGTATTTACGCTTTCGAGCTGATAATGAGTAAATTTTAGAGGTCACAGGGACTTCAGGACACAGAGGGTCTGTCCCGCTGTGTTCCTGGAAGAAGGTGCTGTAAAACAGTCAAACAAAACAATCGCAACTATGAATATTAGCAATTTTCGTAACAGCTATCTTATCGACAAGGCTTACCGGCTAACACTGGTGAGCGTTACGCTTACAGCATTGGCACCGCTCATAGCGACGCTGGTAGATGGGCTTTTCTCGAGCAACCTGTTGGGCAACGATGCTTTCATCGCAGTGAGTGTAGCGCTACCTATAGTCAATGCAGTGAGCGTGCTGACGATGATATGTGAACGCGGCGGCGCAGTGCTTGCAGCAGGTCAGCTGGCCAAGGGCAACCGCGACAAGGCCAACCGTATATACACGGCGGCTTTGGCCTCGGCGGTGATGGTGGCGGTATTAGCGGCGTTAGGCATCTGGTTAAACCTCGACAGTATCTCTTCGGGGCTGACCGGCAGACCCGAGAGCGCAGCCTATGCCCGCGAGTACCTACAGGTGATCGTCATTTACCTGCTCATCCTGCCGCTAAACAACACGTTCAACGACTTTGCAACGCAAGAGGGAGTTCCGCAGTTAGCCACCCGAGCCGTGGCTACGGGCAGTGCGGCCAATGTGGTGCTCGACATCCTTTTCATCGGTGTTCTCGGCATGGGCATCAGCGGTGCGGCATGGGGTACGGTCATTTCGAGTCTCATCAATCTCGCGCTCATATCGCCCCATTTCCTTAAGGGCAAGAGCCAGTTCAGATTGGTGCGGCCGCAGGGCGACCTGGGTGCCATCATCGGCGATAACCTCAAGCATGGCTTCGGCTTCAACGTATTTTTTATCGTGGTAAATGCCTTTATGCTGCTGGGCAACGCATTGGTACTGAAAGTGGCAGGACACGATGGGCTGACGCTCTTTGATGTATGTCTGCAGATACAGTCGGCCACGTTCTCGGTTGTTTTGGGACTCACTATGGCTGGCGTCTCGCTCGTCACCTACATGCGTGCTACCGGCGACATCTACGGACTGCGGCGCATCATGAATATTACTGCCAGCATACTGGTAAGATTCTACGGTGTGCTACTGCTGTTAATGGTGGCTGTGCCGCAGTTCTTCCTGTGGTGTTTTGGGCTCGACGGTATCGACCTCGCCCTGGCCCGCAGGGTATTCACCTGCTTTGGCATCTACTACTTCTGCTTCTGTGCGGTAGCGGTGTATGCCACAGTCGTACTGCAACTGGCAGGTCACGTAGCGGCCAAGATTGTGCTGGTATTCGCCATGGGTATCATAGCCTATCTGAGTATGCTTGGCCTTTCGAAGGTCAGTGCCGATGCCATGTGGCTGGGATTGATTGTGGGTGGTGTGCCTATCCTTGTGGCCAGCCTGGCCTACGGCTACAGGAAGCACCTCAAGTACCCGTTCTATACCAAGTTCTCGTTGGTCGATAAGATGCCTTCGTGTATTAAGTTCGAATGTTCGATAGATTACGAGCAACATAATCTTGAAGAGATGAAGAAGATGATCAAGTTATTTGCCGTCATCTGCGAGATGAGCGACGAATTGAGTTCTAAGATGTACTCTACTATCCTGGCGCTCTTAAACAATGCACGGGAGCGTAGAAGTCGTCATCTTAAATATCTTGACATCACGCTCTGCGAGTTAGACGACGGGGTCCAGATGACCATCAAAGACTGCGGCCGTCCCTACGACCCGGTACACAATGGTATGGATGCCGCATCAGTAGGCGCCCGCTCTGCCACCTACCGCTACATGTTCTCCATGAATGTAACGACTATAGTATGGACCTAAATTCCGCAGCACTTTAATTTAACTTTCTTTATAGGGGACACAGAGGTTAAAAATTAATCCATGTCAGTTTTCTCCAAAGGCCCTCTAACGGTCCGCGAGGATGGTTGCTGAACCAATAACGGGCAAAGAGATATTGACAAACGACCATTCCACATCCCACAATGACGGCATAGGTAACACCCAAATAGCGATAACAGGCAAGGCCATAGCCGCAGAAGATGGCACAGCCGATGACGGACTGGAGCAGATAGTTGGTAAGACTCATGCGACCGAAGATACAGAGGTGATGAAGCACACGCCGAACACCCTCGAAAGCGTACCAGGCAGAAACTATTGCCGAGACGATCATCAACAGTATGATAAGGCTGTAAATAGGCTTCAACCAGGAGTCAAGTTCACCTAAATCCACGAAACTCAACGCTAGGACTACGATAGCAGAGCAAAAGAGAATGTTATGCCAGATCTTCAGATGTCTCCCCTCATTGTAAAAGAGCCTCTGACGCCCCAACTGCATGCCGAGGATGAAGAGGCAGAGTAACTGTGTCAGTCGTCCGCTGAAGATGTTGAAGCGCAGATTCACTTCAAAACCATATTGCAGGTTGGTGAGTGTGTTCTCCCAGAACGTACCATGTTCATGAGCGGCATTGATGATGCCAGATATCTCGTAGAATCTGGTATGGTCAATCTCATAGCCTGTCAGCAGGCAGAAGAGTTCCACAGGCTGTATAGCTAATAAGGCAATAATACACCACACCCACTTCGACGGCAAATAACTAATCGGGATGAGTAGCAGACCGTAGCAGGCATAGAGCATCAGGATGTCGCCATCGTAGAAAGCCACGTTGACAATGCCGAAGCCGAACAACAGGCACATGCGCCAGGCAAAACGTAAGGAGAAGTTCTTGCCCTTCTGCTGCTGGTTGTCGTTCATGATGAAGAAACTCAGTCCGAAGAGCATCGCGAAGATGCCGTACATCTTGCCTGAGAGCAGCCATGCCAGTACATCCGCTACCGTCTGGTCACTCGCCAGCGGATGGACTATCGGCTCTTGCGTGAAGATGTTGAAGTGCTCTACGGAGTGATACAGGATGATACCTGCCACAGCGATGCCTCGCAGGGCATCAGCCACATCGATTCTGGTGTTGGGGAGTTTGCGGGATTTATACATCTTAATTCGTCTGTGAGAGTTCAAAATGGAAAGGCTTGTCGAAATGCCGACGGGAATAGTAAGTGACGGATGGATGCTTCAGTGCTGCAAATCAAGACAAGCAAAATCATCAATGACATGGCAAAAGTACAACAAAAATCTGAGAAAATCAGCGCTTTTGGTGGAATATTTTTCGTTTTGGACAGATTTGACCGTATTCTTTCCTCTGTAATCGACTCCCACCTGGGACTTCGCAGTAAGTTGATAGGCTATCAGTACAGCGAGGAAGATCATGGGGAATTAGAATTGTGTTTCTTAATGACACGGATGTATTGGTCCAGTCCGAAAATGGAACCAGCCAGGAGGAACGACTGTGCGACGTAGTAGAGCAGACCGCCCGCCACGTCGTCAATCGTGACCACCTGATAAGCCACCAATGCGATGCTGCTCACGATGAGCAGCACCGCACAGGCATACTGAGAGATTTTAAAGCGCATGTTTTCCATAGCATCTTTTCCTAGCACCACATCTGACGTCAACCATCAGACATCAAACATCAGCCATCAGCCTTCCGACATCAGCCATCAGCCGTCAGCCTTACATCAAGGTCGCTCCACCAGCCGCTCCAAGGAGCGTGCTGACAATGTAACCGAGAATCT
>JAFVGN010000005.1 GCA_017474925.1 Prevotella sp. | reverse complement strand
GCTTATCCAGGTTCCTGACTTCTCACCCCCAACGGCATAAATCTCTAGCAAAGCTACAAAACTTAAACCGAATTGCATCCATCTGCAAGAATTATTTCATGAAAATGGAACAATCTCTATAATCGGATGCAAAGGTAAGAGATACTTGACAAGATATTCTACGTGAATCCTGTTGACGCGGTGAGAAAATTGAAACCTGTGAGCGTAACAATCGATTCAGTGGGGTATGTCCGCGAGGACGGCTGGACTCCACTTGGCGACCACTCACCTCTTAGTGCTGTTTTCCGCTTCGAAAAGTAAGTGTCACGGTGAGTGGCATCTGAAGTCTGATGGAAGATAAATGAGGGCTGATGGAAGATGGATGAATAAAAAAGTTGCTCCAAAATTTGGAGGTATCGAAAAAGTGTATCGTGGGTACCACTGTCATGTTTGAGCATACAATCACCAACAAAGTATGGAGATCTTGGCTATCATCGTCGAATATCTGATTGCCAAATAATATTGTTTGTTTGCGGCAGTTTATTTTTGGTTTTTGTGGCAGTTTGCTTTATTTGGCTAAATATAGGGGTGTTTATTTGGCAAACGATGTCCCGCGGTTCTTACAATGGAGAAACTTATAATTCAGGAACATGACGTTTTGTTTTATCGGGTAATAGTTGCTAATTTGGAGCAAAACGTAGATTTTTTGCCAGATTCCTTGTGTATGTCGAGTTTATTTTGTAGTTTTGTACCGAAATGTTATAGCCGTAAAATTTATAGCCATAAAATTCTATGAAGAAGTTCTATGATAGAGTAAACAAGTGACGTAGTATAAGAGAGCCTCCCCGAAGGGAGGCTCTTTAGTTACTGAACCTTTTGCCAGAGGTTGGTGCCGATCTTGATGATAAGGCCTTCTTTCACCCAGCGACAGATGATGGTCTTTACTACTGGCGACTCGTTGTTGGCCAGACGGAGGTTCACCAAGTCTTCCTTCGTGAACTCCTTGGGGAGCGCATCCAGATAGCGGATATTTCCTTTCGAGACCTGAGGACTCACCGCATTGTCGTGAAGGGCATCAATCTTGTTGCCATAGATCTGCAACTGATAGTGTAGACAACGCTCAGCATACCAGAGTGCAAACTTGATGGCTCGCTCCGTCTCCTGACGACCTTCGAGCAGATAGGCGATGATGCCGGCTCGGAAACCGTTGAGGGCAGCACGACGACGCAGCACATCGAGGGAATAACGCAATGTCTGCAGATACTCCTGACGCTTGCCTTCGTCCCATTCCTCGATGGCCTTGTTGATGAGGGGCAAGTCCACCTCACCCTCCTCGTCCATCAGACAGAGACACTGGCGCTTCACCTTCTCTTCATCTTCCTGACTCCACGCCCTGAACTGAGGCATACGGGCACCCACCATATCAGGCAGCACCACAGGCGTCACTCGGCTCACCAATCCGCTCTCCGCATCAGCGAAGAAGGCGCGGCACTTGTTGGGCGTTCCGCACATCACCATATTGTAATAGAGGGTGACCTTGCCAGAGAACGAGTCCTTCGAGATGCGATGCTGACCCCAGGGCTTGTTGTCGTAGGCCAGTCGGAACAGGTCGTTCTTCTCCGTCCACGCCCCACCTTTGTTGTTCTTCAGAACGGTCTCAATCTCAGGGGCATAGGTGAACAGGTGCTTGCCCTTGGCATAGAGGGCGCGCTCCAGGAAGGCCGACACACCGATGTTGGGTTCGATGATGCGGATGCAGGAGCAGGGATTCTCCACCTCCTGACCGTCTTTCTTCGCCAACGAGTAGGCAATCTCCTTCTGCCATTCCACCTCGTCTTGCTTGATGATGGGGTCCATGAGCAACTCGAACTCAGCGTCGACGAACGACTTACCTGTAGCCTGAGGAGCCTCAATGTCGACGATGAAGCTGGGAGAGTTCAGCTTGCCGTCGCGATACTTGGCTCGGATGCCTGTGGCCAGCGTGCCCAGCATAGGCATTGCCGCAACCAGCGTGGCCTCACGGAACTCCTCTGGAGCGTGGTCGCTGAGGTCTTGAAGGATACCAGGCAATTCTGCTTCGACAGGTGCGACCATCGAATCGTCAACAGTCTCAGTCCCTGCCTCGATAGCGGCTCCCAACGACGACAGCACCTCGTTCATCTGCGAGGGAATGCCAGCCGGACGGGTGCTGCTGACGGCACTCTTGATGGTCGACAGTACCTCGTGGTCCGACAGTCCCCAGTGGGGCAGAATCGCAAAGAGCTTCTGTTCATCGAAGTCACAGATGAAGCGCATGTAGCGGCTCATGGTGTAGAGGGCCGTATTGCGCTCACCCTCAGCAGGAGCATCGCCATACCCCAGTTTCCAGAGCAGCGCCTGCACGATGTTCTCGTAAGGAATACCCTTGTAATTTAGAGGTGAGGGGCAAGAGGTTAGAGGTGATAGATTTGACTCGACCTGTTCCATCGCGTACATCTTCTTCTGCTCCTCGGTGAGCGGCTCGAACACTACAGGGTCGAGCAACTTCACATACTGCTCGCTGACCATGAAGCAGCAACGGGCCAAGTCTGTCACATGCGAGTCGTAGCTGACACCCAGGCGACTCGCCAGCCTTTGGATGTCTTCCTCGATAGATTTCCCTGGTGTGCGCCAAGCCCAGATGTGGGTACCACCTCCGGCACTCTCGGCAAAGTACGCGATACGAAATTCTTCAATGAGATTTTCGTCCTGCACCTTCTGCCAAAGCGTCTCCGTCAGACCCTTCTCGTCGATGTCGAGGAAGAAGAATCCTGAGGGCTGGGCGTCTTCGGCCTTGCGTGTACCACCAGTAAAACACTCTGCAAGAGGCAGCCACACGGGCAACTCCTTCTTGCGATCCAAATTTTTGTTCTGCTTCACATCCTGAAGGATTTCCTCCACGTGATTCTCCGCCAGCAGTTGACGGTAAGCAGCCATGCTCGCCTGGCGAGGCTTGCCGCTAAAAGATGATGCTAACTGTATCATATCAGCGGCAAAGGTCACAAGGGGTTTTGCACCTTCAAAGTGGGATATCCTGTGGCTATAGTGCAAATGCACCAAACTATCTGCTGGCGCGCGTTAACTGCTTATATTTCTGATAGATAGCATTGAAGATTTTTTGCACATTTTCTTTTTCTTCGCCCATTCCTTCCTGAATATTCTTTCGAAACGTGCCCACATACTGCTTTTCTGTCAGTTTTTCTGCCAAGTCATTGTCGGAATGGGCTCCGAAGACTGTACTTTTTTTCATTTCTCCCACCAGATGGCAGAAGAAACGTGCAGTGAACAGGTTGTTGTGCGGACTCTTACGCGTCACTTTCAGATGGGCGAAGATGGTCTCGTTCTGAATCAGTTCCTGCCACATGGCGTCATACTGGTCTTCCCACGGCTTAGCCACCAGTTCGCCGAGTTTGTTGGCGGCTGTCAGGACAGCCTCGCCCACACGTTGCAGGTCATTGTTCACCAGTTGCTCGTCGCCAAACTTGCTGGTGGGATTGAGTTCTCTGGCGATTTCTGCCAGCGTGGCCAGATGGAAGATGAAATGGCGCAGAGCTTCGTCGCTAAGACCTGCTTCCATCAATTCTGCCTCGAAGGCTTTGCGGTCAGTCGTCCACTTGGCAAACAGGCCTCCTGGCACCTGCCCCAGCTCTGCGCGCTCCTTGGTGCGCTCTGCCGTCATGATCTCCTTCCACGAACGGTCGTCGCTCACCACTCGGAGCGTGTCGCGACGGTCTTTCCAATAGTCCCACCATTCACTGCTCTCACGCACGCGCATCAGTACCTTATTAAACACTTGAGCCATTGCCGGACTGTTGGTTCGGCATTGCTGCAACATGTTGACCAGCATACCTGGCAGCAACATCAGCAGCAGCACTCCAATCAACAGCTTCTGCAGGCCCTCGCTCATCTGTCTGTCGAGCGCTTCTATTGTCTGACGCATGTTCTGAATATGGCTGATAATCTCCTCCTGATCCACTTCGTCGCTTTCATTATTGATTTCCTGGATGGCTTGTGCCATCATCATCAATTCCTTTGGATTCAGGTACTTGGCACATACGCCGAAGAAGTACTGCATGGGCGAAAACTGCTGACGGATGGCCTCCTGCTGTTCTTTGGGCAATGTCACATGTTGTGCAATCGTTTGGTTAACCAGGTCGAAGAACGAAGCCGCTTGTTTGTCGGACGATGCTCCTTCCAGCAGTCGTTGTACCAATGTTATCACTGATTGGCGGATGCTGGTGTTCGAAACGGTCTTGGCGATGCGCTCGAAATACTCTGAGAAGAGGAAGGCTGTTGGTATCTTGTTCAGTTCCATCAGGGCCATCACCGCCTTCTGCATACGCATCAAGGCGGCATAGATCTCTGCTTCTGCGCAGGTGTCCATATTGTCCGCCACCTCCTGTGCCAGACACTCCAATCGCTGTGTGGCTACATCCCAATGACGGCATAACTGGACAGTCAGTTGCTCAGCGCGCTCGTCGTCTACGATTTTCTTGATTTCTTCCGTTGTCATATGGTCAGTCTTCAATTTGGTTACGGTTACAGTTGTAACCATGTAACCATTTCGTTTATCCGATTGTTGATTTTTACTTATAAAGTGTTGAATATCAATATGTTATGACATTTCTACATTGCCTTATATCCCTCTGCGGTTACATGGTTACAGTTGTAACCGTAACCGCTTTTTGCAGACATTAGTCCCCGTAGAGGAGAATATTAAGGCTTGCAGGGGTTGGGCATGAAGGCTTGCAGGGGTTGGGCATGAAGGCTCGCAGGGAATAAGCCGAAGGGTAACAGGGAGAAAGTCCGCGCCTTATCATCGTTCGCCTATACCCAAACGACTGTGCGACTATACCCAAACAACTGTGCGACTATACGCAATTTCAAGCGTAAAAATTTATAGTGATACTCCCAAAAGCCCTCAGCCATCATCCGTCAGCCCTCAGCCCTCATACTTCAGTATAGATGTGCTCCTTGCCACGCGGTGTCTTCAGCAGTTTGGGGTTGTCGCCCTTGGTCCACTCGTTCAGTTGTTTGCGGGCAGAGTAGAGCGTCAGTCCTGAAGCCCGTGAGAAGATGCCTGCGGTGATGTAGCCGTGATGCTGCTGCATGCACTCCCGCATCACCTGCTCCAACTTCTCCTTGTCAGCCATAATGGCCTGCGTATCTGGATTATCGTAGCGACGGAATCCGTCGAGCCACTTGTCGATTTCCCTGTCCCAGAGTTTCCCTGGGTTATACTCCACGCCTTCGAGCCTCACATCGCGGTCTTTCACCTGGTCAGGGTCCGTGACTTGTTTGGCCAGCGACAACTTGGGTGCAAACGAGCCGAGGGGGGTATCGATGCGGTAACCCTCAGCCAGGAACCTGCTTGCAGCCCTGACAAAAGCATCGAGGACTCGGCTCAGCTCGCCATAGCGCAGCATGTTCCAGCGCTCGCAATAATCCTCCAGCTCTTTCATTGTCAACTTCTGTCCGCTCTTCGGACGTACATACACCAGGTTCTTCCCGTCCTCGCCCTTCACTGGCGTCGGGTGAACCTCATACCACATTCCACTATTCTTTCTTGGCATAACTAAAACCTTTGTTTCTGCATCCACAATTTAAATATAGAGTCATCAAATGTAACAGTTTGCTCATCAATGTCTATAATCCCTTTCTTAAGGAGCGACTTTTTGACAGACTGGACATTGGCCGAAGACTCTAACCTGTATTTCTTGATAATTTCTTTTCTGCTAAACCCGCTACTGACACCATTGGCCAGCGCTTTCAGGAAATTCAATTGAAACTCAGAAAGTTGCTCAACCTCACGTTGGAAAAACACTTTGTTTTGTTCCAACAAATCGTTGACAGCGTCATCTATATCCTTGTTCCTGACTACTTTATCTGACTTATACCATACAATCCAAGCCAAATGTTGTACATAGGATGAAAGATTTTCAGTCAGTTCACAAATCTTTGTCACCTGCTCTTCTGAGATGGTCTTGCCCGTCTCTCGGAATTTATCACAGACAAACGGAACCCATTCCTCTGTCGGAATCTTCTTGAGGAACATCATGTCACCAAACTTGTAGAAAGGCATACTCTTCTCATTGAAGATGTTCTCCATCAAGTGCTTCTTGCTACCGAACATGCAGTAGGTCACTTCTTGCTGATGTTGCCAGACAGAACGCAGTTTCTTTTGGAATGTTATGGAGTCGGAAAAATCTGCTATCTGCTGGAATTCATCAAGGCAAACTATGAGACGTATATTCTTCTTCTGAGCGATCTTCTGTGGTAGTTGAAGAATTTCTTTTTCTGTATTGTCTTTCGGACTCCATTCGAACGAAAGAGAAAAGTCATTCATCGGGTCTGTTCCGAAAGAAAACTTGGGTGAGATATTGGATAGAAAAGTTTTTGCAGTCTCCACCCACTCATCAATCTTTGAAGAAGTCTGTTTGACAATCTCATTGGCAAATGAATGGTAAAAGTCGTATTCTGACTTGCAGTCAAAAATATCAATGAAGACAAACTTGGTATCAGGACGGTCTGTCTCATTGATGACCTTCTTCACAAGCGATGTCTTTCCCCAACGACGTGGAGAAATAAGAATCGTATGAATGCCATGGGTGAGATTGGCAGACAGACGTCTCGCATCTTCGATCCTGTCAGTAAAGTAGACTCCCTCAGCAGCCCGGCCGAATACAAAAGGATTTTCTATGATCATAATTTACAACATTTGTTTGATGCTGCAAAGTTATGTAATTTTTTTGTTAGTAACAAACTTCTTACTAATTTTTTAATTACTTTTATAGAATCAATGCCCGCCGAGCACTCAATAGTTCGGCGGGCTCCCTTAATTAACGTTAATTAGAGAAAATCTGCTCTGTTTTTTGAATTTTTTCGCGAATGTGTCTATATTATGCACATCGAACCTCAAAAAATATGAATTATGACCATTATTGAAACAGTTATTTACATTTTGTGTTGGAGTACCATGATAGGTATCTTCAATTATCTTGAAAGCGAATAAGCATCAAATATTTCACAGAATTGTTTTGTGGAATGATCCTTTTTTCGTAACTTTGCCATGAGATGTGAAACTTAAAACGACTAAATACCACTTATGAAAATGACAAAAAGACTGTTTACAATTCTATTATTACTGTTAGCAATAGCTACACGAGGACATTGCCAGCAGATATCGTATATCGAGGAGACGAAGAACTGGTACTATGTCTATGACGAGCAGGGCAAGCGGATCGGCGGTCTGGCCCGCAGTAGCGTGGGGGAACTAAAAGGCTGGGGCAGCGACTTCTTCGTGTCAAAGCGCTATTCCTACTATTATATCTGCGATGCCAAGGGAAAGACGCTGAAAACAATGAGTGTTTCGAACGTTGGTGAGATTGTTGGTGTCTCCAACAGCACCATCACCAGTCGCAAAGGCAGTTGGATATTCACATGGAACAAAGAGGGAAAGAAAATCAGTGCAAGAAGTGCCCAGTGAAAGGTACAAGAACACGGAACATTGGCACGCTACGCGAGATAGGGATTTATCATTTTTTGATAATTATTTTTTTGATAATTATGATAAAAGCAGTAACTTTGCAGGCTAAATAGAGAAAAGTTAGTATGAGTGAGCATAAGAATCCATTTTTTGAGCCCTACGGAACGCCGCACGACACGGTGCCTTTTGACCGCATCAGGCTGGAGGACTTCGAGGAGGCCTTCATGGAAGGCATACGTCGCGACAACGAACAAATAGAGAAGACCATCAACAATCCTGAGAAGCCGACGTTCGACAACACCATCATCAACACGGAGGAGGACGAGGGCTACTATGACCTGCTGTCGAGGGTTAGCACGGTATTCTTTAACTTGCTATCGGCAGAGACCAACGACGAAATGGACGCTTTGGCGCAAAAGATGCAACCCATACTGACACAGCATGCCAATGACGTGCGTCTGAATCCGAAGTTGTTTGAACGCATACGACAGGTACATTTGCACCATCGCAAGCTGACTGCTGAGGAAAAGATGCTGCTCGACAACTGCTACGAGGGGTTCGTACGCTCAGGAGCCTTGCTTGACGAGGCGGGCAAGAACCAGCTGCGCCAGCTGACGGAAGAGGCTTCCATGCTCAGCTTACAGTTCTCGCAGAATCTGCTGAAGGAACAGAAAGCCTACTCGCTGGACATTACTGACGAGAAGCAGTTGGACGGACTACCCGAAACGGCACGTGAGGCTGCGGCATTGACCTGGAAGGAAAGACACAATGCTGTCGGCACCGAGAATCAGACAGCGGGACAGGGATGGACGTTCACGCTGGACTACCCCTCATACTCGCCGTTCATGACGTATTCCACCCAGCGCGAATTGCGCAAGCAGATGTACATGGCCCGCAACACCGTGTGTACGCACGCCAACAGCGAGAATAACATCGAAATATGCAAGCGATTGGTAAACCTGCGCCGCGAGATTGCCCAACTGCTGGGCTACAAGACATATGCCGACTATGTGCTGAAACGCCGCATGGCTTCCAACACGCGTAACGTCTACAAGCTTCTGAACAACCTGATAGACGCCTACAAGCCTACGGCACAGAGAGAACGCGAGGAGCTGACGAAACTCTATATGAAGAGTCCGTCAACCAAAAGCTCGTCAGAAAAACCGTCGGCAAAGGATAGCAAGAAAGGACATCAGGCCGACAAGATGATGCCTTGGGACTCGGGATTTTACTCGCATCAGCTACAGATGAAGAAATATAACCTCGATGCCGAGATGCTTCGTCCCTATTTCGAGTTGTCAAAGGTTATACAGGGTGTCTTTGGGCTGGCCAACAAGCTGTATGGCATCACCTTCAAGGAGAACAAGGAGATACCCGTTTACCATCCTGATGTCAAAGCCTACGAAGTGTTTGACAAAGACGGAGGCTTCCTGGCTGTCTTCTATGCAGACTTCCATCCCCGCAAGGGTAAGCAGGGAGGTGCCTGGATGACGGAATACCAAGGACAGTATATTGACCGCAAGGGCGAAAACGTCCGTCCGCACGTCAGCGTGGTGATGAACCTGACGAAACCCACAGAGGAGAAGCCCGCATTGCTGACGTTGGGCGAGGTGGAAACCTTCCTCCACGAGTTTGGCCACTCGCTACACGGTATGTTCGCCAACACACGGTTCGAGAGTCTCTCTGGTACCAATGTCTGGTGGGACTTCGTGGAGCTGCCTTCGCAGTTCATGGAAAACTTTGCTATCGAGAAGGACTTCCTGAGCACTTTCGCCTTCCACTACCAGACTAGCGAGCCGCTGCCTGACGAGCTGATACAGCGCATCGTGAAGAGCCGCAACTTCATGACGGCAACAGCCTGTCTGCGACAGGTGTCACTTGGCCTGCTCGACATGGCATACTACACGCAGAAGCATGAATTTGCAGACGACATTATCGGATTTGAGAAGAAAGCCTGGAAGAAGGCTATCCTGGGTGAACAGCTGGAAGAGACATGCATGACGGTGCAGTTCTCACACATCATGGCAGGAGGCTATGCTGCAGGGTACTACAGCTACAAGTGGGCAGAGGTGCTCGATGCGGATGCTTTCAGCGTGTTCAAGCGGCATGGCATCTTTGACCAGAAGACGGCCCAGTCGTTCCGTGACAATATCTTGTCGAAGGGCGGTACTGAGCATCCAATGACCCTATACAAGCGTTTCCGTGGTGGTGAGCCAACCATCGAAGCCCTGCTAAAACGTAACGGTATCAAGAACAAGGGACGACAACAGACAAGAACTGACAGACAAGACAAGCCGAGGAAGTCTGCTGACAAAAAATGATAGGAAATGAATCAAGAGAAACAACAGCTATTTGACCAGCGATACCTGGACATGGCCCGCATCTGGGCCCAGAACAGCTACTGCCAGCGCCGACAGGTTGGTGCACTGGTAGTGAAGAACGGAATGATCATCAGCGACGGCTACAATGGGACGCCCAGCGGGTTCGAGAATATATGCGAAGACGACAACGGCATCACCAAGCCCTATGTGCTGCACGCAGAAGCTAACGCCATCACCAAGCTGGCACGTTCGTCGAACAACAGCGACGGATCGACCATCTACATCACCGCATCGCCCTGTATAGAATGTGCAAAACTAATCATCCAGGCAGGTATCAAGCGAGTGGTATATGGCGAGAAATACCGACTGACCGACGGCATTGAACTGCTGGAACGGGCGGGTATCGAGGTAGTGTACCTTGGCGAATAAAGACGAAAAAGTGAAAAATATTGAGAGAGAGAGAGAAATGACACAGAAGAAGAACAATCGCTTTATGCCTATACTGATGGCGGTCTGTGTAGTAGTGGGAATCGTTATCGGCACATTCTATGCCAACCACTTCTCAGGTAACAGGCTGAGCATCATCAACAGTAGCAGCAACAAGCTGAACAATCTACTGCACATCGTGGAAGACCAGTATGTGGACACCGTCAACACGAACGACCTTGTGGAGAAGGCTGTTCCCCAGATTCTGTCAGAGCTGGACCCCCACTCCGTTTACATTTCGGCCAAGGATGTGCAGACGGCAACAGACGACCTGAAAGGCTCGTTCTCGGGTGTGGGTATTGAGTTTACCATCCGCAAGGACACCTTGCATGTACAACAGGTCATCAGCAACGGCCCTGCAGAACGTGCGGGACTGATAGCAGGTGACAAAATCGTAGAAGTGGACGGCGAGAACTTCACTGGCAAGAAACTGACCAACGAAATGGCCATGCACAGGCTGAAAGGTCCCAAGGACACGAAAGTGAAGCTGGGCATTCTCCGCTTTGGCGAGAAAAAAGTCCGCGAGTTCACGATAACACGTGGCGAGATACCAACCAAGAGCGTGTCAGCAGCCTACATGCTGGACTCGGAAACGGGTTACATACGCATCAAGAATTTCGGTGAGAATACCTATCCTGAGCTACTGATAGCACTGGCCAAGCTGTCGCAGAACAGATTCAAGAACCTCACCATAGACCTGCGTGGCAACACGGGAGGCTATCTGCAATCGGCCGTTCAGATAGCCAATGAGTTCCTGCCCAGAAACAGACTCATCGTCTATACCGAAGGGCGCAAGTCGCCTCGCCAGGATTTCCGTAGCGATGGCAGAGGATCCTACCAGCAGATTCCACTGATCATACTGATAGACGAAGGTTCTGCTTCAGCTTCTGAGATTCTTGCCGGTGCCATACAGGACAACGACCGCGGAACAATCATCGGACGCCGATCGTTTGGCAAAGGACTTGTGCAACAACCCATCGAGTTCAACGACCATTCGATGATCCGACTAACCATTGCACGCTACTACTCACCATCGGGACGCTGCATCCAAAAGCCCTATACTGCCGGTGACAACAAGGACTACGAGGAAGACATCCTGACACGCTACGAGCACGGCGAATTCTTCTCGCAGGACAGCATCAAGCATGAAGGCCCGGCATATAAGACCAGTCTGGGTCGCCTGATGTACGGTGGTGGCGGCATCACACCAGACATCTTCGTGGCCGAGGACACAACCAATGTCACCAGCTACTACAAGCAGGCCTCGATGAGCGGACTGATTATCCAGTTTGCTTTCGAATACACGGACAACAATCGTCAGAAGCTGAAAGAGCTGAAGACTTTGGAGGAGATGGAAAAGTACCTGAAGAAGCTGAATACTGTAGAGCTCTTTGCCTCCTATGCCGACAAGCAAGGGCTGAAACGCCGCAACCTGATGATTCAGAAGTCGCACAAGCTGTTAGAACGATATATCAACAGCCGCATCATCTACAACATGATGAGTGAAGAGGCTTGGACGAAATACCTGAACGAGGATGACCCAACCATCATGGAAGCCTTGAAGGTGTTCCGCGAAAACAGGGCTTTCCCCGCACCTCCCCAGAAGGAGAACGAGAAGAAGGACGTGGCATGAGCGACAAACAAACATTAAGACGGATGATTCGTCTGCGGAAGCAACAGCACACCGCAGACGAATCGCCAGTCATCATAGAAAGACTAAAGCAAAACGCTCATTTTCTATCTGCGCGTACATTATTATTATATTACGCGCTACCTGACGAGGTACAGACACAACACCTGATTGACGAACTCGTAAAACAAGGCAAAACTGTCCTGTTGCCTCGGGTAGTCAGCGACACTGACATGGAGTTGTGCAGATACACCGGACAGCAGGACTTGAAAAAAGGAGGACTGAATGTCTGGGAACCCGTGGGTGAGCGATTTACGGACTATGAGCAGATTGACGTGGCCGTCATTCCAGGCATGGCTTTCGACCATAAGGGTCATCGGCTGGGCAGAGGCAAAGGCTATTATGACCGCATGTTGGCACACATCTCGCCACAAGCCACACACCTCTACAAGATAGGCATTTGCTTCCCCTGGCAAATGGTCGATGCTGTCAGTACCGACGAGCATGACGTGATGATGGACGAAGTTGTCACAAAGGAGGATTGACTCAACTTAGCAAAAACGAATGTCGGTAATCACCTGCTCACCTACAGCAGCATTCAGCTTTTGCGTCAGTTCCGTTCGCTGCATGCTCAAGTCTGATCGCAAGGCCGGATTGGACAGCCGTACAAACAGCGTCTGGTTATAGATATAGACATTGAGCGTGTAACGGGCAATCAATGGTCCGGCTACTTCCGGCCACTGTTCCACCAGCCGCTTTTGGTTCAGAGGCGTTTCAAGACCTTGTTCATGCAGCGCTTGTAGGACAAGATCCTTGAGTTGCTGTACATTACGCTTAAACATGTATTTCGCCGTTATCTACATGAAAAATTCTATAGTCCAAGGTCGGGGTGCCTGAATGTTCAGCCACACTCTGGCTTTCATGCCGGAGTATCTGGTCCAGATGATCGCGATTGGTATCAGTGATGAATATCTGACCAAAGCTGTCGCCCGACACCAAGCGTACTATCTGCTCCACACGACTGGCATCCAATTTGTCGAAGATATCGTCGAGCAGCAGTAAGGGAGTCGTTTGCGAAGCCGTCCGTTTCAGGAATCCAAACTGTGCCAGCTTGAGAGCAATGACGTAAGTCTTGTTCTGTCCCTGAGATCCTTCACGCTTCATGAGCCGACCATCTAACGTAAACTCCAGGTCATCCCGATGCACACCATGTAAGGAATAACCTACTGCACGGTCTTTTGCGCGGTCACGCTGAATAACATCGAGCAAAGGCCCCCGCTGACAATGAGAGACATAGTGAAGTCCTACCTGCTCGCGCTGCTGGGAAATCTGTTGGTAATACTCCTGAAAAACAGGTGTCAGCTCCTCGACAAAAGCCTGACGACGCTGATAGAGCTGCTCACCCTCCTCGGCCATCTGTTCCTCCCAGATCTGCATGAGCTGGAGGTCGTAAGGCTCTGCTGAGGGATTAGCTGCCGAAGGTTCCATCTTCAGCAGCGTATTGCGCTGCGCCAAGGCAGTATTATAGCGGTTAAGATGATCAATATAAGAACGGTCGTACTGCGATATGACTATATCCATCAGCCGCCTGCGCTCCTCGCTCCCACCCTCGATGAGCAGGGTGTCTGAAGGAGAAACCAGGACTAAAGGGATAAGACCGATGTGTTCGGATAAGCGCTTGTATTCTTTCTTGTTACGTTTAAAATGTTTTTTCACGCCACGCTTCATGCCACAGGTGATTAATTCCTCATCCGTCACGTCGTGCTCACTGCCAACATATTGACCCTCCAGCATGCAGAACAACTCGTCATGACGAATAACCTGCGAGTCGACGGGATTTGAAGCGGAACGACAGAACGACAGGTAGTAGACGGCATCAAGCACGTTAGTCTTGCCAGCACCATTAGGACCGATAAAACAATTCACCTTCGGTGACAGTTCCAGCGAAGCTTCACGAATGTTCTTATAATTCAATATGGAGAGCCTTCTAAGTATCATATTTTAGGTGCAAAGGTACAAAAAATCATTAAAAACAAAAAAATCTTTAATCTTTAATCTTTAATCTTTTTAGTAACTTTGCAGCCGATTTACGCTCGAACGATAAAAAAACAAGAATAATGGCAAACAAAATTCAACAGCAAGCTGCCGCTCAAGAGCAGCAGGTCAGCAAGACCGAAGCCTTCTTCGAGAAGAACAAGAAGACGATTATTATTGCAGTGGTTGCCGTCATCGCAATCGTTGTATGTGCAATTCTCGCGAACAATTATTATTTCACTCCTCGTCAGGAGGAAGCCAGTACAGAGCTCTCCAAGAGCCAGGAGTTATTCCAGGAAGAACAGTATGACAAGGCACTGGCTGGTTTCCAGAAAGTTGCCAGTGACTACAGCTCTACCGATGCAGGCAATCTGGCACAGCTGTATATAGGACTCTGCCAGGCCAATCTGGGCAAGTGGCAGGAGGCCGTCAACGCACTCGAGAAATACAGCAGTGGTAAAGACCAGATTATTTCTCCCGCTGCCGAAGGAGCACTGGGAAATGCCTATGCCAACCTGAACCAGCTTGACAAGGCTGTTGAACATCTGAAGAAAGCTGCCAGTATGGCAGACAACAACTCGCTCTCACCCACATTCCTCATTCAGGCTGGTGAGATCCTTGAAAGTCAGGGCAAGAAGGACGAGGCACTGAAACTGTATCAGGAAATCAAAGAGAAGTACTTCCAGTCGATGCAGTATCAGACCATCGATGCATACATTGAGCGTGCTAGCGCAAAGTAAGTAACGATGGCTACAAAAAATCTATCTGAATATAACCTGGAGAAAGTCCCCGACGCCTCCAATATGATATTCGGCATTGTCGTCGCCGAGTGGAACCCCGAAATCACTGGGGCGCTACTCGACGGCTGCGTTTCAACACTGGAACGTCATGGAGCACTGCCCGAAAACATTCATGTGAAAACCGTACCTGGTTCGTTCGAACTCATCTACGGTGCTCACCAGATGACTCTTAATGACGGTTACGATGCCGTCATCATCCTTGGCTCTGTCATCCGCGGAGAGACACCCCACTTCGACTACATCTGTCAGGGTGTTACTGCAGGTATAGCCCGACTGAACGCTACCAGCAACATACCGGTGGTCTACGGACTACTAACTACAGAGAACCTGCAGCAAGCACAAGACCGTTCCGGCGGGCGTCTTGGGAACAAGGGCGATGAATGTGCAGTAGTAGCCATCAAGATGGCAAAGTTCTAAAAATTGACTGAAAAGGACTGGCGCCCGTCGCCAGTCTTTTTTTTCTTGAATTTGAATGAATTCCACTAACCAAAACAAAAAAATGGCAATGAAACTGATTTCATGGAACGTAAACGGGCTGAGAGCTTGCGAAGGCAAGGGTTTCAGCGAGGTATTCAAGCAGTTGGATGCAGATTTCTTCTGCCTACAGGAGACAAAAATGCAGGAGGGACAGCTGGACATGAAGTTCGAAGGCTACCAATCATACTGGAACTATGCTGAAAAGAAAGGCTACTCCGGTACTGCTATCTTCACAAGACACCAGCCTCTGGGAGTAACTTATGGCCTCGGCATTGACGAGCACGACCACGAAGGAAGAGTCATTACCTTGGAAATGGAGGATTTCTTCCTAGTATGCTGTTATACCCCGAACTCGCAAGATGGACTGAAACGGCTGGACTACCGCATGCAATGGGAGGACGACTTCCGCGCATACTTGAAGTCTATGGACCAAAAGAAACCTGTCATTCTGTGTGGCGACTTGAACGTAGCACACGAGGAGATAGACCTGAAGAACCCCAAGACTAACCGCATGAATGCCGGTTTTACAGATCAGGAGAGGGAGAAATTCACCTTATTATTAAATAGCGGTTTCATTGACTCGTTCCGTACACTATATCCTGAACAGGTGACTTATTCGTGGTGGTCATACCGTTTCCAGGCTCGCCAGAAGAACGCGGGATGGCGCATAGACTATTTTGTGACGTCAGAACGGTTGAAAGAACGCATTGAGGATGCCAAAATCCACACGGAAATAATGGGCAGCGACCACTGTCCTGTAGAATTGACAATCTTTTAATGAAACGTTAAAAAGTTAAAATAAAAATAACAACGTACAAAAAAAATCTTTAACTTTGCCAACGTTTTAATATATAAACAAGTGTAATCACTAAGTAAAGGAGAAAGGAAAACTATGAAAAAGATTCACTAGTGTCCACTAAAAACCATTAACATTTCAGAATGTGACAAAATGTAAGTTAGTCCTTAAACTTGAGCTCCAGCTGAACACATCTGTTGTCTTCCTGTTCCAGTGAGTTTTTGCTGTTGAGCAGATCAATGAGAG
>JAFVGN010000065.1 GCA_017474925.1 Prevotella sp. | reverse complement strand
TGATGTCCACATGATGTTCCATCAGCTGTCGCAGGAGGCACTGAAGATAACAGCAGAGATTAACGGCAAGTATCATACTCCAGAGCAGCTGCACGATTTGCTGGAACAGCTTTGGGGGCGTGAAGTTCCCAAGACGTTAGGTATGTTTCCTCCGTTTCATACCGACTGCGGTAAGAACACCGTTGTTGGCGAACGGGTCTTCATCAACATGGGCTGTAAGTTCCAAGACCAAGGTGGCATCACCATCGACGAGGGCGCTCTCATCGGACACAATGTCGTGCTGGCAACCATCAACCACGACCTTGACCCGGCCAAGCGTCAAAGTATGAGCTATGCCCCCATTCACATCGGAAAGAACGTTTGGATTGGAGCCAATGCTACAGTTCTTGCAGGTGTGACCATCGGCGATGGAGCCGTAGTAGCTGCAGGTGCTGTAGTAACTAAGGATGTTGAACCGAATACGATTGTTGGGGGGGTACCTGCCAAAGTGATTAAAAAGATAGAAGTATGAAAAAGGTAATTGTTATTTCTACGAGCCTTAGACGGGGCTCAAACAGCGACATGCTCGCTGACCAGTTTGTGGAAGGAGCAAAGGCTGCGGGAAACGAGGTGGAGAAGATTTCTCTCATTGGCAAGAACATTCAGTTCTGCAAGGGTTGTCTGGGTTGCCAGAAACTTGGGCACTGTGTCATCAATGACGATGTGAACGACATCATGGCCAAGGTGCTGAAGGCTGATGTGGTATGCTGGGCAACACCTATCTACTATTACGAGATGAGCGGCCAGATGAAGACCCTCATAGACCGCATGAATGCGATGTATGAACAGGATTATGCGTTTCGTGACGTCTATCTGCTGACAACGGCTGCAGAGGATGATGAGCAGACGCCGAAGCGTGCCGAAATGGGCTTGACGGGCTGGATAGACTGCTATCCCAAGAGTCACCTGGCAGGAACGCTTTTCTGCGGAGGTGTGAATGACCCTCGTGAGATTGAGGGTAATCCCAAACTGCAGGAGGCTTTTGATTTAGGAAAGAACATTGGCTAAGAACGAGATTGTTAGGGAGAAATACATTTTGTGAAGGTTTTCCGCTCGGATTAGTCGTCTTTTTGATTATTATTTATACCTTTGCAGCGCATTATGAGGCGAATACTACTGATGATACGGATGTTGACGGTCCTTTGTGCCGTATGCCTGACGGTTCTGCTGAACTGGCAAAGCAAGGATGACGCTTTAGCCGAAATACCCTTGCATCCAATGGAGTCAACCGTCATGGTTCCGCTTCAACAGCATCACCATGAAGCCACGCTCACTGATGCCTCACAGATTTATCGTGTCTGCAGTTCACGCCCTCAGCGCATCCTGCCCTCACAAGGCTCTAAGACAGGAAGAACCATCACGCCGTTCGGCAACTTTGCCGTTCGGCAACATATTGTCAAACACTTTAATTCCTACTATGACAGCAGATGCCGCCAGGAGACGTCACCATTCTGCATGTCGGCCTCGTGCGACTACTATGTTATCGCACTGAGGCACATTATTCGTTGACGTAGTTGTCTGATTTTCACAAGGACACACAAAATTAATTCACATTATTTATTTATAAAAAGTAACAACTATGTCAAGTATCAAACACTTGGAGATGGCTGCTGCCCTCTCCGCATATCCGCATATCGAGATTAAAAAATCATTGTTTTCAACCAAGGCCATCTATACGCCTACTCAGAGTCAGGTTAAGGCCTACATACTGGAATATAGTCCTTCTGAGGGAGAGCGTGTGGAGCGTCTACTGGAGATGCCTTTTGACAAGATGGCTGCTGACATCGTGCAGAAAGGCAAGCCTGTGGCTGGGGCCAACGGCAACTTCCGCTTGGAGCTCTGCCAGAGCGACGATCATCAGTTCTGTGGCCTTCAGTTGTTCCACTTCGGCGACTTTCAGTACAAGCCAGTCTTCGAGCCGCGCTTCTATGAGGGCAAGGATGTAGAGTCTATCACACAACTTGTTTAGTTGATGGCATTCACATTATAATCAGCAAGTGGGGGTGTCGCTCTGGTGACCCCACTTTGCTGTTGATTTTGTGAAATGTAACACAAATGTAATCATAGCATCATTGCTATTATCGCTTTTTTATGTAATTTTGCACCATGAATTTGATGGTATTGCCCCTTTGGGCTTGGATTGTTTTCTATGTATTAGTGTTTTTCATGCTGGTAGCCGACCTGAAAATGTTCGGCAAGAAAGGACAGCATGAGGTGAAGATTGGCGAAGCGCTAAAGATGACTGCGGTGTGGATAGGCGTCTCTCTGCTGTTCTGCGCAGGCATCTATTTCTTTTATCCAGGCGACTC
This sequence comes from Prevotella sp., assembly GCA_017474925.1. Classification (GTDB taxonomy): domain Bacteria; phylum Bacteroidota; class Bacteroidia; order Bacteroidales; family Bacteroidaceae; genus Prevotella. The sequence goes on along the minus strand of JAFVGN010000065.1, from coordinate 801 downwards.
TCACGAGATGGCTTTGGAGTTTCTTGCAGGCTACCTGATAGAGAAGTCGCTGTCGATGGACAATCTGTTTGTGTTTCTCATGCTGTTCTCGTTCTTCGGCATCGAACGCAAATATCAGCATGAGGTGCTCTTTTGGGGCATCTTCGGGGCATTGGTCCTTCGCAGTATCTTTATCTTTGCCGGTGCTGCAATGGTGGAACGTTTCGAGTGGGTGTTAGGCCTCTTCGGACTTTTCCTGCTCTATACGGGCGGCAAAATGTTTGCCCACGATGACAACAATCAGTCAGACCCTTCACAGAACATCATAGTGCGCTGGTTTCGCAAAATCTATCCCGTGACCGACGGCATGCATGGCGATCACTTCTTTATCGTTGAGAAAGGGCGGCGTATGGCCACACCGCTATTCGTAGCCCTGCTGGTCATTGAGACCACTGATGTTGCTTTTGCTGTTGACAGCATTCCAGCTGTGTTCAGCGTCAGTCGAGATCCGTTCATTGTGCTCACTTCCAACATCTTTGCCATCCTCGGACTCCGTGCCCTGTATTTTGCCCTGGCTGCTGTGGCTAAATACTTCAAGTATCTGAAATACGGACTTGGTATCATACTGATTTTCGTCGGTCTCAAAATGTTGCTGGCCATGAATGAGTATATCAACAGCTTTGGTGCACTCGTAGGCCTGAACTTGAACATACCTCATATAGAGGTGCCGACCTCCATCAGCCTTATCGTTATCTTTGGTGTTCTTGCGATGTCCATGCTACTCTCATTCATCATGACTAAGCACGAACAAGTATGAGGACA
>JAFVGN010000064.1 GCA_017474925.1 Prevotella sp. | reverse complement strand
GCTACTCGCAGCAAGTACAAAGGTACCGGCGCAGGTAAGGATGCTCAGGCCAGAATGGGTTCATAAATAGAACCAATGAATAAAAATATGAAGTTTTTTATATCGATTACATTGTTATTGTTCGTCTGCTGTGGCATGAAGGGACAGCAGACGGACAAGGATATCTTACCAAGAACAACATTGAGTTGAACGTAGAGGTATCAGTCAGGAAAGACGAACTGATGCAATAATGCCTGCGATATTCTCTTCGAACAATGCGGTGCGACAACGAGTCACTACGTTTCATTTGGAAAAAGATTGCGACTCGGGGCTATTCTCCACTTTATCATAGCCGTTGGCCATCTTGGCTGTCTCTTTGCATTGGATGAAGCATTCGACGCATACGGCATCAAAGACGTAATGTATAATATGGTGTTTGGTCACGTATGGATGCTTTATGCTATAACCGTCGTCCTCGTCCTGGCCTTCACTTTGGCAGGGTTCTATGCTCTCTCAGCCTCTGGCGACATCCGGCAGCTCCCACTGACTCGCATGGCCATTATTGTAATCATTGTGCTATACAGTCTTCGTGCCTTGGCAGGAGGCTGGGTTTGTGTGGCGGATTTTTTCACTGACGCTCAACAACACGTCAGTTGGCTTCAATTTTTCTCGTCCATCATTCCAGCCTTTATCGCGTGGTGCTATTATCCCGGTCTTAAAAAGACAATGCCTGGAGCAGCGAGAGCCGCCAAACTTGTTTGGATGGCTGAGTCGTGACAGGCAAAGACACAGTCAATTCCTACACACAAAAGCCAACAAATTGACAGGATTCCTACTTTTTATCGGCATGATGACTATTGGACAGTCATACTTCATCCCTGTTGCATGGGTGATTGCCTGCATCGCCCTCTTCGCAGCCATACAGGAAGGACATATTATTCGCAGCAAATAATACCATTCGTCACAGAATCGTACCATTCGTCACAAATTGGAGCTAAATCGCAACTATAGCATATCTCTGCATCGTCCAACAGGCAAATTATTCAAAATTGCAGAGTTATGAAAAAGTTAAGTTTGAAAATGATAGCCCTAATGGCTACAATGATGATGAGCCTGACAACTCAGGCCAAGACTCAGGACGTAGGTGGACGAGTAATAGATCAGAATGGTGAGCCACTCGGATTTGTAAGTGTGGCACTGCTTTCGGCAGACTCTACCTATATCCAGGGTGCTACGAGCGACGAGAATGGTGCGTTTATGATTCAGACAACAGATGCGTGCTGCATCTTGCGACTTTCGTTTATCGGCTATCGTACGCAATACGTGGATGTAAAAGGTACGAATGTGGGTACCATCCAAATGGAGGAAGACCTGCCATTATTGAACGAAATTATCGTAAAAGGACAGATGCCGAAGACGAAACTGACGGGCAACTCGATGGTAACCACCATCCAGGGGACTATTCTTGGAACCTCGGGAACAGCCAAGGAGATGTTGGCCAAGGTGCCTGGTATGACTCTGAAGGGCGACGAACTGGAAGTGCTGGGCAAGGGTACACCTATATTTTATATTAATGGCCGCAAGATGCACGACAAAGAAGAACTGAAACGGCTGCGTTCAGAGGAGATTGCGAATGTGGAAGTGATTACCAATCCAGGTGCGCAATACGATGCTACGATATCATCTGTCGTGAGGATCAAGACCATCCGCAGAGAGGGCGACGGCTTCGGCTTCGACTTGAATACTGGTTTTAATCAGGATCTGAGGTTTGGCGAGAGCGACCCTAGTGCTCAATTGAACCTGCGCTACCGCCATAACAACCTCGACCTGTTTGGAATGTTGAACTACTGGAAATGGGACCTAAATAGCCTAAGAAACGATGAGCAGTCAAACTACCTGCCTACTGATAGGGGCGTTTTGAGCATCATGCAGGAAACTCATTCCAGGAACCATTATAAGAACAATGGGCTTGACTATAACCTTGGGGTCAACTGGCAGATAGCAGAAAATCATTCTGTTGGTGCCAGAATCCAACGCAACGACCGCTTCAACGCCACCACAGACCTGATGGTGGAGACGGACATCGAGCGCCAGCCCCTCCAGGAGAAGGAACACAATTATTCTACTCAAGACGAGCATCGCCACACCTTCTATAATTGGGAGGGCAATGCATATTACAATGGTAAGGTAGGCAAAATGGGCATTGACCTGAACATGGATTTCCTGACGGACAAGACTAACGTTGATAATCATATCAATGAACTCGTTAATCATACTGACCACCATGCTATGGAACAGGACAATAGCACTACTATATCTCTGTGGGCTACAAAACTGGTGCTGACCTATCCCGTCTGGAAAGGACAACTGGAGGCAGGAACGGAGCTCTCGTTTGTGACTCGCAACAACAGTTCTTCCATCACCAACTATCCCTTGCCTGCTTCTGATTCGAAGGTGAAGGAAAATAATATCGCAGCCTTCGTAGCCTACAACTTCAACCTGGAGAAGGTGGGTAACTTCAGTGCTGGTTTACGTTATGAGCATGTGGGTTTCGACTATACTGATCATCTCGATGCTGCCAACAATATGACGCGTTATCAGAACGAATTCTTCCCCAGTCTGTCGTGGGCAAGACAGTTCGGACCCGTGCAGACTTCAGTAGCCTACAGTTTCAAGACCATCCGTCCTGACTATAACAGTTTGAGCGATCGTATCACCTATATCAACTCCTACACGCTGACTCAGGGCGATCCTACGCTGAAGAATGCCACGATGCAGGAGGTGAGCCTCAATGCCCGCTATAAGTGGCTGAACCTCTTTGCAGCATACGAGCGTCGCGATAATACGCTGTCGCAACTGCCTTACGCTTATGGCAATGAGGGCATGATTATGATGAAGCGCGTGAATCTGAAAGACCCTGTGCGCAACCTCGCCATCTTCCTCTCTGCCAATCCCACTTTCGGTATCTGGAGCCCCAACTGGACTGTTGGTGGACAGAAGTTCTGGAACACGATGGAGTTTGACGATCCACGCTCAGAAACAGGTAAGGTAAAGGAGACCTACACGAAGCCCATCTTCTTCATCGACCTGAACAATGCTTTCCGTCTGCCACACCGCTGGCAACTGGAGGCTAACATGAACATCATGACTAAAGGTGATGTCATCAACTTCCACATGGAGTCGGCATCATATCTTCTTGGGGTTGTAGTTCAAAAGTGTTGGTTGAAGAATGATGCTCTTTGTCTTCGTGTCAGCCTCAACGACGTGCTGCAGCGTAGTGTTCAGGACATGCGCATGAGCTGTGGTGGTTATCAGGTTAAGGAGAGCGCTGTGCGCAGCAACCACAACTTGAACATCACGCTGCGCTACACATTCAACGCCTCGAAGAGCAAGTATAAGGGCACTGGTGCCGGACAGGCAGAGCGTCAGAGAATGAGTAGCAATTAGCCATTCGTCACATTTTTACACCGTATATCCCAGAAATTAGGAGAATCAAATAGTATGTCATATCTTTGCGGTCGAAAACCGCGAAACTCGGTGTTTCTTGGGCAGCGGGGATATAAAGAATAAAAAATAAGAAAAATATAAATTTGAAAAGATGAAAAGAATTAACGTAAGACTAGCAGTTCTGATGGCTGCAATAATGATGACAATGATGAGTTTCGCTAAGACACAAGACTTTGGCGGACGAGTATTGGATGAGAAGGGCGAGCCGATGCCCTATGTGAACGTGGTGCTGCTGTCGCTGCCCGACTCGGCCTTTGTGCAGGGTGCGATGACTGACGAGCAAGGCATGTTCAATATTGTGACGGATATAAAACAAGGTCTGTTTAAGGTGACTAGCGTGGGCTATCAAACCTTATATATAAAGGCAGGTCAGGACTTGTCTATCCAGATGAAGGAGGACACGCAACTGCTCAGCGAAGTTGTAGTAAAAGGTCAGCTGCCCAAGACACATGCCAAAGGTGATGCCATGCGTACCACTGTGGCTGGAACCATCTTGGAGAAAGCCGGAACCGTAAGCGATGCCTTAGGAAAGATACCATCGATTGAGACTGAACGCGGCGGTAGTGTGACGGTGCTGGGACGCGGCGATGCTGAGGTATATATCAATGGTCGTAAGGTACAGGATCTGAATGAACTCTCTCGCCTGCGTTCTGACCAAATCCAGCATGTAGATGTAGTTCAGAACCCTGGTGCCCGCTATAAGGCATCGACCAAAGCCGTAGTTCGCATCACGCTAAAGAAGGCACAGGGCGAAGGTTTCTCGTTTCAGGACTATTTCAGTGGCATATACCAGTATGGTCACACGCTGACGAACAACCTGGATGTGAACTACCGCACAGGCGGTCTCGACATTACCGCCTCGCTGTGGGCAGGGCGCTACGGTCATGCAAAATCGTTGCAGGAGCATGAGCTCACCTACTTTGTAGGCCCGGATTACATCCAGAGCAACAACTCGCAGGAATCGAAGAGCATCTGGAAGGGTTATTCACCGCAATTGCAGCTAAACTATATGGTCGATGAGAACCACAGCTTCGGTGCCTTTTATAAATACGACCGCCACCCCAGCAGCGACTTCAACAGTATGTTCTTTACCGACAACTACGTGAACGGCAAATACACGGAGCATTCAGAAAGTCGCATTTGGCAGGATGAGAGTTTCAGCAAACACATCTTCAATGCCTACTATAACGGCAAGGTGGGCAATCTGGGTATCGACCTCAATATCGACGGACTCTTTGACGACACCAAGACGCCTGGTAGTACCACGGAGCAGACAGCCCCTGCATCTGGAGACACTACAGCTCCTCGTACCATCGAGAGCAACACCCTCAGCGGCAACAACTTCTGGGCCACAAAACTCATCCTCTCCTATCCTGTATGGAAAGGTAATCTCTCTCTGGGTGGAGAATATAGCTATAATCATCGCACCGACGCCTACTCGTTTATGGCTAGCGACTATGTGCCTGTGAAGACCACCGACACAGAGATTAATGAGAAAACATCAGCTGCCTTCCTGGAGTATGGTCGCTCTTTTGGCAAAGTCTATGCACAGGTAGGACTGCGCTATGAGCATCTGACAAACGACTACTTCAACTTCGGTAAGAAGGAGGATGAAGTCTGCCGCGACTATGGCGACTGGTTCCCTACGGCGGTCATCTCTGCCCCTGTAGGCAAGGCACAACTCTCCCTCTCCTACCGTCGTGACATCGAGCGTCCTAACTATGCCAATCTGACCAGTTCGACGGTTTACGTCAACCGCTATACTTACCAAAGCGGTAACCCATATCTGTTGCCGACTTATACCCATAGCCTGGTGCTCAATGCTGCCTATAAATGGGCGAACCTGATGCTGAACTATGGCCGCGTGAAGGATGCCCTCACTATGTCGACAGAGCCTTTCCCTGGTTCAGAAGATCCCCTTGTCAGCCTTGTGCGTCCCATCAACAGCTGGGAGGATTACAACAAGTTCAGCATCCAGTTATCAGCACGGCCTACCATCGGCTGCTGGCATCCTATGTGGAGCTTCATCACTCAGTTGCAGGATTTCAAGTCGCCTACGGCCAATGGCTCTACCATCACGTTGAACCGTCCTTGGTTTATTCTTGGTTGGCAGAACGACATCGAATTGCCATACGGTTTCCGGCTCAACGCCTCACTCCAGTGGAATTCGAAGGGCGATTACAACAACTTCCGCATGACCAGCACTCGCCTTTTCACCAACGTAGGCCTGCAGCGTGATCTCAACTTAAAGCGTATGGGTACACTCACTTTCGACTTGCGTTGCAGCGATATCTTCCACACCAACAAGACCGATGCCATCGTCTTCGGTTATCGAGAACTGACTACGCACAATCCTGCCCGTCGCACCTTTGTGCTTGACCTTACCTGGAAGTTCAACGAGGCCCGCTCGAAGTATCGCGGCTCTGGTGCCGGCGAGAAGCAGAAGGCAAGAATGTAATCAAATAGCACTATTTTTTGGCAACAAACGGAATTCTTCGTAATTTTGCACCAATGAAACGTCTTTGCTATCTCGATAATCTGAAGGTTTGCCTGACCGTCTTGGTGATTATGCACCATGCCGGTCAGGCTTACGGCAATGGTGGTGGTTGGGCTTATACACCATCCAATCCTGCAGAATTCATGCCTTGGATTTGGCATTTCTTCTCTACCAATGCTGCCTTCTTTATGGGGCTCTACTTCTTTATATCTGGCTATTTTGTCCCAAGAAGTTTCGATAAGCAGGGAACCAAGCAATTCGTACACAAGAAACTGCTCCGATTAGGTGTTCCATTGCTTTTCATGGGTGGCATCATCAGTATCCTAAGCGGAAAGCCGGAGATTGGCCACATGTGGTTTGTCGAGAGCCTGTTGGTGTTCTGTCTCATTTATGCCTTGATACGTCAATGGGTACAACCTGTTAACGAGGCGTGCTACTCTAAGCCCACTATCATTGGACTACTTGTCGTTGCCCTGCTGATGGGAGTAGGAAGCTACGTCATCCGTCAGATAAGTCCTCAGGACCATTGGATCTGGCCGTTTGGCATCATCCCCCTCCCTATGGAGCCTGCACACTATCTCCAATATGTCATGATGTTCGTTCTTGGCATCCTGGCCTATCGCTTTCAATGGCTCGACAAGATGAGTAATAGTGTAGGATTTATGGCTCTGCTCATTGGCATCGCATTAGCTATGGGCAATTATCTTCGTGATGGTGGACCTTGGGACGCTTTTGTGTGGCAGTGGTTTGGCATCTACGAGTCACTGATGTGCGTGTTCATTAGCTTTGGCCTGATATGGTTATTCCGTGAATTCGTTAGCACCACATCCCGTTTCTGGCAATGGTGCGCCGCCCAGTCGTATGGCGCCTACATGTTCCACCTGCTACTGATGATTGTTTTGCAGAATGCTATGGACAGCATTTGGATAGGAGCCTTTGGCAAATTCCTTTTCATCGGTGTGGTCACCACAGTTCTTTCCTTCCACCTGACATGGATGGTCAAGATGATTCCTGGATTTAAGAAAGTATTATAAGATACAATTACCATTCATCACTTTTTCAGACAGAATATCCCAGATTTTTGTTGGTATTCGCAAATATTCGTAATTTCGCAGCGTCAAACAAATAATTAAAAATGAAACACGAGATTATTGAACTGTACGATATGCAGATTATTGGCATGTCCAAGAAGATTGCCTTTAATGAGGCAAAAGAAGAATGCCCTAAGTTCTGGGGTGAGTTTGTGGAAAAGATTATCAAGCCAGTGATTTTTGAAAAGCAAGAACCCAACGCTTTCCAGAAGGCCGCATTCGACAACGGTGTTGGCGAATTTGGACTCTGCACTTGCGATATTCCTAATCACAATTGTGCTACATGTGCTGAACAAAATTTTGGAACTTGCAGCAAAAACACCTTTACTTACGTCATTGGCGGTATTTATAAAGGTGGCGAAGTGCCCGCAGGAATGCAACTCTTCCCAATTCATAGCGGGAAGTGGCTGAAGATGCATTTCGAGGGAGGCATGAAAGTTTTTCAGATGCAGTACGAGAAGTTCCATAAGGAGTGGCTGCCTGCTCATCCTGAGTACAAATGGACTCCGAATTCCTGCTGCATGGAGTGGTATCAGGGTACTGACATCGAGTCGCCAGACTACCAATGTGGCGTAATGATGCCGTTTGAGGAATTCTGAAACAACAGATACTATCGTGAAACAATGAAAATAATATTATATATTTAAGGAAACTATGGAAAAGAGATTTTGTCAAAGTTTTATAAATCATTTAATATACAGATGAAAGAAATATTGTACATATTACTGGATAATTATGCAGAGCACGAAATAGGTTTTATGCCAGGTGCAGTGAGCACCGATGCCACAGGCTTTCGCAAGGAGCCTAAGTATATTAACAAGATGGTAGCACCAACGATGGAGCCTGTAAAATCGATAGGCGGTATGCGAACCCTGCCCGACTATTCGTTCGAAACCATGCCTGAAGATTATGCTGCCTTGGTCTTGATAGGTGGTTTCGGTTGGATGAATCCCGAAGCTGAGCGTGTATTGCCCATTGTTAAGGATGCACTGAGCAAAGGTGTTGTTGTGGGGGCTATCTGTAATGCCGCTTCGTGGATGGCCAAGCATGGACTGCTGAACAACATCAAACATACAGGTAATGGTATCGACCAACTGAAATTGTGGGGTGGCAACAACTATACCAACGAGGCCGGTTATGTGAACGAGCAGGCCGTAACTGATGGTCGTATCGTTACTGCCAATGGCTCGGGATATCTTGAGTTTACACGCGAGTTGCTGAAACTGCTTGAGAACGATACGCCAGAAATGATAAATGGCTGGTACACGTTTATGAGCGTCGGACTGGTAAAGTTGTACTCGCCACGT
>JAFVGN010000063.1 GCA_017474925.1 Prevotella sp. | reverse complement strand
AGAGTTTCTGCTCTAAACGATAGGCAATTGGAACTTCAAAAAGAGAATGAGAATCTGTCTAAGCAGCGCGACGAACTCCTGCCGCTCCTAATGAACGGTCAGGTGTCGCTAAATTCTGATTTAGCGGTCATCGCAATCATTGATAAATTCACATCTTTTACGCTATCCAGTGGAAGTAAATCCAGAAGGAAAAGTATATCACCCAAGCGAATATGGCGAACAGGGCTATCGGTGCTATGATGTAGAAAAGCCGCAGTGAAATCCAGACCCCTTCGCCTCTGCTAACAATATCCGCCATGCGTTGTGACTGCTTGCGGAACATGGCTTCCTGCTCTTTCCTGTGTTGGGCCAGAACCCCACGTTCATGTTCTATCGCCGTGCGGTTGGTCTCCTGAACCTGAGCAACGCTGCCCTCGTCCAGATGGGCGGTTAAGTGTATGTTCTCCACACGGACGATTTGCGCCACAATACCTGAGACGATATTGTCAGCAGAATCCTTGGCGGCATGGAATGCCTTCATGGTTTCACTAAGGTCATCCTTGGCAGTAGTCTGTGCCTTGGTTGCCTCGTTCAATGCGGTGCGCGTGAGTTCCATTTCCTGGATCTCCTTGCGCAACAAGCCCAGCTTCTCCTGTATTGCGTTTTCGGCTTCTGCCACTTGCAGAACTTCCTCCAGTTCTGCGCTCTCGCCAGCATTGGCGGTGGGTACCGCCTTCGGTTCTTCCGTTGGGCGGTATTCCTGTATAGGTTTTTGTCTCAGTCCCATATTAACGTCCTCGTTTATATCCGTATTTCGGTTTTGGTGTACTCATGCGTGTTGCCATCTGCGCACATCGGCGTGCCCACTCCTCGTCATCGTCTTTGTCACGTCCCCAGCCGCTGTCTGGTGCGCTGCCCCCTCCGCCGCTGCTTTCGCTCATGGCGGTGGCTGCGTCGATATAGCCAGCAAACAGGAGCATGGCGACCTTCACGACATCCTCATGTGTGGCAGTCTCGTTGTCTGGATGCACAGACACCTCACGGTCTATCATGTCGTGAATAGACTGCGGAATATCAATGTGACAATTCCCGTCCTTATATGGTATGTCTTTGATATATCGGGGCGGTTCGGCTGTCCGCTGTTGCCCTGCCATCCGTTCCGAATAACGCTCCACTACAGACTTCGGCTTAGTGGCATCAGGTGTGGCACTGATAGGTCGGGACAACTGGCTATCAGGCTTCAGTCCTGTGCCAGAATGAGCCACTATGTGCTGTCCATCATGCTGATGGAGTTTCTGCCAGGTGTGTTCTATCTTCGGCACAGTGAGGTTACGGGCTACGCCAAGTTCCGAAGCCTTAAAGTGGCTGTTGCCCATCCAGACGGTGTAACCCACAAGCTTTCCCTGCTTGTCATGGCGGAGCATGACGGAATAACCCTTGTCCTTCATCTTGTCGCAGTAGCCCTCCCAAGAGAACTTGTCAAGCTCACGGAGCGCAGCTTTGCAAGCATCGTTTATCTGGTGTCTGTGTCGGTCGCGTATATCCTTTGGCAGTTTCCATCTGCGGCGTTGGTTGATGATGTCAGCGGCCATCCATCCACGCTCACGAATCTTGTGGTCGTTGTTCACATGACCGTTCATGTCCACACGGTTCACCACGATATGCAGATGTGGAATGCCGGATTCACTATCGACGTGGAGCGATGCCACATACTGGCTATGCGCCAGATTGGTATGTGCATCCTTCGGTCGGCCATGGTAAGGGGTCATGTCGAGAGAGTCAAACTCGTTGATGAACTCATCGACGAGTTGCTGCCAGTCTGCCATCGTCCAGCCCTCGGTTTCCTCCTTGGAAGGGGACAGCTCTATGCGGATTGCAAACTTCTTGAACTCGTTGTTGCCCTTGCGCTGCCTTTCCGTCTCTCTGATATGCAGCATCATCCGTCCCCAGATGGCAGACGGTGACAGGTCTTCCGGCAGGAAATTTAACTTCACTGTCTCGGCATCGAGCTTGTCCATGGCATAGGTTGTCATGGCGGCTCCGTGTGAAATGGTGTGTACTTGTGCTATCATAGACAAAGTGGCATTTATCTGGACAGACTTTCAATGATGTTGTTCCATCGCTCCATGAGAGTATCCACTTTCTGGAGCCAGTAGCGCATGAAGTCATCACTGCGGAAGAGCCTCCTGCGCTCTTCCTGATTCCGGGTTTTGAGTGCATTCTTCACATGCACAAGTTCGCCCCTGGCATCGTTGAGGGCGGCGATTGCATCTGCCTCCCGCTGGGTCATCCGCGCCTTGGGATGGTGGCCTGTGATGACCTTTCGGACATAGCGGCTCATGGTCAGTCCGCACTTTTCGGCTATGCCGTCGGCGGTCTTGTATTCTGATTCTGTCAGCCGTACCTGAATGCGTCGGGTACGGTTCTCTTTAGGGTTGGTATCTGTCATTTCGGTTGTAAACTACAAAGGGTTAGGAAAACCAGTGCGAGCCTGCGAGTAGTGGCAAGAGGCACTTGTCGGCACGGATGCTGCGAAGCGCATTTGTGTGACATGGGCAACTCTTGCTATAACTGGTCGTAATTCGACCACGACTGACTGGGGCTTCACGGCTGTAAAGTCGCTGGCTGTCGGCATAATCTTGGAAGAGTCCCTGTCGGTGGAAAACCGACTGTCAAAAGAGAAAGGTGGTAAGCGGTAGTCTGCTGACTTCCTTTTCCCTTTTGTTCGGCTTGTTACACCTGTAGGCTCTTGCCGCAGGCATGTGCCGATAGGTGGAGCTATTTCAGTCAAGAGAAGAAGTAGTAAGGGTCTGTCGTGGCTGTGACATCGGCAGACTGTTACGCCTCCTGACTGAGGGCTGCTTGCCAGACCATTACCTGCTCTCATGTAGCCATCGCTGTAAATCAGCCTCCAGTTTCTCTGGAGTATCTTTTTCGGCAATCCACAAGAGTTTGGCACCAAGACGTGCCACTTGTTTGTCGGTCAAATCTGGCATACATTTGTTGACCAGCTCTCCAACAAGTTCCCACCGTCTGCCAAATACGGCATCGGGAGATTTGTCCTCGTCATCCCTGTGAAGGAAGTCAGAGACAGTCTTGTACTTGTTCATGGCGATTCGCAGGGTGAGCCAATCAGCATACCGCCAGCGGTATCTGGCATAAACCCGTGCGCTGATACGGCACAGCTCGAAAGCGTCAATAAGGTAGGCTCTGTCAAGGGGACGGCCTTTCTGCTGTTTCAAGTCCTGTATCATGTCTCGTCCTCCTTGCCAGTTTCATCAGCGTTGCAGCCAGTGTTTCCAGATGGGTAATTAACGGGGACGTTACCCAGCTGCCCATTGTTCAACAACCGTACAATATCCGACAGGGCATAGCGGTTGTGACTGCCCACTTTCTTAGGGGCAATGATGCCACGTTTCTGCCATAGCCAGAGGGTCGATTTGGCAATGCCCAGTTTATCACATACCTGACCAGAGGAAAGGTAGGTCTCACCATTGATGGCGTTCGCACCTGTCTTGGTCACTTCCTTGCTCCTTGCCGCAAGGGTCATGTCAACGACATCTTTAGCGAATTTGGTGAGGTCAGCGGCAGTGACCTCCAGTTTGAGGTTGCCACCGCCAATCTCCATGAGTGTTGAAATATCCATGATGTTTTACAGTTAAATGGTGTATAATATGTATATGTGTATACTGTGTATAAGTGTATAGGGGTATAAGTGTATAGGAAGTATAGTCAGTCTATCAGTCCAATAAGCTCCTTCTTCATGTCATCATCGATGGCACGATACCGGGCAAAAGCCTTGGAGCCTGCCACATGGCCGGACATCGAAGCAATCAGATTCGGGTCTTTGACCTGTTTGTACAGGTTGCCAATGAAGGTGCGGCGAGCCATGTGGCTGGATGCTATCTCATTGATGGGGCGTTTCACCTCCAGATGGGTAAGCGTGTCAATGACCGTGACGATACGGTTGACACCTGCCTTGGTCAGAATCTCACGGATGGCATCATTGTACTTGAAATTGATGTGCTGGGGAAACAGCACCTCGCCCTTACTGCGGTTCAAGCGTTCAATGATGGACATCGCCTTTGCCCCAAGCGGCACACGGACGCTTGCCCCGACCTTGTTGCGGGTCTTCTGCGGAATGTACTCCAGCACACCGTCAATGATATTGTCGGTGGTGAAACTCACAAGGTCACCGTAACGGCATCCCACCATGCACTGGAAGATGAACATGTCGCGGTAGTTCTCCAGCGTGGGGTTGTCGCTGAAATCGTATGCCAACACCTGGTCACGCTCGGCGATGGTCAGGTAGTATGGCGTTCCATAGAGCGTCCCCGGCATGTCGAACCTGTCAAAGGGGTTGTCGCCCTGTGCGCCGTTGAGAAAAGCCCAGTGTACGATGGTGCGTACCATGGTAAGGATGTTGTTCACGGTGTTGCCCCCTCTGGGCATCTTTATCCTGCCTTTGGTGCGGTTGTCGAGCTTGCCATAGATGGAGGGGTACTTGTCCACTAAGGTGTGTTCCTGCTCCACGAATTTCTTGAAGGCGGCAATGTCCTCGGCAGTGATGGAGCCGATGGAAAATGAGTAGTCCTTCATCTTGAGGACGCTGCGCTGATATTTCTCGAAGCGTTCCATCTTGTCTATGACACCACGGTAGTTGGAAGCCTGATGTTTGTCGGACTTCTTCTCTTCAATGAACTTCCTGCCCCAGACGGCAAGGCCAGTCTCTACAATCTCGCCGTTCTGCACCTTGAAGGCATTGGGGTGGTGGTAGGCAAATATGAGTTGTTGCAGCCACTTGTTGGTGGCACCAATATAAAACTCCCTGGAGATAAGGCTGGTTATCTCCATCACGGAGCGGTTCAGGCGAAGCTGTTCCTCATTGGACACCAGAGCCACACGGAGGCGGTAGCCCTGACGCTCGCTGCTCCAGTGGTTGGGATTGATGGTCAGCTCACTTGCGGCCTTGATGTCCGTCCTTGTACGATCATCACGGACGCGGAAATATATGGTTGCCTTGTCGGTCACATTGTTCTTGGCGGACTTGGCGCGGATAAAAGCGGAAATCTTCATGTCTAATGATATTCTTATATTATTGGGTAATATGGTATTATTCAATCATCTTCAGGATGTCACGCTTGGTGTCATCATCAATGGCACGGTAGCGAGTAAAGGAAACGCTGTTCTCTGTGTGTCCCGTAAGAGACGCTATCAGCGCAGGGTCTTTGACCTGTTTGTAGAGGTTGCCGATGAAGGTGCGTCTGGCCAGATGTGAGGCAGCCACCTCATATAGCGGACGCTGCTCTGCCTGACGTGTCAGCGGATTGAGGGTCATCACGATTCGGTCGATTCCTGCCATTTTGAGGATTCTCTTGATGTCTTGTCGGTATAGGTCATGTGAGAACCATCGGAAGAGGTATTCACATTCGGGGTCAAGTTCCTCCAAGATAGCCTTTGCCTTGTCACAAAGGGGAACACGCACAAGTTCCGTGCGGCCAGCCAGAAGGTTCTTGTGTGGGATATATTCCAGGAAGTCACCATTGATGTGCTGCCATGTGAAGTATTCAAGGTCGTTGCTGCGACAGCCCACAAGGCACTGGAAGATGAACTTGTCACGGTGACGCTCCAGACGTGGGTACTGGCTGAGGTCTAAGGTCATCACCTTGTCACGTTCCTCAATGGTAAGATAATAAGGTGTACCGAAGAGCTGCTGGTCGAGCGACACATTGCGGAAGGAAGTGTCTGTCAGATAGCCTTCCTTCACAGCCCAGTTAAGGAACATGTTGAGTCGCTTGATGCCGCTGATAATGCCATTTCGGGAAATGGGACGAATCCACTTCTCATTCTTGATGTTGAACTGGTCGAAGAACTTGCGGTTAGCATCACGGTACTCATGCTCATGTTCCATGTAGTCGGCGTAGTCCTCCACCTGTTCCTTGTCGAAAAGTTCAAGGGAGAGACGGAAGTCGGAATTGCCGTTGTTGTACCCCAGCCACTTCTCATAACGCTGGAGTCGATGAAGGACAGAGGTCTGCGCCTGGCGGTGCCAGTCGTTGAACTCCGACCGCTCCAGATACATCTTGAAGTAGTCTATCAGCCCTGGTTCCTCGCTGCCGTTATACTCATCAGCAGGAAGGGCGGCTTTATCATCGGCCTTGGTCTCTGCCATTTTCAGGGTGCAGTCCTCCAATGCGGCTGCAAGCCATTTGGCATCCATGCCTTTCTTGTATTTCGTCTTTATCATGTTCAATATCTTCTGTATTAACTCGTTTGTCTGTTGCTGCCGTTCTATCGGGACTACCATTTTCGGGGTGTTGGCGGCATAGCCTGGCACTGATGCATCCCAGTATTCGGGATTGATGGTGATGGAACTGGCAGCTCGCAGGTCTGCCTTGTTGTCTCTTACACGGAAGTAGAGAATGCCAATGTTCTCCTTCTTGCTCCGACTTTTTCGGAGAGTGACGCTTACTTTCATTGCTTCGGGTATTTTGGGTTACTAATCTTTGTTTGTTGACCTCATTTTTGCGGTGCCCAAAATCTGTTTGCGGTGCCCAAATTTGAGGTTTTGCGGTGCCCAAAGTTAGTAAAAGGTGCCCAAATTGTTCCCGTTTATCCCGAATAAGTGCGGTTCCGTTTAGAAAGTTTAAGTTTTCACAAATTGCTCTATATCAGTACATTTCAGTACATTTCTGGCAGTCCAAAACAGCCAGTTGTTCATGGCGATGTACACGGAGATCGCACCGACAACGGCAACTACACCGGCGATGGCATAGCACAGCTTCACTACATAAGGAACATACTTCGCAATCTCCTCCGTGACGGTGGAGAGAGCATTGGTTCCTGCGGTGTAGTCACCAGCTGCGTTCTGCGCAAAGGTTACGGCAGTACCGCAAAGAAGCATCATGGCGAGCATCTTCATGCGATTGGCACTGAAGAGATTCTTAGCAAACTTTTTAATTTTCTTCATTTCTTTCTTACGTTTTACAGATTTTGTTAATTACTATTCACACGATTCTTCTCTCTTGGCCATTTGAGATTTTTCGTTATCCTGTTTATTTGTTATCCTGTTTGTTATCGTGTTCGTTATCCTAAATGATATTATATCCGAAGAAGGCTGGGAATAAGATGAATGCTCCAATCATGAACAGGCAAGCTCCGACGAGCATCATAATGCTCTTAGTGATGTCACCTTCTCCAGTTGTCATCTTGAAATAAATCTGCAATGCACCAATGATGGCAACGATAGCAGCGATGGCATAGGAGAGATAGACCACATACAGCATCATTGTAACTGTATAGTCATGCGCATTCGCCAAAGCATCCGCTCCCCAGCTATAGTCAACACCTCCGCATTTGGCAGATGCTAACATTGGCTGGAAGAGCAGGATGCCAGCCGAACAAAAACCGACAATCTTATGTGTTACACCCAAACCTGTTTTCATACGTTATCCCTTGAATAGAAGATTTTCGGACCACCAGGCTTCTGGTTAAGCAGCATGTTCACCATGACATCAGCCTCAGTTTCACCTGTGCTGTCAACATCCACGTCTTCCATGGAATCCTGCAAACGTTGGCATTCTTCCTCGACACTGGTATGTTCCTTCTTAATCTTTTCCTGGTACTTGTTTGCATCGTCATCATTTTCAATCCAAGTGACGGACGATGGTTCTTCCTGTTCTTCAGTGGTATCACCATTAAGATGGAATCCGTTAGCATCTTCAGTAATGCTAATAGGTTCTTCCTGATTCTGCATCTGACTGACATCAAAGTCTTCCTCTTCTGTCTTGGGAGCATCTTTCTTCGCGTACAAATCTTGCATGATGATTGCGGAATAGTAGATGACATAGATGACTGTCAGAACTAATACGAATATGGCAAATGCACTCATTTTGATACTTGAATTTTTGGTTCGACTTAAAATTTGCGAGTGCAAAGGAACATAGATAAATCAATATAAAATGAAGAAAATTTGAATTACAATCGAATATTAACAGGAGTTTAGTTTTGAGTATAATATTGCAGAAAATATCATACTCGAAAATGTATATAAACAAAAAAAGGAGCCTCGGTTGAGACTCCTTGAATACATGGCAGCACAAGATGGCTACAGTTCGGAATTAGGCTGTTTTACGAGATAGTCATTCAAATCATTATAGGGATTGAATCTGTGCGTTTCATCAATGACAATATCACCAAGAATATCTTTCATAGACTGAAATGTACGCTTGCCGCCATCGTCATTGTCGAGAAATGAGTGTACATATTTATATGATGGAAGCTCACTCAAAGCCTTATCAAGGCAGTTGATGGAGTTCAATATCATATAATCACATTGATAGGGCAGGCAAATACGGCTGCTCTTTATGTCAGTGAGCATCATGTATGAAAGGAAATCCATAAATCCCTCGAATATTATAATATGCTCCTGGATCTCCTCGTTACTCTTCCGAATAAGAGTTATATCTTTATGCCCTATACATCCTTTATAATATTGGTTTCTGATTTCGTACCCTCCAATTCTATTACGAAAAGCGATGCCGAAATAGTGCTTGTCGCGAAGGTCATAATGGACTTCGCAACAATACACACGGCTTAGGTTCACATCAATCTTCCGCTTCAGCATATACGATAACAGGGCTTGATGTGTAAGCGGATGGTACGCTACATTATGCATCTGCCCGGACTCCTGCCTTTTTGGTGGGGCATCTTTCCGATGATAGATAGCGTTAATGAATGAATTGCTTTTAGGCGCGAGTATGGTAAGGGCTTCACTGGTGGT
>JAFVGN010000062.1 GCA_017474925.1 Prevotella sp. | reverse complement strand
GGCATACGTGGTAACAGAGGGAAGCCCACTGGACATTCATGCACTGAACGCTTTTATCGGCTCACGGAAACCGCCCTATATGGTTCCTGCTGTGACCATGCAGATAGACAGCATTCCACTGACCGTCAACCAGAAGGTGGACAAAAAGGCTTTGCCCCTCCCACAAGTGTCTGCTGCTAAGTCAGAGGGCAACTTTGTTTCCCTGAAGGGACATCTGGAGGAAACGATTGCCCAGTGTATTGCCGAGACATTATGTATCGACCCAGCTACTATCAGTGCCCGTGATACGTTCAGCATGCTGGGCGGAACCTCCATTAAGGCTATCAAACTGAATACATTGCTAAAGGACAAAAACATTGAGATTCCGATGGAGCATTTACTCAGGCAAAACGATATCCGTATCCTTGCATTGATAGCCGACTATGCCAGTCGGGGTGAATATGTGGAGAAATGCATGGCTCTCCAGCCAGCCCAGTTGCGCATGCTGCACCAGTATCTGAGACACCCAGACCACCCTACTGATGCGTATAGCGTCATGATGGATATTGACAGTTCTGTAACGGAAGAAATATTGAGAAGAGTCATTGACACCTTAGCCGCAAAGCGTACCACAATAACGTCTGCTATTGCCTATGTCGGAACCGACCAACCTATGCAGGTCTATCTTAATGGGCGCCAGGTGCCGCTCTACGTCATTGATGCCGACGACGAACAGGAGGCTGTGGCCAAGATGGACGACCAGCGCATGGCTATGATTAACTCGGTTTGCAGTTTGCAGCTAGAGCCTTTGTTCCAGATTGCCTTGTGTCGGATTGGTGGTGCATCAGCCTATATGATTGTTTCCTGTTACTCTATCATAGCGGAAATGTGGAAAATCAGTTTATGGGTTCAGGAGCTGTTCTCACTGCTTCATGCTGAATGCGGCGGTGAGAATGTGGCCAACTGGAAATATATACTCACGACATCACTGGAGGCCATATCACCTTCTGAACGGGAAGATTGGAGTAAGGAGCAGCACAGCGACGATGGCGACTGGTACAACGAGGGGTTGATGACAGCGTATGACGACAGCACCGATAACTACAAGATTCTCACCGAGAAGCCCGGAGGCAGGCAGCTCGTATTTGTCCATACGGGCAATACGGGCAGCGATGCCTATCTGGCACTGGCAAATGGCTTGAGGGACTGTTGTTCGTTTGCGGTTCTTGACCAGTGGAACCTGTACCACCGTGATGACATCAAGCATGGCATTCCTGAGATAGCCCGAAAATACATCGAGGTGCTGCGTGAGCATCAGCCCCACGGACCGTACTATTTGGGAGGCTGGTGCTATGGTGGCTTGATAGCCTACGAGATGGCCTGCCAACTCAAGGAAATGGGTGAGCAGGTGGAAGAATTATTCATGTTCGATGTCCATGTGGTCAGGAAGCAGGTATTCAAGAACATGTTCATCAAACAGTCGGGCGATGCCATGCGTAAGTATTTTGAACACAGCCCACTGTTCGAGAGTCTCATCAAACGTGGTCTGATAGATGCACTTGTGGCCAACTCGTTGCAGGTGAACTTCGATATGGTGCAATATCAGCCGAAGGCTTATGATGGTGAGGTCATCTATTTCAAGGCCATCACACCGGCATCTGGTCTGAAGGGGCGTGCGGCAGAATATTTCGAAGAGATGAACAGCAAACGGGCCGGAGGCTTCGAGAAGTATATCCGTCAACATAAGCTGCACATCGTTGACATCAAACAGGAGCACGACAACCTGATGAACGAGGCATCGCTCAGCATTGAAGTTCCTTATATGAAGCAATATCTATGATACTGGCCGTTGACAAGTTCCATCAGTTTATCCTGCCCAACACGGTAAAGGTCTTTGCCGTGTGTATCAGCGAGTTTGTCGATGCGCTGATTGTGGCAATACTCTTGGGCAGCCAGGCGATGGCTATCGTCAATCTGGGTAGTCCTATTGTCATGGTGGTCGCTACGCTGAGTACTCTGCTCATCGTCGGTGGCGGTACCATCTATGCCAATCTGTGCGGGGCTTTCAACAAGCCCGAGGCCGAGCGTGTGTTTACCATATCCACTATAGCCGCTCTGGCGGTGTCGGCTTTCCTGACGCTGGCGGCCTTGCCTCTTACCGGCACCATCACGTCGTTGCTGTGCGTGGGAGATGAGCAACTGATTCGTGAATCGAGTTGCTATATCGCCATCCTTATTGCCAGTATGCCCGTGCTCACTGTTGCGAACGTGTTGTTCGGCTTTCTTCCGTCGGCTGGTAAACCGGGTATGAGCAGCTGGCTCATGCTGTTGGCTAACATCATCAACCTCAGTTTGGACGTTGTGTTCATCCGCTTCTGCGGTATGGGTGTCGAGGGCGCTGCCTACGCCACTCTCTGCGGTTATTCCGTGGCATTGGCGGTATATCTGTTGCTTTACATACGCAGAGAGGTCAACATGCGCCTGGTACGTGTTTCCATGTCGGCTTTTGCCGGTTTGAAATCTGTCTGCAGCATGGGCGTCTCGGCAGCATTGTCTCAGTTAGGGTTTGTCATCAAGGTGGCAGCAGGCAATGCTATGGCTTTGTTTTTTGGTGGTCAGGTGGCACTCATCGCCCTGTCGGTATGCATGCAGCTGCTCTCCATCTGTTCCATCTTCGTGGGTGGTATCGGCTCTTCGATGATTAACATCACAGCCACGCTACAAGGGCAGCGGGATTTTGCCGCCTCCGATTTGGTGGTCCGTAGGGCATACGGTATCATTGCCGTCTGTTCGGTGGTGACCATGGTGCTGTTCTATCTCTTTGCCTCCGATATTGCTGTATTATATAAAGCCACCGAGCCCCCCGTGCTCGCCATGACCGTCCGTGCCATCCATATCTTCAGTATGATGATTCTGCTGCGCAGCCTGGTCATTGTGTTCATGTTCTATGTCCAGTCTATTGGCAAGAGTATGTATGCCACATTCATCAGCCTGTTTGACGGCTTTGCCGGTCAGCTCCCGTTGGCATATATAGGTTGTTTGTGTGTTGGCATCGACGGTCTTTGGTGGTCGTTCCCGCTGACCAGTGTGTTGCTGTTTCTCGTTGTTCTGGCGTGGAACCGGCATCTGTATCATAGTCGGCAGTCACCTTTCCGTAACCAGTTGCTCATAGAGCGCGACATCGAGTTGCAGAGCGAAGAGTCGGGGTCGGAACTGTTGACCAATGCCGAAGAGTCGCTATTGCTCTCGCATCCTATGTTGCAGGATGCCGGCTGGCACACACCTGTTGCTGCCTATCTGTCAGGCATGCTGCAACATCGTTGTCCCCTAAAACTCGATTACCACATCCGTCAATATCCCAGTCAGATGATACTGGACATACGCACCAATGTCAAAGACTTTAATAACCTCTCGCTAAATGTCTCAGAGGGCACTCGAGTGGTCAACGAGATGGTGTTGGACATGAACTGCCTGTATCTGGAAAAGTAAGATTTGTTGGCCTTATTTCCCCACGCAGAAATGAGAAAAAATGTTGTTTAGCGTTTCCTGAGGTGTGATTTGGCCACCGGTGATTTCGGCAAGGATATCGATGGCTTGACGGAGATCTTCAGAAAGAAGGTCACCGCTAAGTTGCATTTGGAGGCCGTTAATGACGCGCTGGATGCTGTTTTGAGCACGAAGGAGAGCATCATAGTGACGTGCATTGGTAACGATGACATCAGTATCGCTGAGTTCTTTGAGATTGGCAGCTTTGAAGATAGCTTGTCTCAAGGTGTCGATGCCGATACCTTTCTTCGCAGATATTTGAAGTGCGGAAGACAATAGCAGTGCATTCATTTTGTCAATTTTATTCTGAATATGAATGAGTGCTTTTCCTTGGCAGTGTTCTTGCATGTCGTGGATTTCCGTCTCACAGGGTAGTTCGTCGAAAAGCCAGAGTACGATGCGAGCTTTTGCAATGGTTGCATAAGTACGGCTAATGCCAATCTGTTCTATTTCATCAGTGGTATTCCGAATGCCTGCTGTGTCGATGAAACGGAACTGTACACCGTTGATTTCCATTGTTTCCTCTATGGTATCTCGTGTTGTGCCATGAATGTCAGAGACGATTGCCCGATTGTCACCAACGAGCTGATTCAGCAAGGTGCTTTTTCCTACGTTAGTCTTCCCGACAATAGCTACGGGAATGCCTTGCTTGAGTGCTAGTCCGGCTTCGAAGCTTTGGACGAGTCGTGATACGCGATTGTCAATTTCGTTGGCAATGGTCAGTAGTTCGCTACGATCAGCAAATTCAAGGTCTTCGTGGTCAGAGAAATCAAGCTCTAATTCTATGAGTGATGTGAGTTTCAATAGTTGTTCGCGTAGTTGTGCGAGTTCTGAAGAGAAATGGCCTCGGAGCTGGCTCATAGCAATCTGATGAGTTGCCTTATTGGACGAAGCAATCAAATCGGCCACCGCTTCAGCTTGTGAAAGGTCCATCTTGCCATTCAGATAGGCACGCATGGTATATTCGCCTGGTCCAGCTAGCCGGCATCCTTTCTGGCAAAGAAGCTCTAATACCTTATTCAAAATATAGCGGGAACCATGGCAAGAAATCTCTACACTGTCTTCGCCAGTGTATGAGTGGGGACTCCGAAACACACTCACCATAACCTCGTCAATATCGTCCTGACTGTCGGTGATGCGGGTATAGTGTACGGTATTGGGTGAGCAGTTGGTGCAATCAATGGAGCAAAGCGATGATACAGCATGGAAAGCTTTAGGTCCTGAAACGCGAATGATGCCGAGGGCTCCGCCAGGAGCGGTGGCAAGAGCGCAGATAGTATCCTCGATAGAGGAGAGATGGGATATGTAGGAGGTCGGAGTCATCAGATACGGTCAAGGACTTTTTCAATCAATGTGTCAATAGAGTTTTTGTACTCAGTATCCATCTTTTGGGCATAGCGGTTGGCGATGACCATACAGCAAGTCATGGCGCGATGGCCTAAGAGGGAAGACATACCGGCTAAGGCTGACGATTCCATTTCGAAATTGCAGATTTTCATACCTTCATATTCAAAAGCTTCAATCTTTTCGTTCTGCCTGGGATCGGAGATGTCGGCACGAAGCACACGTCCCTGAGGTCCATAGAAACCTCCACAAGAAATCGTATATCCACGTATCATGTCGTTTTTTGCTATCTGGTCGATGAGCTGTGCATCTGCTATAGATACATAGGGTGCTCCTTTCAATGGATTCCACTGCATATGTTGTTTGAACGCCTCTTCAAGTTTTAGGTCGCAGACATTGTTGCGACCGGCATAGTAGTTCAGCAGGCCATCGAAGCCGATGCTTTTCACAGAAGCTACGAAGCTTCCGGTAGGTGTATTTGGTTGAAGTCCGCCGCAGGTTCCGATGCGGACCATTGTAAGAGTCCGTTGCTCAGTCTTCTCGGTACGGGTTTTATAATCGATGTTGGCCAGTGTATCCAGTTCGTTGACAACGATGTCAATATTGTCGCAACCAATGCCGTGGCTCTGACATGTGATACGTTTTCCTTGATAAAATCCTGTGATAGTATGAAATTCGCGATTGCTGACCTCGCACTCCTTGGAATCGAAATGGTCAGCCACGGTATTTACTCTTTCCGGATCTCCGACTAGTATGACTTTGTCAGCCAATTGCTCTGGCTTCAGATGTAAATGGAAGCAAGAACCGTCTTTGTTGATAATCAGTTCTGATTCAGGAAAATATCTTTGTGCCATTGGTTATCGTTTTTGAGTCAAAAAAAGAATTTCTGTATTACGAATAGTTTTCTCCATAAGATGTATTTGTAGATAGATTTCATGTTGTGTCTGCTCGCTGGCCAAAATCTCAGGCTTCAATTCGTCACGTTCATCGTTGCTGGCTGTAGCATAGTAGTCACGTGCACGGTCAAGTGTGTTCAGCAATCGCTGGTAGCGGTAACGCAGGGTAGCAAGCTGTTGAAAGCGCTTCGCATTTTCAGGAGCCTTGAAGTCTTCTATTTTGTTATATGTGATATCGTCATTGATGACAAAATGGAATTGGCTGTCAGTCCTTTTCTCCTGACTACGATTGAGAACAGCTTGAAGGCGCTCTAACGCAGCATGGTGTACTGAAGAGTTGCTCCATGTATCTGCAATGCGGTCAATACGGGCGAATGTGGCAATTTCCGCTGGTGTAAGTCCTGATGCGGTGTATGTCTGGCGAGTCTGTGAAGGTTCGAAGATATAAATGCATACCTTGTCAGCAGGTTGATTGCGGTCGGTTGCAAACCATCCAAGGTTACTGTATTCGTCGATGACATACATATAGTCGTTAGCTTCGGAATTGAAGGGCATGCCAATATTGACAGGATGCAGGAACAGGTTTTCCTCAGAATCGTATCGCGTGACATAGATGTCATAACCACCCAGACCTTCATCTCCCTCAGCAGCAAAATAGAAAGTCTGTCCGTCACCCATCATGAATGGATAGTTGACACGACGAAACTCGTTATTGTCGTTGATGCCATGCAAAGCTTGCGGTCGTGTCCATCGATTGTCGATATTCTCGCACGTGTAGAGCTGTATGGTACTATCTGCTGCTTCTTGGGCCAGATAGCAGCGCGTGCCTAACTCATTGATATAGACATAAGAGTGGGGTTGTTGCCGAGTGTGGAAAATAGTCTCATAGCTTGCCACCCGTCCCGCTTCTGGAGACAATCGATAGTGTTGAAGGAAGAAGTCTTTGTCGACCACCATACTATCAATGAACATGATGCGCTGTGTGTTGGCTATCATGCGCTGCATTTTTGCCTGTGCTGCCTGCTGTTCAGGGGTTAGCTGGGGAGCCTTACGCCTTTGAGCCATGACGGGCAGCGTTAGGAACAACGAAGATAATAGAAGCAGTCGAATAGTGTTCATTTGGGAACAAAGTTACAAAATCTAATTGAGAATTGAAAAATGAGAAATGAGAATTAATGATATTTAATACTCGATGAGTTTGTTCTCAGTTTCTAAAGCTCTCCAAATGGTGTATCGTGCCTCTGGATTCAGTTTTTCCATGAGGGTGAAGAGTTCTCGCGCTGTCGTTCGGTTTGTGTCATGCTCGTAAGGGCATTGTTTCCTTTGTTTTTCGTAATGTTGTGCTGTGGCATATTGTCGGATGTCATCCTCACGGCAAAGGCATAAAGGGCGGATGATGGTAAGAGGCATCTTGCGCATTTTCAGTTTGGCAGGCATGGTGGAAAAATGGCCTTGGAAGGTCAGGTTCATCAATGCCGTGTGAATAATGTCATCCTGGTGATGGCCTAATGCTATTTTGGTACATCCAAGTTCTTGGGCCAGATTAAATAGTTGTTTGCGACGCTGCCAAGAACAAAGGAAACAAGCGGGTTTGGGCTTGTGGACGATTTCCTGAGTCGTCTTTGAAAGTTGAGAAGATTGCTGCCCTTTAGACCATTTGGAGATATCAGTCTCAAAACTGGTAGTCACGATATAGAGAGGCACATTAAGATTGTCGCAGAATCGTTTCAGATAGTTGGTGTCACTCTCGTAGCGGATGTTTTCCATTCGGACATGTAGAGCCGTGACGCTGAAATGAGGGACATGGACTTTGGAACGACGAGCCATAAACTCTAACAACATCAGCGAGTCTTTGCCACCAGACAAACCAACGAGGATGCGGTCATCCTCGTCGATCAGTTGGTATTGGCCTAATGCCTTGTTAAAAGTCTTCCAAAGTCTTTCCTCGAGTGTCATTTCATGAATACTAAGTAGACTGCACAAATGATGAGCAGGAAGGCCAGTATATGATTCCAGTGCAAGTGAGTGCCTTGGAACATAATGTTGGCAATGACAGCGAATACAGCCAGCGAAATGCATTCCTGGATGACTTTCAGTTGAACGAGGTTGAAGGGACCACCATTGTCAACGAAGCCCAGACGGTTAGCTGGTACCTGACAGCAATATTCGAAAAATGCAATCATCCATGAAAAGGCAATAACGCCAATGAGAGGCCAGTTGTTGGATACTCCAGACTGTTGTAAACGAAGATGCCCATACCAAGCGAGCGTCATGAAGACGTTGCTTAGTATGAGCAACATGATGGTATATAGTCCGTTCATTACTTCTGGAGATATTCGTCCATGTTCTGGGCTGCACGACGTCCGTCGCCCATAGCCAGAATGACTGTGGCACCACCACGAACGATGTCGCCACCTGCAAAGATTTCTGAACGTGCCGATTGCATACCCTCGTTAACGACGATGGTGTTCTTGCGACCCAATTCCAGTCCCTCAATGCTCTTTGGTACCAGCGGGTTAGGTGAAACGCCTACTGCAACAATTACTTGATCGACGTCGAGTGTTACCGTCTTGCCTTCAACAGGAACGGGCGAGCGACGGCCTGATGCATCAGGTTCACCCAGCTCCATTACTTGGAGAACGGCTTTGCACACAGCCCCCTGTTCATCTGCAATATATTCGATAGGGTTGTGTAGTGTGAGGAAGTCAATGCCTTCCTCTTTGGCATGTTTCACTTCTTCAAGACGGGCAGGCATTTCCTGTTCTGAACGACGGTAAACGAGCGTGACTTTACCTCCCAAGCGCTTGGCAGTACGGCATGAGTCCATGGCAGTATTGCCACCACCTACAACAAGTACATTCTTGCCCAGGTTGATGGGTGTGTCAGTGGTAGGATTAGCAGCATCCATCAGATTGACACGGGTCAGATATTCGTTAGAAGACATGATGTTGATGGCATTTTCGCCAGGTATACCCATGAAGTTGGGCAGACCAGCGCCTGAACCAACAAAGATGCCACGGAAGCCCTGCTTTTCCAACTGCTCCACACTGATGGTCTTGCCAACGATGACATCTGTCTGGAAGTGAACACCCATTTTAGCCAGGTTCTCAATCTCGACATCAACAATCTTGTTTGGCAGACGGAATTCAGGAATACCATATTTCAGTACACCGCCAATCTCATGCAGTGCTTCGAATACATAGACATCGTAACCCTTTTTCACCATATCGCCAGCAAACGACAGACCTGCAGGACCAGACCCAACGACTGCAATCTTAATGCCATTGGCAGGGCTGATCTCAGGTAGGCTGATATTGCCGCTCTCACGTTCGAAGTCTGCGGCAAAACGCTCCAAGTAGCCGATTGCTACTGCCGGCTCGTTCATTTTGAGGTGGATACACTTGCTCTCGCATTGTTTCTCCTGCGGACAAACGCGGCCACAGACAGCGGGGAGGGCAGAGGTAGACTTCAGCACTTTAGCAGCAGCAAGGAACTGGCCACGCTCAATGTTCTTGATGAACGACGGAATGTTGATGTTTACAGGACACCCCTCAACACAGGTAGGCTTGGCACAATCGAGACAGCGTTTGGCCTCTTTCATGGCCATCTCCTTGGTGAGGCCAATGTTCACTTCTTCTGTACGGGTGGTTGCACGATAGACAGGATCTAACTCTGGCATTACCACTCTCTCAATGGCTGTACGCTCCTTGGGTTTCATGCTTTTGCGCAACTCTTCGCGCCAGGGAGCATTCCTGTCAGTCAATACAGCAATGGTGTCGTTGGTGGGATCATCGTCCATAACGACATCGGTTGTTGAGTTTTTGGCACTGTTTTCGCTGCATATTGCACCGATATGCTCCTCGTAGTGGGCCAGTTCTTCCTGCTCTTCACGCTTGAAGGTGTTCATGCGTTTGAACATCTCGTCCCAGTCGACTAGTGCTCCATCAAATTCAGGACCGTCAATGCATACAAATTTAGTCTTGCCTCCAATAGTTAATCGGCAGGCGCCACACATGCCCGTACCATCAACCATAATGGTATTCAGCGAAACTTCGCAAGGGATATTGTGTTTTTGCGCCGTCAGGTTGGAGAATTTCATCATGATGGGAGGGCCAATGGCAAAAACCTTGTCCACATGGGGCTCTTGTTCAATGAATTTTTCGATACCGACGGTGACAACACCTTTTTCGCCATATGAGCCATCGTCAGTCATGATGATAACTTCATCGGACGATTCACGTACTTTTTCCTCTAAGATAATTAGGTCCTTGGAACGTCCGGCCATAACTGAAAGCACACGGTTCCCAGCAGCCTTCAGGGCCTGGATGATGGGTAACATGGGGGCTACTCCCAAGCCACCGCCAGCACATACCACAGTGCCATAATTCTCAATATGGGTGGGGTTACCCAAGGGACCAACTACGTCTGCTACAGAGTCACCTACGTTCAAGGCACACAATTTCTTAGACGAGAGGCCTACCATCTGCACTACCAGTGTGATAGTGCCCTTGTCTATGTCAGCACCGGCAATGGTAAGTGGCATGCGTTCACCACGTTGGTCGACACGTACTATTACAAAGTTGCCGGCCTTGCGACTATTGGCAATCAGCGGAGCCTCGATTTCAAAGAGAAAAACCTTCTCCGAAAACTGTTCTTTCCTTACGATTTTATTCATAATCCCTTTGTTTAGTTTCAAATTTGCGTGCAAAGGTACAAATAAGTGAGCAAAATGCCAAATAAAATTAGCTTTTTCAATCTCTATTACTTCACCCAAGGGGCGTTGGTTACAGATAATAAAGAAAAAAGCAAAAGAAAACTTCATTTCTTTTGCTTTTTGATAAGGATATAATAATATCTCGTGGAATGACTTATCCGATGTAGTCCAAAATGAGTTCTACGGCATCATCCTCCGATTTGCCTTCCATGTTGATAACAAGATCATAGTTGCGAGTGTCGTATCGGCTAGTGCCAGTGTACTTCTTGACATAGCTCTCGCGCATCTCGTCCACCTTCTTGATAATTTTCTCAGCTTCCTCGTGGGTCAGATTCTGCTTACCCATAATGCGCTGGATACGATGCTCCAGGGGAGCTTGAATGAAAATGCTCAGGTGGTTGGGGTGATCGGCAAACACGCTGAAACCCGAACGTCCAGCGATAATACAAGAAGCCTCCGATGCAACATTCAGAAGGATTTCCTTCTCAACCTTGAACATGTCACTGCTGGTTACCAGATAGGCTTCCTGACCAGTCATACGCTGATAGTACCACATCTCATTCATGCCTTGTCCCATAAACATAGCTGAATTGATGAAATCACGCCACCAGTCACTCTTTCCGCTCTTCAGTTTCTCAATTTGCTCTGTGTCCAGCTGGAATTTTTTCTTCAGCTCGTTGATGAGTGCCTTGTCATAGAAAGCAACATTCATTTTTTCTGCCAACTTTCTGCCGATTGTGCGGCCACCACTACCTAATTCACGATTAATTGTGATGACAAACTTCTGATCTTTATCCATATAGTTAATTTTTAGGGTAATAAATATTCTATTTAAGTCTATAATGTTTGCAAATATACAAAAACTAAATCAATTCTCAAAAAAAAACTATCGAAATTAAACTATTCTAACAATTATCGGATTAATCAATCATTTCAAAGCCTGTGTAGGGAACAAGTGCAGCTGGGATTTTGATGCCATTCTCTGTCTGGTTGTTTTCCAGTAGTGCAGCAACGATGCGTGGCAGTGCCAGAGCTGAACCGTTCAAGGTGTGGCAGAGTTCAGTTTTTTTGTTGTCTGCACGGCGATAACGGCATTTTAAGCGGTTTGCCTGGTAGGTGTCGAAATTCGAAACTGACGAAACCTCAAGCCAACGGCCTTGAGCCTCACTGTATACTTCAAAATCATAACAGATAGACGAAGTGAATGACTGGTCTCCACCGCAAAGCAACAGGATGCGGTAGGGCAGCTCCAGTTTCTTCAGCAGCCCCTCAACATGTTCCAGCATCTCCTTGTGACTCTCCTTGGAATGTTCAGGCTTGTCAATACGGACAATTTCAATCTTAGAAAACTCATGTAGGCGGTTCAGTCCGCGCACATCCTTGCCATAGGAACCTGCTTCACGTCGGAAGCACTCTGTATAGGCGCAGTTTTTGATAGGCAGTTGTGCTTCTTCAAGAATAACGTCTCGGTAGATGTTCGTAACAGGAACCTCAGCTGTGGGAATCAGGTAGAAATCATCTACCTCGCAATGGTACATTTGTCCCTCCTTGTCTGGTAACTGACCTGTGCCATAGCCTGATGCTGCGTTGACAACTGTAGGAGGCATAATCTCTGTGTAGCCACTCTTACGTGCTTCGTCCAGGAAGAAATTGATGAGTGCTCGCTGAAGACGGGCTCCCTTGCCAATGTATACAGGGAAACCAGCACCAGTGATTTTTACTCCAAGATCGAAATCAATGAGGTTGTACTTCTTGGCAAGTTCCCAGTGGGGCAGGGGATTGGCAAGTCCTAACGATGGATTTACGTCCCAGTTGCCAACGGTGTCATGACCGTCACACTCCTTCAGGTTTGACTTCACCACATGATTGTCCTCAGCGGCAGCACCCTCTGGTACTTCATCGTAGGGGATATTTGGAATCTGGCAGAGCAGACGTGTCATCTCGTCCTGCGACTGGGTCATCGTTTCTTCCAGATGCTTGTTGGTTTCCTTCATTTGGGATACCTGCGCCTTGATGGCTTCGGCCTCTTCCTTCTTGCCTTCCTTCATCAGTCCGCCAATCTGGGCGGCCATTTTCTTGGCTTCGCTCAGGTTCTTGTCCAGTTGTTGCTGGGCCTCACGACGTTTCTTGTCAACAGCCAGCACCTCGTCGATGGCTTCTTTGGCTCCTTTGAAGTGTTTCTTTTCAAGTCCGCGAATCACGCGGTTGGTTTCCTCAGTAATGAGTTTCAGTGTAAGCATAATATCGAATAACTATTTTACATTTTATGTTTTGCTTGCAAAATTACAAAAAAAAAATAAGAATGGTGCGATTCTTCTAAGAAAAACCGCACCATCTGTCAGTTTAATAGTTCTTTGTGTCGTATAAACCTATTTGTTGACGATTGTAAGGTGTTTCATTTTATACGATACCCTGGCTCATCATTGCACTTGCAACCTTCATGAAGCCGGCAACATTAGCACCCTTCACGTAGTTGATATAGCCGTCGGGCTGAGTACCATACTTCACGCAGTTCTCGTGAATGTCGTTCATGATGCGCTTCAGGTAGTTGTCAACTTCCTCAGAAGTCCATGACAGGCGTTCAGAGTTCTGCGACATCTCTAAGCCTGAGACTGACACACCACCGGCATTAGAAGCCTTACCAGGAGCATACAGAATCTTGGCATCCTGGAAAATCTTGATGGCTTCGGGCAGCGAAGGCATGTTTGCACCTTCAGCAACGGCAATCACGCCATTGTCAATCAGAGCCTGAGCCTGCTCGCCGTTGATTTCGTTCTGGGTAGCGCAAGGCAGTGCGATATCTGCCTTCTCGTGCCAAGGACGCTCGCCAGCATGGTAAACGGCATTGGGATACTCCTCAGCATATTCCTTGATACGTCCGCGCTCGACGTTCTTCAGCTCCTTCACATAAGCCAGCTTCTCAGCGTCGATACCGTCTGGATCGTAGATGTAACCATCTGAGTCAGACAATGTCAAGGGGATGGCACCCAGCTGGATGCACTTCTCGGTGGCATATTGGGCAACGTTACCAGAACCAGAAATCAGAACCTTCTTACCCTTGATGTCGATGTTGCGAGTAGCGAGCATAGAAGTCAGGAAGTATACGCAACCATAACCTGTAGCTTCAGGACGGATGAGTGAACCACCGAAAGGAATTCCCTTACCTGTCAGCACGCCTTGGAACTGGTGGGTCAGTTTTTTGTACTGTCCAAACAGATAGCCAACCTCACGTCCGCCAACGCCGATATCACCAGCAGGAACGTCCTCGTCAGGACCGATAACGCGGTAAAGCTCGTTCATGAATGCCTGGCAGAAACGCATGACCTCAGCATCGCTCTTGCCACGGGGTGAGAAGTCTGAACCACCCTTGGCACCACCCATGGGCAGAGTTGTCAGTGAGTTCTTGAAAGTCTGCTCGAAGGCAAGGAACTTCAGGATACCCAGGTTTACGCTCTTGTGATAACGCAGACCGCCTTTGTACGGGCCAATGGCGTTGTTGTGCTGGATGCGGTAACCCATATTTGTCTGTACGTTACCTTTGTCGTCAACCCATGTAATGCGGAACTCACATACACGATCGGGGATGCAAAGGCGCTCAATCAGATTAGCCTTTTCAAACTCGGGGTGCTTGTTGTACTCTTCTTCGATGGTGGGAAGCACCTGACTTACGGCCTGGATGTACTCCGGCTCGTTGGGAAATCTCTGTTTCAGATCTTCTACAACTTTTGCTGCATTCATAATCTTCTTTCTTTTAGTTGGTTGTTATTCTTATTGAAAAATGTTATCTCTATGTTTATGAAACTATGACCTAAAGGTGCAAATAGAAAGCCTTTTTGCTTTCGGGGTAC
This sequence comes from Prevotella sp., assembly GCA_017474925.1. Classification (GTDB taxonomy): domain Bacteria; phylum Bacteroidota; class Bacteroidia; order Bacteroidales; family Bacteroidaceae; genus Prevotella. Next base: position 34,239 of record JAFVGN010000062.1, on the reverse strand, counting down.
AAAATTATATCAAAAACCGCAAAAAACAAAACATTTTGAAAGAAAAATAACGCAAACGCTTACGTTTTGTTATTTAATTGATATAAATCAAGCCTTGTTGTTAGATTTATACAAAAAATATGTGCGCGAGAACAAATCACGCGCACATACCTTATTATTATAATATGTAGGAATATTATTCGCCCTTCTCCATCTTAGCCTTGAGCTCAGCCAGAACGTCAATGTCGCCCAGCGTGGTGCTGGCAGCAACGTTCTCAATCTTTGGAGCCTCGTCCTTCTTCGGAGCACGAGCTTTCTTGGCTGCTGCTTTCTCCTCACGCTTCGGATCCTCGAAAGTGCGGCTGTGAGAGAGAATGATACGCTTGGAATCCTTGTTGAACTCAATCACCTTGAAGGGCAGTGTCTCACCTTGTACGGCTTGCGAACCATCCTCCTTGGCGAGGTGTTTCGGAGTGGCAAAGCCCTCAACGTCCTCGTCCAACTGTACAACGGCACCCTTCTCCATCAGTTCTACAATCTTGCCTTCGTGGATAGAACCAACGGTGTACTTAGCCTCGAATACATCCCAAGGATTCTCCTCGAGCTGCTTGTGGCCAAGAGAGAGGCGGCGGTTCTCCTTGTCGATGTCAAGAACGACAACGTCAATCTGTGCACCAACTTGTGTGAACTCAGAGGGATGCTTAACCTTCTTGGTCCAAGACAGGTCGCTGATGTGAATCAGGCCGTCAACGCCCTCCTCAAGCTCAACAAATACACCGAAGTTGGTGAAGTTGCGAACCTTAGCTGTATGCTTGCTGCCAATGGGGTATTTAACGTCGATAGCCTCCCAGGGATCTTCTTTTAGCTGCTTGATGCCGAGTGACATCTTGCGCTCGTCACGATCCAGGGTAATGATGACAGCCTCTACCTCGTCGCCAACCTTCAGGAACTCCTGAGCTGAGCGCAGGTGCTGGCTCCATGACATTTCGCTGACGTGAATCAGACCCTCAACACCAGGCTGGATCTCTACAAATGCACCGTAGTCGGCAATAACAACTACCTTGCCCTTTACGTGGTCGCCCACCTTGAGGTTTGCGTCCAGAGCATCCCAAGGATGCGGAGTGAGCTGCTTCAGACCCAATGCAATGCGCTTCTTCTCCTCGTCGAAGTCAAGAATAACGACATTGATCTTCTGGTCAAGCTCAACCACCTTGTGGGGATCGTCAACACGGCCCCAGCTCAAGTCTGTAATATGGATCAGTCCGTCAACACCACCCAGGTCTACGAATACACCGTAGCTGGTAATGTTCTTGACAGTACCCTCCAGAATCTGACCCTTCTCGAGCTTCGACATAATCTCCTGCTTCTGGGCCTCGAGCTCGGCCTCGATAAGAGCCTTGTGTGATACGACTACGTTGCGGAACTCCTGATTGATCTTCACAATCTTGAATTCCATGGTCTTGTCTACGAACTGGTCGTAGTCGCGTATGGGGTGAACGTCGATTTGTGAACCGGGAAGGAATGCCTCGATACCGAATACATCTACAATCATACCACCCTTCGTGCGGCACTTGATGTAACCGTTGATGACTTCCTGGCTCTCCAGGGCGGCATTGACACGCTCCCAAGACTTCGACATGCGAGCCTTTTTGTGTGACAGGACGAGCTGTCCCTTCTTGTCTTCAGCGTTTTCTACGTATACCTCTACAATGTCACCGGCCTTCAGCTCGGGGTTGTAGCGGAATTCGCTGGCGGGGATGATACCGTCGCTCTTGTAGCCGATGTTAACGACTACCTCTTTCTTGTCGACACTGATAACCTTACCGTCAACAACCTGATGCTCGCTGACCTTGTTAAGGGTTTCGTCATACGCTTTGTCAAGCTCTTCCTTGCTGACATTAGCGCTCATGCCATTCTCGTACTGATCCCAGTCGAAGTCCTGTAATGGCTGGACGTTCTTTGTTAATTCTGACATAATTTTAATAAAAGTTTTGTTTGAAATTAATAAAGTTAGACTTTATGTTAATTCGCATTTGCGCCCATGTATGCGCAAAGCGGCTGCAAAGGTACGCATTTTTTTGCTAACTGCCAAATATTTAGCGTATTATTTTCTTTTTCTTTACTTCCACTTGTCTTTTCCTCAGTTGACAATCTTCTGGTGCTCCCAGAAAGCTTGTATCTTCTTTTGCTGATGTCTTTTTCCCCTGGGAACTGTGACTAGCCGCTATATATTAATAAGGTATACGATATTCCTGTAGCAGAAAAAGTGTGCGTATGATAGATTTTTTGAAAAAAAAATGCGAAAAGTTTTGGTGGTTCCGAAAAAAGTAGTACCTTTGCATCCGCAATCGAGAGAGATGCTCCTCTTCGGGGGATAAAGATGCGGAAATAGCTCAGTTGGTAGAGCACAACCTTGCCAAGGTTGGGGTCGCGGGTCCGAGTCCCGTTTTCCGCTCAACATGTTGAACAAAAAAGAGCATTAAGGCAATCGTCTTGATGATAGAATGCCCAGGTGGCGGAATTGGTAGACGCGCACGTTTCAGGTGCGTGTGCCGCGAGGCGTGCAGGTTCGAGTCCTGTTCTGGGCACTCTTTTTTGGTCTTCTGTTATTTTTGCTGGAGAGGTGGCGGAATTGGTAGACGCGCTACTTTGAGGGGGTAGTGTCAATTGCGACGTGGGAGTTCGAGTCTCCTCCTCTTCACCATTATTTTTGAAAATAGTCTGCGGAAATAGCTCAGTTGGTAGAGCACAACCTTGCCAAGGTTGGGGTCGCGGGTCCGAGTCCCGTTTTCCGCTCTTTTTTATACTACACAGGAAAACAACCCCATTTTTGATGAATTTATATTTAAGATATTTTGACAGAGAGATTCTGGTAACGAATGTCGATGATGCTATTGCATTCCTTGCCGAAATCGACGAAATAGGAATGAATCCTGCCTTGGAGCGTGACATCCGTGACTATGCTGCCAGTGATGTGCTCTATCCGAAACGTTATAAGGTCCGCCCACGCATTTATTTCATTATTATCAAGACAGAAGCTGCTACGATGCAGGATTTCAAGGAGAAGAAGGCCATTCACACCGTTGTTGGTGAAGGGGCTAAACCTGTTGCTCCCGTTTTGGTACGTCTGAACGAGGAACGCTATGGCTGGTACGAAGGAACCATCGACTTTAAACGAGTACAGCTGGTACCTGGTACAGGGAAGTTCCAATATCGTGATACCCATTTTATGGCATGTTGTAAGGCTGAGTCAGGTCTGGATTGCTATAATCGTATTGTCGATCATCTGAGCCAGCGTGTCGATCCACGTAGTCAGTTCCCGTCAGCTAAAGGTAAGAATTTCAGGTTCCGCTATTTAGGTGACTGCAAATAAAAGCGCAAAGTCGTTATGAATAAAGTAATGCTCATTGGCAATGTTGGTGCAGAACCTGAAATCCGTTATGTGGACCAGGGGGTTGCAGTAGCCCGCCTACGCCTGGCTACAACAGAGCGAGGCTATACTTTGCAGAATGGGACACAGGTACCAGAACATACTGATTGGCATAGCGTTATCCTCTGGCGTAAGCTTGCCGAGGTGGTTGAGAAGTATGTCCATAAAGGTGACAAACTTTATATAGAAGGTCGCATCCGATATACTACTTATGACGATAAGCAGGGACAGCGGCGTAATATAACCGAGATTTGGGCAGACAATATGGAAATGCTGACGCCCAAACCTACAGAGTAATCATGGACGAGTTTTTTCAAGTTTTCAATAGTGTGAAGCTCTTGTCGCCGTCGATAGGAGCCATTGTTGCAGGCGTTACGGCCTGCCTTTTACTGTTAGTGTCGAGCTTCGCTTCTGGCTCTGAGATAGCTTTTTTCTCATTGTCGCCAGCTGATTTGAGTGAACTGGACGAGGAGAAAAATCCCAACGATGTCAGCATTAAGCAGTTGCGTGCAGAATCAGAACGCACGTTAGCTACCATTCTGATTACGAACAATCTGGTGAACGTGACCGTCATCATGCTGACTACTTATTTCTTCAATCATACCATCAGTTTTGGAAACTCCTGGTGGCTGCATTTCCTGTTCATGACCGTTTTGCTGACTTTTATCCTGTTGCTCTTTGGCGAGATAATGCCCAAGGTGTATAGCGGTCAGCATCCGCTTCGTTTTTGTCGGCGGGTTGTGGGTGGCATCTTGTTTTGCAGAAAGCTGTTCTATCCCATTGCGACTATTGTAATGAAGTCGGGACGGCTGTTTGACAAGGTCATCCGCAAGGAGAACCATGTGCTGAGTGTTAATGATCTGGAGCAGGCACTTGAGCTGACGGACAAAGAGGAAATCAAGGAGGAACAGCGCATGCTGGAAGGCATCGTACGCTTCGGCGACGAAACGGCAAAGGAAATCATGACGCCTCGTCAGGATGTGGTTGACATCGATTTCAAATCTTCGTTTCAGGATTTGATGCGCTGTGTGGTGGAGAACAACTATTCACGTATTCCTGTCTATCAGGACAATAACGACAACATTCGTGGCATCTTGTATATTAAGGATCTTTTGCCTCATCTGTCGAAAGGTAATAATTTCCGTTGGCAGTCGCTTATCCGTCCTCCCTATTTTGTACCAGAGACCAAGAAAATTGACGACCTGTTGCGTGAATTTCAGGAGAACAAGGTGCATATTGCCATTGTTGTCGATGAATTTGGAGGTACGAGCGGCATTGTGACGCTTGAAGATATTTTGGAGGAGATTGTTGGCGAGATCAACGACGAGTATGATGAGGACGAGAAGTCTTACCAGCGTATCAATTCGAATACCTTCGTCTTTGAGGGTAAGACATTGCTGAGCGACTTCTATAAGATTATGCAGCTGGACGACGATATTTTCGAGGATATTCAGGGCGATGCTGACTCGCTGGCCGGCTTGTTGCTCGAAATCAAGGGCGAATTCCCCACGCTGCATGAGAAGATAGACTACCATAATATTACCTTTGAGATACTCGACATGGAAGAACGGCGCATCTCAAAGGTAAAGGTTGTGGTTCACGAAAAACCTGTAGAGAAGTAGGGTGGTGAGGCCTGGTGGACAGTCAGGCTTCCGACAAACTGTAAGCTATTCCCATCCGAAACGGCTCCAGTCTATCACACGGTTCCAGCCGAAGTTGTTGCACGTCTTGTTGTACTTGAATTCGCCGGCCATATAGCCACGCAGAAGTCGTGGAATGAACATGCTGACACACCCGTTAATCGATGCATCCTGGTCGAAAGTTGAGAAGGCAGCTTCCAAATTGTAGTATTCGTAGGTGTTATAGATGGTCATCCAGCGCATCGACATGCGATAGTAAGGTACGGCCTGCGCGTAGACCTGATCCCAGGACTGGAACGTACTGGCCGAGACATGCTTCTTGATAAAGGCTCTCATGTCATACATCAACGGATCGTCATATCCATAGTAGAATACGTTACCTTCCAAGTCTGGCTCTTGGGGGTACATCGGGTAACCGTCTGTAAACAGGGGCAGTACGTCGCGTGTTGCCTGAGCCAGTTGGGCAATGTATCTGGTGTCGATGACAGACAAGGGTACGCTGTAGCCTTCCCTCCTGGTTCCTTTATAGGCCTCTAAGTAATAATCATAATAGGTGTCAATGATGCCGCGATACAGCTCGCTGTTGTTCTTGAACAGTAGGGGCACGATTTCTTCATAAGGAGCGCCGTTTCCAGGTATTTCCGCAGGCGAACCTATTAGGTAGTCAGTAGCGTTACGCAGTTCGTAGCCCACTTCGGCACACATCATTTGGCAACAGTCGGCAAAGATGAAGTCCAGTTTTCGCACCCCGTCCAGTGCCTTTGCCATCTGCGTGATGTTCATCCATTTTGTGATCGCTGGCGTTCCTGCATCCTGGTTGGTGTCCATGCCATAGGCACGGCGTGAAGATGCAGCTTGGGAGCCGTCAGCAATGGAGTCACGGGTGACCACCCATCCTGTCGCATGTCCCCACAGCACGAGACCATAGCCGTCGGCATTGATGTTGTTGGTCATCCAGCTGATAATCTCCTGGAATTTGGCTGGGTCGCACGAGTAAAAGTCACTGTCGAAGTCCTTCCTGTGAATGGCCTGTCCGTCGTGGACTTCTATGATGTAAGGCGTCCCCTTCTGGTTCGCACGGTCGCCCAGACTGTCGACAAAGACAAACAGGCGCTGGTCGTCAGCCAGGTATTTTGAGCCTTTCACAATCTCAGCAAGGTCATATTGCAGGAATCTATGACTGCCGTTATTCGTCAGGCTGTTTTCGCCAGCCATGTAAATCATAACGGCACGTGTGGACTTTATTTCCGTATAATCCTTCTTGTCGTCCTTGTTGCATGAAGCAAACAGCACCAATGTGCTTACTAATGTCAATAAATATTTCATGTCTTTGCTAATTTTGCCACAAAGATACGAAATTTATCTTAACTCCCAACGCTTAACTCTAAACTTTTTTGTACCTTTGCAGCCAAATTGTCAGATAAAATGAAGAGATTGCTTGTTTTTATCGCTGTTTGTTGCCTATTTGCCGACTTCGCTCTGGCGCAGGAAGACAGTATTGCCGTGACACGGATTAAGTCGGATGTGCTCTGCGAGGACACCTGCTCCCACATTCACGGCATTGACCTGAGCCACTATCAGGGCAGCGTGTTTTGGGAGACCATAGGCGACAATACAAAGATGACCTACGTCTACCTGAAGGCTACGGAAGGCGGCGACCGCATTGATGCTCAGTTTGAGCGCAACATAGAACTTGCCCATCGTTATGGACTGAAAGTGGGCAGCTATCATTTCTACCGTCCGCTGACTGATCAGCAGAAGCAGTTACAGAATTTCATGTCGCAGTGCCTGCCTGATGAGCAGGACCTGGTCCCGATGATAGACATTGAGTCCACGGGCGGACTGTCGACGGATGTCTTCTGCGACTCGCTGTTCTATTTCCTCGACCTCGTGGAAGAAGCCTATCACCAGAAACCTTTGCTCTACACCTTCCGTAATTTCTACAACAGGCATCTGCAGGGCAAGGTGGACGACTATAAGCTGATGATAGCTATGTATACCGACGTGCCTCCAGTTCTGGCCGACGACCGCGACTACACCATGTGGCAGTACACGGCCAAGGGACGCATCACGGGCATCCACGGCTTTGTGGATAAAAGCCGTTTCATGGGTAGTCACAACCTGCGTGAGATACAGTTTAAACATTAGTGTATAACATCAAATCTTGGTACAATATGAAAGTGAAATGTCCTGAATGTGGCCATGAGATAGAGGTCAATACCCATAAGAGCCGCAAGTTTTTGTGGATAGTGTTGGTGGTAGTCCTCGTGTTTCTGGCAGGTGCTGCCTACGGAGCCTATTATTTATATCAGCAGACGCTGGGGAATAGTGAGCAGAGTGCATACGAGAATGCCATTCAGAGTACGGAACCGGCTGTTCTACAAAACTTCCTCGACATCCACGTTGCTGCTTCCCAGGCCCATCGCGATACGGTGGCAGCCCGTCTTGAGCGACTGAAGCGCATCGACCAGCTGTGGACGAACGTCGTGCGTAGCAAGTCGAAGGCAGAAATCCGCAAGTACATACAACTCTATCCTCAGAGCGTTCATGTGATTGAAGCCCGCTTACTGATCGATTCGCTCGACTGGGTGCTGGCTGAAAATATCAACACCGTCGAGTCGTATAAGACCTATCTTGACAACCATAGCGACGGATTGTACTACGATGTTGCCAAGGTGAACTACGACAATCTTTACAACGAGGCAAAACTACGTGAGGCTACTCATATGGTAGACTCGTTGAAAGCCCTGATGCAAAAGCAACAGGAGGAGGAAGTGCCTGTCGAACAGCCCTGATGCTGAGGGCGTTTACTCTTCTATGTCCTTGATGTTCTTGATGAGTTCGTTGGTGTAGGCGCTCAGCGAACGCATGGTCAGGTGGCGCAGGGCACCTTGCGAGCGGTCCACCTGCAACAGGAACTTCTCCAGACACTCCTTGTCTTTCTCACCCTGCAGGTCCATCAGTTTCTGGTGCAGGGTGGGCGACATCTGTAGGAAGAAGTCGTCCTTGTAAGCCTTGAGCCCGTCTGCGACCCAAGGTCCGATACCATATTTACTGACTATCTGGTAGAGCCTGTTCCATTTCCATTCAGACATGGGCTCTATCCGTTCTCGCTCGTCTTCGGCGTCTGGCTGGAGCAATCGCTCCAGGTTTCTGATGATTACATCTCTCATGAGTAACGTTTAGGATATCTTAGTAATATAGCCAGCAGCGCTGCCGCTCCGATGGCCAGGGGGTAGTACAGGTAGGGAATGACGGCAACGGGATTCAGTCGTGCCAGTCCGGCAGCCATCAGTATCTGGGCACCGTATGGTATGAGTCCCTGCATCATGCACGAAAAGGTGTCGAGTATGGATGCCGCCTTGCGATTGTCAACGCCGAAACGGTCGCCAATCTTTTTCGATATTTCGCCGACTGCCAGGATGGCAACTGTGTTGTTGGCCGTGCAGATGTTCACCAGTGACACCAGTGCGGCAATCGACAGCTCGGCTCCGCGTTTTGTATGGACGTGGCGTGTCATCCGCTGGATGATGAAGTCGATGCCTCCCTGTTGCTTGACGATTTCCTGTAGCCCGCCAGCCATCATGGTGATGATAATCAGCCCGCCCATGCCTGCGATGCCCTCGCCCATGGCTCCGAACCATTCGAAGACGCCGAACGTCCCGTCGCTGATGCCGATTGCACCCGTCAGCAGTATGCCCAGTGTCAGCACGGCCATCACGTTCATGCCGATGGCTGCCAGGATGAGCACCACGAGATAGGGTATCACCTTCAGGAAGGACACCTCCAGGGCCTTGTGCTCAAAGCTGATGCCCGTGCCCATGATGATGTATATGAATAGGATGATGATGGCAGCGGGGATGACGATGAACGAGTTGACGCGGAACTTGTCGCTCAGTTTACAGCCTTGTGTCGACGTGGCCATGATAGTTGTGTCGGATATGAACGACAGGTTGTCGCCGAAAAACGAACCACCCACCACCACGGCTGTCATCATGGCTACCGACTCGCCCGTCTGTTGGGCAATGCCCGCCGCGATGGGCGTCAGGGCTACGATGGTGCCTACGCTGGTACCTATCGACAGCGAGATGAAGCAGGCTCCCAGAAAGAGTCCTGCCAGCAGCATCTGGTTGGGCATCAGTATCAGTGCCAGATTGACGGTGGCGTCTATTGAGCCCATGGTCTTGGCAGACTGGGCAAAGGCTCCTGCCATGACGAAAATCCATATCATCAGCATCATCTGGCTCGTACCCGCCCCTTTGCTGTATATCTCAATGCGGTCACGGATCGGGCGCCCGCCGAAGATGGCGATGGCATAGATGGAAGCCAGCATGAAGGCCACGGTGATGGGTACCCTGTAGAAGTCACGGGCTATAATGCTTGTGACCACATACAACACGATAAACACCATCAAGGGTGACAAAGCCATCAGACCTTTTTTCATATTGTCTGCAAAGGTAGTGCAAACTGAGCGAAATGCAAAATAAAATCTGGATATTTTTTCTTATACACTATGCTATGCAAGAATGCAAGAATGCAAGATTGCAAGGTTTTTGTACTTTTATCGAACCTGATAGTAGTATCAGGTCGCAGAAATGGTGTTCGCCATCTAAAAAAATGTAAATTATTCAAGGGAATTCTTAATTTATGATAATTCCCAAAGGGGTGCCTCAAGTTTTGGGACATCCCTCAATTTATATTTGCAATCGATAACATTGACATAAACAACTAAAAGGTGGGATAATTATGGACAAAGTGGTAGATTTCGCAATGACCAAGCTATTTCATTTAGCAGAGTATGTTTGCAGCAAGACTGTGATTAAGCGAGTAGAGAGCGATGCTTGCATCAGTTCTCCCAAGTGTGAGCAGACTCGATTGATCATCAAGTGCTCGCCCGTAGTGGACGAACCTGCTACAAAGCAGGAAGTTGTTCCAACCATCCGCTTCACAAATGAGGATAAAACTGCGATTAAGCGAGTAGAAAGTAATGCTTGTATCAGCTCTTTTGAGCGTAAGCAGTCTCGATTGAAAATCAAGATGGTCGAGGGAGATTTGTTTAAATGAAGTGTGTGAGCTCGTGAATTTTAACAAAGAAGGCTCGAAAAAGCTCAAATAAATTTTGGCTTTTTGCTCGCTTAATCGTACCTTTGCGGCAAGATTGCCGAGAGCAAGACGGACGAGAAGGATGTAAGGGTAAAAGTGGTAGTGAACCTGATAAATCAAAAGAATCAATGAACTATGAAACCAGCAAGGATTTTCCAGCAATATATTTGGATTGTGAATACGCTGCGACAATACAAGAAGTTGTCGCTCGAACAGCTTAATGAGCTATGGATACAAGATGAGGTGATTGGAGGTGAACCTCTGAACCGCAAATCGTTCATACGCCATAAGGATGCCATTCTCAACATGTTTGGCATCATCATAGAGTGCGACCTGGAGCATGGATACAAGTACTATATCAGCAATCCAGAAGTGATTAATGATGACACGATAGAAGGATGGATGCTTTCTACACTCACCGTTGGTACAGTTCTTGCTGACAGCGTTTCTCTTAGGAATCACATCCTTTTGGAGAACGTGCCTGCAGGTGAAGAATACCTACAGACTATCATACTGGCCCTCAAGACAAACAGGCGATTGACCATTACTTACCAGCGATTTGGGTGTGAGAGTTACGAGAAGACCGTTTCGCCATACGCCCTGAAGCTTTTCCATCAGCGTTGGTATATTCTGACCCATACAGGCAGACATATGGCTACATACGCACTCGACAGGATAAAGTCTATGGAAATCTCTGAAGAGACATTTGAAATGCCGGAAGATTTCTCGCCTGAGGGTTATTTCGCAGAATACTATGGCATTATGACAGACGATACGCCAATGGCCCATGTGGTAATCCGAGCCTATGGAAATGTGCCCAACTATCTGCGGACGCTGCCCTTGCATGCTTCGCAAAAGGAGATAGGACATACTGATGAATATACGGATTTCTCATACGACATACGTCCTTCTTATGATTTCGAGCTTGAGCTACTATCGTATACTAACGGCTTGGAAGTGCTTGAACCAATAGAGTTTCGTCAGAAAATTTTCAATTCTTTACAGGAAGCGCATGAGAGATATTTTAATAAAAAGGTTTAATGAGGGCCAAAAATCGATGAAAAAGTCACTTTTTGGAGTAGCGAAGTCAATGAAAATGCTCGCATTTCTGGGTTGTGGCTATAACTATAACCCGCAAATCGCGATAAAAATCGATGTAAAATCGCATTTGGTGGCTCTATGAGCGAAAAATCTTCTGCTTTTTTCTTGCAGAATTTCAGTTTTCCCCCCTATTTTTGCGCCGATAGACAAAGTTTTTCTGCTTTTGCATGCTTCGGAATTAGTGTTTTTATACGGATTTGAAGGGTCATGGAGACAGAATTGATGAACTTTGAAAAAATCAGGTAGCACTGGGTTTTTCTTAATTGCTTGAATATCAAGAAGATAAGAAATTTAGTCTTTCCCAAAAACCTTGCAATCTTGCATTCTTGCATCCTTGCATAGGGTATGGGGAAAGGGGAGGAAAGAGGTTTGATAATAATATATATTATAATATATATTATTATCAACATTCCTTCCGCACAAAAATAGTATGCCATGCAAGAATGCAAGATTGCAAGAATGCAAGAAAATGGCAGTCAAATGCGAGTCAACTCCAGTCAGGCTAAGGCAGTCTTTTGTAGGCATGGTGAATCTTTTCTGAATCTTTTACATCAATAATTTGTTTTGCATGACTTATTTTCGTACCTTTGCCGTTGCAATTGAGATGCTAACGGCGACTGCGGGCTGCGGCTCAGCGAAGGCCAAGCGAGCTCGCCTCCGCGTTCACCTTGCACCGCAGTTGCATTGTCGATAAGGAGATAGAATTTGCGCTCTGGGCAGCGAGAAAATTTTCCTAGTGCACGAGGGAAAAATCAGTTCTCGAAATGAAGTTTATTAACCCAACACTAAACAAAAGAAGTATGAAAAAGACCGTAATGATTACAGGGGCCACCAGCGGGATAGGGCTTGGTTGTGCCAGGAAATTTGCAGAGAATGGTGACAGACTGATTCTGACAGGCAGGAACGGGGGACGTCTGGCAGAGATTCAGAAGGAGCTGGAAGCGAAGGGTACGGAGGTGATAACGCTGGTCTTCGACGTGAGAAAACGCGAGGAAGCGGAAAAGTGCATCAACAGTTTGCCTCAAGAGTGGCAGGAGATAGATGTGCTGGTGAACAATGCCGGACTGGCTCTGGGACTGGAGCCCGAATACGAGGGTAGCTGGGACGATTGGGAAGAAATGATAGAGACGAACATCAAGGGCCTGCTGAGGATGACGCGCCTCGTGGTGCCTGGCATGGTGGAACGTAATAGGGGACATGTCATCAACATTGGCTCTGTGGCTGGCGATGCAGCCTATGCGGGAGGCAATGTGTACTGTGCCACGAAGGCTGCCGTGAAGGTCTTGGGTGACGGACTTCGCATCGATGTCGCCAATACGGCGGTTCGTGTGACTACCCTGAAACCCGGTCTGGTGGAGACCAACTTCAGCAATGTGCGCTTTCATGGTGACAAGGAGAGGGCGGCCGGCGTCTATCGGGGCATCAAGCCGCTGACGGCCGACGATATTGCCGACGTGGCGGTCTATGCGGCCAATGCGCCTGAGCATGTGCAGATTGCCGAGGTGCTGATTCTGGCCACTCACCAAGCCAGTGGAAGCGTGATAGTCAGGAAGTAGAAAAAGATAATAAAAGAACAGCCCCGTTTGTCGGAAGCGGGGCTGTTGTTACGAAGCACGTCTTATGTGATGCCGTTCGTTATGAGGCGGTCTATGAGGGCTTACAATGTGACGCCGTTCTTGAAGATGGAGATTTCGCGATAGCCGTTCTCCTCGTTGCGGGCTTTTTCGCCAGAGGCAACAGCCAAGACCTTGTCGATGAACTCAGGCACGAGTTCCTGCATGGTGCGGCCCTCGACCAACTGGCCGGCAGAGAAGTCAACCCAGTGGGGTTTGTTCTTGGCCAGCGTGGGGTTCGTGGCAACCTTCATGGTGGGAACGAAAGTGCCGAAGGGCGTTCCGCGGCCAGTGGTGAACAGCACGATGTGGCATCCGCACGAAGCCAGTGCCGTTGAGGCTACGAGGTCGTTGCCAGGAGCTGAGAGCAGGTTGAGACCGTTGGCCGAGAGGCGGTCGCCATACTCCATGACGCCGCTGACGGGAGCCTTGCCACACTTCTGGGTGCAGCCGAGGGCCTTGTCCTCGAGTGTCGAGATGCCGCCGGCCTTATTGCCTGGAGAAGGATTCTCGCCGACAGGTTCGCCGTGTGAGAGGAAATAGTTCTTGAAATTGTTGATCATCGAGACAGTCTGCTCGAAGAGCTGAGGGGTCTCACAGCGGTTCATGAGAATGGTTTCGGCACCGAACATCTCAGGAACTTCAGTCAGGACGCTTGTTCCCCCCTGTGCTACGAGCCAGTCGCTGAACTCGCCTACGAGTGGATTGGCCGTGATGCCGGAGAATCCGTCAGAACCGCCACACTTCAGACCGACACGAAGCTTGCTGACGGAAACTTCTTCGCGCTTGTCCTGAGAAGCCTGCTTGTACAGCTCACGGAGAATCTCCATGCCGGCTTCCATCTCGTCACCTTCGACGCGCTGGGTCACCAGCAGTTTGATACGGCTCTGGTCGTAGTCGCCCAACATGGCCATGAAGTCCTCGGGCTGATTGTTCTCGCAACCCAGGCTGAGCACCAGGACACCACCGGCATTGGGGTGCAGGCAGATGTCGCGCAGCACCTTACGGGTGTTCTCGTGGTCTTCGGAGAGCTGGGAGCAACCATAGTTGTGGTGCCAGGTCCAGATGGCGTCAACACCCTCGCCATTGGTCTCGGCCATTAACTGACGGGAGAGACGCTCGGCAATGCCGTTGACACAGCCCACGGTAGGCACAATCCATATCTCGTTACGCACGCCGACATCGCCGTTCTTGCGGACGTAGCCCTTGAAAGTACGGTTCTCGTTCTTGATCTTCAGCGGTTCGTCAACGGGATTGTAGGTATATTCCAACGTGCCCGAGAGGTTGGTCTTCAGGTTGTTCTCGTTGACCCAGTCGCCTGCCTTCAAGTCCTGACGGGCATGGCCTATGGGATAGCCGTACTTGATGATGTCTTCGCCCTGCTTGACGTCCTTGATGAGCACCTTGTGGCCAGCGGGCGTGTCTTGGTTTACTGTGATTTGCTTGCCGTCTACCTCGATGACCTCACCCTGCTTCTTGGGGGCCAGGCATACTACTACGGAGTCGGCTGGATTGATTTTCAAAAAAGTAGCTTGTTCCATAAGAATAAATATAATTTGTTTAGAGTTTAGAGTTCTGAGACGGGGATGTGCCAAAGCTTGCTGTTCTGGCTATCCGATGTTCTTGCGCCGATAGAAGTCGATGTTCTCCTTGGTCAGCAATTCGATGGGCATGTAGTTGACAGGGTCTACAATCTTCTTCAGGACGATGGCGTTGAAGAGGCTCTCGATGCACTCGTAGCCCTGCATGTAGCCATGCTGGGCAATGAGGAAGGATATAGACCCCTGACGTACACACTCGGCATTTTTTTCCACCATGTCGTAACCCATGATCTGCACGTTGCGGCGGTTTGACCTGAGCAGGAACTCGCCCACCAGGTGTGCCTTGGAATTGAATGTTATGCAGTGGTGGATGTGCGGATGCTCCTTGAAGAAGTTCTCCAGGATGTTGTCGTATTCCTCGCGTTTCTCGTCGAGCGACAGGTTCACCTCGTGGATGGCGACGTCGGGGAAGTGGTCCTTCATGTAGTGACGGAAGCCTGTTTCGCGGTTCTCCTGCTGCTTGGAGGCGACGTTGCCGTTGCGCATTTGTTTCATCAGCATGATTTCTTTCTCTTTTGGCGCCAGCATCATCAGCATGCGTGCGGCAAAATAGCCTGACGAGAAACTGTCCTGTCCGAAAAAGGATAGTGGTTTGAGATCGGGCATGTAAGAGTCGAGCAGGATGAACGGTACGCCCTGATCATGTAGCTGGTCGGTAAAACGACGCGTGACATCCAGTCGGGAAGGCACGATGATGACTCCGTCGGGCTCTTGTTTCAGCACATCGTTCATGACGCGAGTAAAAGTGTCCGCCGAGAAACGGTTATAGTACATCATCTTCAGCGAGATGCCAAAGTCGCTACGGCGTTCACAGGCTTCACGCGCTCCTTCTTCAACTTCTTCCCAATAGGCTTCCGACTCATGTTTCGGAATGATACAAAAGAAGGTATATTCCTTGTTATAAGCCAGAGCCGAGGCATACATGTTGGGCTTGTAGTCCATTTCGTCCAACGCTTTCTGTACTTTCTCGAGTGCTTTCTTCGACACGTTGGGACGGTTGTGCAGCACGCGGTCTACTGTGCCCACGGATACACCGGCACGCTCTGCAATATCTTTGATTCTTGTCTTTTCTCTTGCCATAATCCCTGCAAAGGTACGAATAAGTGGTTAAAAAAACAAATAAATTTGAGTTTTTCTCTTAAATGCCCTTCATGGAAAGAGAGATGCGCTGGCGACGCAGGTCGATACCAATGACTCGTACCCGTACGTGCTGGTGGAGGTGAACCACCTGCGTGGGGTCGCTGACGTAACGGTTAGCCAATTGCGAAACATGAACCAGCCCGTCCTGATGGACCCCAATATCGACAAATGCTCCGAAATTGGTGATATTCGTTACGATGCCAGGCAATTCCATTCCTTCGCGCAAATCTTCAATCGTCTGAACAGTAGCGTCGAACTCAAATTCTTCAATCTGCTCCCTGGGGTCACGTCCGGGTTTCTCCAGCTCCTTCAGGATGTCTGTCAGGGTGGGGAGTCCCACTTCGGTAGTGACATAGCGTTGTAGGTCAATCTTGTCGCGCTTGTCCTTCTTCTGAATCAAGTCGTCAACGGAACACTCGCAGTCTTTTGCCATTTGCTCCACGACATGATAGCTCTCAGGATGAACAGCGCTGTTGTCCAACGGGTTCCTGGCGTCAGGGATGCGCAGGAAACCAGCACATTGCTGATAGGCTGCAGGACCCAGTCGTGGTACTTTCTTGAGCTGGGACCGACAGGTGAAGGCACCATTCTCCTTGCGGTAGTCAACAATGTTCTGGGCCAGAACAGGGCCTAGTCCGCTGACGTAGGTCAGCAGATGCTGAGAGGCTGTGTTCAGATTGACACCTACCAGATTGACACAGCTCTCCACGGTTTGGTCGAGCGAGTGTTTCAGCTTACTTTGGTCAACATCGTGCTGGTATTGCCCAACGCCAATGCTTTTGGGGTCGATTTTCACCAGTTCTGCCAGAGGGTCCATCAGTCTGCGTCCTATTGAAACAGCTCCACGAACGGTGACGTCTTCCTCAGGAAACTCTTCACGTGCTGCTTTAGATGCGCTGTAGACGGAGGCTCCGTCTTCGCTGACCACGAATATTGTGGGAGCAGGTTTTCCCTGCGCCATTTCCTTCAGCGCATCATCCACAAACTCTTTTGTCTCCCTGCTGGCCGTACCGTTGCCAATGGCGATGGCCTCAATGTGGTAGTCACGAATCATCTGTTGTATGTGAATGGTGGCTTGCATCCGATGGTTGACAGGAGGGTGGGGGAATACAGCCTCATGGTGGAGCAGATTGCCTTGAGCGTCAAGACAGACCACTTTACAGCCCGTTCGGAAACCAGGGTCAACCCCCATGACGCGTTTCTGGCCCAGCGGAGCTGAAAGCAACAGCTGACGCAGGTTCTCGGCGAAGACCTTGATGGCCTCTTCGTCGGCCCGTTCCTTGCCAAGATTCATGAATTCTGTTTCTATTGAGGGTTGTAACAGACGCTTGTATCCGTCCTCTACGGCTTCGGCAACCAGATGCTGGCACCGGCCATTGCCGCGGACATAGAGACGTTGGAGGCGGCTGATGGCTTCGTCGTCGTCAATGGTCAGTTGCAAACGCAGGAAACCTTCGCTCTCGCCTCGTCGCATGGCGAGCAATCTGTGGCTTGAACAACGTTTTAGGGGTTCTTCCCAGTCGAAGTAGTCGCTATATTTCTGCGCCTCGTCTGTATCTTTTTTGCCTTTGACCGCTTTGGAAACAATGAATGCTTCGCGACGGTAGGCGCTGCGCACTTGGTTTCTGCAACGTTCGTCTTCGCTGACCTGTTCGGCAATGATGTCCTGGGCGCCAGCAAGCGCAGCGCTGGCGTCGGCAGGAGAACCACCGGCATGTACGAACCGCTGAGCGGCCCGCTCCGGATTGGGTTCGCGCTGCATCAGCAAGAGAGTAGCCAAAGGTTCCAATCCTTGTTCCCGTGCTATCTGGGCACGGGTGCGACGCTTGGGCTTATAAGGCAGATAGATGTCTTCCAACGTGGTCAGTTCCCAGCATTCGTCAATACGTTGTTGCAATTCCGTGGTCATCTTGCCTTGTTCGTTGATGGTCTTGAGAATTGTTTCCTTGCGTTTCTGGATATCCTTCAGACGTTCGTTGCGGTCGCTGATGGACGTTATTTGTACCTCGTCAAGTCCTCCTGTGCGCTCTTTGCGATAGCGTGAGATGAAGGGGATGGTGCAGCCTTCTTCCAATAGTTTCAGGGTGTTCGCGACAGCATGTTCGGGCAGGTGCAGCTGACTGGCAATGAGCTGGGTGAAAATCTTGATGTACTCCATGTGGTCATTTAGTATTTGCTTTCGTGCTTGATAGTCCTAATGTGTGCCCCGATACCAATTACAATGAACAAGAGGCCAACGACGAGCAGGTAGTTATGGTTGGCGAGAGCATGAAAACGGGTCGCCAAAAGTGTCAAAGTTCCTATTATAATAAGGAATATACCTATATTATGAGCTAATTTCTTCATAAAAACGTTAAATTTCAGGCAAAATTACGAAATAAATCTCATTTCTCATTTCTCTTTTCTCATTTTTTTGTACCTTTGCACCCGCAATTTGCAAAAATAACATTAATTAATTATTTAAAGTAGTATGAATCAATACGAAACCGTTTTCATTTTGACTCCCGTTTTGTCTGATGAACAGATGAAGGAAACGGTCGCTAAATTCAAGAAGGTTCTCACCGATAAGGGTGCAGAGATTCTGAACGAAGAGACCTGGGGACTGAAGAAGATGGCTTACGCTATCGAGAAGAAATCTACAGGTTTCTACTGCCTGTTAGAGTTCAAGGCTGAGCCATCAGTAATCAAGGTACTGGAGACTGCCTATCGTCGTGACGAGAAGGTTATCCGCTTCCAGACAGTTAAGCTTGACAAGTATGCTATTGAGTATGCTGAGAAGCGTCGTAATAAAAATGCTAAAAAAGAGGAGGCTTAATTATGGCACAAGAATCAGAAATCCGCTATTTGAATGCTCCTTCTATCGACACCAAGAAGAAGAAGTACTGCCGCTTCAAGAAAAGTGGTATCAAGTACATTGACTACAAAGATCCCGAGTTCCTGAAGAAGTTCCTGAACGAGCAGGGTAAGATTCTACCTCGCCGTATCACGGGTACCTCTCTGAAGTATCAGCGTCGAGTGGCTCAGGCCGTTAAGCGTGCCCGCCAGATTGCTCTGCTGCCTTACGTAACTGACATGATGAAGTAAATCAAGGAGGACGCAAGAAATGGAAATTATACTGAAAGAAGATATTATCGGTCTGGGATTCAAGAACGATATCGTTAATGTAAAGTCTGGCTATGGCCGTAACTACCTGATTCCTCAGGGTAAGGGTGTTATTGCCTCTCCGATGGCCAAGAAGATTCTGGCTGAGAATCTGAAGCAGCAGGCTCACAAGTTGGCTGCCATGAAGGAAGCAGCTGAGAAAAAGGCTGAGGCTATCAAGGATGTTGCTCTATGCATTGCAGCTAAGGTAAGTGCTACTGGTCAGCTCTATGGTTCTGTTGGTGCCAATCAGGTGGCTGATGAGCTGAAGAAGCTGGGTCATGAGATTGATCGCAAGATTATCACCATGAAGGATGCTAAGACCATTGGTGACTTCGTTGCTATGGTACACTTCCACAAGGAGGTTACTGTTGAGATTCCTGTAAAGGTTGTTGCTGAGAATGCTATTGCAAAGGAGAATAAAGAGGAAGTTGCTGCTCCTGTTGTAGAAGAGGCTCCTGTAGCAGAAGAGGCTCCTGCTCAGGAAGAGACTGCTGAAGAATAATACCGCTGTAAAGCAAATCATAGTATTTAACTGGTGAATCCCGGTTGTCTTGTGCAACTGGGATTTTCTTTTTTTTCTAGATAGTCTAGATAGTCTAGATTGTCTAGATTGTCTAGATAGTCTAGATAGTCTAGATTGTCTAGATTGTCTAGAAGTTCTAGTAGACAAAAAAAACCGTCGGACGTATGTCCGGCGGCAATTCTCTCAATTAGTTCGTGCTAATTACTTAACGCTATCCTTAGCGATGGTGTCAGCAGCTACAGTGTCAGCAGGAGCAACAGTGTCAACAGGAGCAACCTCTGCGATTGAATCTGAATCAACAGCCTCAGCCTGAGCGGTCTTCTGACCACAAGAAGCGAACGAAATAGCTGCAACAGCTACGAACATAAATACTAATTTCTTCATTTTTCTAATGCTTTTAAATCTGTAAAACAATCATTTGTTTATTAAAACGCTGCAAAGTTAGGCATTTTTTTGATATGTTGTTCTTTTTTTTGCGACTTTTTTTTGTACATTTTTGTAACTTTTTTGCAAGTCTCTGTAAATCAGCAATTTGCGAAATGTTAAAATTCGTGCAAAAATTACACTTTATCGAATGATTGCTAAAAAAGAGCAAAAAGCGTATTTTATTGTGATGACGTGTGATGATAATTTTTTGTTTTCGCTGCAACAAAATTTGGTTTTTCGCTCACTTAGTCGTACCTTTGTCCCCAGTTAACGTATCCAACCACCTTATATATGATAGATACTTCTGCTTTTCAAGGCAAACATGCTGCATATTTCACACTGGGATGTAAGTTGAACTTCTCAGAGACCTCCACCTTTGCTAAGATTTTACAACAGATGGGGGTACAGACGGCCAAGAAGGGCGAACCTGCTGATATATGTCTTATCAATACCTGTTCGGTTACCGAGGTCGCTGATCATAAGTGCCGTCAGGCAATTCATCGGCTGGTACGTGAGAATCCTGGGGCCTTTGTCGTCGTAACAGGCTGCTACGCCCAGCTGGAGCCTCAGAAGGTGGCTCACATTGACGGGGTCGATCTCGTGCTTGGCTCTAACGAAAAGGCTAGCCTCATCCAGTTTTTGTCCGATGCCTTTGTCAATCGTTCTTCAAAGCGGGATAATACCGCATCGTACAGAACAGAGAAGACGAAAGATATCAAGACCTTTGCTCCCAGTTGTTCGCGTGGCAACCGTACACGTTATTTTCTGAAAGTGCAGGATGGTTGTGACTATTTCTGTACCTACTGTACTATTCCTTACGCTCGTGGCTTCAGTCGTAATCCGTCCATAGCCTCGTTGGTGGTACAAGCCGAGGAGGCTGCAAGGGAAGGAGGTAAGGAAATAGTGCTGACGGGTGTGAATATAGGTGATTTCGGCAAGACAACAGGGGAGCACTTCATCGACTTGGTTAAGGCACTTGACGAGGTAAAGGGTATAAGCCGTTATCGTATCAGCAGCTTGGAACCCGACTTGCTGAGTGACGAGCTGATAGACTATTGTGCTCAGAGCCGCGCTTTCATGCCTCATTTCCATATTCCTTTGCAGAGTGGCAGCGATACGGTATTAAAGCTGATGCACCGGCATTATGATCGTCAGCTCTTTGCCGATAAGATAAATCGCATCAAGGAAGTGATGCCCGATGCCTTTATTGGTGTTGACGTGATGGTTGGGTGTCGTGGTGAGACGCCAGAGTGTTTCGAGGAGACTTATAGCTTTTTGCAACAACTCGAAATCACCCAGTTGCACGTTTTCCCCTATTCGGAACGTCCAGGAACCTCTGCACTCAGCATACCTTATGTTGTGTCCGACCAGGACAAGCGTCAGCGTAGCCAGCGTCTTTTGGAACTTTCCGACCAGAAGACAAGGAACTTCTATCAGTGCCATATCGGTCAGCAGGCAGAAGTACTTTTCGAGAAGGCTACCCGAGGCCGGGCGATGCATGGTTTCACCAAGAACTATATCCGGGTAGAACTCCCTCCGGCGGAAGCCCACGAGGAATACGACAACCAGCTGATGCAGGTTCGGCTTGGGGATTTCAATCATGATCAAACAGCTTTAAAGGCAATTCTTAATAATGGATAAAGTCGCTATCGTTATACTCAACTGGAACGGTGCTTCGATGCTGGCCAAGTATTTGCCCACCGTTCTCAACTATTCCCGTGATGAGGCTACAGTCTATGTGGCCGACAATGCTTCAACGGACGACTCGCTCGATTTGTTGCGAAGTCAGTTTCCTGAATGCAAGCTCATTGTTCTTGAGAAGAACTGGGGCTTTGCCGAGGGGTATAACAAGGCATTAAGTCAGATAGATGCCGAATATTATCTTCTGCTAAATTCCGACATTGAGGTTACCCATCACTGGCTGACACCTCTTATTGAGTTTATGGATGTCCATCAGGATGTAGCAGCATGCCAACCTAAACTGCTCTCTATATATAATAAGGATATGTTTGAGTATGCTGGTGCGAGTGGGGGATATCTTGACCGATATGGTTATCCCTTCTGTCGTGGACGCATTTTCGATACCATAGAAGAAGACAATGGGCAATATGACTATCGTTGTGATCTGCTTTGGGCTACAGGAGCCGCTCTCATGATACGTTCCAAGGACTATTGGGATTGTGGAGGGCTTGATGGACGTTTTTTTGCCCATAATGAGGAAATCGACCTTTGTTGGCGTTTGCGCATCAAAGGACGTAGGATTTCCTGCCTGCCCGAGAGCTATGTTTATCATGTGGGAGGTGGAACCCTCCCTAAATCGAATCCCATGAAGACTTTCCTTAATTTTCGCAACAACCTGACAATGCTATATAAATGTCTGCCAGAATCAGAACTCAACTATGTCATGCGATGGCGTTGGTTCCTTGATTATCTGGCTGCATGGGAAACACTGCTCCTGAACCAAAACTTAGGCGATTTCCTGGCTATTTATCGTGCCCGTCGTGCTTTCCGTCGATGGCGAAAGGACTTTGAGCAAGATCGTCGGGAGATTCAGGCCTCGCGAGTCGTTACCTCCATCCCTGAACATCGCTCTTTTTCCCTATTATGGCAGTATTATGTCAAAGGACGCAAGTTGTTCTCTGATTTGCCTGTTTGACTCGCAATTGATGGAAGTGATTGGCTGAAGTGCTGTGAGGTCGTTGAAGAACGCTACTCGTCCTTCTTTGGCTTTTCTTTCCTTTTACGCTTGATGTTGAAAAGGTCGTTCCAACCATTGAAGTCTTTCTTCATGATGATGCCGATGCCTTGTGTGTTGAGCGACGAACGGGTGAAGTAGCGGTCGTTGTTCTGATTGTAGACTTTCAGTGCCAGATTGCCGTTAGGGAATAGCAGGTATCGGATGTCAAAGTCGCCAATGAAGGAGGGATTGGCTGTTGTTGCATTGTCGCGATAGCCAAACTGACCATTAATGAGCAGTCTGTTGTTGAGCAATCGCCCGTTGATAATTCCTTCGTATTCGGCATTGTTCCATCCTTCATCACCTGTTGAGATATTGGCACCAAAGTTCCAGTTGTTGCTCTTGATGACTTGCGAGAGCATGGAGTTAATCTGTCCGCTTAAGGTACCGGACAGTAGGCTTTGCATGGCCAGAGAGGTGCTGTTGCGTTGGTTCTCGTTGGTCGTGGCATTGTTGGCTCCCTGAGGATAGAAACGTCCAACGGCCAGCAGATAAATGACTTGCTGGCGCATCTCCTCTTGCCCGTTAATCATGGAACGCAGCATCGACTTCTCATCGCTGTTGACGTTCAGAATGTCAAGGTCGAAATCGACAATGGGAGCTCGCGGCTGTCCTGTGATGTTCATGAGGCAGTTGACGCGAACTGTATTGGCGAAGGAATTGCCAACGTTGAGGTCACTCAGCGATACTCCGTTAACAACGTGTTGTGCCTGAATGTTGATTTGAGCATCATAGGGGTCTCCGCTGAAGGATATGGTTCCACCTTCAGAAAAAGTGAAGGCCTTACGTATGATGTCTTGGATGGTGATGTTGTATGTGCCGTTACTGACGATGTATGAGCCGAACATACTGAAACCTCCTTTATTATAATAAGTGGCTTGTAGGTCACCGTTTCCTCTTAGTGTAATGAAGTCGTTGGTACGCTGGTCCATGAGCAGTCGCAGGGTGGCATCGGGAGTGGCATTGAGCTTGATGCGTAAGGTTATGTCTGAACGGAAATTTGAATTGTTGACAGCACTGGCCGTGTTTTCGCCATTGTCTGACTTGTTTCCCCATTGGATAAACTCCTGATCAGTAATGATGTCGGGTGTGGAAGCATTATATACGAATACGGAATTTTTGAGCGGGGTAACATCAGCCTCGATGATCACTTCTCTGTCCTTACCATGAATGGCTGTATTGCCGTTGACGAAAACCGTCCCGTAAAAGAGGTCATCGCCGAAATCAGGAAAGTCGTAGACCATGAGTTTCTCGGTGTTTACATAGATGTCGTATGTCAACTTGGTAAGTTCCTTATGGTGGATGCCTCCCGTCATGACTCCCTCATTGCCATGTATGTCATATATGTGGCAGTTGACGAACTCAATTTCGTTGGGTACCATACGCAGGGTATCATTACGCATCTCGTAGGTGCAGCCAAGTGTCTTTACATGTGCCGTTCCGTTAACCACTAACTCACCTGTAAGGTTGATGGCATCCAGCGGACCAATAAGTCTCACTGCTCCTGATCCGTGCCCGTCAATCTTGCTGATAAAACTTTTGGTAAACGAATGTGCAAAGTCGAGATAGGTACCGTCAGCACGTATACCTAGGTCGATGTAGTTTCGCTCTGGCGACACATAGCCATCGATGAACGTTTTGGCCTCAGGCCCGTCGTCGGCTGTGGCGCGGATGTCGATTTGCTTCTGGGCTTCGTTCCAGTCGACTTCTGCATAAAGGGTACCCATGCGTCCGTGCTCGAATTCAAATTGGCTGACCCTCAGTCGGGCATCTGCCTGCAGATTGCCGAACACCCCGCGCAGAATACCTGTTCCGGAGGCATAGCCGTTAAAGTCGACAGCATCAAAGTTGACCAGCTGGAGTATGTAATCTACGTCAAGGTCAATAAGGTCTGCATAGAGAGAGTCAGTAATGCTCTCTGAGGCAATGCCGTTGATAATCATGTGCTGTTGGTCGTGGCGTATGGTGAATCCCTTGACATTCAGGTAGTTCTTGGAATAGGTGATGTATGCGGGTTCAATGGTCCAATTGGAGTTGTGCACATTGATGACAGATGGCTGGATATTGATGTGGGCAGTCTGCTTGTTATCAAATGACGTACTGAAGTTTGCGATGGCATTCAATTGTCCTTTCATCGTTTCCGTTGGGTTGTGGTTATCCCAGTTAAGCGAGGCATGAAGATTGTTGTTGGCGGCCTTGCCAAAGGCTCGCAGGTCCATCGAGGTGTTGTCCTCATGTAATTTTGTGATACGTAAGTCGTAACATAGGGAATCAGTAGGAGCCGATATGCTGACATGCCCATGACTATAACCGTTTTCATTATAATAGAAAAGGGGTACGTCGCATTCTAAGGCAACGCTTTGTGTCTGGTCATCAATCATACCTTCCAGCACCAATGGCTTTTCTAACCGGACAGGAATTTGTAGAAGCTTTTGGAGCCAGTCTGATTTTGTGATGCGGGCATTGATGACGAAGCTGTTTTTACTGTCAGGATTGACTTTTGGCAGTCCCGGAAGGGTAGGAAGGTTGGCCGCCAAGAAGTTTGTAAAGCTATGTGTCAGCGTTTCGTAGTTAAAGTCGCCTGTAATGTCTACGCTTCCAAAGTCGCTGTTCAACCTGACGAAGTGGATTTCATCCTCATAGCCCGATTCCACATGTAAACTGTCCAGCTTGTAATAATTAACAGGAGAACTCATGCAGAATTGTCTGACGTCAATGCTACCTACGGCATCGTTCAAGTTGTTAGCCTTGAAATTCGCAACGACGTCTGTATCGAAGCGTGCATCACCCCATTGGTCGCTGAGGTTAATGGCCTGTGGCGACATGTGGTCTATCTTTGCCTCAATGTTAACGATATTGGTTTTCTCTTCCCTGTCGATGCTTCCTTTGATATTGAGACCAATATTTGGATCGTCAATGTTGATTTGTCCTATGATGTTGGATATACTGTATGAACCGTTTACTTGGATGTTGTGGTACAAATAATTATTGAAATCAAACTGATGGACGATTCCTTTAGCGTTGATAATAGGATTGCCGCCTGCAGGTAAACGGCCTTCTAAATTGATATTGGTAGCCAGTTGGCCAAACTGCCTGTTGTCCAGCAGTCGTCTTAAATTGAGGCCTTTGGTGTTGACAGATCCTTTGAAAGCCCGTTGCTTGTCAATCTCGAACTGTAAAGCAACTTTGCCAATATCAGCGTTGAGTTGGCTGTGGATGTCAAGTTTCCCGATGCCTTCTCCCTTGACTATTCCCGTTAGGTGCAGGTTGCCTAACCTGGCTAATATGGCAGGCAACTCCATACGCTTCCCTTTCAGATTCTCGGAGATAAAGTTGAGAGTCTTAGCCGAGAGGCTTAGACTGTTGATATTGGCTTGCCACTCGGGCTCGTGTTCTGTCAGATCTAGTATCCATCCGTCCAAACTGATTGTGATGTCGCTTGTGGTTGAGGTGACCAGGAGGTCTGGAATGACTAGTTTCTCCCCTTGTCCCTCTATGGATGAGGAGATAGAAATTGTGCTGTTGAATGTGTTGAGCGAAGGAAGGAAACAAGCTAGGTCTGAGAGAGTTATGTCGGAATTAAGTATGCTTCCTCTGTAACGTAGCGAGGGAACAATCAGTTGGTGGTTACGTATCAGGTAATAGGCTTCCAAATCGCCAAGTTGTACATGAGTATTGGGCATTTTGAGCGAGAAGTCCTTGAGCAGACTATGCTGTCTTCCTCCTGTGAACTTCGTGGTTAAACGGTCAATCTTTAATCCAGACTTTTCTTTGAAAGACAGTCGTTTGATGTTGGCATTGACAGAATCCTCGGAGAGCGTTTTTAAGATGATGTGTGCGCTGATATCTGATATTTTCAGATGGTTCGGGTCTAGTGTCTTAAGGGTGTCTGGCTGGTAGTATTTGTCGTAGCTAATGCTGCTGTTTCGTATGATAAGCGAGTTGATGCGAAGGTCGAGCGGTGTCGTGTCTGTTGTGTCCTTAGAAGCCAATGCATCGAGAGCGAACTGGTAATTAGGCTTGCTGACGGAGTCTCGTTGGTAGAGTACGGCACTGAGTCCTATGAGTTGGGCCGTAGCGATGGATATCTTTCCATTCAATAACGGCAACAAGTCAATTCGCGCAGCTAATCTTTTTGCCATTAACATGTCGTTGCCGAGCTGGTCGCGCACGACAACATCGTGTAGCCTCACATTGTTTGGAATGCCTATGTCAACGCTCCCTATAGAGACGCTGGTGCCTAATTTCCCTGCCAATACTGAGGAAAGCCGCTGCCCGAAATATGATTGGACGGTAGGTATCTTGAATGTCATGATAAATAGAAGATACAAACCGAGAACAGTCCATATAACGATATTGAGTATGTATTTAAAGAGTTTCAATTCTGTCAGCTTGGGTTAGCAAAATCAATATTCTGCTTTATTTCAGCCACAAAATTACATTAAAAAGTTGTGAATCGTTATATTTTTATTCATTTTTTCTTTATCGTCTACCTAATTTTTATTAATTTTGCACACAATAGAGTAAAATTTATAAAAAACATTTCAATAATGGCAAATGTAATCAAGTTACGTAAAGGCTTGGACATTCACCTTCAAGGCAAAGCAGAAGAGAAACTTATTCAATTGAAATCGAAAGGCCAGTATGCGCTGGTTCCTGACGATTTCGAGGGTGTGACTCCGAAAGTTGTTGTTAAGGAGGGTGAACATGTCAAGGCAGGAGATGCTTTGTTTGTTAACAAACAGTATCCCGATGTTAAGTTTGCCTCACCAGTGAGCGGAACAGTCCGTGAGGTGGTGCGTGGCGAACGTCGCAAAGTGCTCTGCATAAAGGTGGAGGCTGATGCGCAGCAGGAGTTTTGTGACTTCGGAAAGCGCGATGCCGCGAGTCTGAGTGCTGAACAGGTTATTAACGCGTTGCTGGAAGCTGGATTGTTTGGCTACATTAACCAGTTGCCTTATGCTGTGTCAACGAATCCCGAGACCATGCCTAAGGCAATTTTTGTGTCGGCATTGAGGGACAAGCCATTGGCAGCTGATTTTGAGTTTGAGGTGAAAGACCAGAAAGCTGATTTCCAGACAGGTCTGACAGCTCTCTCTAAGATTGCCAAAACCTACCTAGGTGTGGGAGTGGGTTCTTCGCTCGAAGGAATGAAAAATGTAGAAGTAAATGTCTTTGACGGCAAGTGTCCTGCAGGTAATGTAGGTGTACAGGTAAATCATCTTGCGCCAGTAAACAAGGGTGAGGTGGTATGGACCATTGGTGATCCTACGGTAGTACTGTTCATCGGACGTCTCTTCAATACCGGTAGGGTAAACCTCACCCGCACAGTTGCCCTTTGTGGCAGTGAGATCAAGAGTCCTTCCTATGTGAATATGCTCGTGGGCGAGGAGCTCTCTACACTCTTGAGCAATAGCTTCAATGCAGATCACTCAGTACGTATCATCAATGGAAATGTTCTCACAGGCAAGCCTACTACGAAGGATGGTTTTTTGGGAGCACATACCTCTGAGATTACCGTTATCCCTGAGGGTAATAATGCTGATGAGGTGCTGGGTTGGATTCTACCTCGATTCAACCAGTTCTCTGTGAATCGCAGCTATTTCTCCTGGCTGTGTGGTAAGAAGGCGTATGCACTGGATGCCCGTATCAAGGGTGGCGAACGTCATATGATCATGAGTGGCGAGTACGACAAAGTACTGCCGATGGACATTTACGGTGAATACCTGATTAAGGCTATCATTGCCGGCGACATCGACCGTCAGGAGGCATTAGGCATCTATGAGGTTAGTCCTGAGGACTTTGCGTTGGCAGAGTTCGTGGATTCCTCGAAGCTTGAATTGCAGCGCATCGTGCGTGAAGGACTGAACATTTTACGTAAAGAAAACGCATAACGACATGAATGCTATAAGAAACTTATTTAACAAAATGAGGCCAAGCTTCGAAGAGGGCGGTAAGTTGCATGCTTTCCGCAGCGTTTTCGACGGTTTTGAGACGTTTGCGCTTGTGCCTAACGATACGTCAAAGACGGGCGTTAACATTCATGACGCCATTGACTCGAAACGTATTATGAGTATGGTAGTAATCGCCTTGATGCCTGCCATGCTGTTTGGAATGTATAACATTGGCTATCAGAACTATCTCGCTGCTGGCACTTTGGCAAGTGCTAGCTTCCTTGAGATTTTCTTTTACGGCTTCTTCGCCGTACTGCCTAAGATCCTGGTAAGCTACATCGTAGGTCTGGGTATCGAGTTTGCCTGGGCACAATGGAAAGGTGAGGAGATTCAGGAGGGTTATCTCGTATCTGGTATCATCATTCCGTTGATTATTCCTATTGGCTGCCCTCTGTGGATGCTGGCTTTGGCTTGCGCCTTCTCGGTGATTTTCTGTAAGGAGATATTCGGTGGTACGGGTATGAACATCTTCAACCCCGCCATCGCAGCCCGCATGTTCCTGTTCTTCGCCTATCCTTCGAAGATGACTGGCGATACCGTTTGGGTGGCTCAGAACTCAATCTTCGGTCTGGGTAACGACCTGCCCGATGGATTCACCGCTGCTACACCACTTGGACAGATTGGTCAGGGACTTACTCCTGATGCTTCTGTCCTCGATATGGCCCTTGGATTCATCCCTGGTTCAATCGGTGAGACATCACTTGTAGCTATCGCTATCGGTGCTGCTATCCTACTGTGGACTGGCATTGCCTCATGGCGCACTATGCTCAGCGTGTTTGTTGGTGGTATCGCATTGGCTCTTCTGTTCCAGTCGGTAGGTTACAAGCTTGAGTGGTGGCAGCATTTCATCATGGGTGGCTTCGCATTTGGTGCCGTATTTATGGCTACCGATCCTGTGACATCGTGCCGCACAGCTACCGGTCAGTACATCTATGGATTCCTGATTGGTGCTATGGCCATCATCATTCGTGTGATGAATGCTGGTTATCCTGAGGGAATGATGCTTGCCATCTTCTTTGGCAACATGTTCGCTCCTACTATTGATCACTTCATTGTGGAGCGCAATATCTCGAAACGTTTAAAGAGAGGAGGTACAAAATGAAACTGAATACTAATTCAAACTCGTACATTATTATATATAGTGCGATACTGGTTGTCATCGTGGCCTTCCTGTTAGCTTTTGTATACCAGGCACTGAAGCCTATGCAGGATGCTAACGTGGCTCTCGATTTGAAGAAGCAAATCCTCTATTCTCTCAATATCCGCGACCTGGATGGTGCAGAGGCTGAAGCCAAATACGCTGAGGTTGTGAAAGAAGAGAAGGAATTAGAAGGACAGAAGATTTATGTGTGCCAGATTGACGGCAAGGATATTGTAGTGGCCAGCCTGAAAGGTATGGGTCTATGGGGTGGCATTAGCGGTTTCATCGCAATAGACGTTGATGGTAAGGTATATGGCGCATACTTCAACCATGAGAGTGAGACTGCAGGACTTGGAGCTGAGATTAAGGACTCTCAGGCTTGGCAGGAGAAATTCATCGGTAAGAAAATCTGGAATGAGAAAGGCGATGTGATTCTTTCTGTCGTGAAGAATGTTGAGGATCCTGCTACCCAGGTTGACGTTGTGACTGGTGCTACACTGACATCTAACGGTGTGGACGCCATGATTAAGGAAGGACTGAAGAAAGTGAAGGGTTGTGCTGTAAAAGAAGTGGCATCAACTCCCACGTTCCCAGATTCTACAGCCGTTGAGAAACCTAACGAAAAGGAGGAATAGACTATGGCATTATTCAGTAAACAAAATAAGGAGGTTTTTACCAACCCGCTTAATATCGACCATCCGATTCTCGGACAGGTGCTGGGCATCTGCTCTGCATTGGCTGTAACTTCTCAGCTGAAACCTGCTATCGTGATGGGACTCGCAGTGACAGTAATCACAGCGTTCTCAAATGTGATTATTTCAATCATCCGCAACACCATTCCAAACCGCATACGCATCGTGGTTCAGCTGGTGGTTGTGGCTGCTCTCGTAACTATCGTATCGCAGATCCTGAAAGCTTTCGCCTACGACGTAAGTGTTCAGCTGAGTGTGTATGTGGGACTTATCATTACCAACTGTATCCTCATGGGACGTCTTGAAGCCTTTGCTATGATGAACAAGCCCTGGCCTTCATTCCTTGATGGTGTAGGTAATGGACTTGGCTATGCTATGATTCTGGTTATCGTAGGTGCTGTCCGTGAGTTGCTCGGACGTGGTTCGCTCCTGGGCTTCCAGATTATCCCTGATGCCTGCTACGATATGGGTTATATGAACAATGGAATGATGACGATGCCTGCGATGGCTCTGATCCTTGTTGGCTGTGTAATCTGGGTACATCGTGCCTATTTTTATAAGGAGAAGTAAAGTATGGAACACGCAATATCATTACTGTTTAGGTCGATATTCGTCGACAACATGATTTTCGCTTTCTTCCTTGGCATGTGTTCTTATCTTGCCGTGTCGAAGACAGTGAAGACGTCTATGGGACTCGGGCTTGCTGTGACCTTCGTGCTCACAGTTACCGTCCCTGTTAACTATTTGTTGCAGACAAAGGTACTTGGTCCTGGCTGCCTTGTAGAGGGAGTGGATCTCAGTTACCTGTCGTTTATCCTCTTCATTGCTGTGATTGCAGGTATGGTACAGCTTGTGGAGATGACGGTCGAGAAATACTCGCCCTCACTCTATGCTGCCCTGGGTATCTTCCTGCCTCTAATAGCTGTAAACTGCGCTATCATGGGTGCTTCGCTGTTTATGCAGCAGAGAGTTTTGATGGAACCGTCTAACTCACAGGCTATCACCTGTATTTGGGATGCTATCGTGTATGGTTTCGGATCTGGTCTTGGTTGGACACTGGCCATTGTGGCTATGGGTGCCATCCGTGAGAAGATGCAGTATTCTGATGTTCCCAAGCCCTTGCAGGGTCTCGGCATAGTATTTATTACCGTCGGCCTGATGGCTATGGCGATGATGTGTTTCTCTGGTCTTAATATATAATAAGGTATGGCACAGTTTATAGCATATAGTATAGGAGTGTTCCTCCTGGTAATTCTGCTTTTGGTGATAATCCTGCTCGTGGCAAAGAAGTATCTTTCACCATCGGGCAATGTGAATATTGAAATCAACGGCGACCGTACCATCTCTGTTGCACAGGGTAACAGTCTGATGTCTACTCTCAACGAGAACGGCGTGTTCCTGCCATCTGCTTGTGGCGGTAAGGCAAGCTGCGGACAGTGTAAGGTACAGGTACTCGAAGGGGGAGGGGAGATTCTCGACTCAGAAAAGCCTCACTTCTCGCGTAAGGAGATCAAGGCAGGCTGGCGTTTAGGATGTCAGTGCAAAGTGAAAGGCGATTTGAAAATTCATGTTGACGAGTCTATTCTTGGCGTTAAGGAGTACGAGTGTACCGTTATCTCCAACAAGAACGTCGCTACGTTCATCAAGGAGTTTAAGGTGCAGTTGCCCGCTGGCGCCCACATGGACTTCCTTCCTGGTTCTTATGCTCAGATTAAGATTCCTGCATTTGACTGTATCGACTATGATAAGGACTTCGACAAGAGCCTTATTGGTGACGAATATCTGCCTTCATGGGAGAAGTTTGGCTTATTCCCGCTGAAGTGTAAGAATCCCGAACCCACTATCCGTGCTTACTCCATGGCTAACTATCCTGCCGAGGGTGATGTATTCATGTTGACGGTTCGTATCGCCACTCCTCCGTTTAAGGCTGATAAGAGTGGTTTCATGGAAGTGAACCCAGGTATTGCCTCATCATACATCTTCTCGCTGAAACCTGGCGATAAGGTCATCATGAGCGGACCTTATGGTGATTTCCACCCGCACTTCGACTCGAAGAAGGAGATGATTTGGGTTGGTGGTGGTGCCGGTATGGCTCCGTTGCGTGCTCAGATCATGCACATGACCAAGACGCTTCATACGACAGACCGCGAGATGCACTATTTCTATGGTGCACGTGCTTTGAACGAGGTGTTCTATCTTGACGATTTCCTCGGTCTGGAGAAGGAGTATCCCAACTTCCACTTCCATCTGGCCCTCGACCGTCCTGACCCTGCCGCCGATGCCGCTGGCGTCAAATATACGCCGGGCTTCGTCCATCAGGTCATGCTCAACACCTATCTGAAGGACCACGAGGCTCCCGAGGACATCGAGTACTACATGTGCGGTCCTGGCCCGATGTCGAAGGCCGTGGTGTCTATGCTCGACTCTCTCGGCGTAGAGCCAGAGTCGATTATGTACGATAACTTTGGTGGATGACATCTTTGGATGAAAAGAACATATTTAGGAGAAGAGGGTGTGTCTATTTGACACGCCCTCTCGACTTTACGTAACTTTTTCCTGTTCCGCCTTGGCTTCAATGAAAAAGGTTTTGATAGTTATATTATGTGTCATGTTCCACATACAATATGTGGTAGGACAATGTCATATTATTGAAGGGGATTACGTTCGAGATAAGAGTTATGAGTTTATTACAATAAAAGGGAATCGTCTGTATTACATAGAACGGCAACCACACTTATCAATTAGGAATTCTGATACTTTGGCTATATGCGATGTTAGAATTATAGACGATCATGTCATAGAGATAAACTCGACCTATAAAGAGGAGGTCGAGAGAAACATGATGATTACTCAAGTCGTAGGAGACGAAATGGTTGATTCTATAGACATAAAATTTGATTTCCCTTATTCTGACAAGCATAATCCTTGGAAAATGCAAGTCTATTATAATATAACTGCCTCCCCTCTTGAAAGCTATGATTTTCATATTAAAATACCTGCTGACTCTAAGGGTTTCTTTTTTGAAATATTTCCAGCTTTCTGTGTCCAACATTTGCTTGATGGTCATTATTGGGGGTTATTATATTATTTGTCGGACCCTTATGAAATCAAGGAAAGATGTAAGAGTATTACCGTGTCGAACTATATGCTTAATGCAGGTTTCTTTGAGAGGTATTATCCAAAGAACGAGTATCTGTATGTTAAGGGAAAAGAGATACATTGGAAAGGAAAGATTTTTAAAAGAATCAAAAAACGTCAAAAATGGATGTAAGAATTAAATCGACAGATCACGGGATCTTAAACGTGAGCTAACTTGACTGGTTGTTTGAGTTAGCTCACATTTTTCTTAAAAGTGTTCCTCGGCTTGAACAATTTCATAAAAAATGATTGCGTCCTCGGTGTCCCATAGGTTAGCAAGGGATTTGCTTCGAATCTTGTTCAGTAGATGTGCAGTAGTTGTGCAGTACATGTCCAGTAAATCACTGGACAAATACTGGACAAGTACTGGACATCAACAGAGGCAACTCCCTTCCTGCAACGAGGCAAAGACGAGAGAAGTAAATTTGGCATTTCTCTCGACTTTACGTAACTTTTTCACTTTGTGAGGAAGTTCTTTGACCTGAAGGTACAAAGTGTTGCACAAATCC
Source organism: Prevotella sp. (assembly GCA_017474925.1). Classification (GTDB taxonomy): domain Bacteria; phylum Bacteroidota; class Bacteroidia; order Bacteroidales; family Bacteroidaceae; genus Prevotella. Next base: position 368 of record JAFVGN010000062.1, on the reverse strand, counting down.
TACGTCTCAGCATAAAAAATAAATGAATTTATTTTGTTCTGCTCTCGTTTTTACGTAACTTTGCACACATGAAACAGTTTGTAGGCTATATTTTCGCTTTGTTGGTGGTGCTGATGGGATGCACCACCGATGCTGAGCGTACCCGTATGCGCAGCGAACTCGACAGCATCAACGTGCTGAACCGCACCGACCAGCCCTTCACCGTTCAGGACGTCGAACCCTACGTCAGCTTCTTTGACCAGCATGGCACCGCCAACGACCGCCTGCTGGCCCACTACCTCCTTGGCCGCGCCTACTACGAGCAAGGCGAAGCCCCTATGGCCCTGCAATGCTATCACGATGCCGTAGAATGTGCCGACACCCTCAGC
>JAFVGN010000061.1 GCA_017474925.1 Prevotella sp. | reverse complement strand
GGTGGTTATTGCGGCGGGGTCCCACCTCTTCCCATTCCGAACAGAGAAGTTAAGCCCGTCTGCGCCGATGGTACTGCAATGCAATGTGGGAGAGTAGGAGGCCGCCACTTTTCGATGGGTCCTGATGGTAGTAATATCATCGGGACTCTTTTTTTTGTTTGTCTCCCAACATGTTTGATACTATATTTTTATGGGCATTTTATTTTGTATTCCGATAAAAATCCGTATCTTTGCCAAAAGCAATTATTAAGACACGCAAAAATATGATGAGACTTTCTTTTGTATTGACAGCACTTTTGATGGCTGTGTTAGTCAAGGCCCAGCAAGTTTATGAGCTGATAGCCCCTTCTCAGGCTAAGGAGATCAGGAGCGACCATCTTCGCATGGGTGGTGTTAATCCAGATGGAGAGCGTATAGATGTGAACAATTTCTATATGTCTATAGGCGGTCATCCTGTCATACCCGTCATGGGTGAATTTCATTATTTACGCTATCCTCCCGAACAATGGGAAGAGGAGATTGTTAAGATGCAAGCAGGTGGTATTACTGTCCTGCCAACTTATGTTTTCTGGTCGTTGCATGAGGAAACAGAAGGTCAGTTCCGATGGGACGGACAGCGTGATTTGCGATGTTTTATCGAATTATGCAAGAAGCATCACATGAAAGTCATAGTCCGCATAGGGCCTTTCTGTCATGGCGAGATTCGTAGTGGTGGCTTCCCGGACTGGCTATTTGCCAAGCCACTTGAGGTTCGAAGCAATGATCCGGAATACCTGAGGATCGTGAAACGCCTTTATACGGAGATAGGAAAACAGCTGAAAGGACTCTATTATAAGGACGGCGGTCCCATCATAGGCTGTCAGGTGGAAAATGAAATGCAACACTCGGCTGCCCCCTGGGCCATCTGCTATCCAGGAGAGGCAAAGGACAATACGTCAGCCTCATACAATGCGGGTGAGGCCATGATTGGGGTGGGAGAGCAAGCCCACAAGGCCACAGGTGCGGAGATGGGAACTTTGCACATGCAATTGCTGAAGAAGATGGCTCTGGAGGCAGGTATTGACGTGCCATTCTTTACGGCAACAGGCTGGGGAAATGCCGCTGTTATCGAGGGAGAGGCCATTCCTGTCACCGCTGCCTATACTTATCCTTTTTGGGTCAAGAAGCCGACGATGTCACGATTTCTCATGTTCAAGGACCTCACCCGTGAGGCCGATTATGCCCCCACGCGCTACAATCCGCAGGACTATCCCTCTTTCTGTGCAGAGATGGGAGCAGGAATACAGATGATTTATTCCGCCCGTCCCATCGTTACAGCCGAGGCAGCCGAAGGACTGATGGTACGTACCTTAGGCAGTGGCAGTAATGGCATTGGCTATTACATGTACCACGGAGGTTCAACACCGAAGCAGATAGGCGGTGTCGGCTCATTCCAGGACGAACCTATGGGTATGCCCAAAATCTCGTATGATTTCCAGGCTCCGTTGGGAGAGTTCGGGTTGGAGGGAAAGATGTATCGCAACTTACGGCTGCTCCACTCTTTCCTTGCTGACTTTGGCGACCGTCTGGCACCTATGGAACCCGTGCTTCCCGACGGTTGGAAGAAGATGACACCCGACAATCGCGACGACCTGCGTTATGCAGCCCGCATGGCCCTTGGCTCAGACTCCCCTGTCACCTCAGGCTTCCTTTTCATGATCAATTTCCAGGATCATGACACGCTGCGTCATGACATGAAGGATTTGCAAATCAAGCTGAAGATAAAAGGTGAAGAACTGCTTATCCCTTCCAGTGGTTCAATGACGCTGACAAAAGACGAGAGCGTCATCTTGCCCTTCAACTTCGCCATGGACGGTGCGTTGCTGAAATATGCCACAGCCCAACTGCTGATGAAGATAGACGACCGCGGCACAGACCATTATATCTTCTTTGCCCCAGAGGGAATGACGACGGAATATCTTTTCGACCAGGCTACAGTCAGGGGGAAATATCGTTTCAGCCCCTTGGCAGGATTCCATTCTACCTTTACCGTCAAGACCCGTGGCGGCAAGAGCGTGAAGGTCACGACGCTGACCCGCCAGCAGGCGCTGAATGCCTTGAAAGTCAAGGGTAAGCTGCTAATATGCGATGCTACGGTGCTCCCTCGTGAGGATGGTGCCGACTTGCTGTGTCTGGGTAGAAACACCCTGGACTATGTGCTATACCCTTCGAAGCAAGGCTTCAAGTCGCAGACCGTTGTCGTTGACCCTGTCGTCCCACAGTTCGAGGTAAAGAAAGCCGGTCCTCGACGCCTGTCTTTCACTTCTCACCAATTGCCTCTCGCCTCACAGGTTCAGGAATACTTCCTGCGTGTGGACTACGTTGGCGATGTGGCCATGGCATTCATGAAGGGCCAGCTGGTTCAGGACGAGTTCTATCACGGTGCCCCGTGGACTATCGGATTGAAGCGATACATGGAAGACCTGAGAGACAATCCGATGACCTTCTATTTCCGTCCTCTGCGTCCTGACGTCCCGTTCCTTCGCGACTTGCCCCAAGATGCAGTCCCGGATTTCTCCAAGGGACCGGTCGTCAATGTCAAGAGCCTGGACGTTGTGCCGGAATACAAGTTCTATGTCCAGTTCTGAACCTGGGCGGTCAGGCAATCAACTTGCAATCGCCAAAGAACAACCCATTCGGCATTCATGATAAAATAAAACTCCAGTTCATGCGTTATAATAAGGTATGCAGTGGACTGACCGTATCAGACAGGTAAAGATTCTTTTGGTGATAGTTGCGGTGCTGATAGCCGTAGCTTCGCTATTGGTGTCGCACATACTGGTGCGCGACCTTTCCGTCGAGGAACGCCACCGGATGGAGGTGTGGGCTCAGGCATTGCGTTCGCTGAATGAAGCCGACGAGACAACAGACCTGTCGCTGGTGCTCAGCGTGATGGAGGGCAACAACACCATTCCCGTCATTGTCTTGAACGCAGAGGGCGGTATTGACGACTATCGCAATATTGAGGATACCATCCAGATTGCCGGTTATGCACAGCGTATGATCAAGGCTGGCGACACCATTTCAGTGGGCAGCCAGCTGGTGTGCTATGACGAGTCCATCATGTTGAAGCGCCTGGCCGCTTGGCCCTATATCCAGCTGGGCATCGTACTCATCTTTGTGGTGGTGGCCATCTTTGCGCTGCTTTCTTCGAAACGGGCAGAACAAAACAAGGTGTGGGTGGGCTTGTCGAAAGAAACGGCCCATCAGTTAGGAACCCCCGTGTCGAGCCTGATGGCGTGGGTTGAGATGCTGAAAGAACAGTATCCGGAGGACGACCTGTTGCCTGAGATGGACAAAGACGTGAAGCGTTTGCAGCTCATAGCCGAGCGCTTCTCGAAAATCGGCTCATTGCCAGAACCCGTGGAAGCATCCATGAACGAAGTACTTACCCATGTCGTTGACTATATGGACCGCCGTACGTCGAGCCAGGTGCAGCTCATTAGCCGGCTGCCTGACCACGAGGTGATAGCACGTATGAATGCCTCGTTGTTCGAGTGGGTCATTGAGAACCTGTGCAAGAATGCCGTTGACGCTATGGAAGGTCGGGGCACCATTACGCTGACGCTCTACGACGAGCCCCATGTTATTGCCATAGAGGTGGCTGACACGGGCAAGGGCATCAAGAAGAAAGACTTGAACAGCGTCTTCACCCCCGGCTTTACCACCAAGAAGCGTGGCTGGGGCCTTGGCTTGTCGCTGGCTAAGCGCATCGTGGAAGAATACCATAAAGGGCGCATCTATGTCAAGCAGTCTGAGGTTGGCGTAGGTACGACATTCCGTATTGAAATGAAGAAGTGATTATTGCACAATCCCGATTACGATGTGCAATAAAAACGCTCGTTAGAGGCTGATTTTCAATAAAAAGCGAAAATTTTCTTAATTCTTAATTCTTAATTCTTAGATTTTTCGTACCTTTGCAAAAATTTTGCAGGAAAGGGCTGCATTCTGCATGGCTTAATCCTATTTGCCCCTGCTTTTGTTAGCACCAATCTTGCGAGCTGAAAGTGTACTATGTGTAGTTTGGAGTCGTACAAAATCGATTTGAAAGGGTTGACGGAAAGCGAGGAGACTCGTGAATACAACCTTCAGGACGATTACTTCAAGGCTTTGGACGGTTCACAGTTGGAACATGGAAATTTGCAGGTGTCGGTATCTATACGCAAGATGTCCGGTTTTTTTGAACTCCTGTTCCATACTGAGGGCTATGTCACCGTCAGCTGTGACCGTTGTCTTGACGACATGGAGCAGCCGATAGAGGCCGACAACCGCCTCCTGGTGAAACTTGGTGACACTTACTCAGAAGACGATGATACCGTGACTATTGACGAGAACGAAGGTGTTCTTGACGTGTCATGGTTCATCTACGAGTTTGTTATGCTGGCCATACCCATCAAGCACGTTCATGCACCTGGAAAATGCAATAGTGCGATGACGCAGAAGCTGGAAGAGCTGAGTGGCGCTGCCCGAAGCAGCGAAGAGGAGGACGGGACGACAGACCCGCGCTGGGAAAAATTGAGAAATTTAAAAATTTAAAAACAAAAAGGTTATACAATTATGGCACATCCTAAAAGAAGACAATCGAACACTCGTACCGCAAAGCGTCGTACCCATGACAAGGCAGTAGTTCCCACACTGGCAGTATGCCCCAACTGTGGTGCATACCACATCTACCACACCGTATGCCCCACATGCGGTTACTATCGTGGCAAGATCGCCATTGTTATGGACGAAGTAACTGAATAATGAGCAAAATTAATGCGATAATCACCGGCATTGGTGGCTACGTACCCGAGTATGTCCTCAATAATGAGGAACTGTCGCGTATGGTAGACACCAATGACGAGTGGATCATGACCCGTGTCGGCATCAAGGAGCGCCGTATCCTCACCGAGGAAGGTCTCGGCACCAGCTACATGGCGCGTAAGGCAGCCAAGCAGCTGTTGCAGAAGACTGGCTGCGACCCTGATACCATTGACGCACTCATTGTTGCCACTTCTACGGCTGATTATAAGTTCCCGTCTACAGCCAGTGTCGTGCTGGGCAAGCTCGGACTGAAGAACGCCTTTGCGTTCGATTTCTGGGGTGCATGCTGTGGATTCCTCTATTCATTGGATGTGGCTGCGTCGATGATTCAGTGCGGCCGCTACAAGAAGATTATCGTCATTGGCGCAGACAAGATGTCATCGGTAACCGACTACAAGGACCGTGCCACCTGTCCCCTGTTCGGCGACGGTGCCGCAGCGGTGCTGGTCGAAGCCACCAGCGAGCAGAACATAGGACTCATGGATTCCTATTTCCGTTGTGACGGCAAGGGCTTGCCCTTCCTCCACATGAAAGCCGGCGGTTCAGTCTGTCCTCCCAGTCATTTTACTGTTGACCACCGTCTGCACTATCTCTATCAGGAGGGTCGCACGGTGTTCCGCTATGCAGTGACCAACATGAGCGACGACTGTGCTTTGTTGGCCGAGCGTAACCATCTCGACAAGGACAATCTTCGTTTCGTGGTTCCCCATCAGGCCAATATGCGCATCATCGAGGCCGTAGCCAAGCGCCTTGAGCTGTCTATGGACCAGGTGATGGTCAATATCGAGCACTACGGCAACACCTCGGCAGCTACCATACCCCTTGCCCTTTGGGAGTACGAGCACCAGTTGAAGAAGGGTGACAACATGCTGTTCACCGCCTTTGGCGCAGGGTTCGTCCACGGAGCAAGTTACTATAAATGGGCATACGATGGAAGTAAAGATGCATAAAGCAGGATTCGTAAACATAGTAGGCAATCCCAATGTAGGTAAAAGTACGCTCATGAACCAGTTGGTTGGTGAGCGTATTTCGATTGCTACCTTCAAGGCCCAGACGACGCGTCACCGCATCATGGGCATCGTCAATACGGACGACATGCAGATTGTGTTCTCAGACACCCCTGGTGTGCTGAAGCCCAACTACAAGCTGCAGGAGTCCATGCTGGCCTTCTCGGAGTCGGCCCTGCAGGACGCCGATGTGCTGCTGTACGTCACTGACGTGGTCGAGAACCCCGAGAAGAACATGGACTTTCTGGAGAAGGTCCAGCGCATGACCATCCCCGTCCTGCTGCTCATCAACAAGATTGACGAACTCGGAACGAGGAAGGAGGAAGGAGGAACGAGGAAGGAGAATCGAGGAACGAGGAACGAGGAAGGAGGAACTCGGAAGGAGGAGCGAGGAGCGAAGAGCGACAGCCAGCAGGCGCTGAACGCTATTGTCGAGAAGTGGCACAGCTTGCTGCCCAATGCAGAGATATTGCCCATCTCGGCCAAGAACAAGTTCGGCGTCGATATGCTCCTGAAGCGCATTCAGGAACTGCTGCCCGAGAGCCCTGCCTACTTCGACAAGGACCAGCTGACGGACAAACCGGCCCGATTCTTCGTTTCGGAGATTATCCGCGAGAAGATACTGCTCTACTACGACAAGGAAATACCCTATTCCGTCGAGGTGCGCGTGGAGCGGTTCAAGGAGACCGAGAAGAACATCCACATCAACGCCATCATCTACGTTGAGCGCGACTCGCAGAAGGGCATCATCATCGGGCATCAAGGCATTGCCCTGAAGAAGGTGTCCACCGAGGCCCGCAAGGCGCTGGAGAAATTCTTCGGCAAGTCCGTCTTCTTGGAGACCTTTGTGAAGGTCGATAAAGACTGGCGCAGCAGCCAGCGTGAATTGGACAGCTTCGGCTATAATCCAGAATAATATAATAATTAGGAATTAGAAATTAGAAATGATGATTACCTTGCTTGCCTCATGTCTTGCATTTACTGTAGCGAATAATTCTGCTATAGTACAAATCATCATTCCTAATTCTTAATTTCTAATTTCTAAATTTAAAACAGTAAGAATATGGCAAACTTAGTAGCGATAGTAGGACGCCCCAATGTCGGCAAGTCCACCCTTTTCAACCGTCTGACCAATAGTCGTCGCGCCATCGTCAGCGACGAGGCAGGCACTACCCGCGACCGCCAGTATGGCAAGTGTGAGTGGTGCGGCCGCGAGTTCTCCGTCGTCGACACGGGCGGTTGGGTCGTCAATTCTGAGGACATCTTCGAGGAGGAAATCCGCAAGCAGGTCGTCGTGGCTACGGAAGAGGCCGACCTGGTGCTCTTCTTGGTAGACATCAAGAACGGCCTGACGGATCTCGACCAGGACGTGGCCCTCATCCTGCGCCGCTCTAAGCTCCCCGTGGTCCTGGTGGCCAACAAGGCCGACGACGGCAAGGACCTCTACGGCCAGTACGAGTTCTACAAGCTGGGACTCGGCGACCCCTTCTGCGTCAGCGCTGCCACCGGTTCCGGCACGGGCGACCTGCTGGACTTCATACTGACCAAGCTGAAGACTGACGAGGTTGACGACCTCGAGGACGGCACGCCGCGCTTTGCCGTCGTCGGACGCCCCAATGTCGGCAAGTCCAGCATCATCAACGCCTTCATCGGTGAGGACCGTAACATCGTGACAGACATCGCAGGCACCACCCGCGACTCCATCTATACCAAGTACGACAAGTTCGGCTTCGACTTCTACCTGGTCGATACCGCAGGCATCCGCCGTAAGAACAAGGTCAGCGAGGACCTGGAGTTCTACAGCGTCATGCGCTCCATCCGTGCCATCGAGAACTCCGACGTCTGCATCCTCATGATTGACGCCACCCGTGGCATCGAGGCCCAGGACATGAATATCTTCCAGCTCATCCAGAAGAACAACAAGTCGCTGGTCGTCGTCGTCAACAAGTGGGACTTGGTCGAGGACAAGTCGCAAGTGGCTGTCAAGACCTTCGAGACGGCCATCCGCCAGCGTATGGCACCCTTTGTCGACTTCCCCATCATCTTTGCCTCTGCCGTCACCAAGCAGCGCATCTACAAGGTGCTCGAGACGGCCAAGCAGGTCTACCTGAACCGTACCATCAAGATTGGTACCTCCAAGCTCAACGAAGTCATGCTGCCGCTCATCGAGCAGACTCCGCCGCCAAGCATCAAGGGCAAGTACATCAAGATCAAGTATGTCTCACAGGTGCCCGACACGCAGATTCCTACGTTCGTGTTCTATGCCAATCTGCCCCAGTACGTCAAGGAACCCTATCGTCGCTTCCTGGAGAACAAGATGCGCGAGAACTGGACGCTGACAGGCACCCCCATCAATGTTTTCGTACGGCAGAAGTGAAACGCTTGCTCTACATATTCGCCGTCTTTGCTGCCTTGTGTGCCTGTTCCGACACCAAGCCTGAATGGCAGGCAGCCCTGGAAGCCCAGAAGTACTACACCTTCTTGGCAGAAGGCAGTGCTACGCGGTTCCTGGAAGGCAAGGCGGGCATTGACAGCCTGCCCGACGATTATTGCGAGCAGCTGCTCAAGGCCGTAGAGCAGTACCATGCCGAAATCCAGCAGAAGCACGGCGGTTTGCGCCAGATACTCATCTCCGACAACACCCTTTCCGGCTCCGACACACTGGGTTCCGTGCCTTACGTCAAGGCATTCCTCATCCTCTGCTACAATGACACCACGCAGGAGGAAATCGTCGTCCCCATGGTTCAGGAGAACGGTACGTGGCGAATGAAATAGGGTCTCTGCTTTCTTTTTCATAGTTTGTAAGATTTTTTGGTTGTTTGACACTGATGGTTGATTAATTCGTGCTGTCGATGTCGCTTTTTCCGATTTTTACGCCCTGGGCAGGGAGAAATTTTTGGTGCACCTGAAAGATATTTCTGGCTGCCGACGGCGCTCCGTTTTCGTCGTCTTGCGACACGCAATCACATTTTATTTCTGACACAAAGGTAATAAACTTTCATTGCGGTTCACGAATGTTTTCCCCGATTTTTTTCGTTTTTCATGTAGGTCATGTATGTCATGTGTCAAGAGTGTCATGAAGCATTTCGGAGTGCGGAATTATCCATAATATATATAAATTATAATTTATATATATTATGATAGGAATTTCCCCCGCCCAATTCAAAATACCTTAATGACCTTAATGACACATGACACACGTGACACACTGCCGAGACAATTATTCTTCCGGATACATGCTGTGATAGGCATCCTCGAGAGAGGCGGCATACCGGGTGTGGTTAATCCAGACGTTCTGGACATTCTGGAGCTCGAGCAGTCCCTGCGGGTGCTTGCCGACAACGGGAACGGTAACGTCGTAACCCCTATGGCTGAAGAACTCGTACCAGCTGTTTTCCTCGCTTTCAGGATTCATGGGGTGCCAGTATTCTTCACCTTGGCCAGCCATGTCGTTGTGGGCATGGTCACCGGCGATGGACATCAGCGCGTGCAGATACATCTTGCCAGTGGTGAATCCTTGCTCGTCCATACGGGTCAGTACGTCCTGCTTGTAGTTGCCGGGCATGTCGACGGTACCTACGAAGTAGTTGGGGCTGTACTCCTTCAGAGCCTCTTCCAGCTCGATGTAGCGGACGTTGGCCTTGAAGGTGTCATAGGTGTCGGGGTTACCGTGTCCCATGAAGGCGACGACACCCTGGGCAGCCTCGTCCTTGAACAATGCATGCAGCTGCTTGGCAACCTCGGGAATGTCGGCCTCAGGATCGCTGAGCAAAGGCATGCCCAGGTAGATGTTCCCTTCCTCGGCCAGCTGGGCCAGATAAGCGTCGTCGAGGTGGGCGCTGGCGACGTAACCGTTGTTCATGAACTTCTTGACGCTGGCTACAACAGCAGCAAACTCCTCACCGGGGATTACCTGCAGCGACTGGACATAGATTTTTCTGTACTTGGAGGCACCGATGGCATGCAACAGATAGCGGGGCTCGTAGTAGACGCGACGGACGATGTTGCCATTGTCGTCAACATTCTCACCGGCACTGGCACGGTTGATGCAGATGTCGCTGGAGAAGCTGAAATAGACGTCGGCCTGGGGGAATGCAGCCTCGTAGGCTTCCTTGGTTTTGTCGAAGGCCTTGAAGGCATTGTCCCACGTGGCACCGAAGGCAACCAGCAGGATGGCGACATCCTTCTTTGACGCTGCCTTCTGGGCGGCTACCAGCTTGTCGTTTACCTCGTACTCGGAAATGAGGTTCTCAACGGTTGTGTCATCGCTGCTACAAGCGGTGAACACTGGTGCTACCATGAACATGGTCATCGTAGCCAGGGTCAGGGTTTTAATCAGAATTTTCTTCATCGTTGTTTTTTTGTTTAGTGGATAAATTATTTGTCTTAACTCTCTTTCCATAATTGAATTTGACAGTGAGCGTGGCGTGGACTGTCGTACCTGACGTGTTGCTGCCCAGATGATAGGGGTGCATGGTACGGTCGACGTAATTGAAGATGTTGTCAACACCCAGCTCAAGCCTGTATGCAAACATCTTACCCGTCTTGCCAAGGTCGTGGGTCGTGTTGATGCGCCATATCTGATAGGGCTTTCCGTTGCCGTTGTTCTGATAGTAGCGCGTACTGCTGCCGCGGGTTGAAAGGGAGATGCCCAGCGTATAGGACGGACTGAACACATGGCTATAGAAAGCCGAGGCACTCCATTTGTGGTGGGCCGTACCGTCGATGACGACATTGACCATCTGGTCCTTTGAGGCATCATACATATTGGCCTTGGTATCAAGGTAGCTGTATGCCACATTGAGTGAGAGCTCCTTCATCAGCCTATAGGAAAGCGTGGCGTCCAGACCCGATATGCGTGCATCGTCCATATTCTTGTACATACGGGCCTGTACGTTGTCACTGCCGTCGCCCAGATAAGCGGTAGTGATGCCTGGCGGAATCTCGCCGACGGGGACGTTCACCAGTGCAATCATATTGTCCAGCCGGTTCAGATAGCCGGTGACGGACGCTGTCAGATTGCGTCCCCGATACTCAATGTTAGCGGAATAGTAGTTGCTGGTCTGGGGATTCAAATCGACATTGCCGATGTAGAAGAACATGCTGCTCCCCATCAAGTGGAGATAGCGGTAGTGCAACTCCTTGACCACGGGGGTCTTGAAACCCTGGCTCCACCCCAGGCGGAAGCGGAAATCGTCCACGGCGAACATGGTGCTGACCTTGGGCGTCAGTCGGAAACCGAAATTCCGGTTGTCTATCAAGCGAAGTCCTGCCGTAAGGTTAAACCAGCGTAGCAGGTTGAACTCATCCTGCACATACAATGCTGCAGTCCAGTCGTCGGCCGACCCCGTCTCGGTCCGCTCGGGGGCTTTCAGATAGTCGTAGCGGTATTCCGCACCAGCATTCAGCGTGTTCTCGTAGGGCAGATAGAAGATACCCTTCAACTGTGCCATCGCCCGCTGCTGGTCGCTCTGCAACTTGCTTTGTCCCGGCAACATGGCAATAGAGAACCATTCTCCGTCCTGATCGCCGTATTCCTCGCCCTTCAGCAGCACATAGTCGTAGTGCTTTGCCGTATAGTCGTAGTAGTAGGCATGTTTGTTCCAGTCAACATCCAGCGCGACGTAGTTCCTCCTGATACCCTCAGCCTCGTCGCTCAGGTACAGCTTACCGCCCACCGATGCCGATGCATTGTTGTATCGCAAGTCGTAGGTGTAGACATCGCAACTGGGATGTCTTCCGTTCGTAGGTCGGAGGATCTTCTTTTTGTAATAGGAGCCTTCGGCATACAGCTGCAAATGGCGCAGAGGCTGGTAGGTGAGCCGTTCGGCCAGCTGCCAGTTCCAGAATTTGTTCACCGTCTTGTTCTTGCTGTCGGTGAGCGCCATTCCCTCTGCATATTCCTCTGCGGTGTTCTGCCAGCCATCACTACGCTGCATCTGGAAATTGGTCTGGGACGAGAACTTGCCATAGTTGAAGACAAAGGAGTTATGCTGGCGAAGGTCATTATGCGACCCATATCGTGTACTGTTGTCGGCATAGATGCCCATGTCGGTGTGTTTCTTGGTGATGATATTGATAACACCGGCTATGGCATCGCTGCCATAGAGCGCACTTTGGGCACCCTTCACTATCTCAATCTTCTCGATGTTCTGCGGGTCGATAAGTCCAAGGTCGTTCTCACCGCCCACGTCGCCGTGGATGCGCTTGCCGTCGATGAGTATCAGGATATAGTTGTTGCCCAGTCCGTCCAGCTGCATCTGACTGCCCATGTCGCCCTCGCTGAAAGCGAAGCTCGCGGTCAGTCCCGACAGGATTTCCTCAAGGCTCTTGCCGCCGTATTGGCTTAGCATCTTCTGCGTGATGACCTCCGTCTGAACAGGTGCATTCTTCAGCAGGTGCTGAGTGCCAGTACCTGTCACCACCACCTCCTGCAAACTGTCTGAGCGCCATATATCCGTCTGCGCTGACGTGCACAAAGCCAACAGCCAAAGGCCTAAAGCCAGTTTCTGTCTTTTCATATCATGTCCTTCTCTTTTACGCTCCGCATATCCCTGTACGGGCGAACTTTTGTCTCTAATGGCAGGTATTCTGACTTTCCCCGGTCTGCTTTGCCTTCCCGACATCGGTGTCAGTGGCGTTATACAAGCAGTCCCTTCAAAGGGGGATTACAGCTGCAGGTACAGTTCCGGACTCTCACCGGATTCCCTTGCATCAGGCGGCATTCGACCACCAGATTGCCAATTATCCGGGTGCAAAGGTACAAATAATTTGTGAAAAAACCTTCAATTTCCCAATTATTTTAGCAAACGGTCGAATATCGGACCCGGAAAGTCGAGATTCGCCCCTCCCGTGATACATGGGTCGAAATTTGGGCTGATGTTCCGTACATGGGCTCAAATTTGAGCTGAGGTTCCGTATGTGGGTCCAAATTTGGGCTCACGTAAAAAACTCCTCCTTACTCAATAGCCCCAGATGTGTTAAGTGGAAAAATTTTCTTCTACAAAAATCGTGCACCGCAATATTTTTTTTGTACCTTTGCAGTCGATAAAATAATGTTCAGGTGCGCGCGGCGCAGCCACAGCATCAAGGACACAGGCAACAAATAATAGATTATCAACAGAATAATAGCAACAATGAAAGCAATCCGATTCGTAATCATCACCCTGCTGTGCGCGGTCGCGCAGGGGCATGGGCCGATACCGTGGACTTGTCATCGATTACTTCTGACTACACCGTCAAAGACGGCACTACGCTTACGGGCAACCTCACAAAGAACGTGAAGATTAGCATTGCCAATAATGCCACGGTGACGCTTAACAATGTAAACATCTAAAAAACCGGTAGCAACAGCTATGCAGGTCTCACCCTTCAGTGTAGTGCCACTATCAAACTGAAGGGAAGTAATCATGTGTCCAGTTCCAATGCCGAGAAACCGGGTATCTTCGTTCCCAGCGGCTATACCTTGACTATTGAGGGCTCCGGATCACTGGTGGCAAGACCATCTTCTACCTCCTCCGATTCTTTTGGAGGTGCAGGCATTGGTGGCGCAAATGGTCAGAACTGCGGCGCAGGGAATAAGCTCTACTGGCCCAGCGCCGACCGCACCATGAACTCCTTCCGCGCCTACTTCCAGCTCAACGGCATCACCGCTGGCGACGTACAGGGTGGTGGCGACAGCGGTGGCCTGGTAAGCATCAGCAGCTACGTGCTTGGTTTTGGCGATGACAGCGAGACCACCGGGATTATTGAGGTGGAAGCAAATTCTTCACTCTTCACTTTCCGCCTGGTACGACCTGCAGGGCCGCAAGCTCCAGGGCAAACCCAGTCAGAAGGGTATCTACATCAATAATGGACGCAAGGTCGTGATTAAGTAAACATTCAACAATATGAAAAAGGAATATGTGAACCCCGCCATGCGCGTGGTAAGATTACAGACTAGGAGCATCATCTGTACCAGCTACCTTTCCGTCACTAGTACACAAAGCAACCTCGCCGATGAGGATGCCATCGAACTCGGTGGCAGTGACGGAGACTACTTTTCGAGTGGTGGAAAGATCAGGTAAAAAATCGCCTGCCATGACACCTGACTTCGGCGGTTTTAACATTTCCGAGGGTATGCACCACTTGAAACCCCGATAAACAGGGATTTTTGCATGGTGACTTGGGTGACTCAGGATTTTTGCGTACCTTTGCGCCATGTTCCCGCGCAAGAAGAAAAACAGG
>JAFVGN010000060.1 GCA_017474925.1 Prevotella sp. | reverse complement strand
TTTCCAATATGCATATCTGCTCCTATTTTGAATCGGATGCAAAGGTATGCATTTCAAAACCCGGACAGGGTGTCGGAGAGCTAAAATGTTGTGCATGAACTATTTAATTTTGAATTTAAACAATTTTAAGAGACACTAGTGTTTAAACATATTACAAACTACTAAATCTATAGAATATGAAAAAACTACTACTCTCCATGCTGTTTTGTATATCCGCTCTCAACACACCTGCCCAGAAATATGTTGGCGGCGACATTTCCATGCTCACCAAATACGAAGATGCAGGGGTCATTTACAAAGACAAGGACGGCAATATCGTACAACCCCTGACTTTTTTCAAGGAACAGGGATTGAACGCTATGCGTGTGCGATTGTTTGTTGACCCCTCCTTAGACAACGACAAGGCCGTCTGCCAGGACTTGGACTACGTCAAAGCGTTGGGCAAGCGCATCAAGGACCAGGGTATGACCTTCATGCTCGACTTCCACTATAGCGACACGTGGGCAGACCCCGGTAAGCAGTGGACTCCCAATGCTTGGAAGAGCCTCAGCAACGAAGCACTGGGCACCCAGCTATATGAATACACCAAGGACTGTCTGCAGCAGTTGAAGGCCGCTAGCGCTACCCCCGATTTCATCCAAACTGGTAACGAGATTTCGTATGGTATGCTGTGGGGTGTCAAAGGAACCAGCGCCAATCGCTGTTACACCAACTCACCAGACGCCAACTGGAACCGCTTTTTCAATCTGCTGAAGAAGGCAGGTCAGGCCTGTCGCGAGGAGTGTCCCAACGCGAAAATCATCATCCACAGCGAGCGCACGCCCAAGACCGCCGTACTGACAGACTACTTCGACCGCATGAAAAATGCAGGCATCGATTACGACATCATCGGACTGAGCTACTATCCCGACTATCATGGCTCGCTGGAAACGCTGGAAACAGCCTTGACGACGCTGGAGAACAAGAACTACGGTAAGGATATCTGGATTGTCGAGACGGGCTACAGCTATGCGTGGCATATAGGTACGGATTTCGATTACTCTGCCACCTATCCGCTTACCGAAGAAGGTCAGCGCCAGTTTACAGCCGACCTAGTTACGAAACTGAACAACCACGACAGCGTAAAGGGACTATTCTGGTGGTGGCCTGAAGATAATGGCAACAAGAGCGTCACTGACAGCTGGTGGAACGCTGCCCTCTACAATCATAACACAGGACAGCCCTATGCAGCCTTCTACGAGCTGAAGAACTTTGCAAACGGCAGTGCAGGCATCGGCCATATCCACGGTGATATGATGGAGGAAGGAGCCTGGTATAGTATAGACGGGCGTCGGCTGACTGGGAAACCAGCTGCTAAAGGCCTATACATCCATCAGGGCAAGAAAGTCGTCATCCGCTAAGCAGCTATAAAAGAAGAAGGAGGAACTTAATCCTCCTTCTCTTCTACAATAACCTCAGGGCCACGCACCTTATCCTTGGTGGTAAGGCCTTTTTTGATTTCTATGTTCACACCATCCGAGAGACCCGTGGTTACCGCCCGACGCTCATACTTGGGAACATCGGTTTTACCAACCAGCACATAGACGAAGGTAGAGTCGCCACTGAATTCGATGGCACTCTCAGGGATAGTCAGGGCTTTTTCCACTTGTGACAACACGATTTCAGCATTGGCAGAGTAGCCAGAGCGCAACTTGTCATCCTTGGTCACACGGACAGCGGCCTTGATTTCAAACTGGTTGGCACCGTTGCTTTCCGTTGCCTTCGGAGAAATATACTCCAGGGCTGCGTCGAACTTCAAGTCCTGCAAAGCACCAACGGTAATCTTCATGGGCATGCCGCTCACCAACTGCCCAACTTCGGTCTCATCAATATTGCCACGGAAGATGAGGTCGTTCATGTTGGCCACTGAGGCAATGGTCGTACCGTCGTTGAACGTGTTGCTGAGAATAACCGAGTTGCCTACCTTGACGGGAATATCAAGAATGACACCGCTGATAGTACTTCTGACCAATGTCGACGATGCAGAGGCATTCGACTTCGACACACCGTCACGCACAACTTGGAGGGCATCTTGTGCGGCCGTCACTTCCTCCTTGGACTGCTGCAGCTTCTGACGCATCTTCTCAAACTCATCTGCAGACACCAATTCCTTGTCATAGAGCGTTTTCATTCGGTCAAAATCGACTTGTGACTGCTTCATGTTGATGTCGGCCAGACGCACTCGAGCCTCAGCGCTCGACAACTGCCCCATGTCGGGAATCACCTTCACCTTGGCAATGACCTCGCCCTGTTGCACCATCTGACCGGGTTCCTTCAATAGTTCTGTGATAATTCCCGATATCTGAGGTTTGATATTTACCTCATTACGGGGTTCTATCTTACCAGTAATAATGGTAGTCTTACGGACGTCATTTTTCGTAGGGGTAAACGTCTGATACACGATGTCCTTTGGCTGGCTCTTTTGCCATAAGAACACGAATGTTCCAATGAAAATCAGCGCTATCACCGCTGCAATAATCAGTTTGCTGTACTTTTTCATATATCTGTTTCTTATTTGTTATTCGTCTCGCATGGCATCGACGGGCTTGATGCTCATGGCACGGGCTGCTGGGGCAAGACCGGCCAAGACTCCCATGGTTGATACAGCAATGGCTGCAAACAATGCCGTCCAGAAACCTACTTGGAAATGAGCAGTCAAAATACCGTCTTCGGTATTAGCCAACTCCAGCATCTGCAGGATAAGTACCCCGAAAAGAATGCCACTCATACCCGCCACCAGCGTCAGCACAATACTCTCTGAGATAATCTGCGACAGTATCATCCGCGGTGTGGCACCAATGGCCCTGCGGATGCCAATCTCTGTGGTACGCTCACGGACGGTGACCATCATGATATTCGACACACCGATGGCACCAGCCAGCAATGTCCCCAGACCCACGAGCCAGATCAGGAAGTTGACGCCCTTGAACAGGTTGTCAAGCAATTGGAAAAGCACCTCGGTGTTGAACACCATCGCTGCCTGCTCGTCTGTCGGGTCAACATAGTGGTTCCTTGCGATGGTCTCACGGATGCGTGGTGCAATCTTACTCATCACCACACCCTTGCGGCCCGTTACCGCTATCAAATCCACCTCGTTGCCGCGGTTGTACGTCTGCTGCACCAAGGTCAGCGGCAGTGTAATTTTCTCCTCAGCACGTCCACCGATGTTCATACTTCCGCTGGCATTATAGTCTACGCCAATCACTTCATAATAGGTAGAGTCAACGCGGATGCTCTTGCCACAGGGGTCGCCACCTTCTTTGAACAAATCCTTGTAGATTTTCTTACCCAAGACGCATACCTTACGGTGTTGGCGCATGTCCATCTCGTTGATGTAACGGCCATAGTACATCTTGGGCGCCACAATGTCAGCATAGGCAGGGGTAACACCCTGAATGCGCGGTGTCGTCTTCTGGTCTCCATAATAGGCGGTATTCGACCTGCCCCAGGGTGAGAACAGCACAGGTGCAATGGCATCCAGCTCCGGCACGCGCTGGCGCAGACGCTCGATATCCTTGTACTCCATAGCCCACCATCGTCCTTTCCGGAATCCCTTATAGGCCTTCGTGGTCTGTTGGGCCCACACCATGGCGGTATTTTGCGCGAACCCCTCGAAGTTCTTGTTCAACATCTCCTTCAATCCCTGTCCGCCACCCATGAGTGCCACGAGCATGAAGACGCCCCAGAACACGCCAAAGCCCGTGAGCAATGAACGTGACTTGTTACGCGTCAGCGTATCGATGATTTCTCTATATGAATCAATATCTATTCTCATGATTCTTAATTAGTCTGCCCTGAGTGCCTCGATAGGTCGTATCCGCGAGGCCTTGAAAGCTGGAATAAGTCCTGCGATGGTGCCTGCGATGACCATGACCATCGTGGTTTCGAAACACACATCCAGTCCTACCGTGGGGTTAAGGAACATGGTAGCCTGGAAGAGTCCTGTGTCAATAGTGTCATGACCAAGTGTTGCATCCATATACTCGTTGGCCATTACCCCCAATACCATTCCGATATAGCCGAAGAACGTGGTGATGATGACACTCTCGACGATGATAAGCCGAAGGACACTCCATGGTTTGGCACCAATGGCCTTACGGATTCCAAACTCATGGGTACGCTCCTTCACGGTGATGAGCATAATGTTCGATACGCCTACGATACCCGACAGAAGCGTAAAGAGTCCCACAATCCACAGGGCGGTGCGGATGATGGCGATGCCCTGTTCCATCTGCAGGCTCTGCGTATAACCGTTCCATAGCCAGATAGCACGTTCGTCCTCAGGATGCGCCTGATGGTTTGCGTTCAGACGTCGACGATAGGCTTTCTCGAAAGCATCGTTATCTTCTTCGGTCTTCAGTCCATGGAAGGTGAATTCTATATTTCCTATACTATTGCTATTAGCACCGTAGATACTCTTGATGGTGGAATAGGCAGAATAAGCTGAACTCTCACCATCACCAGGAGTCTTGTAGATACCAACCACCTTAAACGAGAAATTGCCCACCTTTACATACTTGCCCAACAGCGTCTTGTAGTCCTTAGGTTCCAACTCCTTAGCCTGTTTGTCGGTCAGCACCAATACCTTGCGTTTCTCCTTCAAGTCGATATTATTGATGTTGCGACCACAAATCAATGAGCGCTTTACAATGCTGCTATGGATAGGATAGACACCCATGATTTGCAAATTCATATATTGCTCACCATGACTGACAGTGGTACTGTAATAGTAAGTGGCCCCTACATCGTCGATAGTATTCTTGAATTCGGATTCGGTGATTCCCAGGTCCTTGGTATTCAGGTCTATATTACGACCTTCACTCAGACCATTGTAAGGCTTTGACGTCCTGCCGCCATACGCCTCCATCGAGTTCGTCAACCACTCACCGCTTTGTTGCAGATTGGCATTGATGAGTCCATTTCCTGCACCAAGCAAGACGATGATCATGAAGATACCCCACGCCACCGCGAATCCCGTCAGGGCAGTACGCAGCTTATTGCGCTTGGTGGTCTGTCCTATTTCCTTCAGCAGTTCTATCACGTCTTCAGCATTTCCCGTTATTTATTCTATCACTCCGTCCTTGATGCGAATGATGCGTTTGGTCTGCTCAGCCACCGTCGGGTCGTGGGTGACGATAATCTGCGTGATGCCCTCATCGGCATTCAACCGCTTCAACAGCTCCATCACCTCGATGGAAGTCTTTGAGTCAAGGGCACCCGTAGGTTCGTCTGCCAGGATAATCTGGGGTTTGGTAGTCAGAGCACGGGCTATGGCCACACGCTGACGTTGTCCACCCGACAATTCGTTGGGATAATGTTCAGCCCAGTCTAAGAGTCCTAATCGCTCCAGATATTCCAGCGCAAGGGTGTGCCGTTTTTTTCGCGACACACCCTGGTAGAAAAGTGGCAACTCAACATTTTCTACTGCAGTTTTAAACGAGATGAGATTAAACGACTGGAAGATAAAGCCTATCATGCGATTACGGTACTCGGCGGCCCGTGTCTCGGAGAGATTCCAGATGGGTACTCCCGCCAGCTCATAGCTTCCCGAGTCGTAGTTGTCAAGAATCCCTAATATATTTAATAAGGTAGACTTACCCGATCCCGAGGCTCCCATGATGCTGACAAACTCCCCCTTCTTGATGTCAAGGGTGATGCCTTTCAACACATGTAGTGGCTGGGCACCCTGATAGGTTTTGTTAATGTCTTGTAAGTGAATCATTTCAATGCTTAACTCTTATAATTTGTCTATTTGACGGCAAAGGTAATCAGAAAGTTGCAGAGTAAGGCATATTTCTTACGATATTTTATCTTTTTGCCCAATCTTTTTTTCAGCGGGCTTACACGGACCAACAGAAAGAGTCCTATCTTGACAGCTGCCATGATGGATGCCCGAGAAAGGCCGTGTAAGTCCGCTGCTAAATATTGAGACTACTGTTTCCAAGCCTTGCGGACTTCCTCTATACCGATGCCAAGCAAGCGCATCTGGCGGAACAACTCAGGCAGTCGGTTGTCCATGAAGTCGCGTCGGCGCTCGGTCAATATTTGTTCCTTAGCCCCAAGCGACACGAAGTAGCCTAAGCCACGCTTGTTATAGATAACGTTCGCACGAGCCAGCTCATCGTAGGCCTTGACGGCTGTGTTGGTATTCACTTGCAACAGCACGGCATATTCGCGTACTGAGGGGATTCGGTCGTCCTCCTGGTAGGTGCCTGCCAGTATCTCGTCACAGAGGCGATCGGCCATCTGCAGGTATATCGCTTTATCGTTGGTGAATGTCATAATTGGTCCATTTATTAGTAATCAGTTGGAAATGCTTGAAGATGCGGAACGATGCCCAGTAATTCACTATAGAAAATATGGGTAGCACGAAGCAGAGCACAACGCCTATACTGGTAATGCCGCGAAGGATATCTTTTACCCAGTAGTAGACAGGCAAATGTCTGCTGAACAGGAAGATGACTGCCAGAAGCACCACACTCGTGATGGCAAAGGAATATTTGCGGAGTAGCGTACCACCAAGCGTATAGACTGAATGTACCCACACAGCCAGCACTACATGGAAAATGAAAACAGACCATTCGTTCTCCCACGTCCAATAGATGCCACTACTCCACACCGTCAGCAGACGGGGAATCAACTCAGATAGCAAAAAATGGACAGCTGACGACCAGAAGTAATACGTCTCTTCAACGCCATTAAATTCGTGAACCGTACTATAGGCTTCTTCACCTGACAGCACATGACTACCCCAGAACCAGGCCATACGGAGTGTGTCGCCCGCAACGAATGCCAGGAACATAAACAGCACACAGATGACCGTCACATAGAAAACCAGCGAGAGATACTTCTCGAGGTTTGTGCCAGGCAGCATCAGGAAGGTCGTCCTTCTACGCTTGTCGTTGATACTTGAAACGACAGAACAGACGAATATGACCGTTGCCATCACCAGAAACAATTCACCAACGCTGGCTATACTCCAAAGCATAAAAAACGGATCATGATATGGGAAAATCATTTGCAACAATATCTCATACAAGAATATGCATAGAGCAGAACCGACTGTCCACATTAGCAATGAGCGGTAATTCACAGCTAACACCCAGCGCAGCGTCTTGCAAAATCTATTAAAACTGAAACTATTCATACCTTATTATATATTAACGAATTTGCCAATGAGCTGCTGACGGCAGAACAGCCAGTACGACAGCCAGAAGTTAAACAATGTAAGCACGAGGAACAGCAGGTTGTAATAGCCTATATATTTCCACCAGCTCAGGTTGATCATCTGAAAGAGGTTCAAGGCAGCAAGAAGCATATATGCTGCCACGAGCACGACACTGGTCAGGATCCAGCAGTACTTGTGTGCCCTGAAGAAGGAACCGCCAACAGTATAGAGCGAGTGAACCCAGAGACCCAGTATGAAGAACCCGAAGAACAACTTGTCTTGATTCGGAAAGTGGGCAAACATCTGTGAATTGGCCATATAGCCAATAACCGATGACGCCCATTCATGCCCCAACAGCGTGTTAACCACGAACTGAACTCCGTCGGCAATGGCAAACGACAGCAAGAAAAAGGGAACGAGCAGCAGCCAGTAGCTGTAGCGCATCAGGTACTTCTCCAAGTTGGAAGCCGGCAGCATCAGCAGTCGCTGGTCGTCGTTGCGCGTCCAGGCAGGACGCATCGTAAAACCAAACACCATCCAGATGACCAGTGCTACGAACGACACCACGGCACAAACCTGATAGGCTTGCATTCCGTTAATGTGGCTGTCAAAGTTCACCATAAAGGTGAAGAAAAGGAACATCAGCGTCATCGTCACCACATACCTAACCACGGAACCCAGAAACCAGCTGCGGTCGATGGCCAGCGACCAGCATACCAGCTTCACAAATCTTTGTATATTAAACTGCTTCATAACAATTCGTATAACTCATGTCTTAAATCTTACCTTGGGTAACGGCATTGAAGAGCAATTCCAGGTTCACCTGTGTTTCTGCAATGTCGGACTTGCGCGGTGCAATCACAGCATTTCCCTGTATGGAGGGTTCGCTGTAGACGACAGCTTCCCCGTCGTCCACGGGACGATATTCGAAGACGTAGCGGTCGGTTATTTCCTGCACACTGGCATTGAGCAGCAGCTTCTGCGACGAAAGAATCAGGATATGATCCAGCAGCTGTTCCACATCGTGTACCTGATGAGTGGAGATGATGAGCATACGGTCTTCCGTCATATACTGGGCGATGACCTTGCGGAACTGCGTCTTTGAGGGGATGTCCAGTCCGTTAGTGGGTTCGTCCATCAGCAAGAGACGGGTGTTGGTGGCAAGGGCAAAGGCCATGAACACCTTTTTCTTTTGGCCCATTGAGAGAGCATTGAGCTTCTCGTCCATCGACAGCTCGAAGTCCTTCAGGCAGCTCTCCAGCACCTCACGGCTGAAGCGCGGATAAAAAGGCTGGTTAATCTTGACATACTCCTGAAGCGAGATGGCTGGCAGGTCAAATTCCTCCGGCACGAGGAAAATCTCGCTCAGGGTCTCAGGATAGCGCTTGCAGGTTGCAATGCCATCGTAACAAACGGATCCTGTCTTAGGACGCAACAAGCCGCTGATCAAATAGAGCAGAGTCGACTTGCCTGTACCGTTCTTGCCCAAAAGTCCGTAGATGTTGTTTTGTTCGAGTTGCAGGCTGAAGTCGTCGAATACCAAGTGCTTGCCACCGGCATACTTGAAACTGATGTTCTTTACTTCTATCATATCTTGAAATTTTAATGGTTAAACACCCTGTATTGGTGTACTACTTCAATAGTACACTGCAAAAGTAGACAAAATATCCGTTCGCTCCAAATTTTTTTGGCATTATTTTTCGGTTTAACACACTTTTAACATTCCCACCTAATTAAATATATATTTGCTAACCACCAAGAGGAAAAGTATCTGGACCATTATGCATTTTATGTTTCCAACTTAGAAACATATGTACCCAACTTGGAAACTTATGTACTCAACTTGGAAACATAAGTAGCCAGGTTAGAAACAGAACTTCCCCACCTAACGATGGAAAAATCCATCGGCGGGTAAAGAAAAGCCAACAAGAAGTGAAAGGAATCAATGACGCTGGTCAGCACCCCACATCATTTTCTCACGCAGGGTATGGAAATAGCGGGTCCCCGAACGCTTGATGACCTGTACGCGGTAAGGGGCTTTTCGCAGGGTAAGACGGGTGGAGTCTGGCAGTTTCTCGCTGCGTCCGTCAAGGGCGACGAGGAAGTTGTGCGAACGCGACTCGACGGTCAGTTCGATGATAGAATCCTCAGAGACGACAATAGGACGCACATTGAGCGAATGAGGAGCCACAGGCGTCAGCGAAAAGACATGCGTTCCCGGTACGATGATCGGGCCACCCACGGATAACGAATAGGCCGTCGAACCCGTTGGTGTCGACATAATGAGACCGTCCGCCTGATAGGTGGTCAGCACCTCACCGTTGATACTGGCATGGATGGTAATCATCGAAGCATTGTCGCGCTTCAGGATGGCCACGTCGTTCAGCGCACAAGGATAACCCTCAATGGACGCCCCGTCCGTCTCGACCTGGATAACGGCACGGGTCTCGACACTGTAGTCGTCCATATAGAGAGCGGCTATGGTGTGATCGATATCACTCGGATGGATGTCTGCCAAAAAACCCAGACGACCCATATTGACACCCAGGATGGGAATCTCCTTCTGCCCCACCATACTGGCCGTGCGGAGGAATGTACCGTCACCACCCATCGAGATAGCAAAGTCGGCCTCGAAGTCGTGACCGTCAAACACGTTCACCCCACTGATAGACAATTTTTGGTCGTCGGTCAGGAACTCGTACAAAGCCCGTTCCATGGCTACTTCCGCCTTACGTTCATGAAGGCAATCCAATATTTTTTGGACAGAAACGGCCTTCTTGGGCTGGTAGGTATTACCGAAAATGGCAAACCGAAGTTTTCGTGCGGTCATCATTTTTTATTGTTTTTTCGCTGTTATTTCCTAAACTTTTTGTAACTTTGCGCTTGCAAAGGTAGTGTAAATCGAATGAAAAACCAAAACTATTTGGATTTTTCTGAAATGCGGCCTGCCTTAACCAACGATAAAAATACGAATTAGCGAAAGCAAACATCATTAGAAAACATAAAAATGACAAGACTAAGCGTAAATATCAACAAGGTTGCCACGCTGCGTAATGCCAGGGGCGGTAACAATCCCGATGTACTCCAGGTTGCAAGGGACGTAGAATCATTTGGTGCACAGGGTGTCACCGTACATCCGCGTCCTGACGAACGGCATATCCGCTATCAGGACGTGCGTGACCTCAGACCAATCATCCAGACTGAGTTCAACATAGAGGGGAACCCCATAGACTCATTCACCCAACTGGTGCTTGAGGTCAAGCCCACCCAGGTGACGCTGGTACCCGACGGACACGACCAGATTACCTCCAACCACGGCTGGGACACCTTGGAGCACAAGGTGTTTCTGACCGACATCTGCAAGGTCTTTAGGGATGCCGGTATCCGTACCAGCATCTTCGTCGATGCAGACCCACGCATGGTAGAAGGTGCAAAAGTCTGTGGTGCCGACCGTGTTGAGCTTTATACCGAGCCTTATGCCTCAGGCTATCAGGCTAATCGCGAACAAGCCATTGCCCCATTCGTTGCCGCTGCTGAAGAGGCTCGTCGAGTAGGTCTGGGCCTGAATGCCGGACATGACTTGTCGTTGGAGAACCTCAGCTTCTATCATCAGCAGATTCCCTGGACCGACGAGGTCTCTATCGGCCATGCCCTTATTTGCGATGCCCTCTATATGGGACTTCAGAATACTATCAGTCAATATTTAAAAGCACTACAATAATATGAAAAAAGTATATGTATTTCTTGCTGACGGCTTCGAGGATGTCGAAGCCCTCATACCCGTTGACATATGGCGTCGCGGAGGTTTAGACGTAACGACAGTAAGCACCACCGAATTTCCGCTGGTACAGTCGGCACACAGTGTTAACATCGAGGCAGACATGATGTTCGAGCAATGCGAATTCTCGGACGCTGACCTGCTTTTCCTGCCAGGTGGCATGCCGGGGGCTTCCAACCTGTTTGCCCATGAAGGTGTCTGCAAGGCAGTCATCGACCAGTTTAAGGCAGGGAAGAAGGTTGCCGCCATCTGTGCGTCTCCCGCAGTAGTCCTCGCTCCTCTGGGCATCCTCGACAACAAGCTCGCCACCTGCTATCCAGGCTTCGAGCAGGCTCTGAAAAAAGCTACATATACAGGTAGTCTCATCACCGTCGACGGCAACGTCACCACCGGTGAAGGCCCTGCAGCCGCCTTCCCCTTCGCCTACGAACTGCTCGGACAACTTACCGACCACCAAAACGCCCGTCAGATAGCCGATGGCATGCGTTTCACCCATCTCATGGAGAGATGAACTATGTCATTATCGTTGCTGGCGGTAAGGGCCTGCGCATGGGATCAGACATTCCCAAGCAATTCCTGCTTATAGGTGGGAAACCAGTACTGATGCGCACCATTGAGCGGTTCAGGCAATATTCAAGTGAATTAATCATTATCCTCGTTCTGCCCCCAGCGCAACAAGATTATTGGAAAAAACTTTGTAAGGAGTACCACTTCAAAGTGGAATACCTTTTGGCAGATGGTGGTGAGACACGCTTCCATTCCGTACAGAACGGACTCTCGCTCATCCCCGACGATGCAGAGGGGGTTGTCGGCATCCACGACGGTGTGCGCCCCTTCCCTGCCATCGAAGTCATCCGCAACTGCTATAAGACCGCCTGCGAGAAAAAAGCCGTCATCCCAGTTATTCCCGTCGTTGAGACACTACGGCACATGAATAGCAATATCATCTCTGAGACCGTTCCACGCGACGAGTACCGTTTGGTACAGACGCCTCAGTGCTTTGATATCCAACTGTTAAAGGCAGCTAACCGGCAACCCTATAACGATGGCTTTACCGATGATGCCAGTGTGGTCGAAGCTTTTGGTTTCGACATCACCCTTGTAGACGGTAACCGCGAGAACATCAAAATAACAACACCCTACGATCTCGTCCTTTCCGAAGTATTATTACAACAGACTAACACAGAAAAAACGGACAGTCCGGAACAGTTGACTTCGTCGAACTAAACCTTCACTGTCGTCCGCTATCGGAAACCTATGAACGACATACTGCAACAGGACATACAATACCTGCCGGGCGTCGGCCCGTCAAGAAAGAAGATGCTCAACGAGGAATTGGGCATTGCCACGTATGGCGACCTATTGCAGTACTATCCCTATAAACACGTAGACCGCAGCCGCCTGTACAGCATCCGCGAACTGACGGGCGACATGCCTTTTGTGCAGGTCAAGGGACACATCCTCAGCTTCGAGACCTTCAAGATGGGAGCCCGCAAGAAACGGGTAGTAGCCCACTTCACAGATGGCAGCGGAAAGGTAATGGACTTGACATGGTTCAACTATGCCGACAGCGCCATCAGGAAATACAGGATAGGTACGGAGTATGTGGTCTTCGGACGTCCACAGGTGTTCAACGGACGCATTCAGGTGGTTCACCCCGACATGGACGAAGCCGACAAGCTGGAACTTTCGTCCATGGGTATGCAGCCTTACTACAACACGTCGGATAAGATGAAGAAGGCCGGCCTCAACTCCCGTTCAATAGAGCGTTTTGCCAAAACGCTCCTCGATGCACTCAAGGAGCCACTCTCTGAGACCCTCCCTGATTTCATCACCCAGAAGCTGCACCTCATGTCGCGTGACGAGGCCCTGCGCAAGATACATTATCCTGCCAATGTCAGGGAACTGGAACAGGCTCGCGTACGTCTGAAATTCGAGGAGCTGTTCTACGTACAGCTCAATATAGTAAGGTATGCCAGTGACCAGCGCCGCAAATACCGGGGTTATATCTTCTCCACCATTGGCGACCATTTCAACAATTTCTACCGACAAAACCTGCCCTTCCCCCTGACGGAGGCCCAGAAGCGAGTCATCCGCGAAATCCGCAAGGATATGGGGTCCGGACGACAGATGAACCGTCTTTTGCAGGGTGATGTAGGCTCTGGCAAGACCTTAGTGGCACTGATGTCCATGCTCATCGCCCTCGACAACGGCTATCAGGCCTGCATCATGGCACCGACGGAAATACTGGCAGAACAGCATCTGCAGACCATCATGGAGTTCCTGCACGACATGGACATCCGTGTAGCCCTGTTGACAGGCATTGTCAAAGGCCGTCGTCGCCAGGAAATACTGGACGGTCTGCTCGATGGTACGGTACAGATCCTCGTAGGCACCCACGCCGTCATCGAGGACACCGTACAGTTCGCCCGCCTCGGCATGGTTGTTGTCGATGAACAACACCGCTTCGGTGTGGCGCAGCGTGCCAAACTATGGAGCAAGAGTACCAATCCGCCACATGTCCTCGTCATGACCGCCACCCCAATCCCCCGAACCCTCGCCATGACACTCTACGGAGATCTCGATGTCAGTGTCATCGACGAACTGCCACCGGGACGCAAGCCCGTCATCACCCGACACGTCTTTGACCGCTCCTTACCGTCGCTGTACGACAGCATCCGCCAGCAAATCCGACAAGGCAGGCAGGTTTATATCGTCTTCCCCCTCATCGAGGAAAGCGAGAAAATTGACCTGAAAAACCTCGAAGACGGCTTTTCCGTGCTAACTCAGGTTTTCCCTGAGTTTAAGCTCAGCAAGGTACACGGCAAGATGAAACCTGCCGACAAGGAAGCAGAAATGCAGAAGTTCGTCCTTGGCGAGACACAGATTCTCGTGGCCACCACAGTCATCGAGGTGGGAGTCAACGTTCCTAACGCCTCTGTCATGGTCATCCTCGAAGCACAGCGCTTCGGACTCAGTCAGCTACACCAGCTGCGAGGGCGTGTCGGACGCGGTGCCGACCAGTCATACTGCATTTTGGTCACCAACCAACAACTGGCGGAAGACACGCGAAAGCGCATAGATATCATGTGTGAGACCAACGACGGATTCCGCATTGCAGAAGCCGACCTGAAACTGCGTGGTCCCGGTGACTTGGAGGGAACACAGCAGAGCGGCATGGCGTTCGACTTGAAAATTGCCGACATTGCCCGTGATGGTCAATTGGTACAAATGGCCCGCGACGAAGCCCAGCTCATTATCGACAACGACCCGACGTGTACTTCCGCCCAATATACCATGCTGTGGAAACGCCTCCGAGAACTGCGTAAGACCAACATCAACTGGGGCGCTATTTCATAAATCCTAAATAATTATAAGTGTTAAAACACACATAAAGAGTGTTAACGCTATTGCCCTTTAGGAAATTTTTCGTACCTTTGCACCGTTCTGTTTTCAGAACACTATATCATTGAACACTGAAACCACTTATTTTTGTAATGAAATTATTGAAGACATTTGCATTTCTGGCGTTAGCAACAATCAGCACTCTCCCGGTTATGGGACAGGACTTGTTGGCACGTCAGGCTCCTATAGATAGAAAAATGAAAGCAGTGGACAGCGTAGCCCTGCACCGACTGATAGAAATCGAAAGTTTCGACTCTCCCTCCGCAGACCTTTATGAAGACTGGGACAACTTGCATGCTCACAGTCGTGTGGTAGAGATGCCAGACTCATTCCGCATCTCTCTCAAGAATTTCTGCATGCCCACCACTAGCCGTGTGCTGACCTCTAACTTCGGACCACGTTGGCACCGCCAGCATAAAGGCCTGGACATCAAGGTTTATATCGGTGACACCATCCGTGCAGCTTTTGCCGGCAAGGTACGTGTTGTCCGCTACGAAGGCCGTGGCTACGGCAAGTATGTCGTCATCCGTCACGACAATGGCTTGGAAACCTACTATGCCCACATGTCGAAACAGCTGGTTGAGGAGAATCAGGAAGTTCGTGCCGGTGACCCCATCGGTCTGGGTGGCAATACGGGACGCAGTACAGGTTCTCACCTGCACTTTGAAACCCGTCTCTGCGGTGTAGCGTTGAATCCTGCCCTGATGTTCGATTTCCGTAATCAGGATGTTGTCGACGATTACTATGTGTTCCGTAAGTCTACTTATCAGAAGGAGTCTGCTGCTGCAACCCGTCTGCGCGGTGCCGGTGGCATCACCTTCGACTCGACAGACATGACCGAAGATGAAGTGGAACTGGCAACAGCTGCTCCTGCAGCATCCTATGCTCAGGAGACCCGTTTCCACAAAGTCAAGAAAGGCGAAACACTCTATTCTATTGCAACGCATCGTGGCACGACAGTTGATGCTATCATCAAGCTCAACCACCTGAAAAAGAATGCCAAGTTGAAGGTAGGACAAATCCTGAAGTTCAACTAAACAAAAATCACTTCTTCACATATCCGTTCTTCGTCTTCTTGAAAGCACGAAGGCGGATAGTATGATTGGCATGGTCGAAAAACTTTTCGGAGTTGACGGCTTTGCCATTGACGCGTGTCTCGAAATGCAGATGCTCTGTGGTAGCACGTCCGGTACGGCCCGTTAATGCAATGACCTGACCTGCCTTGACCATATCCCCCTTCTTGACAAAATCCTTGGAATTATGGCTGTAGTAGGTCTCCAACCCGTTAGGATGTTTGATTCGGATGAGTTTGCCATAACCTCCGTAGTTTCCCTCAAACACCACCTCGCCATCGAAAGCCGCATAGATATTGTCATTGGGTTTGGTCTTGATATCCGTTCCTGAATGGTGTCGCTTGCCACCATACGGACTGATGACCTTGGCATGAGGCAACGGATAGCACCACCACTGAGAACTGTCTGCCTGCTCAGCCAAGACTGTCTGAGTCTGCGAACAGCCCGATATCGCCAATGACAACGCCGTAACCAACAACAGGGGTTTGATCTTGCTCATATCAGCCGGCAGACTATTTTTCTTCCGTATACTCAAAGTCCTCGTAATCCTCCAAATCCTCTATCTCGTCATCGCCAACGAACAAGATGTCCTCGTCCTCACCCTCGTCTGCCAGTTCGTCGGCAAAGTGCGTCATATCCTTGTCACGGTGTATCAGCGTGTCCTCTGCCATCGCCACCGCCAGCTTGTTGCTCTCGGCATTCAACTCGCTCCAAAGGACATCCTTCAGCTCGTCAAGCCCCTTGTTAGCTACGGCAGAAATAAATACGCAAGGCAGGTCCTGTGGCAGCGTCTCACGCAACATCTCTATCAGCTCGTCGTCCAGCAGGT
Source organism: Prevotella sp. (assembly GCA_017474925.1). Classification (GTDB taxonomy): domain Bacteria; phylum Bacteroidota; class Bacteroidia; order Bacteroidales; family Bacteroidaceae; genus Prevotella. Next base: position 64,509 of record JAFVGN010000060.1, on the reverse strand, counting down.
CACTCTTGGTAATGGCCAGCACGCGGTGCTTTTCCAGCATCTCGGGGTTAAAGCGTCCCAATTCGTTGAGCAGGATGTCATACTCCTTCTTGATGTCATCGGTATCACCAGGAACCATGAACAGCAACAGCGAGTTGCGCTCTATATGACGCAGGAAACGCAGTCCCAGCCCCTTGCCTTCCGAGGCTCCTTCTATAATGCCGGGAATATCGGCCATCACAAACGACTTACCGTCCCTATAGCCTACAATACCCAGCGAGGGTTCCATCGTGGTGAAGGGATAGTTGGCTATTTTCGGACGGGCATTCGACAACGATGACAGCAGCGTCGACTTGCCGGCATTGGGGAAACCGACCAGACCGACGTCGGCCAAGAGCTTCAGTTCCAGGATAACCAGCATCTCCTGCATGGGTTCTCCGGGCTGTGCATAGCGAGGAGCCTGATTGGTAGCCGAACGGAACTGGAAATTGCCCAGTCCCCCACGTCCGCCTTTCAGCAGAACGACCTCCTGACCGTCGTAGGTAACGTCACAGACATATTTACCCGTCTCCGCATCGTAGACCACCGTACCACAGGGGACGTCAATATAGACATCCTTTCCGTCCGTACCGTGACATTTGTCACGACCTCCGTTTCCACCGTGCTCGGCAAAGATGTGGCGTTCATACTTCAAGTGCAGCAACGTCCAGTAGTTGTGGTTGCCGCGCAAAATGATGCTACCGCCCTTTCCGCCATCGCCGCCGTCAGGACCGCCGTTGGGATTATACTTCACATGACGGAGGTGCATCGACCCTCGCCCGCCCTTGCCCGAACGGCACAGGATTTTCACGTAGTCTACGAAGTTGCTTTCTGGCATGTCGTCCGCTGCAACTATTATAGGTTATCAATAACGTTCTTAATATCTGCAAAGATACGCTCCAAGGTACCCAAGCCAAAGACATGGTGATGCAGGCCTTCCTGCTTGTACCACTCTATCAGCGGCTGTGTCTGGGAATGGTAAACCTCCAGGCGCTTCTTGATGGTTTCCTCGTTGTCATCTGCACGACCGCTTTCCAGGCCACGCTTCAGCAGGCGTTTCATCAGCTCGTCCTCAGGTACTTCCAGTTCTATCATGGCAGCCACCTTGTCACCACGCTCATCCAGCATCTTCTTCAGGGCCTCAGCCTGCGGGATGGTGCGGGGGAAACCGTCAAAAATGACACCCTTGTGTCCGCGGCCATACGAGTCATAGACATTCGCCAGGATGGATATCATCAAATCGTCGGGAATCAGGTTGCCCTTGTCAATGTAACTCTGGGCTGTCTTTCCCAGCTCTGTACCTTGCTTGATTTCATTACGTAGCACATCACCCGTCGAGATATGTCCCAGTCCGTAGTGCGCTATCATCAGGTCGCTTTGTGTGCCCTTGCCGGAACCAGGGGCACCGAAAATTACAATATTCTTCATATGTATCTTTATTTTTTGTTCATCTTGTTTCTTTTGTGCCTCTTTTCCCTTGCCATACCATAAGTCTGGCATCAAGTCGCTCTGACGCGACTCTACATCACTCGGTAAATGGGGTAACTTAACTTCTCTCATAATCAGTCTTCTGCTAAGGAGTAAATCTCTTTCAGCCCTCTCCCCTGCTGGTCGTAGTCCAGACCATAGCCCACAATGAAGTCATTGGGGATGGAGAAGGCTGCATAGTCAATATCCAGTGGCACCACCAGCTTCTCGGGTTTGACAAACAGCGTACAGATGCTCACCGTTGCAGGATGGTGGGTACCCAGTGATTCCAGCATCTGCTTCATCGTACGCCCGGTATCTACAATATCCTCTACTATCACCAGGTTACGCCCCGTCAGGTCTGTCGTCAGGCCTATCACTTCCTTGACGACCCCCGTCGAGTCTGTACCTTCATACGATGCCAGCTTCACGAACGACACCTCACAGGGAATGGTCAACTCACGCAACAAATCGGCAGCAAAGATGAATGAGCCGTTCAGCACAACCAGGAAAATAGGATTCATGCCCTCCATATCACTGCTGATCCTGGCAGCCAGCTCCTTGACGCGCTGTCTGATTTCCGCTTCCGAAATCGACGTCTTAAACGTCTTGTCCTTGATTTTTATGATGCCCATAGATTAGCTTGATTTAATAATTTGATGCAAAATTACTAAATTTTCGGCAAAGAATGGCTATTGATTAGCATATTTTTCGTATTTTTGCAGTCAAATGAAGATATTTACAAGTGCTCAGATACATGAGCTGGACAAATTTACCATTGAAAACGAGCCCATTCCCAGTCTCGATCTCATGGAGCGTGCGGCCAGGGCCTTGACTCAGGCCTTCACGAAATTATATACCCCGACGACGCCCGTCGTTGTCTTTGCTGGTCACGGCAACAATGGCGGCGACGCACTGGCCGTGGCCCGGATGCTGGCAGAGAAGGACTATCAGGTCAGCGTCTATCTTTTCAACATCAGCAACAAGCTCTCCCCTGACTGCGTAGCCAACAAGACACGGTTGCAGGAGTGCAAGCACATCCACAGTTTCGTCGAAGTGGTCGACGAGTTCGATCCTCCCGCATTGAAAAACGACATGGTGGTAATCGACGGGCTTTTCGGTTCGGGCATCAGCAAACCCTTGGCGGGCGGCTTTGCCTCGCTGGTCAAGTACATCAATGCCTCACCGGCACAGGTTGTCAGCATCGATGTACCTTCAGGATTGATGACCGAGGATAATTCCTATAACATCCGCGCCAACATCATCCGCGCCAACTATACGCTGACCCTGCAGCAGCCCAAGCTCTCTTTCCTTTTCCCCGAGAATCAGCAGTTCATCGGACAACTGCGCATCCTTGACATCCGGCTAAGCCAGGAAGGCATCAACCAGTTGGACACCGCCTACAGCATCGTCGAGGAGAGCGAGGTACGCCAATTGCTGCTGCCGCGCAGTCCTTTCGCCCATAAGGGACAGATGGGACACGCCTTGCTCATAGCCGGCAGCTATGGCATGGCTGGTGCTGCCATCCTTGCAACGAAGGCTTGTCTGCGTGCCGGAGCCGGTAAGGTCACCGTCAATTCTCCCAAGCGCAACATAGCCATCCTGCAGACTGCGGTACCAGAGGCCATCATCCAGAACGGCAACGAGGAGACCATCTTTGCAGAGGCTGTCGATACGGAATATTTCAATGCCTTGGGCATCGGACCGGGCATCGGACAAAGCGAGCAGACGGCTATCGCCCTGATAGCCCAGCTGCGACGTACACAGTGTCCCATCGTGGCCGATGCCGATGCCCTGAACATCCTCAGCAATCACCCCGCCTGGGTCCAACAACTGCCCCAGGGCATCATCCTCACGCCTCATCCCAAGGAGTTCGACCGTATTGAAGGACATGCTGCCGATAGTTACGAGCGGCTTACCAAGGCCCGCAACATGGCCATGCGATTGAAGGGATATGTCATTCTGAAAGGCCATTATACGGCCATTTGTACACCCAACGGGCAGATTCTGTTCAATTCTACCGGCAATGGCGGCATGGCGACAGCCGGAAGCGGCGACGTGCTGACAGGCATCCTTACGGGTCTGCTGGCACGGGGCTACAAGCCACAAGAGGCCTGCATTCTGGGCGTTTACCTGCATGGACTGGCTGGCGACCTGGCAGCACACGACCTGGGCGAAGAGAGCCTCATAGCCAGCGACATCATTCATTACCTGCCCAAGGCCTACCAAAGACTTAAAGAGTAAGTACGTATGAAAACACGGTTTATCCTGCTTTTTTCCATTCTGGGCATCCTTCCCTTACGGGCACAGACCTACTATCTGCCCAAGACGGTTCTGCAAATCCACCTGTTGGTCGAGAAAAAAAGCTATACTCCGGGCGAGTTTGCCCGTTACGCTGACAAATACCTGCACGTGGCGGGAGTCAGTCAGGAATCTCATGCCACTCACCGTATCATCGGTTGCGACATCACCACCATCGGCATGCGCGACACCACCAAGTGCTTCACCCTCCACCTGAAAGGCAAGAGCGAGGCGGCCGACATTCGTCTCAGCGATGACGGGGTGCTCTTGTCCATCAATGCAGATCCACTGGCGCCAGCCCGTTCCTCGCTGGTTTCTTCGGCCAGTTCCCCCAAAGCGTCACGCTCTCCACGGGTGGCCAGTCTCTCTGCTGAAGTACTGGCAGCAGGCAGCAAAGCCAAGATGGCGGAACTGACGGCACAGCAGATTACCGATCTCCGTGAGCGCCGCCAGCTTTTAGCTACCGGAGAGGCAGACAACATGCCCCAGGACGAGCGACAGCTCCAGCTGATGCTGAACGAGCTCGACAGCCAGTGTCAGGCACTGACTAGCCTCTTCACAGGAATCACCCTGTGCGACACACTCGTACACGTCGTAACCCTTTGTCCCGTGAAGGAGCTTGAACGCGAAGTCGCCTTCCGTCTCTCACGCCGTTTGGGACTGGTCGACAAGGACGACCTTTCTGGTATACCTTATTATATAACGCTCCGTAGCCTGCATCCAGTCGATGACATTCCCTTGCCTGAAAACAAAAAGGGCGAGGGACTTTATGCCAACGTACCAGGCACTGCAGAACTAACACTCCAACAGGAAGACCTCCCATTGGCAACCTTCCAGATTCCCATGGCGCAGTTCGGTTTCGTTGAGCTTCGGGAGGCCAGCCTTTTCAAGCGCTACAACATGTCCCTGCAACTCCATCCCGCCACAGGAGCTGTCATCTCCTGCCACCCGTAAATATAATATCTGCTATATACAACCTATAAAGATATACTTCTATTAAGTATATCCCATCTGATGGTAAATATTCACCAAGAAAAGGCAATTTTATGTTTTTTCGTCTAAAAGGGCATATAATTCCTTTTTTTTTTGTACTTTTGCAGCCGATTCTCGAAGATGTGAGCCTTTGGGTACAAACGTCGGATGTGTACAATAAGTGTTTACATCAAGCATCGAGCCGAGCGTCGACCAAAACGCGAGATGGTCCGATATGAGCACATTGTCTAATGTGGAAACTCGACGAGGCGAGGCTAATCCTCCATGTGTCAGGCTTACCCCTGATACCATCCCCGAAGCCAAGAGCTCAAAGACAGGGGTGTCGGTAAGATATGTACATGACAAAGATAAAAACTGGTATGTTTTCCGGGCATCATACGGACGAGAAGACAAGGCAGCTGATTACATTGTTGAAGATGGCACGTTTGTCTATATAGCAAAAAGATATGCGCGCAAGTCGGTAAATGGCAAGCAAAAGAAGGTTCTGGAGACACTTATCCCTAACCTCCTTTTTGTATATACCACCGAGGACAAGGCAGATGAGTATGTGAAGAACACGCCAGCCCTCTCATACCTTACCTATTATTACAATCATTTTGAACAAAGCGTAACCCTGAAGAATCCCCCATTGACTGTCTCCTGTAAGGAGATGGAGAATTTCATCATTGCCACATGCAACAAAAGTGAACATCTGAAGTTCGTTGATGAATCACGATGTCATTTCAAAGGCGGAGAGTTAGTGAGGATAAAAGATGGAGCATTCAAGGGTGTCGAAGGAAGGGTTGCCCGGGTTTCAGGCCAGCAGCGGGTTGTATTAACATTGTCCCAAGTCGGACTTGTTTCTACGGCCTATATTCCAACGGCTTTTATACAAGTGATAGAACAATGAAATAATGTTTAAATCACGTTTATAAGTAATGTCAAATAAGAATAAAAAACAGAAGGCGGTATCTATTATGAGGTGTTTCTATTGTTTTATAGCTAGCATCCTTTTAAGTTTGCCAGTAACTGCAGAGAATGCTGTCTTAAAGAAGGCGGAACTGAGGGTTCTTGATATAGGGAATAGTTATACAGCTGGAGCGACCCATCTTCTGCCTCTCATTGCAAAGGCGAGTAAGGCCGACCTCAGTACGATGTGTCTATATCAATGCTCTCGGGGGGGAGCCTCCTTCAAGAACTGGGTTGATATTTATAATGATAAGGACTCTAAAATCTATTCTATTACAAAGGTCGTAGGTAGGCTGTCAGCCAATGTACAAACAGGTGAAGGAGAAGCTGGAGATGGCAAGTTATTCAGAGATTTGTTGACCAACGAGACTTGGGATTTAATCATTATCCATCAGTATAGTTTGTATGCACCCTATTATTCAACATGGAACACCAATAGTGCAGCTGGTTATTTGGATGAGTTGATCTCTATCATCAAGGAGCATCAACCGAACGCAAAGCTTGGTTTCCTCCTTGTACATAGTTATTGGAGCGGGTATGAGAAAAACACGGAGAAATCTTCTTATGACCGATGGCAGTTGATAGCCAATTCTACCAAGTCCTTTTGTGAAGATTATGGTGTAGATTTCGTAATTCCATACGGAACTGCCATTCAGAATTTAAGGTCGAGTTCGCTCAACAATGAATATGATTTGACACGAGATGGGACACATTGCGGATATGGACTGGCAGAATATACGGCTGCCTGCAGCTATTATGAATCGCTCATTGCACCGCGTTGTGGTATATCGGTAGTTGGCAATTCCGCTCGTATAGATGTATCTGATAAAGACTCGAAGTATCCATCAGTGAATGTAACTGATGAAAATGCCCTCATAGCTCAAGAGGCTGCTTATTTGGCAACACAGAATATGTATCAATGCCAGAATCCTGAAGATTACACTTCTATTGTATATGGTGCAGTCAATGATTCGCCAAGAACTATTGTCTATGATATGCAAGGGCGTAGAATAGGCCATCCTCAGAAAGGATTGAACATGATTCGTATGAGTGATGGTAAGACCAAGAAAGTTATAGCTAATGTCAAATAAGAATCTCAAACAGAAGACAGTATCGGGGATGATATGGACAGCATTGCAGAAATACTCTACGATGTTCATCCAATTCATTTCTGGTATAATTCTTGCCCGTTTGTTGACTCCATATGATTATGGTTGCATAGGCATGTTGATGATCTTCATGGTCTTGGCAGAGGCGTTCATCGACGGTGGCTTCGGCTCAGCATTGATACAGAAGAAGCGTCCCACACAGGAAGATTATTCCACGATATTCTTTTGGAATCTTGGAATGGCAGTGTTATTGTATGTCATTCTGTATTTCTCAGCTCCTGCCATTGCACGGTTCTATGATATTCCTTTGCTTAGTGATGTTTTGCGGGTGCAGGGAGTCATCCTGTTTATCTATGCTTTTAACATTGTCCAGCGCAATCAGTTGCGGAAGAAGATGAACTTCAAGACGCTTTCCGTTGTAACTATTTTTACATCGGTCACTGCACTGACTGTCACCATCGTGATGGCATATCAAGGCTTTGGTGTGTGGGCTTTGGTGGCTCAACACATCCTGACTGCAGCCATTCCTGCCATTGCATTCTGGTTCTATGTCAAGTGGCGTCCCCAGTTAGTTTTCTCATGGCAGTCACTTAGGGAACTTTTCAGTTTTGGGTTCTACATGTTTCTGACACATATGTTGAATCAGTTTGGCCGACAGATTCAGGGGCTTTTGATCGGTAAATTCTATAATCCTGCCACAATGGGATACTATTCAAGAGCCCAGAGTACGGAAAGATTGGCCTCTTTAAGTATTTCTCAGGTGCTAACACAGGTAACTTATCCCCTATATGCAGAGTTGCAAGATGACAAGTCTCGTCTATCGGATACTATTCGAAAGTTAACCATCTCTCTTTCGTATATCACCTTTCCGCTGATGTTTATCCTTTTACTATGTGCAAAACCTTTATTCGTATTATTATACTCTGAAAGATGGATTGATAGTGTCCCTTATTTCCAGTTTTTGTGTCTGTCCGGTCTGGCATATTGTCTACAAGGGGTTAACAACCATTCTATTGCCGCAATAGGGAAGAGTAAGGTGATGTTTAAATGGACAGTTTTTAAACGTATGGTTGGTATCACTCTGTTGTTTTGCAGCATCTATTTCTATGGAATGAAGGGACTGCTTATCTGTCTGGTTTTCACGACATGGTTTTCGTATTTTGTGAATATCTGTTTAGTTTCCAAATATATCGGATACACGTGGACAAGACAATTGGCAGATATCTTCCCAATTCTAATCGTTTCATTAGTTATATTTACAGTTACCTATTTTGTTGGCATGTATGCTAACTTGTCATTGTATTTGGATGGAATCCTAAAATTTGTCTGCTTTGTTTCTGTTTATTTGATTTGGTCTTTTGTCTTCAAGCCGGAAAGTTACGTAAACATAAAAGAGATAGTTGTGTCCATCTATCATAAAAAAGGGGGAAGGGTTAAACGTCTTGGTATATAAGTTTAAACATTCGTAGGTAATAATGAAAAACGATGCAAGTATAATAATCATAGAAAAGCCCGACTGGGTATCATGGGATGAGATTCACAATGTGCTATGGAAAGCACATGAGCAGAACCGTCAGAAAGGAATGAATATGGCATTCCCTGCACTTCCGGGGGAGAAAATAAGGAAAAAAATTGAGGGACACGGAAAGATGCTTGTTGCCATGGATGGGCAGAAAATCGTAGGAACAGCAGCAATAATTGTAAAAGCGGGTCGTCTTTGGTGCGGAAAGGGTGACTATGCTTATTGCTGTTTTGCTTCAGTCCTTCCAGAGTACAATGGTAAAGGTATTTATAAAGCCTTAGATCTTAAGAGAGAAGAGCTTGCTTTATCTATGCAGTTGACAAGAATGCTCGGCGAAACTCATGAGAACAATAAACATAGACTTGATATCGCAAAAAAAGCAGGATATAAATTTGTTGATTTAAAAGTAACCTCTACTGACCATTATGATGTTATGATGGTAAAATGGTTGAATGGCTGCCCTTATTCTAACTGGTATATCAAATGTCAGTTTCTGATTCGTAAATGGTATAAAAAACTCAGATACAAACCTGGACATGTGAAAAGGTTTGGTATCTGAAATCTTGTCTTAATCTTTCAAATGAGGACAAAAGTGCACAATCTCAAACACATAGCGATAGTCATGGGGCGCAATTATGCCTCGCGACTGGGTATGATAAGGGCAGCTGCTGAATCAGGCTGTGACGTTATAGTTATACAGACAGGAAGGAATACTAAGTGTAGAATCGACGCAAGTAGCAAATATGTTTTGAAAACATTCATAGCAAAAGAGCCTGACCATGCAAAGTTGGTTAATATTATCAAAAGTTTAGAAAATGTTGGAGAAAAGAGGATACTTCTACCAACCGATGACTATACTGCTTCTGTGATTGACCTGCATCTTGACGAGCTAACGCAAAATTTCATGATGCCCAATGTGTCGAGAAGACAAGGAGAGCTGGTAAGCATGATGAACAAGTATCGGGTCAAGCAAACAGCAAAAGACGCGGGGCTTAGAGTTGCTGATGGCTGGGTGGCTCATTGCGATGAGGCGAATTATATAATTCCCGATGGCATTTCTTATCCTTGTTTCATAAAGCCCAAGGAAAGTTTCAAAAGAGCCCTAAAACGCTTGATGACAAGATGTAACAACGAGCGCGAGTTAGCACTTCAACTGAAAAGAATTTCAGAGATTTCCAAAGACGACATCTTGATAGAGGAGCTCATCGATATAGATCAAGAGATTGCCGTACTTGGAGTGTCTGTCGATGGGAAATCCATTATTCCTGGTATAATAAGCATCAAGGAACATTTCTTGGGGGTTGCTGCCACAGGAACTGTTTGTTCCATAACGTCATATCCCGGACTTGAAGAAAAGTTGACCGCATTTATGGAAAAGATAAACCTAACAGGACTTTTCGACATAGATTTATTCGTCAGCAATGGGACGATTTATTTCAACGAACTCAATCTCAGGTTAGGAGCCAGTGGCTATGCCATCACTAAATCAATCATTAATCTGCCAGGAGTCCTCATAAACACTCTTTTGGGAATAAATCCGAAGGCAGAATTTGAACGTTCATTCCCCCAATATCATTTTATAAATGAGAAAACTGCACTATCAAAGGTTTTCGCTGGACAATGGACTTTTAGCCGATTTTCAGAAGAATTGGCGAAAGCTAATGTTACATTCATTTTGGATGATACAGACAACAAGCCATATTCGCAATTAAAATTGAGTACACTAAAACGCAGAGTCATGACATTTGTAAAAAAATGTTTTCGCATAAAATAATATGAAGAAGACGCATAAGATAGGCTCCACGTAAGGCATTTTCGATATGTTACACATCGGTCACTTGAACTTGCTCCATCAGGCAAGAAAATCAAGCGCAATTCAACCAACAAGTTAAGATGAGTATAATTTCAAGTATAAAATCATGTGTCATGGGGGCCTTTGTCTCTGTAAGGCACTATCGCAGATATCGACGCTATTCAAATCAATATAAATGCTATCTGAAACAACAGCATTTCGAAAACAAGAAAGCCATAGGTGAGGATCTCTACATGAAGAAATGGGAAGTCCTATGTCCTCGTGTCGAACCCTATTCCTATCGATTCTTTAGTCATTTTTGTGGAAATAATCCGAATATCGTTCCTGAAGACATCGGCCGTTCTTTCATTGAACCCGTTCTTAATCCGATAGAATACCGTCCGACTTATTCGGACAAAAATTTATTTCCAGAGATTGTTGGGAAAGAGCATGTCGCCCGTACCATCGTTTGTAGGATTAATGGAAGCAATTTGCTTGATGCTGAATATAAGAATGCAAGTGATGACCTCTCAAAATATATTGGCAACGCAACAAGTTTAATATTAAAGCCCTCTGTCAATTCAAGTTCTGGAAGAGGTATCATGAAATTTGAAAAGAAAGGTAAGGATTTCGTTTCCGTTAGGGGGGATATTACTTTGTCAAAAGCCTTCCTGCTATCGTATCAGAAAGATTTCTGCTTACAAGAAATGATAACCCAACATAGTTTTATGAAAAAGCTATGTCCTACGTCTGTAAATACCATGCGGCTTTGCCTCTATCGTTCAGTTGCCAACGAAGAATCCGTAGTTACTGCTGGTATAATCAGAATAGGAAAAGATGGCTCATTTGTAGATAACATACATGCTGGGGGGATGCGTGTTGGCATTGATGTTGCAACTGGCGAATTGGGAAAGTATGTTGTTGATCAATACGGAAACAAACAAGACTCTTGGAATGGAATTGATTATTCTAAGAATGTCTTTACCGTTCCTCATTGGAATGACGTGATCTCATTCTCCAAATACATAGGATCAAGCATTCATCATCATCGATTAATAGCTCTTGATATCGCACTGAATGAAAATGGGAAACCTGTACTCATAGAATATAATATTAACGGATTCAGCTATAGCGCATATATGTACACTAACCAAGAAGTTTTTGGTAAATATACCGATGAAGTGATAGACTATTGCCGTCGCAACAAGAGTGTTGCGTTGCAAGCAAAGTTCAAAGTTTAAAGTAAAATAGTGAATAAAGAAAATGAACACCGAGGCCTGCGCCTTCGTTACCAAGGATGTTCTCTCACATAGCGTGGTAAAAGGTTTGAATCTGGTACGTCCTAAGCGGCCTGAGGAGATACCTGACAAATATAAACAGACCAAATGAAAAAATACAAGATAGGATATACGCAGGGAACATTTGATATGTTCCACATCGGACACCTGAACCTCCTCCATCAGGCAAGCGAGTTGTGTGACAGCCTGATTGTCGGAGTGAATACCGACCAGCTGGTAAACGAATACAAGCACAAGAAGCCTGTAGTCAATGAGCATGACCGTGCTGCTATTATTGGTGAAATGCGGTGTGTAGACAAGGTGGTGCTATGCGACACGCTGAGCAAGACCGATGCATGGCAGCAGCTGCATTTTGATGCCGTATTCATCGGCAGCGACTGGAAGGGTAACGAGCGTTGGCTACAGACGGAGCGAGACCTGCAGCCATTAGGAGCCGAGGTGGTCTATCTGCAACACACCAATGGCGTAAGTTCCTCGCTCCTGCGGGAAATGGAAAACAAAAAGATTATAGATTGAAGCATGAAGAAAACTGTCATCATCAAGAAATGGATCAGAAAGGCCTATATGTATCTGTGCTATGCAACACGGCCACGGGATGTCAAGAGCGTTTTCTTTGCCTCGTTCAGGGGACAATACTCCGACAATCCCCGTGCAATCAGTGAGTGCCTGCATAAGATGGCTCCCGACGTGAAGATAGTTTGGCTCGTAAAGCCCCAGTTCAAGAAATATGTGCCCGACTATGTCACAGTTGTTCCGCCAACCCTCCGTTTGGCATTGAAGGCTCAGGCACAGGCCAAGGTGTGGGTGCTGAACTATGTTTACAGGCCCAACACTGGTATTTACAAAAGCCCCAACCAGTTTTATATCCAGACGTGGCATGGCGACCGAGGCCTAAAGACAATAGGATATGCTGATGAACTAAGCAGGAAGAAGAGAAAAAAGGCTAAAAATAGAAATGGCTATTTGATGTCCGACTGCGACCTGTTTATCGCTGCTTCTGACTATGGTGTCATGAAAGCCCACAAAGGGCTAAGATACGAGGGTGAGGTAATGACGGCAGGAATGCCTCGGAACGATAAGTTGACGAACCTTCAGGCCTACAAGGAGGAAGCTGCCGAGATAAGAAAGCGTTTAGGTATAGACAGCAACACAAACATTCTGCTATATGCACCCACATACAGAGAGGCTGGTGACGAGCTCCAATGCCAGATAGACATCAGTCAGACTATTGCCAGTCTGGAAACCAATGGGAATAAGTGGATATGCCTGATCCGTTCTCACTCGCTTACAAAACAGCTCAAAGTAACACAGAAAGAGGCAGTGTGTCGGAATGTGTCGGACTATCCTGATATGGCAGATTTACTATTAGTAACAGATTTGCTTATTACAGACTATAGCAGTTGCGCTGGAGATTTTCTCCTGACAGGAAAGCCCTTAATTCTTGCTCATTTCGACAAAGAAAGTTATGAATCGAAAAACCGCTTGCTCTGGGTAGATCCAGAAAAGGCCGGATACCTTGTGGCAGGGAACCAGCAAGAGCTGAATGATATATTAAAGAGAATAGATACCTATGACCATAAGCATATCAACAAGAAGGTTCTTCAGTTTTATGGAACAAGTGAAAGTGGACATGCCTCTGAGACTATAGCTCAAAGAATCATAACAGAGCTTAAACGATAAAATAAGGATGCAAGCTTTCACATACTATATTCAAGAACCGCGAGCCATTGGCAAGTCGTTTTTGTACCATTTCGGTAATCTTTTCTCAGATTCCCTCTACCTCAAGTTGATGTACTATTTCCAAACGGGAAAGAGATTGCATCTGAAACACCCTATAACTTTCAACGAGAAGTTGCAATGGTTGAAACTGTATGACCGCAAGCCCGAGTACTCCACTATGGTTGATAAGTATGCTGTAAAAGACTATGTGGCTGACATCATTGGACAAGAATATGTCATCCCCACCTTGGGCATATGGAACAGTCCGGAAGAAATCGTCTGGGACGACCTGCCCCGGCAGTTTGTTTTGAAGACCACCATCGGTGGTGGCGGTAAAGGAGTAATCATTTGCCACAACAAAGCCAAACTTGATCGAAACGATGTTGTGAAACGTCTGGGTAAGGCTATGAAACAAGACGCGTACAAGCGATTTAAGGAATGGCCATACAAGGATGTGCAGCCCAGAGTGATAGCCGAGGTATTCCTTTCTGATCCTGAATCGGGAGAGGGAGGGATAAAGGACTACAAGTTCTTTTGTTTCAACGGCAAACCGTTATACTGCGGCGTTTACTCAAACCGCTGGGACGAGATGAGAGCTGACTTTTTTGACATGGAGTGGTCACATCTGCCATTCACCCGAAAAAAAGTGCCATTTGCAGAGAATTTGCCTATAAAACCACAGACGTTTGAAACGATGCGCTTATTGGCAGCAAAACTCGCCAAAGGGCATCCACACCTCCGAGTCGATTTTTACGAAGTAAATTCCAGAGTGTATTTCGGTGAACTTACTTTTTTTACGGCAAGTGGTTTTGGGCTATTCTCTCCTGATGAATGGGATGAGATCTGGGGGAGTCATATTAGTATTTAGTAAGTTAAAACGCCAAAGTATAAGAAATGAAGTACTTCTACAGTTTTGACGAATTCTCCATACCTTATTGGATTAGAGTTCTGTATTGGGGGCTCTATATGACAGTTTTCGTCTATGCTGTATGGAAGACGCTATTATCGACACCTAAGTTCAAACAGCAGAAGGAGGTCACAGGCTTGTTCGCTGTCTTCTTTGCTTTGTATGCCGTATTCTATTGCATCAACCCAGACTATTTCAGGTATCGGGAATGGCTACATGTGACAAATATCGACTTTTGGGCAAAAGAGAAGTTTTATATCTATACTGTTCTCTTTTGCCGAAGTTTGCCTTTCGACTATCCTTTCGAAGTGTTTCGCCTGATAGTATGGGGAGGAGCCGTCTTTATAGCTTATTATTCATTCCGAATGTATCGAGGGCTATTATTGCCAGGCTTTACTTTACTGCTATTGTTCGTTTTTAATGCCGGTACTTTTTGCTATGCCCGTGCTTCTTTGGCAATGGCAATCTATTTCTTTGGAATCGCATTTTTTCTGCTTCACAATGGAAAGATATTTAAACTGTTGGGTATCGGAATTGCATTGTCTTCGTTTTATTTTCATCGTGAGTTGCTCATAGGTATTGTTATATTGCCTTGTCTTTCCATTCCTTTCGAAAGAAAAAGTTTTTCATTTATTTCCATATTTTTGCTACTCTTTGCTATTATTGCCATTTATTTCGTCAGTTCCAATCTTCAGTTCCTAGATGAAATGTTTGATAATGACGACATCTCTTCAAAGATAGAAGAATTTAGCGACAAGGGGCAAGGGGCGATACGAATAAGTACAATTATCGGTTATCTCAAATACTTTTATCCGTTTTATCTTTTAATGAAAATCTTTTGGAGAAAAAGAGTTCCCAATTCTGTCATTGGAATATATCGGATAACCTATGGAATTCTGATGGCTTCTGTGGCTTTTATGGTTGTGTTTGGACTAAGAAGCATATATGCCTATCGTGTTATGTATATTACGATGATTCCATTGGCGCTCCTGACAGCCTACGGTTATTACCAGCGTTATTTCACAAAGAAGCAGTTCTTGATAATGATGATACTTGCCGTGATATCAAGCAGTGTACGATTTATTAATGCCCAATAGATGGAGATTGAGAATTGGATGATGACGACTTTCATATTTTCACTTTGCTGTCTGTTCTTAAACGTGACGGGAATCAACAATGACCAAGACCTTCAGGGAAAGAACTTTTATATTTCTGATGGTGACGTGTCGATGTTCGATGGGCGTGAAATCAAGAACGGTACGTTTGTCATCTCTGAAGGAAACTATCTTCTCCGAGTCAAAAAAGAAAAAGGAGCCTGCCTAATAGTTGGCGACAACACGGAACTTGTCATTGACGGCACCCTCCAATTGGCACCTAATGGTTTCAAAAGTTATGATATGATTCGAGTTGTTGGCAGCAATGTCAAGATTCATGGCAAGGGCAGTATTATCGGGGATAAGTCTAAACATTCTGGCCGTGAAGGCGAATGGGGCATGGGTATCCGTCTTCACGGTTCCAGCAATGTGACAATAAGTGGATTGAGCATTGCTGACTGTTGGGGCGACTGCATCTATATTGGCGGCAATAGTAGAAAAACTCAGATATCCAATTGTCTGTTGCGTGGAAGTCGCAGGCAGGGGATTTCTATTACGAAGGCCAATGGCGTTATAGTCAGCAATTGCAAAATCGCCAACATCAGTGGCACTAATCCTCAATATGCCATTGATATCGAGCCTAACAAACGATGTACGGTAGATAACGTGCTGATTAAGAATGTCACTGTGACTGGCTGCGAGGGAGGTTTCAGGGCAGTCATCGGAAAGAAAGGATTCGGCAATGCACGCATCGGTAAGGTCGAGATACGCAACTGCCGTGTGATGGCCAAGTCGAGGCATACCATCCACTTTGCCGGATGCGAACAGGGAGTAGTAGAAGATTGTTTCATTGAGACCCGCAAGGGTGAAAAGCCGATTCTTTCACGCAAGGTTGGCAACCTATCGGAAAAGAACAATCAAGTGATTTACAAATAACTGTTCTTTAATGAAAGACAAGGAACACGACATAGACATCGTCATTCCCTGGGTAGATGGCAGCGACCCGGAATGGCAGCAAGCATATAAGAAATATGCTGCCATAGAGATGGGGCGCGACAACAACACGGAGATACGTTACCGTGACTGGGACAATATGCAGTATCTGTTCCGGGGCATAGAGAAATTCGCGCCATGGGTGCGCAAGGTACATCTTATCACTACAGGCCAGAAGCCGAAGTGGCTGAACATGTATGCCCCAAAGCTAAACTTCGTCCGCCATGAAGACTTCATCCCGAAGGAGTTCCTGCCCACGTTCAGCGTACGGCCGATAGAGTTGAACCTTCACCGCGTAGAGGGACTGGCAGAGCAGTTCATTTATTTCAATGACGACTATTTCATACTTCGCCCTGTCCGTCCTGAACGTTTCTTCCGTAATGGTCTGCCCTGCGACATGGCAGTACTCGACACATTGCCGATGGGCGGTCCTCGAGGACACATGCTGATGAACGATGTGAACGTAGTGAACAGCCATTTCAGGAAAAATGCAGTGCTGAAAGCCAATCCCATGAAATGGCTAAATCCCATCTATGGTTCACAACTTTTGCGCACCGTAGCTCTGCTGCCTTTCTCGGTGTTCCCAGGATTCAGAAACCACCACATGCCGCAGGCCTTCCTGAAGAGCACCATCCGTGAAGTATGGGAGGTCGAAGAGCCCTTGCTCCGCGAAGTGTCAAGCCATCGTTTCCGCGACATCACCGACGTCAACCAGTATATGTTCCGTTTCTGGCAGCTGATGTCTGGAAAGTTCCATCCGACTAATATCGCCAAGGGGACGTGCAGATATACCATATCAGATGACAGCGTAGAAAAGCTCTCGGCTGCCATCAAATCGCAGAAATGCGACATCCTAGTTACAGCAGATTCGGATAATGTATCTGATTTTAAAGCATTGGTGGCTCAGATAAACGCGGCATTCGATGCCATATTGCCAGAGAAATCTTCATTTGAAAAATGATAATTGACAATTGAGAATTAATGGAGAAGAAAAGAATTGCATACCTTGATGCTCTGAAATGTCTGGGAATTTTGATGGTAATAGATTGGCACGTGAGAAGTGGCAATGGCTTTAAGCCTTACGGTTCACTATCAGCACTTATGATTTATTCATTTGCCTTACCTATCTTTTTCTTTGTAAGCGGTTTTTTGGCTTACCGTGTAAGCATGAGTGTCAAGGAGGTATTTAGCAACATACGCAAGAAATTCGTGTTTCTTGTTATTCCTGCTGTCGTGTTCCGACTTTGTATGGACCTTATGAAGCACTATGCCCCACTCCATTTCTTGACCGACGGTATGAGTGATTATTGGTTCACAGTGGTTCTGTTTGAATGTTTTCTTGTTTACTATCTGATTACACTAGCCATCAAGAACGAGAAGTGGAGAATTTGCGTGCTATTGAGCCTTTCGATGGCGGGTATCGGAATTCTTGCTATTGACAAGGACTTCGGGCCAGCGATTTTCGATCTTCGACGGCTTACCAAATATTTCCAGTTCTTTGTGTTGGGAACATTGGCCATGAAATTTAGACCCAAATATGAGTTGTTGATAAATAACGAAATTATAAAGGCTACTGTGTTACTTTTATTTTTCATTGTGTTGTTTCTCACAAGTTATGACATTAACCCTGTAGCATTATATCACTTCATGCGAGATGTGGTATTACGCTATTGGGGAACTTTTGCAGTTATATCATTCTTTGCCTGTCATGCTGACTATTTTCAGCAGGAATCAAAAGTTAACTCTATCATTAACCACATAGGACAGAACTCATTGGCAATCTACTTAATTCATTATTTCTTCCTGCCTCATTTCCGTCCATTGCCTGAGTGGTTTGCTGGGCTTAACATGGTGACCGTTCACCTTGTATCAATACTCTATACCATAGCAATAACTGGTTTATGCTTGGTATTCATTAAGTTTCTTTCTAATAGCAAATACATTAGGAAATATGCTTTAGGGCACAAATAAAAAAGTTAGAAATGGAAAAGAAAAGAATCGCTTATCTTGATGCTCTGAAATGTCTGGCTATACTGCTGGTCATAGACCTTCATATAATGGCCGTAAACGGATTCAAACCATACGAGAACTTAGCATCACAGATGATGTATGCACCCGTGATGCCTTTGTTCTTCTTTGTAAGCGGTTTCTTGGCTTATAAGCAAAGCATGAGCATCAAAGATGCTTGGGTCAACATCCGTAAAAAATTTGTATTCCTCGTCATCCCCGCACTGGTGTTCCGTGTCGCAACGGATCTGATGAATCAAAAAAGTCTCTTCAGTTTTATTACAGGAGGTATGCATGGCTATTGGTTTACAATTGTTTTGTTTGAATGTTTCCTTGTTTATTATCTGATTACACTGGTCATCAAGAACGAGAAATGGAGAATTGGCGTGCTGTTGGCTCTTTCAGTAGCGGGCATCGGAATGTTGGCTATCGACAAGGACTTCGGACCAGCAATCTTCGACCTGCGACGGGTGACCAAGTTCTTCCAATTCTTTGTCTTAGGAACACTGGCGATGAAATTCCGTCCAAAATATGAATCACTGATGCACAACGAGGTGTTTAAGGCAACATTCCTGATATTTTACTTTATTGTGCTTTTTCTGTTGACTTACGACATGCCGTCAGTGCTCCATCATTTCCTACGCGATGTCGCCCTGCGATACTTCGCCACCTTTGCCATTGTCTCGTTCTTTGTCTGTCATGAGAATAGTTTTCAGACTCAGACAAAGTTCAACTCGCTGATTAACTTAATTGGGCAGAACTCATTAGCCATCTACTTGATAGATTATTTCTTCCTGCCTCAATTCCAGCCCCGGCCAGAATGGTTCGATGGGCTCAATATGCCGACAGTTCACCTTGTATCAATGCTCTATACGGTAGCGATAACAGGGCTTTGCCTGATATTCATAAAATTCCTATCCAATAGCAAGTACATCAGACTTTACGTTTTGGGTAAAAAATAGAAAATGGAATATGAAGACAGCTGCAATATTAACAAAAGAGCTATTTGACCATATCGGGAAATACAGGTCCGCATTAATGGGCTTTTCTATGATTTTGGTGTTTTTGTATCACGCACGATCTGAAAAACTCGGCTTTATGCCAACTGGCTTTTGGGGGGATTTATTTAAGTATTTCAATCTGGGTGTTGATATATTTTTGTTTTTGTCAGCATTTGGTCTATGTTTCTCTTTAAAGAAAAATACCATCAAGAGATTCTATTTTAACCGGTTTAAAAGAATCGTACCAACTTGGTGGGTAGTATTATTCTTGATACATCTGATTGGCATATTCGTGGGGGGTAAATTTGACAATTTTGACTATCCCCATTCTGCCGTTGATATGTTTTATTGGTATACAGGATTAGGGTATTTTTTCAATACATGTTCTTATGAATGGTATATTCCTACGCTTTTGTTCTTTTATTTGCTGATTCCCGTAGTTTATAGATTATCGAGGAATCAAGTGTTGTTGATGATTCTTTTATCTATTCCTCTTATTTTGTTGTATAAAGGAAGCGGATTCCTGCCTTATCTCTCTATATCAATTATTCGTATTCCTGTATTTCTATTAGGTATTCTCTTCTTTAAGGATTTAGAACAGAACAAACATCATCTTTTCCTGATTACCTGCATCACTCTTTTCATTTACATATTTGTCTTTTCTTTCTTTTGGAAGGTACCTGATGTCATTCAAGCTGCTCCATTATTACCCATTATTATTGGTATATTAAGTTTCATTTTATCTTTTAAATATATTCGGTATATTGAAGTATTTCTTGCATTCGTTGGTACCATCAGTTTGGAATTTTATTTAATTCACGGACATCGTAGGCCTCAATTCCTTTTAAGTCATTTTATTAAAGACAGCGGGATGTTAGTATTAGGGGCATTTATTCTCTGCCTTATTTTATCATACATTTTGCATTCAGTTATGAAAAAAGTGACTGAGAAGTATTTATTTCCAAATAAGTAATTCAACTTTAATAAAGAAACAACATGAAAATAGCAATCAACTGCCAATTCTGCTTTGCTAAGGGTGGCGGCGGCATCAAAGAGTATATCATCCAGTTGACCAACCATCTGGCGAAGGTGGATCACGACAACGACTATGTGCTCTACGTCTTAGAAGACCAGTTTGAGTATTGCAAGACCGTCCTTCCTGCCAGGTTTAAATTGAAGCCGATTCCCTATCACAGGAGTCTGGTGTCGAAAATATTCCGTAGCCTGTTTGCCCAACGTTTCTGGAGCAAGGAGGAAGAAATTGAGCAATTCGACGTATTCCACTCACCCTTCTTCCATGCCCCTAAGATGAAACATGCCAGGCTGTTGATGACGGTTCATGACTTGCGCCTCTACCGCTATCCGAAGACTTACTCTTTCCTCAGGTATCAGTTCCTGAAACATGCCGTGAAGGAGTCGATAGCCAGGGTTGACCGCATTATAGCCATCTCACAGTTCACGAAAGACGAGATGATTGACACTTGCGGTGTCTCCCCTGACAAGGTGACCGTTATCCATGAGGCTATCAACCGCTCGTCCTTCTCTGTTGATAGAATTAAGAATTACGAGTTTCCAAAAGAATATGCTTACCTGAAGGAAGGCCGATTTCTGTTCTGTTTAAGTCAGATAGAGCCCCGCAAAAACCATTTACGCCTCATCAAAGCCTTTTCGGCCATGAAGGCACAAGGTGGGTTCGATGATGTGCGTCTGGTATTGGCCGGACATCAGAAATTAAATGCTAAACCTGTTCTGAAGGCTATTGCCGAAACACCCGATGTGGTATATTTGAATTATGTTCCGACGGAGATGATGCAGTGGCTCTCCTATCATGCTACCTTGTTCGTCTATCCATCTTATTATGAGGGCTTCGGCTTCCCGCCTTTAGAGGCAGCCAGTCTTGGTACGGTCTCTGCTGTTGGAAATGTGTCGTCGGTTCCTGAGGTATGCGGCGACTGTGCGTTCTATTTTGACCCCTACGATGTGGACGACATGAGCAAGGTGATTGCCGCAGCGCTGAACAACGAAGCCGCCATTCAAGAGAAAAAACAAAAACTTGAAAGCCAGTTGGCTAAGTTCTCTTGGGAGAATAATGCAAAAGAGACTTTAAAACTATATTTAAGCAATGAGTAATACGCAAAAGACCACACTGACATTTCGTTTACTTAATAAACTCCATCTGATTAATGATGAGGAGAAACACGGCAGAATCAATCCCTTTTCCTTGATAGCTTTCGCGTTTAGCACACTGTGGCGACGCTTTATCTTCAACTTTGCTTTCAAAGCATATATTTTTGAGTTTCTATATAAGAAAAACTTGAGGCCTGCCATCTGGAGAGGATTGGGCTGTAAAGTGGGTAAGAATGTTCAGATTGGCCATCAGGTGAGGCTTGACTTCGGCAATGCGGAAAGAATCACCGTAGAAGACAATGTGCTCATCGCAAACGGTGTAACTCTGTTGTGCCACAAACGGGACATGAAGAATTACAAAAAAGGAATGAGGGCTACAGAACAGCCAATACAATATGACGGAATTCATTTGGCAAGAGGTTGCTACATCGGTATCAATGTGACGATATTGCCCGGTGTGCATATCGGTGAAGGGGCTGTGATTGGCAGTTGTGCCCTCGTCACCAAGGATGTACCGGCCTGGACGATAGCCACTGGCGTACCGGCCCGAGTAGTGAAGGAAATTGAAAATTGAAAAACATGAAACTATTTATAATTGTCAATGAGGACCGCTTCTTCCTGTCACACAGGAAGGAGATAGCCTTGGCTGCACAGAAGGCCGGGTGGGATGTAACCGTGGTGTGCAAGGACACGGGGCGTTGGCAGGAAGTGAAGGCTTTGGGGCTGAAGGTGCTGGAGTTACCCATCAATCCCACGGGCATGAACCTCCTGCAGGAGTTGAGGACTTGGTGGTTCCTCTTCACCTTATATATAAAGAATAGGGATGCCGTAGTTCATCACGTGGGTCTGAAGAACATCCTGTGGGGAGGCCTTGCTGCCAAGCTGACAGGAGTCCGAGGCGTGTTGAATGCCGTGAGCGGACTGGGTGCTATCTTCTCTGGTGACAAAATGGGAATGACGGCAAAAGGAATCTTGGCAATGATGAAGTTTGCTAACAGGAGAAAAAGGGTAAAGGTGATATTCCAGAATCAGGAGGACAGAAACCTGTTCCTACGACATGGAGTCGTCACAGAAGATCAGGCAGAGTTCATAAAGGGTTCTGGCGTAAATCTGAATGAATTCAAGTATGTGCCAGAGCCGGAAAGTGAGACGCTGAAGGTGGTATTTTCCGCCAGAATGGTCAAAGAGAAGGGCGTGATAGAGGTGATAGAAGCTGCCGAAAGTCTGCGTAAGGAGTACGAAGGGCGAGTGGAGTTCTGGCTCTGCGGTCGCCTGGCTGTGAATGCCGATGCCGTGCCGCATGAGGAACTTGAACGACGCTGTGATGGAAAATATATCAAATGGCTGGATTTTCAGAAGGACATCAAGTCGATATTGGAACAATGTCACATCATGGCATTCCCGAGCTACTACCGTGAAGGCTTGCCCAAATCGCTGATCGATGCCTGTGCCGTAGGCAGACCTATTGTCACCACGAACTCCATCGGCTGTAAGGATGCGGTGGATGACAACGTGAACGGATTTCTGGTTCCTGCAAGGGATAGCGAGGCTCTGGCAGAAAAGATAAGAGTCTTGTTGGAAGACGGGGACCTGCGTAAGCGAATGGGAAGGGCTTCACGCACAAAGGCTGAACGCGAATTTGCTATTGAGAAAGTCATCGAGAAGCATCTTCGGATTTACAACGAACTGAGGAATTAATGAATACCTTACAAATAATCATCATCTTGGCGTTGGTGTCGATGACAGCGACTGTAGTGTGCTACCCTTTCATCTTGCGCTATGCACTTAGCCATCATGTCGTTGACAATCCCGATATACGCAAGCTACATCGCAAACCCATTCCCACCATGGGAGGTGTAGCAGTGTATGCCGGTATTCTTGCAGGATGTCTTGGCATGTCATTACTCGTCAGCGGAGCCAGCATAAGATGGAGCATCATGGCGTTGACAATCATGCTGATGCTCGGTGTGTGGGATGATATGAAAAACCTGTCGGCCATATTGAGACTCATCATACAGTTCGGAATCGTCGGTTTCTATATGGTTTTCACAGGCCACTTCATCAACAGCTTCTACGGATTTTTCGGTCTTCAGGATATAAGCCCGTGGCTGGCCATACCGCTGTCATTAGTGGCTGGTGTGGGCACCATCAACGCCATCAACATGATTGACGGTGTTGACGGGTATTCATCAGGCTATGGGATGATGGCCAATGTCAGTTTTGCTGCCATCTTCATAGCACTTGACCGCTCAGTATGGTCGTGTCTGGCTGTGATTACGGCTTCGGCACTGCTTCCTTTCTTTATGCACAATGTCTTTGGACGGAAATCGAAGATGTTTATAGGCGATGGTGGGACCATGATGCTGGGCTTTATGATGACTATCTTTGAGTTTGGAGTGCTTTCGTCGAATACAGGTGCCAGGTTGGAGGCTGCGGGAGCAAGTCCAATAGCGTTGGCATTGGCCATCCTTTGTATTCCAATCTTTGACACACTACGGGTAATGACAGCGAGGATAGTAAGGGGCTGCTCGCCGTTTAAACCTGATAAGACGCATCTGCACCACCTGTTTATCGACATGGGATTCTCACACCTTGGGGCGGCATTGTTCATTCTGTCACTCAACCTCGCAGTCATGGTAGTTTGGCTTATGATGTGGCAGTGTGGGGTATCAAACACTATTCAGGTGTGTGTGGTGGTGTTTTTGGGTGTCATGGTGACTTTTGGCTTCTATAAGCTAATGAGATGGCAGCAACACAGCGGTCCTTTAGGCGAGGATGGTAAACCGCAAGGGACTCCATTTTGGCATGCAGCCTGCAGACTGGGTCTTTGGACCCATAAGGAGAAAGGATCTTTATGGCGTATGTTACAAGCTCTTGTTGATGGCACTTCGACCATGAAGAATTAACTGAATAGTGCAAGCAGTACAAAAACTGGCAGCTTCTCGTAGGAAAAGCTGCCAGTTTTTATTGATGGATCCTTTAAACTGTTGATGATTTCCTCTTCAGGGCATGTCTCATTTGACAACGGTCTTTTTGCCGTTGATGATATAGATGCCCTTGGCGGCAGGAACATGATCGAGCTTGCGTCCATGCAGGTCGTAGATGCCTTCTACTCCCTGTTTCTCTCCTGTTACCGTTGAAATGCCCGTCGCCTCTCTGTTGACGATGATGCTGTAGATGTCCACAGGCTCTTGAGTGGTTTGGATTTCCACGATGAGGTCGCAGTCCTCCAGAACGACATATTCCTGCCCGTCAACCAGTTCCATGTCGTCGTTTGCCGAGCGGTTCGGAGCCTGCTGCACCTTAGGCTGTAGCACGGGCTGGTAACAGACAATCTTTCCTTTGAAGTTGAATAGGACCGTGTTGCCCTTCTTAAGCCCCGTCACCGCAAAGCGGACGTCGTTACCCTGCAGGATGTGCAGGACCCCGTCTTCCAGGACCAGACGGTCCTTTGCGGCCATGTTCACACAAATGTCCTTGACATACGGCAGTTCTTCCTCGCTGACGTCCAGTGAATAGTAATACTCGCCGCCGGCATATATGACGGGATCTTGGTCATCGTTCAGCGGGATGGTGTTCTCCTTGATGGTCACCTGCAACATTTCGGCTTCCACGTCGTTGTAGTTGTTGTCGCCCGACACGCGGTAATATACCGTATAGGTGCCGACTTCGACGGCTTCCGGTAGCGCCGTGTCATAGTGGTTGCCGTCCAGCGAATACTCAAGCGTTCCGCCAGTGGTACTGCCTGCCTCGATGAGCACTTGCGATCCACCATTGTAGACAAGTCCCTCGCGGGCTGTGGGTGCCGTCACGACAGGATTGGCCTTGGCGATGGTCACTTTGAGCATGACCACACCGACGCTCTCGTAGTTGTCGTCGCCAGTCACGCGATAATAGATGGTATAGGTGTCTGCAGCCACACCCTCAGGCAGCGACGTGCCATAGCGGTTGCCGTCCTGTGAATACTCCAGCGTACCGCCCGTAGTCCGGCCAGCTTCGATGAGCGTCTGCGGTTCACCATGATAGACGAGTCCCTCGCGGGCCGTGGGTGCCGTCACAACAGGAGTGGCCTTGGCAATGTCTACATTGAGCATGACCACACCAGTACTCTCGTAGTTGCCATTGCCTTCCACGCGGTAGTACACCGTATGCGTACCGGCATCAGTGGCCTCAGGCAGCTGTGTGCCATAGTGGTTTCCATCAAGCGAATACTGCAGCGTGCCGCCCGTGGTACTGCCTGCCAAAATGAGCGTCTGCGGATTGCCATTATAGACGAGTCCCATGCGGACGATGGGAGCCGTCACGACAGGAACAGCCTTGTTGATGGTTGCGCTGAGCGACTGTATGCCGACGTCCTCGTAGTTGCCGCCGCCACTGACACGGTAATAGACTATATAAGAACCTGCATCGATGGCTTCTGGCAGTGCCGTCCCAAACGTCTTGCCGTCCAGCGAGTACTCCATCGTACCGCCCTGTACGCTTCCTGCATTAACCAGTACCTGTCGCTGGCCGTTGTACACCAGGTTCTCCTTTGCCGTGGGAGGAGTCACACCGGAGATGGCCTTGCTGATGGTCACACTGATGGACTTCGCTTCGACATCCTCATAGTTGGTGCCGCCACTGACGCGGTAGTAGACGGAATAGCCGCCGGCTGCCGTACCCGTAGGTATCTGGGTAGTATAGGTCTTGCCGTCCAGCGAATACTCCAGCGTGCCGGCAGTGGTACTGCCTGCTTCAACGAGTGCCTGCGGCTGGCCGGTATAGACAAGGTCTGTCTTGGCCTTGGGAGCCGTCACCTGAGGCACAGCCTTGGCAATGGTCACGCTGACGGGTTCCTTGCCCGTCACCGTCTCGTAGTTGGTGCCGCCGTTGACACGGTAATATACATTGTACACTCCGGCATTCGTACCCGTTGGGATGGCGGCAGCATAGGTCTTGCCGTCCAGCGAGTATTCCATCGTGCCGGCAGTAGTCGTGCCTGCTTCGACGAGTACCTGCGCCTGTCCGTTATACACCAGTCCGGCCTTGCCTTTCGGAGCAGTCAGCGTGGGTGTCACCTTGGCAATCTTACAGGTGACCGAAGCTACCGGCACCTCCTCGATGTTCGGGTCTGGTTGTACACGATACCACAGGGTGTACGTTCCGGCATTCGTGGCTGAAGGCACAAACCAAGACCAGTTCGTCTTGTCCAGCGAGTATTCCAGCGAGCCGATGGATACCCAGCCCTCATAGGCCAGTTCCTGTGGACTACCGTTATAAACCAGGTCTGTCCAGGGCTGTGGCTCAAGGATGGTAGGATAAGCTTTTTGGACTATGACGGAAATCTTTCCCGGACCCCAGGCATTGTAGTCGTCACCTGCAGGTACTCTATAGTAGACCGTATAGTTTCCTGCATCGTAGACACTGGGAGTAAATGTACTGTAGTCTTTGTTGTCCAACGAGTACTCCACTGTACCTAATGTTGTCGTTGCAGGCTTGGAAAGCAGATCTAAACTCTTATCGTTATATACCAACCCGTCCCGTGCTATAGGAGCCGTTACAACAGGGTTGGCTTTGCCAATGCTCACCTTCAGGGTCTTGGCGGCCACGTCGCTGTAGTTCTGGTCGCCTTTTACGCGGTAGTAGACGGTATAGTTCCCTATATTAGTAGCCGTAGGCAAAGCTGTAGAGTACGTCGTACCGTTCAGCGAATATTCCATGGTTCCGCCCGTCGTGCTGCCAGCCTCGATAAGTGTCTGTGCCTGTCCCGTATAGGATAGGCCGGCAATGGCCTTCGGGGCCGTCACCGTCGGTGTGGCCTTGGCTATGGTCACTTTCAGGCTCTGGGCACTGATGCCGTCATAGTTCGCATTGGTGCTCGTAAAGCGGTACCTGACGGTATATTCTCCCGCATTGGTGCCCTGTGGCAGCGTTGTCGTCCATTCCGTGCCGTTCAGTGAGTACTGCGCCGTGACACCCGTCGTGGGCGTCGTCACCTTGGCAGCAGTGATGAGCGTCTGTGCCTGACCCGTATATTTCAGTCCCGTCACAGCCGTCGGGGCCGTCACCGTAGGGGTACCCTTGCTGATGGTCACCGTGATGCTCTTCGCTGCAACGTCCTCGTAGTTGGCGTTGCCCTTGACGCGGTACCAGACGGTATAGGTCTTGACATCGGTGCCGGTGGGCAGCGTTGTGCCGTAGGTGCTGTTGTCCAGCGAATACTGCAGTGTGCCGCCCGTCGTCGTGCCGGCAGTGATGAGCGTCTGTGCCTGTCCCGTATATTTCAGTCCCGTCACAGCCTTCGGAGCCGTCACCGTGGGGGTGCCCTTGGCGATGGGCACCATGATGCTCTTCACGGCAACGTCCTCGTAGTTGGTGTTGCCCTCGACGCGGTAGTAGACGCTGTAGGTCTTGGCGTCGGTGCCTTTGGGCAGCGTCGTGCTATAGGTCATGTTGTCCAGCGAATACTTTAGTGTGCCGCCAGTCGTCGTGCCGGCAGTGATGAGCGTCTGCGCCTGACCCGTATACTTGAGGTTCGCTATGGCTTCCGGAGCCGTCACCGTAGGCGTGGCCTTGCCGATGGTGAACTTTGCCTGTGCCGTGCCGCTGTACGCACCCTTGCCCGTCACGGTGACGGTGGCCTGGCCTGCGTTGATATTGTCTGAATACGCTACGTCATAGTCTGTCTCAGCACTCAGCGTTGTCGTGCCGTCCTTTACCGTGACGGCAGGCTCCAGGGCCTTGCCCGTATAGGTGAACGGTCCTCCGGCGATGGTTATCCACGCATCCTGCACCAGCTTGGAGTAGGTAGCGCTCACTGCAACATGGGCCTCAGGCATCACGAAGGTGTAGGTGTTGGCATCCACCTTGGTCAGTGTGACGCTGGCCAGTCCCGGTGCACGGCGGGCGGGAGCCTGGGCCTCGCCCCACGATCCGTAGGTTTCGCCCGTTGCTCCTGCCGTGGCATAGCCCGGGTCCGGGGTAATGGTGACAGTGACGGTGCTGTTGGCCTCGGCTGTAGTGGCAGAGACGTTGTTTACCGTGAAGGCGATGCTGCCGTGGGCCGTCGTGCCCGCGGTCAGGTCATAGGCACTTGCCGTCATGGCCGTCATGACGAGTGCGAGCAGGGTTATCATCTTCTGTTTCATGTCTTGTACTCCTTCCTGTCGTTACTTAATCACTACTTTCCTGCCATTCACAATGCAGATACCTTTTGCGGGCTGTGCGATGCGCTGGCCCTGCAGGTTATAGTAGTCATCATTGATATTCTCATGACTCCTCTTGACACTTTCACGGAGCGATGTCGTGGCGGCAGAGATGTTTCGCAGCTGCGGTGCCGAGGCACTCTTGGTCAGCTCCAGCCAGCAGCGGTTGGCAGCGATGGTGCCGGTCTCCCTGACGCGGGCAAAGGCCTTGCCGTTGCAGATGTAGTAGTCCATTGCGAAACTGCTGGCCTCCATCTTCGCTTCCGTCAGGGTACCCTTGAAGCCACTGAAGGTCTCGGGGCCTTCGGCCTCCGTATAGGCCTTGACCAGCTTGACGGTCTGCGTCGTCTCGGTGTCGTTATAGATAAGCAGGGGCTGGCTGGCTTCGGCCACGGTGACTGCTGCCGTGGTGACGCTCTCGCCCGTGACGTCAGTCACCGTCAGCAGCTGTACGCCGCTGGCATTGTTGGCATGCAGTTTGAGGCGCTGGTCCAGTATATAGGTGGCATAGCTCTTGGCTGGTACGGTCAGCGTGATGTCTGGCTCGGGGGTACCCAGCACCGTGACGTTGCCCACCTGGCTCTCCGAGTTTTTGCAGTATTTCAGCCCCTCGGCAGAAGTGCCTGCCGTAAAGGGATCCTCGGTGTATTCCCCTAACAGGTCGGTCAGCTCCTTGCCCACACCCATGATGCGGATGTAGACGACATCCTTGCCGATGGCTCCTGCAGGCAGTGTCAGGCTCACCTCCTTCAAGGTCTCAGCAGTCAACATCCAGCTTTCGCCCAGATCGGCAAACGTGGTGCCGTCGGCAGACCACTGGGCCTTCCACTTTTTCGTGGCGGCATTTTTGGCAACCATGCCAAACTGGAAGGTGGCGCTGACGAAGCCGATAGTTGAGAACTGGTACTGCCAGGCGATGTCTGCCGTATGGTAGCCGTTCTGGAACAGGCCATTGAGGCCACTGACGACGGCATTGTCCTTACGGTTGCGTATGATGGGCGTGCCGAAGTCTCCGCTGACCAGCGTCCCGTCGTCCTGCTTGACGATGGATGCCGTGGCATTGCGGCTGTCGTCGAACACCGCATCGGCAGCGAAGGGATAGTATGGGTTGTCGGCTGCTGCGCCGGTAACCATGCTGGCATCGAACCTGGCGATGACAACGTCGTCGGCTGCCTTTGCCGTCAGGGACACTGCTGCAAGCAAGCCGAGAAACAGGGTTGTTCTGATTATCCGATGTTTCATATACGATTTGTTTACTGTATTGTTTGATTACACTTTCTGATTATATAGAGCGCTAAAAATGGTAAGCGCATTGTTTTCTGCGTAAGAGGGTGTCAGTAAACGACACCGGCTGTAAAAGTCTTGTTGTTGAAATGAAGCAGTTCTTTGCCTATCCAGTCATAGGTCGAGAACCGGTCACCAGTAAGGGCCAGGACATGCAGGCTCGAATAGGTTCCTTCTATAATGGGAATGCAATAGCTGTCGTAGTTTTTCTTGGGGTCCAGATTGATACGTAGTGTATCGCAGGTAACTTCATCCTCGTCAGGAGCAAGAACGGCCGAACCGGCAAGGACGGTCTGGTAAAGACCTGAAAGGCTCTCGCCTTGACCACCTTTTAGGATTTCATCATTCAGTTTGAAGGTAGAATGCGTAACGAGCAGCAAGGCACGTACGCCTTCAGGGATTGTGGATGACGGGATGTTGAGCAGTGCTGTCAGATGCTGCAGTTGTGCAGACATCAGACCATCCTTGTTGAAAGTGACGGTAGACCATAGTGATACAGGCCGGGGGACATGTGTGCCGAGAATCCCGACTTCAGCAGCTTCATAGGCATGCGGGATACGCTGTGCCAGGAATGCTCTGTTATCATTTGAGGCCCAAATCCCCTTAATATGGACGTTGGGGGTATATGCATACAGGTCATCGTCACCGGTGACGAGCTGCGCGGAACCTTCTTGCAGTGGAAGTAGTGCCGTCGTACCAACGGATGTTGCGTCGGCAACATAGCGGTTAGGCTTGATAGATGCAAGGTTGAGCACATCGACTTCGTCGCCTGCAAACCATTGAGCTGATGGCTGGGTAGGCATCGTAGCACTTAAACGGGAGCCGTCTTTCACGACTGCAGGTTCATCCTGATGGTCATCGCCACAGGCTGTCAGTGACAGAACAAGGCAGCAAGCCGATATATAAATTAAACGATCCATATGATTTTCTTTTTGTGAGTGAAACGAGGGTGCGCAGCCTCGTTGCTTGCGCACCCTCGTGATGATAATTCGTATTTACAATACTTGCTAATGATTACCAAGTAACTTTGGGCTGAATGATTGTAGACCAGTCATAGTAGAGGTTGTAGTTGGTGTCACCCTTCAAGATGTTGCCATCGAGGATATAAGCACCACCACCGGCTCCGCTATTGGCAACAACGCCTACGTAACCATTTTCATCACCCCAGAAGTAATAACCCTGACCAGTAAGAGCCTGCTCAACTTCGGTAGACTGAGAAACACCCTGCAGAACGAACAGCAGGTCAATCTTCTTCAGATCTGTGAAGATCGGGTTCTTGCTCTTGAAGTTACCGGGACCCCAGAATTCAGAATCCTTGCGCTCGAAGATCTTCAGAATACCATCAGATGCAGCAACAGTAATATTGTTGTCAACAATCTTAATGACATTGTCCATGTAACCGTCGATAGTACCGAACGAACCAGCCAACTTAGCCTGACCAGTGTTAGAATACCACCAGGGGTTAGAAGTCTTGGTGTTGGACCACTTAGGAATCGTAATCTTGATGGGATAAGGATTAGAACCAGCAGCAGAGAGAATCTGGAGCTGCTTGTCATTAGCATCGGTAGAAGAACCGTTTGCGTTAGAACCAATCAGACCACCAACAGCTGCAGCACCAGCAATCTCACCAATCTCAACAGTGATAGATCCCTTACCAGCAACATCACCAATTTGAGCTTCCTTAGCAGTAGCCAGCATACCATACAAACCGCCAGTGTAACCTTCATTAGCCAAAAGCAGATTCTTAATAGCTACCTTGTTGTCATTGGTAGAAGCACCAGTTTTCAGTTTGTTAGCCTGATAGTAACCAACGAAACCACCGGCATTCTTGCTCTCAGCAACAACCTGGCCATCAACACGGACATTACCCTCAACCTCAGTGGTATTGTTCTGTGTATTGAGTGCCCTGTAAATCCACATACGACCAACAAGACCACCAACATTCTTACCAGAATTGTTAGAGCCGTTGACCTTCTTGCGAGACTCATCGAATTGAGCATAAATCTGGTTCTTAACAGCAACCGTACCACGAACGAGTGTTGCATTATCCTGATACCAAGCGTGACCAATCAGACCACCGACATTAGAACCGATAGTGAAGATCTGATCGTTCATGTGGGTCTTCATGCTGCCTAAGCCGCCGTCACCCCAAGTCAGGTTTCTTGCACAAACGTAACCAGCCTGGCCACCGACATTGTCTGACTCAGAAGTAACATACTCACCATAAACGTCAACACCAGTAGCTTTAACAGTAGGACAGAAATCCCAATCGATACCCCACTCTTCAACACCTGTGTTATACATAGCTGTACTACTTGGGATGAGTGGATCAGCGGAAATAAGACCGATAGCACCACCGACGTTAACATCCTTAGAAGCAACCCATGTCTGTCCGTAGATAGAGCTGTTCTCCTTGACGGCCAGATTCTTAATGGTAACTGATGTAAGAGAGTTCAGCCAACCAAAGGCACCACCGATGTTACGGCCGTTAGCGTCAACACGGATGCAGTCTGCACGGTTGTCGGTCAGTGTGATAGCATCATCAGCAGATACGCGACCGCAGATAGAACCGATGTTGGGGATATAGAACTTGTGAGCATCCATCAAAGCGTCAGTCAGGTCAACATTCTTAATGTCAACAGTTGACTGGGTGTCGATACGGCGGATAAGACCCAGACCCTCGTCAATAGCAATCTTCTGAGGACCATCACAGCAGCACTCAACGGGCAGAGCAGGCTCGTACAGAGAGAAGTACATGTTGCGGAAGTTAGTGTTCTTACCGTCGAATGTGAATGCTTCAGCAATAGAATTATCGTTAGGATCAGTTACGTCAGCACCAATCCATGGGAACAGCTGACCACCGAGCCATACGCTACGTACGTAAGCAGACATGAAGTAGTCATAAGGTGAAACACCTAAGGTAGTCTTGCTGGCCAGACCCATACTTGAAACCTGAGCAGCTGTGAAGATCTCACTCTGGTCATAACCATTAGCAAGAGCAAAGTCAGACAGCTTCTGGCCAGTCCATGAAGCGTGTACGCTGATTCTGTTCTCCAGGTTAGGATTATCCTCAACGATCTCCTTAATACCTGAGTTACCAGTAGTGTAAACATTGGTAAATCCATTCTCGCCAATTCTGTAATATCTGATCTTCTTAATCAGCATATCAGTCACACGCAGATCGATGTTGGTGTCATGACCCTGCATCAACGGAGTTGTTTCAGTGTTTGTAGAACTCTCAGGGATACGATCAAACTCACCGAGGAAGTAGAGCAGATTAATCTCATCGTCTACGCCATCACCGTTTGCATAAACGTGACCGAACTGGTTCTGGTGGATATCAACACGACCCCAGCTACCACGGAGAACAATACCGGCGTTTCTGAAGTTACGATAGTTGCTCCAGACATAATAATCAGTGTAACCAGATACCTGACGGGTGTTAGCACTCAGAATAATATTCTTGCCAGTTACGACACCGTCGGTCTTCAGAATAACATTAGAGGTCGGCAGAATGATGTAGTGCTCACCCTGTGTACCGTCAGCGAATGTAATCGTAACAGTACGAGCCTTATCCTGTGAGGTCTCATCGTTGTAACCTCTGCTACCCTTGACAGGAATCTTCAACCATTGTGTAGAACCGCTCAGAGTAATCCATTCAGACATTACATCGTTATAGTTAGCTCTTGCCTCAAGAATGTCGAAATCAACATCGCTCTGTGCAAGCTCAATGTCAACAGAACTCTGGCCAGGAATATTGTTGGCAATGTACAGTGTACCACTGGTAATAGGCAACAAGTTCTTTACCTTAATGGTGTGGCCATTGATTCTTCTGCCATCAGAAGTCCATGTTCCATCGTTGAGAATCTTCTCAGCAATAAACTGAGACAGATCTGTAGCATCGTCAAATGCGCACTCGTAGGTAACGCTCTGAGCAATTTGACCGAACCATTGTGTAGTTACGTCAAGATCCTCGAATACACGCAGAACCTCAGCATTGGGCCATACATAGTCATACTTGCTGTCTTCAGAAATAGCGAGAACGCTCAGCTTGTCATAGTGACCGGCAATGACGGGAATGAAGATAGTCTTGCTGTCGTCGCTATTCTTATCCAGCAGCTGGTCGATGTCTACGCGCAGCGTGTCAGCGTGGCGATAGTCCTCGTCAACCTGCAGAGCAGCACCGTCCTCAAGGATAGTGGTCAGTGTACCAGACAGAGCCTCGTCGCTACCGCCAAGCATATTGGTCTTAGCAGCATAATCGGCCTCAGAGGTGTAAGCAAAGTGGTGAGTGTTCAGCACAATAGCTGTAGTTCCAGCAGGAAGATCCTTGATGTTAATCTTCAACAGACCAGTCAGAGCCTTCATGTTAGCATTCAGCTGTGAGCCAGTGAAGCTGACATTGTTAGCCCAGTAGGGAATAGCCAAAGGCCAGTAAACGGTCTCTTGATCATCACCAACTTCTTCATTCTGAGTGAAGTTAGCGGGAATCTTGGCAATCAGCTGCATTTCGTTGTTCTCAGTAGCATGAACACCCTTCAGGAACTGGCTAGAAGATACTGCTACCAACTCACCCTTGCTGGCAACGCCATTGTCAGTGATGACATCGAACGAAGCCGTGCTTTCACCAGCGCCAGAGGTGAGTCCATAAATGTTGAACTTCAGAGCGTTTGCGCTGTACACATTGATAATGTCACCCTCGCTCCATACAACCTTACCTTGCTCAAGAACACCCATACGGGTAGTCTCTTCAGTAGGAAGAGTTGCATAAAGGTCAGCATTGGGGTCAAGATTGGCCTTGCTGAGTGAGAGGTCGTCAGAGCAGCTTGCCAATGCACCTACAAAGGCAACTGCAGAAAACAATTTAATTAAACCTTTCATAAAATTAATAATTAAGTTAATAAAAAAAATAAAGAGAATATAATTCGCTAATCATAAATAATCGGATCGTCTGGCTGGGTAATGGAGACGTCCAGCAGCGGCTCCTCGATTTCCATGTCCAATATCTCGGTCTCGGGAGATACATACATCTTCAAATCTTTCATTTTCATAATACTTCTAATAGTTAAAAAAATTAATTAATATTGTTATTTATTGCTATTTCATACCAATTGCAGCTGCAAATATACGATAATTATTAATACCATGCAAGTTTTTTGAGCTTTTTTTTTCACTTTTTGGCGAAAAAGTGACAAAAAACCCTCTATCCATCGCGATTTTATTAAAAATTACCTATTAAATGCCTTTAACAATTTCAGTTGTCTGGTTCATGATTACAGCTACTTGTCGTGAGTAGAAACGCCGGCAGACACTCCACCCGCCTCTTATATTAATATAATGTACGGGCGCACCCGTACATTATATATAAGCGGGTTAGTCAGCCGGTTTCATCGGCTTACAGTAGGATTCTTATTCAGCCAGCTTGCCGTCAGAGCCAAGCACGTTGACAATCTTGTGGATGTACATCTTCTTCATGTTCTCGCGAGCGGGCTTCAGATACTGACGGGGATCGAAGTCTCCAGGATGCTCGGCCAGGTGCTTGCGGACAGCAGCGGTCATGGCCAGACGAGAGTCAGAGTCGATGTTGATCTTGCAGACAGCGCTCTTCGATGCCTCACGCAGCTGCTCCTCGGGGATACCGATAGCGGCCTCGAGGTGACCACCGTACTTGTTGATGGTCTCGACCTCTTCCATGGGAACTGAAGACGAGCCGTGGAGCACGATGGGGAATCCGGGAAGCTTCTTCTCGATCTCGTGCAGGATGTCGAATGCCAAGGGAGGCGGAACGAGCACACCGTTGATGAGGGTACACTGTGCGGGAGTGAACTTGTGGGCACCATGGGAAGTACCGATGGAGATAGCCAGCGAGTCGCAGCCTGTGCGGGTAGAGAAGTCGATAACCTCCTCGGGCTTGGTGTAGTGTGACTCAGCAGCACTGACCTCGTCCTCAACACCGGCCAGCACACCGAGCTCGGCCTCAACGGTCACGTCAAACTGGTGAGCGTAGTCAACCACCTTCTTAGCCAGTGCGATGTTCTCCTCGTAAGGCAGGTGAGAACCGTCGATCATCACAGAAGAGAAGCCCATGTCGATACAGTCCTTGCAGAGCTCGAAGCTGTCGCCGTGGTCGAGGTGGAGCACAATCTCAGGATGTGCACAACCCAACTCCTTGGCATATGCCACGGCACCTTCGGCCATGTAGCGCAGGATGGTGGCGTTGGCATAGTTGCGGGCGCCCTTTGAAACCTGCATGATGACGGGTGACTTTGTTTCCACGGCAGCCTGCACAATAGCCTGCATCTGCTCCATGGTGTTGAAGTTGAATGCGGGAATAGCATAACCACCGGCTACTGCTCTCTTGAACATCTCGCGGGTATTAACGAGACCTAAATCCTTGTAGTTTACCATAATTTTAAATATTAATAATAGTAATTATTCGTTTCAGATTGCAAAGGTAGCAATTTCTTTTGAAATAGAAAAATAATTATGGGTAAATATTTATTTCTCGCTGGGTTCGATGAATTTCCAGATGCCTGCAGCCAATGCGCCACCGACGAAGGGACCGATGATGAAAATCCAGAGGTTGGCCAGGGCCGTGCCGCCTTGGAAGATGGCGGGAGCGAGCGAACGGGCGGGATTGACGGATGTGCCGGTATAGCGGATGCAGACGAGGTGTACGAGAACGAGGCTGAGACCGATGGCCAGTCCGGCGAAGTTGTTGGTGGCGCCGTTGGTCTTGGCTGTGGCACCGAGTACCACGAGTACGAAGACGCAGGTGAAGATGATTTCAGCCAGCAGACCGCCAAGGACCGACACGTTGGCCTGCAGGTCGTTGGCTCCGGTACCCTCGAGTCCGGGAACGTTGGCAGTAAGGATGGCCAGCAGGGCGCTGCCGATGAAGGCACCGATGCACTGGAAGACGATGTACATGCATCCCTCCTTGGCACTCATACGTCCGGCGATGATGCAGCCCAGAGTGATGGCGGGGTTGATGTGGCAACCGGAGATGCCGCCAATGGTATAGGCCATGGCTACGACAGCCAGGCCGAATGCCAGCGCTGTGCCTACGACAGCGGGAATGTTGTTGACAGGGTCACAACCGAGGCTGACGGCCACGCCGCAGCCCATGAGTACGAGCACCATGGTGCCCACCATTTCTGCGAAATACTTTTTCATACGCGTTTTTGTTTTAAGTGATTAATATACGGTTTGAATCTTTATTAAATTCGGCTTGTCTCTATATTAAATAATGTATTCATTATTAAATTTAAACGCAAAGGTAGAAATTTTATTTTACTTCTGCAAATAAAATTTGGCTTTTTGACTAAAATTTTGTAATTTCGCAGCCATGATGACAGAGAATCCATATATCAAGCAGTTTCCCGACCTGATGGCCGGAAAGACCGTCCTGTATGTCCACGGCTTTGCCAGCAGCGGACAGTCGGGGACGGTGAAGCGCCTGCGCGAGGTGATGCCCCAGGCGAAAGTGGTGGCACCCGACATTCCCGTACACCCCGAAGAGGCCATCGCCCTGCTGCATGAGGTGTGCCGGCAGGAGAAGCCCGACCTCATCATCGGCACGTCAATGGGGGGCATGTATGCCGAACAGCTCCGTGGCTACGACCGCATCTGCGTCAATCCGGCCCTGGAGATGGGCGAGACGATGCGGGCGCACGGCATGACGGGGACGCAGCAGTTCCAGAACCCGCGACTGGACGGCGTTCAGGAGTTCTATGTGGACAAGACGCTCATCAAGGAATACCGCGTGCAGTCGGAACACCGCTTCGAGGGTGTCACGGACGAAGACCGCAGGCGCGTCTACGGCCTCTTCGGCGACGAGGACACGACGGTGGACACCTACGACCTGTTTCACAGTGTCTATCCGATGGCGCTGCACTTCCACGGCGAACACCGCATGAACGACCAGAGTTTCATGCACTCGGTGGTTCCCGTCATCCGTTGGATTGACGACCGGCAGGAACGGCGCGAGCGGCCTCTGATATATATCGGTGTAGAGACGCTGATGGACAGCTACCGCAAGCCGGTCAGTTCGATGATGAAGGCGGTCAGGCTGCTCATCGAGCAATACCAGGTGTATTTCGTGGGCGAGAAGGAGTCTGCCGTCGGTCAGTGGCTCGCTGAGTACGTCAATGTGCCTGCCTGGCACCATACCATCTATACCTATCGCCGCGACCTGCTCTACGGCGACTACCTGATCCAGGGGTTCGGCTACACCGGCCAAGGCTCAGACGACACGATGGCGACGCTTCTGGAATACGGCAGCGATACCTTCAAGACCTGGGAGGACATCATCGAGTACTTCTCACACCTCGGCGGCCAATAGCCTCGGGGCAATCAATCATTTGAGCCGAGTCAATCCATACCCTCTGTGATATACAGACGCATCATAATGTCTGACACACTGTAGGTGCTGTTATGTGCAGATATGAGTTCCATCTCTATGAGTTTTTTGATGGCGGATTGCATAGAACTCGATGATACCAGTGCATGCCTCTTGATGAAGCTTGCACTTAACACCCGTTCGGCTTTTCCTTCTCTGGCAATGGCGTATAGGGCATTCTTCTGATGCTCTGTCAGTGCACCTAACAGTTTGGAGGTGTTTTCGCGAGCCTCTTCCAGCATGTTGGCGTATGTCTTGTCTAGAAGCGTCTTGTCACATACGTCTCCTGCATCGCAGTCGATAAATGCTTCGTGCATCAATTTCTGGAGGTAATATGTAGTGCCCTCGAATTTCTCATAGTAGAACCTGAACGCTTCTATGTCAATAGCTTTCTCATATCGTTCCATCCAAGACCTGACAAAGTCAGAATAGATGTCTATCTTTAGGGATTTCAGATTCAACTGGTCTGCGCTATTGTAAAATGGTTTTGCAGAAGAGAAAAACATTTCTGAGAGCAGATGCTGCTCGCTGCCTGCAAAGATGAAGTTGACATTACGCAAATGCTGGATGATTCCCCTGAGCATGGCTTCAACCTGTCCTTGCTTGTTGTCGGGGTATTTGTTGATACGCTGGAACTCATCAAAACATACGATACAGGGTATCTCGCTTTCCTCCAGCCATCCCATAACCTCCTGAATGGTGTATTCTGGGGATTGTATTCTGCCCATTTCCAATGTAAAGGTTGGCAAACCAGTTATTGGGTCAAAACCAAACGTGCCAGCAATTGACTTCAATGCAAGGACGAGTGATTGGAGTCTTTTTTCATTCTTGGACTTTAACTGTTCAAATACAGTCTTTCCGAAAGTGTATGCGAATTCACGGATGCTGCTGGTGTGAAGCAGGTCTATATAAAAGGTTTGGAAATGCTTTGAAACCTCTGGCTGTTTGAATACGTGCTTCACCAGTCGTGATTTCCCCATGCGTCGCGGTGACATGAGAACAATATTACCCTCATTCGTGATGGTACGGATGATTTTCTGAGTCTCATCTTCTCTGTCGCAGAAGTAGGGCTCAGGAATGTCGCCTATGACGACAAATGGGTTTTTAAGTATATCAATCATCTTTTTTCCCTTCTAAATCTGGTGCAAAGATACAACAATTATCGCAATTATGCAAATTAAATAATGCAAATCGCATAACAAAGTTTTAGGAAAAGCTGCCATTTCTTTCGGAATAATTAAAATTACTTTCGGAGTAATTGAAATTACTCTTGGAGTATTTTTCAATAACCCTCCCTTATCCTACAATAACCAAGCCTTATTGCCAAATAAGGGCCGAGTATTGCATCATACCCGGCCCTTATCTGATATTTTGTTTTATGTCACGGAAGCAGTACGACACCATGCTGTTTCTTGCCGTCCATCATGATTTTCAGCGGACGGTCGAAACGGACGTGACGCACAAAGTCGGTCTCCTCGACGGCAGGCATGCTGTCAAGGAGGGCGGTTTGCATGATGCCGTCACCTGTATAGGTGTTGACGGTGAAATAGCCCACACCGAAAGAGGTGAGGTTCTGGAAGAAGTGCGTGCCCTGCGACGGATCGACATGATAGTTTTTCAGTCCGGCCTCGACGATGACCTTGGCAGCCGAGATATGCGGCCACTTGACGGGAATGCCCAGCCAGTAGTCGCTGCTTCCCCAGCGTCCAGGTCCGATGAGCACATAGTTCTTGTCGGCAGCCAGGAACTTGCGGTTAAGCTGTTCTATCTGGTCGGCAATGGCGGGATTGTTGGCCGCCGTGAAGTCGTCGCCAGCCTTGACATAGACCACGTCGCAGACATCCTCGCTGATGCCGTGTCCCAGCGAGTTGTTGGAACGCAACAGGCACTGTGAGTCGGGAATGGCCGCCAGGTCCTCGTCAAGCACCTGCTTGGAATCGACAATGGGACGAATCTGAAGCAGATAGAAATCGCCCGTGACATTCTGGGAGGAGGACTGCTGGGTATTGAGATTACAGGCAAACTCTATCTCTACGGGACGACGCATCTCCTCGGAGCCGTATTTCTGCGCCAGACGGAGTATTTCGGGCAACGGGAAGACATCGTACTGCAGGACGCCTGCGAAAGAAATGACTTTGCGCCCACCCTCATAGATGCCGTCGCGGATAATCTGGTCGTTGGGGTCGTAGGTGGAGGCAATGCCGTTCAACGAATGGTCCTTGTCGGCCTCCTTGACCCGCAGGTTAAGGATGTTGAAGCCGTCGTCAACCTTGAAATCGCCACCGATATGGGACATGTCGAGGGCATAGAAACGCGTCTGCGTCTCCTTGAGTGCCGTTTCCATCTCCGAAGTCTGCAGCACCTGTCGCGGATGATAAGGCGACACGCGGAGCGTCTGTCCGCCATCGACGATATACTTGCCCAGTCCGAGAGCCAGTGAGGCAATGCCCTCCTCGGCCTGCTCGTCACCAATGGGATAGTAGTTGAGCGAGCGCAGCACGCCTGAGAACGTAGGATAGAACCGCATGCCGTACTGGCGGCCAACGACCTCCTGCAGGATGACAGCCATCTTCTCCTGGTCGATGACATTGCTGGTAGCAGTCATGTAAGCCTTGGAGTCACGATAGTAGACCGAGGCATAGACCCCCTTGATGGCACAAGCCAGCATGCGCAGCATTTCGTACTTGTCTTCCAGGTAGGGAATCATATAGGTGGAATAGATGCCGGCAAAAGGCTGGTAGTGAGAGTCCTCGAGCAGCGACGAAGAGCGCACGGCAATGGGTGCCTTGACGGCATCGAAGAAGGTGAAGAAGTCGGCAATGAGCGAGTCGGGCAGCTGTGCCCGCATGAAATGCTGGAGAATGACCTCGTCAGGCATGTCGCTGAGGGCAACGGACCAAAGATTGTTCTTGTCCATGAACTCGTCGAAGAAGTCGGTACAGAGCACGACAGTCTTGGGAATCTGCACGGTGGCATTGTCGAAGCGGTTAAGTTCCGGATGGCGCTTGATGATGTTGTCGAGGAATGCGAGGCCGCGTCCCTTGCCTCCCAAAGAGCCGTCACCGATGCGTGCAAAGTGGGCATAGCGGTCGAACTTGAGACGGTCGAAGACGGCCACGACACCAATGTTCTTCATGTGACGGTACTGCACGATGGCATCGAAGATAATCTGGCGGTGGGCATCGACATCCTTCAACTTATGCCAGGTGACATTCTTCAGGAATGCCGAGACTGGGAAGATGGCCCGCGCACAGAGCCAGCGGCTCATGTTGTTGCGCGAGATATGGTAGAGCATGGAATCGTTAGGAATCTTGAAGATGATGTCCTGCAGCTCCTTCAACGACGATACACGGGCAATCTCGGCATGGGTCGTCGGGTCACGGAACACGAAATCGCCAAAGCCCATATGTTCCTCGATGAGCCGTCGCAAGTCGACGTTCATCTTCTTGGAATTCTTGTCAACAAAGCGGAAACCCTCAGCCTCGGCCTTGGCCTTGTTCTCGATCTCCGAGCTCTGCAGGATGAGCGGCACGTATTCGTCGCGCTTCCTGATTTCGCGCAACAGCTTGAGACCTGCCTCCGGGTCGCCCTCTTCCACGTGTGCCAGACGGCCATTATTCCCCATCATCGGGAAACGGGTGTCTGAGATAACCCCCAGGACGTTGTCGTGGTACAAGTCATACCAATGAATAGCCTCCTCGTAGGTAGTAGCCAGCACCACCTTGGGACGGCCGCGCTTGCGCTGTGCAGCGGCATGCGGGTTGAGCGCCTCGGTAGAGAAATTCTTGGACTGTGCCAGAATATAGTTATACAAGTTGGGCAGCACGCTGGAATAGAAACGGATGTTGTCCTCGACCAACAGTATCATCTGCACGCCAGCCTCGCTGATGTCGTGCTCGATGTTCATCTGGTCCTCAATCAGCTTGATGATGGAGAGGATGAGATTGGTATTGCCCAGCCAACAGAACACAAAGTCAAAAATAGTCATGTCCTCGTGCTCAATACGCTTGGTGATGCCATGCGAGAAAGGCGTCAGCACCACGCAAGGGATGTGGGGAGCCATCATCTTGACGTCGCGGGCAACGGCAAAGGCATCGTTGTCGGCATTACCCGGCATACAGATGACCAGGTCGATGTCGGTGGTTTCCAAGACACGGTTAGCCTCCTCAGTCGTCGACACCTGGGTAAAGGTCGGTGGATAGCGCAGCCCCAGTTCCATATACTCGTCGAAGAGCTTTTCATCGATACGGCCGTCGTCCTCGAGCATGAAGGCATCGTAGGGATTAGCCACAATCAAGATGTTGAAGATGCGCTTGGTCATCAGGTTGACAAACGACACATCCTTCAGGAAGAAGTTATTGAACTCCTTGGGTATGTTGGCTGCTGGTGTACTCATTTTTTTTTACGAGGAATGAGGAACGAGGAATGTTCTGCCGGCAGAAATATCAGCGCCGGATGATGACCAGACGGCCGTCCTTGACATAGACGCCAGCTGAAGGCTTGTCGACCTTGACGCCCTGCAGGGAATAGTAGGGTGTCGGAACCTCGGACGACTGGATGCTGGTAATGCCGGTATCGTGCCTGGGCAATCCCCTCAAGGGGACGGTCAGTGTCAGATCGTCGGTCACGCTCTCGTGTCCATACATGCCATAGCAAGTCTTGTTCTCCAATGCGCTATGGATCATCGTCGTGATATCGTCCTTGGTCAGGCCTGCCTCTTCCAGCAGACTGTCCAAATCAACGAACTGCGAGGCAAGGTTGAAAAGCTCGATGAGGCGTGTAAGCGCTTGAGCCGCATTCGAAGACTGATCCTCATTGCCCTCGGCAAAATAGGTCGCTGCATTGGCTGCGAGGTTTAGGGCTTCATTGATGATTCTACGTGTGAGGATATTGCCCTCGCCCGTATATTGGCGAAGGAAGTTGCGTATGGCGTCCTGCAGCCGATTACGGGCAATGGAGTTGGAGAAGTCGCTGCCGGGAATCGAACGGATCTGATTGGTCTTGACCTGGATTTCCTGAAGGTCCTCGGAGATGGTCACCTCACGGTAGTAGTTTGGATAGTCCACCAGAGCTCCTGTGGCAACATCGTAAATCAGCACCGAGGGGTCCTGGGCGTAGTCCTTGGCAATGTCGCCAATATGGAGGTGTCCGGTAAACACCATACTCACGCCAGCAGCAATCAGGCGGTCACGAACGGTCTCATGATCAACCACCGCGGCCTCCAGACTGGGAATCTTATCGATGCCTGTGACGTGGGGAATCAGCGCATGGTGCATGAGGGCTATCACCCTGTCGGTGGCAGCATAGGCCTCGGAAGCCTTGTTACACACCCAATTGAGCGTCGTAGACGACAACTCGCCATAAACACCGGAATCAATGCCAATGACCGTAAGGCCAGGAAAAGGTTGGCAGGCATAGGTCATCGTGGTGGGTTCCCGCTCGAATGCGCTGCCAAAGCCGAAGTTG
This sequence comes from Prevotella sp., assembly GCA_017474925.1. Classification (GTDB taxonomy): domain Bacteria; phylum Bacteroidota; class Bacteroidia; order Bacteroidales; family Bacteroidaceae; genus Prevotella. Next base: position 20,878 of record JAFVGN010000060.1, on the reverse strand, counting down.
CTGTAGAGTTGTTCTATCTCCGACCGGGAGGCTGTGGTTGCCGGATAGGTTTCCGAACCATCAAAGTACACAGCACCGTCCGTACCATAGTCATGATTGCCGGGAACGACGAGTACTTTTATGCCTGCCTGACGCAGTTCTTCCAGCTTACTAACCACATACTGATGGCTCAGCAGTTCGCCGTCCTTCGTCAAGTCGCCAGTAATGAACACCATATCGGGCTTCGTTTCCGTCTTGAGCTGTTCAATCATTGCGTCGAACAACTGCTGACTATAGTCTTCCAACTTGGGGTCATACTCCAGGTAGTGCTGCCAGGCCGATCCGTCATTCACTAAAAGTTCGGGTGCCATGACATGGGTATCGGTGAGCACTACAATCTTGGTCTGTGCCTGCGTCACGGCAGCCACAAGCAAAGCAGCCCACAACAGAGCTGTCTTCATCATCTTTCTACCATTCATCTTCATCATAATTAGTATTTCAGATTTTACTTGTTTTTAACATGCCCGACCCTTCCCAGGAGAGAAGCAAGGACACGCTGTCGGCTGCAAAGGTACAAATTATTCCCCACTCTGCAAAATTTCAGCGCTACAAAAGTCTTTTGCCGATGCAGGATGAGGTGACAAGAGAAGGCAGGCATTTTGCAACATCGACTTTGCAAAGAGCGAAGAGTGTTATCGTCAAGAAATGACTATCAGGCATTTTTGCATTCATGGGCGTCAAAAAACAGGTGCAGAAGCCCCTGTAGTTCGAAGGAAATGACTACCTTTGCAACCGCTTATTCAAACCTAACCAATAGAAAGATGTTTCATATTTACAAAGGGTATGAGCTTGTAGAAGCCTACCACCAAATGAGAATGGGCCGCCGCTTTCATCCCAGCGGAGGGTTCAAGAAGACCGTTCAGGCCGTTATCGTAGCAATTTTCACCCTATTGTTGTGGAATGCCCCAGCTGAGATTTTCGGTATTGACGGGCTGACAGTAGTGCAGCAGCGCATCATTGCCATTTTTGTCTTTGCCACGCTGATGTGGATTCTGGAAGTGGTATCGTCATGGGCCACGTCGGTGACCATTATCGGACTGCTGCTGCTGTTTGCCTCAGACTCAGGCGTCAAATGGATGTGCGACCCGGAAGAGGTAGGCCAACTGCTGAGCTACAAATCGGTGATGGCAACCTTTGCCGACCCTGTCATCATGCTGTTCATTGGCGGTTTCATACTGGCTATTGCCGCCACCAAGACGGGACTGGACGCCCAACTGGCAAAGGTGTTGCTGAAGCCTTTCGGCAACAAGAGTGACAATGTGCTGTTGGGATTCATCCTCATTACCGGCCTGTTCTCGATGTTCGTGTCGAACACAGCCACAGCGGCCATGATGCTGACATTCCTGACCCCTGTCTTCCGCCAGCTGCCCCCTGAGGGCAAGGGCCGTATATCCATGGCGCTGTCGATTCCCCTGGCAGCCAACTTAGGCGGTATGGGTACACCCATCGGCACCCCTCCCAACACGATAGCGCTGAAATACCTGAACGACCCGGAAGGGCTGAATATGGGCATGGGATTCGGTGAATGGATGATGTTCATGACACCGTTGGTCGTCGTGCTGCTGCTTATCGGCTGGTGGTTGCTGAAGACCATCTTCCCCTTCTCGCAGAAGACCGTAGAGCTGGAGATTGAAGGTGAGATGAAGAAAGACGCCCACACCTATATTGTCATTGTGACCTTCTTCCTGACGGTAGCCCTGTGGTTGCTGGACTCGGTGACTGGTATCAACTCGTACACCGTGGCACTGGTACCTTTCGTGATATTTGCCCTGACAGGCGTTATCAACAAGCGCGACCTGGAACAAATCAACTGGTCGGTGATATGGATGGTAGCAGGCGGTTTTGCACTGGGCTATGGCCTGAATGCCTCTGGACTGGCAGCCAATGCCGTGAAGAGCATACCGTTCGGAGATTTCTCACCCATGCTCATCCTGCTGCTGTCGGGCTTCATCTGCTATCTGCTGTCGAACTTCATCTCGAACTCGGCCACCGCAGCCCTGCTGATGCCTATCCTGTCGGTAGTCTGTGCGGCAATGGGTGACAAGTTGGATGCCATAGGCGGAACACCGACAGTACTGATTGGCGTGGCCATCGCAGCATCGACAGCCATGGTACTGCCCATCTCCACCCCACCGAATGCACTGGCGTACGCCACCAACCTGGTGCAGCAGAAAGACATGTCGAAAATGGGACTTATCATGGGTGTGCTGAGCATGGTTCTGGGCTATGCCCTACTCTACCTGTTGGGCACCATGCACGTTTTTTAGGCCCATATTTAACAAACCGTAACTTTTTACGGAAAATATTCGGGAATTTCCTTTGTCATTTAAAGGAAATTCCCTATTTTTGCGTTGTAATACTAACATAATGACATTTTATCTATTAACTTAATATCTTAATATTACTATGAATGTAGAAAAGATTATGCAGGACCTGGAGCACAAGCATCCGGGAGAATTGGAATACCTGCAAGCAGTACGTGAAGTGTTAATCTCGATTGAGGACGTGTACAACCAGCACCCCGAATTCGAGAAAGCCAAGCTCATTGAGCGCATTGTAGAGCCAGAGCGTATCATTACGTTCCGTGTGCCCTGGGTAGACGACAAGGGCGAGGTACACGTCAACCTGGGATATCGTGTACAGTTCAACAGTGCCATAGGTCCCTATAAAGGCGGTTTACGCTTCCACCCGTCCGTGAATCTCAGCATTCTGAAGTTCCTGGGATTCGAACAGACATTCAAGAACTCGCTGACGACACTGCCTATGGGTGGCGGCAAGGGCGGTGCCGACTTCAGCATCCGCGGGCGCTCTGACAATGAAGTGATGCGGTTCTGTCAGGCTTTTATGAACGAGCTGTATCGTCACATCGGCCCTGACGAGGACGTCCCTGCGGGCGACATCGGTGTCGGTGCGCGTGAAATCGGCTACCTATATGGTCAGTACAAGAAGCTGACGCACCAGTTCCAAGGGGTCCTGACAGGCAAGGGTATCGAATGGGGCGGTTCGAAGATACGTCCCGAAGCCACGGGCTACGGCGCTTTATACTTTGTCAACCAGATGCTGCAGACCCACGGTCTTGACATCAAGGGAAAGACCATTGCGATGAGCGGTTTCGGCAATGTGGCCTGGGGTGCCGCCAAGAAAGCTACGGAGCTGGGAGCAAAAGTCATCACCATCAGCGGCCCAGACGGCTACATCTACGACCCGGCAGGTCTGGACGACGAGAAGATAGACTATCTGCTGGAGCTGCGTGCCTCGGGCAATGACATCTGCTCGCCCTATGCGGAGGATTTCGACGGTGCACAGTTCTTTGCCGACAAGAAGCCGTGGGAGCAGAAGGCCGACATCTATCTGCCTTGTGCTACGCAGAACGAGCTGAACGGTGCTGATGCCGACAGCATATTGAGCAACAAGCCGCTGTGTGTGGCAGAAGTGTCGAACATGGGATGCACGGCAGAGGCTGCCGAGAAGTTCATTGCCGCCCGCCAGCTGTTTGCTCCCGGCAAGGCAGTAAATGCAGGCGGAGTGGCCACCAGTGGCCTGGAGATGACCCAGAACTCGATGCGCTTAGGATGGAGTGAGGCCGAAGTAGACCAGAAGCTGCACCAGATCATGGCAAGCATCCACGAACAGTGTGTCAAGTATGGCAAACAGCCGGATGGCTACATCGACTATGTCAAGGGAGCCAATGTGGCCGGCTTCATGAAGGTTGCCAACGCCATGATGGCACAGGGCATCGTCTAAGTGAAGAATAAACCTAACAAGTGAACCATAACAAGTAAAGCGTGACCGGTGAAGAATTTGCTGACGCCATAAGACTAAGCACAAAAACCAGACGTTTGATGCTTACTTTCTGCCTTCTGATGATGGCGGGAGCAAATTCTTCGCTATTCACGCTTCACGATTCTTATGTAAGCGCCCAAGACCAGCAGACAGGAAAGGCTTCTTTCTATGCGCGTAAGTTTGCCGGACACAAGACGGCCAGCGGAGAACGGCTGCACAACGATTCGCTGACGTGCGCCCATCGGACATACCCCTTCGGTACGCTGTTGAAAGTCATCAACCCGGCAAACGGAAGATCGGTGATTGTCCGTGTCACAGACCGCGGTCCCTTTGTCCGCGGACGCGTCATCGACCTCTCATGGCGCGCGGCCAAGGAACTGGACATTATTTCAAAGGGCGTAGCCATGGTCATCGTCCAGAAGGCAGACAATATCATTATACCATATAAGCCAACCGACGAGATAGAGATTCCGGAACTGGAACTGGAAACCAACGAAGGCAAGACTGACATGATACCTTTCTGGCAAGACATGAAAAAGGACCAGCAGGAAGCCCTGCAGGCCCAATAATCTTTCAAGCAATACGACGTCTATTGACGGGCCGTACGTACGGTGAACTCTTGTACCTGCGAGGTTATCTCGCGGTTACCCTGCGCCACGGCAATACGAATAACGATTGTACCATCCTTCAACTTCGGACCAGCCAGGATAGAGGCTGTATAGCGGATGCCGCTATTGGGCGCAATACTCTCGACATGCAAATTGGGAGAGATATGGATGTGCTTGTTGCCCGTCACGTCAAACACCGTAGGCTGGACGTCATAAAGGGTCTTTGACGAATTGTTCATTATCTCGAAAGTCACCTTACACTCCTCACCTGCACGCAATACGCCATTGTGGTCGGCATCGATAACGCGGGCATTACGGATCTCGATGAGCGAATTGTATTTGACGCTATATCCGGGATCGGCTCCATCCGTAGGAGTATAGACACGCGGACTGGCAGCCGAATACGTGCCGCGACCATTTCGAGGCCCTGCCCCGTCAAAATCGATGCGATCGTCGCCTCGGTTCTGCGCGTCGAATCCTGAATCGTCAACATTGTAGGGTGCACTTTCGGGCACACGTCCCGATTCATAATCGCGCTGAGCCTGACGGCGGCGGTATTCAGCCTTTTCTTCAGCCACCTGACGATCTGCAGCCGAACCCACGGCAGCACCAATAGCAGCACCGCTGGCCACCCCAATCAAGGTACCGATATCACTGCCACGTCGTCCACCGGAGATACCTCCAATAGCAGAACCCAGAATGGCGCCAAATGATCCACCCATGGCTGCCCCTTGTCCGGTATAGGTTGCACAGCCAGTCAATAGCAACAAAGGACACATCAGCAATAAACAAATCTTCTTCATAGCCATTTTCTTATTAATTAACCGATGCAAATGTACAAACTTTCCGGCAAATTACAAAAGGGAAATCCCCGAAACTTACATAGGGGAAACCCTACAAGGGATAAAAGGGAAAAACAAACAAAAAAGGAGCGCAGGTGACAGAGGCTATGGACCATAAAAAGAGGGCACTGTAAACAGTGCCCCACTCTATCTTGGGAAATACGCTGATTCTTACTCAGCTTTTGCCTCTTCAGCAGCTTCAGCCTTGGGAGCCTCTTCTGCTGCAGGAGTCTTTGCTTCTTCAGCAGGAGCCTCAGCCTTGGGAGCAGATGACTTGCGTGAACGACGAGTCTTCTTTTCTGCCTTCGGAGTCTTGAGCATGTTCTCATCGAAGTCTACCAGCTCGATAAAAGCTACGTCAGCAGCATCGCCCTGACGGCTACCAAGCTTGATAATACGTGTATAGCCACCGGGACGGTCACCTACCTTCTGAGCTACCGGACCAAAGAGCTCCTTCAGAGCCTCCTTGTTCTGCAGATAGCTGAAGACCACACGACGTGAGTTGGTGCTATCGTCCTTCGAGCGCGTGATGAGCGGCTCAACATATTTCTTGAGTTCCTTTGCCTTGGCGAGAGTCGTAGTGATTCTTTTGTGCATGATCAGCGAAATGGCCATGTTGGCAAGCATGGCACGACGGTGGTCAGCAGTACGGCCCAGATGATTGAATTTTCTTCCGTGTCTCATTTTTCGTTTTTTCTTTTTGCGGACAACGTTACTTTACTCCTTGTCCAATTTATACTTTGAAATATCGGTTCCAAACGACAGATTCAGACTCTCGAGCAAATCATCAAGCTCAGTGAGCGATTTCTTACCGAAGTTGCGGAACTTGAGAAGGTCGGTCTTGTTGTACTGAACAAGGTCACCGAGTGTCTCCACATCAGCAGCTTTCAGACAGTTGAGTGCACGAACCGAGAGGTTCATGTCAGTCAGCTTGGTCTTCAGCAACTGGCGCATGTGCAGAACTTCCTCGTCGAACTCCTGGTTGCCTTCTGCCTCCGTATTCTCCAATGTGATCTTCTCGTCGGAGAAGAGCATGAAGTGATAGATGAGGATTTTGGCAGCCTCCTTCAAGGCATCCTTCGGGTGAATGGAACCATCCGTCGTCACTTCAAGTATCAGCTTGTCATAGTCGGTCTTCTGCTCAACACGATAAGGTTCCACTGTATACTTGACGTTACGGATTGGGGTGTAGATTGAGTCGATGGCTATCACATTGACATCGGTACAGAACTCGCGATTCTCATCGGCAGGAACATAACCGCGGCCTTTGTTGATAGTCAGGTCAATCTGCATCGAAGCTTTGGAATCTAAATGACAAATCACCAAATCGGGATTTAACACTTCAAATCCAGTCAGATACTTGCCTATATCACCGGCTTTAAACTCGGTAGAATTCTCAACGGTGATTGAGACTTTCTCGTTCTCGAATTCTTCCACTACTTGCTTGAACCTTACTTGCTTCAGATTCAAGATAATGTTGGTTACGTCTTCCTTGACACCGGGTACAGAAGAGAACTCATGCTCAACACCAGCAATACGGATAGTGTTAATAGCATAGCCCTCAAGCGATGAAAGAAGAATGCGGCGCAGGGCATTACCGATGGTAACACCGAAGCCGGGCTCCAAAGGGCGGAATTCGAACTTGCCGAACTTACCCGAAGCCTCCAACATTACGACTTTATCAGGTTTTTGAAATGCTAATATCGCCATTAATTTAAATGATTTTAGTTCTTAGAGTACAACTCAACGATTGACTGTTCCTTAATATTCTCGGGGATGTCGGCACGCTCCGGCATGTGCAGGAACTTACCGCTCTTGGTCTGCTCGTCCCACTCAATCCAAGGATACTTGCTGTGGTTGAAACCTGCAAGGGCTGCCTCGATTACCTCGAGAGACTTGGCCTTCTCGCGAACACCAATAATCTGTCCAGGCTTAATGCTGTATGAGGGGATATTAACTACCTGGCCATCGACGACAATATGCTTGTGGCTAACCATCTGACGGGCTGCAGCACGCGTCGGAGCGATACCGAGACGGAACACAACATTGTCGAGACGGCTCTCCAAGAGCTGAAGCAGCACCTCACCGGTGATACCCTCTGCCTTAGCAGCCTTCTCAAACAAATTACGGAACTGACGCTCGAGCACACCATAGGTGTACTTGGCCTTCTGCTTCTCTGCCAGCATGACTGCATACTCCGACTGCTTACGGCGGCGGTTATTGCCATGCTGTCCCGGGGGGAAGTTCCTACGGGACAAAACTTTGTCCGGGCCGTAAATGGCTTCTCCAAAACGGCGGGCAATTTTTGATTTCGGTCCAATATATCTTGCCATAATATAAAATAAAAATTTTCGTTACTATTCTTTTTTCTAGATATTCTAGAAAGTCTAGATTGTCTAGAAACTCTAGATTTTCTAGAAATTAAACTCTGCGGCGCTTCGGGGGACGGCAGCCATTGTGTGGCAGCGGTGTAACGTCGACAATCTCAATAACCTCGATACCAGCTCCGTGGCAGGCACGGATAGCAGACTCACGTCCGTTACCGGGACCCTTCACATAAGCCTTAACCTTGCGCAGACCCAGATCAAAAGCAACCTTGGCGCAATCTTCAGCGGCCATCTGGGCAGCATAAGGAGTATTCTTCTTAGAACCACGGAAGCCCATCTTACCAGCAGAAGACCAAGAAATAACCTGACCCTCCTCGTTAGCGAGTGAAACGATGACATTATTGAATGAACTATGTACGTGAAGCTGACCGATAGCGGTGACTTTCACGTTTCTCTTCTTTGAAGTGACTGTTTTCTTTGCCATAACTTTAAACTTTAAACCTTAAACGTTAAACTTTACTTTGTGGCCTTCTTCTTGTTAGCAACAGTCTTCTTCTTACCTTTACGGGTACGAGCATTGTTCTTGGTGCTCTGACCACGCACGGGCAGACCGTTACGATGACGGACTCCACGATAGCAACCAATATCCATCAGTCGCTTGATGTTCAACTGGATCTCACTGCGGAGATCACCTTCTACTTTGAATTCAGCACCGATGATTTCACGGATCTTGGCAGCCTGGTCGTCACTCCATTCCTTGACTTTCAGGTCGCGGCTCACGCCGGCCTTGTCCAAAATCTTTGCTGAACTACTTCGACCAATACCAAAGATATAGGTCAATGCGATTTCGCCACGCTTCTCCTGGGGCAAATCTACTCCAACAATTCTTATTGCCATTTGTTAAACTAAAAAATAATAATGTAAAAAAATTCGAATTTTCGCTAAAAAGCATGCAAAGGTACACAGAATTTCTGATATTCTGGCACCTTGTTATGCTTATTTAACATAAATCATTAACCCTGACGCATCTTGTACTTGGGGTTCTTCTTGTTGATAACGAAAAGACGGCCCTTGCGACGTACAATCTTGCAATCGGGGGTACGCTTCTTCAATGATGCTCTAGTCTTCATAATATAACCTTGATTTATTTGTATCTGAATACAATTCTTCCTTTAGTCAAGTCGTAGGGACTCATCTCCACCTTTACCTTGTCGCCAGGGAGGATTTTGATATAATGCATACGCATCTTACCAGAGATGTGCGCGATGATGGGCACACCGTTCTCCAACTCTACGCGAAACATGGCATTAGACAATGCCTCTACGATTGTTCCGTCTTGCTCAATAGCACCTTGTTTTGCCATTCTAATATAATTTACCTTCTATGTTTTGTACTTCTTCGAATGAAGACAATATCTCAGCCTGACCTTTCCTGACAGCAACGGTATGCTCGAAATGGGCAGCCGGTTTACCATCGCGGGTACGGATGGTCCATCGATCCTGGTCGAGCCAGATATCGCGTTTGCCCATCGTGACCATTGGTTCGATAGCGATACACATCGAGTTCTTCAGCATAACACCATTACCACGACGTCCGTAGTTAGGGACCTGTGGGTCCTCGTGCATCTGATGACCAATGCCATGTCCGGTAAGTTCGCGGACGATGCCGTAGCCATGTGCTTCACAATGACTCTGCACGGCATAGCTGATATCACCCAGGTGTCTGCCTGCTACCGCCTGCTCTATACCCTTATAGAGAGACTCCTTGGTAGTACGGAGCAACTCCTTGACTTCTTCACTCACCTCGCCCACACAAAACGTGTAGCATGAATCACCGCAAAAGCCATTGAGCAAAGTACCGCAGTCAATGGAGATGATGTCTCCTTCCTTGAGTACTGTTTGCGCGTTGGGTACTCCATGTACCACAACATCATTCACCGAGGTGCAGATACTGGCAGGAAACGGCCCTCCATGGGGATTGGGGAAACCCTTAAAGGTTGGGATTGCTCCATTGTCGCGAATGAACTCGTCGGCAATTTTATCCAACTGGAGGGTCGTTGTGCCAGGCTTGATATGTTTTGCCAATTCGCCAAGTGTCCTTCCAACAAGTTGGTTGGCCTGGCGCATCAGCTCTATTTCGTCTTCAGTCTTCAGAAATATCTTCATAACGGCTTAGTACGCACTCATTCCACGTCCGTGGATACGGCCTGAGTTGAGCAGACCGTCATAGTGGCGCATGAGCAGATGGCTCTCAATCTGCTGGAGTGTGTCGAGCACGACACCCACAAGAATCAGCAGGGAGGTACCACCGAAGAACTGAGAGAAGGCGTCTTGCACATTCAACAGACTAGCAAAAGCAGGCATCACTGCGATGAATGCAATGAACAACGAGCCGGGTAAAGTAATGCGTGACATCACTTCATCGATAAAGTCAGCTGTTGGTTTGCCTGGCTTGATGCCGGGGATGAAGCCATTGTTACGCTTCATATCCTCAGCCATCTGCGTAGGATTGAGTGTGATAGCCGTATAGAAGTAGGTGAATGCAATGATCAGGAAAGCAAAGATGATATTGTAAGTCCAGCTGTGATGATCAAGCATGGAACGAACAAACCAGTTTGCATTCTCCGGAGCTGCATACTGTACGAAAGCCAGAGGGATGAACATCAGAGCCTGAGCAAAGATGATAGGCATCACATTAGCTGCGAACAGTTTCAGCGGGATATACTGACGTGCACCGCCAACCTGCTGGCCGTTAACAAGACGTTTTGCATACTGTACAGGAATCTTGCGGACACCCTGTACCAAAACAATAGCTGCACATACAACTGCATAGAGAATGATAATCTCCACCAGGAACATCACAAGACCACCACCAGTGATAGCGGTGAAGCGTGAAGTCACCTCCTGAATGAATGCCTGCGGCAGGCGGGCAATAATACCAATCATAATGATCAGTGAGATACCATTTCCTATACCCTTATCAGTAATGCGCTCACCCAGCCAGAGAATGAACATACTGCCGGCAGCAAGGATAATCGTGGCGGGGAATACGAACACCGACCAGCTGATACCTGATGCCAAAGCAGCACCGGCCTGCATTTTCAGATTGATGAGGTAACTCGGTGCCTGGAACAGCAGGATAGCCACTGTCAGATACCGAGTGTAAGTCATAATCTTCTTGCGACCACTCTCACCCTCACGCTGCATCTTCTGGAAATAAGGTACAGCGACGGCAAGGAGCTGCATAACGATAGAAGCAGAGATGTAAGGCATGATTCCAAGCGCAAAGATAGATGCGTTGGAGAATGCACCACCAGAGAACATGTCCAGCAGTGACATCAAGCCACCAGCGGTCTGCGACTGCAGCTTGTCAAGCAAAGCAGGATTAATACCGGGCAGCACGACGAACGAGCCAAAACGGTAGATTGCTACAAACAGCATCGTGATGAGGATACGCTGACGCAAGTCCTCTATCTTCCAAATGTTCTTTAGTGTCTCTATTAACTTCTTCATTGTCTTGTTTAGATAATTGTTGCGTTACCACCTACTGCCTTGATAGCTTCCTCGGCAGTCTTTGAGTATGCGTTGGCTTCTACGTCAACCTTAACCTTCAGCTCGCCATTGCCAAGGATCTTGACAAGTTCCTTACCATTGGTCAGGCCGGCAGCCACCAGCTCTGCAATACCAATCTTGGTAAGATTCTTCTCCTCAGCCAGCTTCTGCAGCGTTGAAAGGTTCACAGCAAAGTACTCCTTGTGGTTGATATTCTTGAAACCGGACTTCGGAACACGACGCTGCAACGGCATCTGACCACCTTCGAAACCTATCTTCTTTTTATAACCCGAACGAGCCTTGGCACCTTTATGTCCACGGGTAGAAGTTCCGCCCAGACCAGAACCAGGTCCGCGACCGATTCTACGACGTGAGTGTGTAGAGCCTTCAGCTGGTTTTAAAGTATGTAGTTTCATAATCGAATCTGTTTTAAATTGTGAGTAAATTAACCGATAACTTCCACGAGGTGATGAACCTTACGGATCATACCGCGGATAACAGGAGTATCTTCTTTCTCTACGACCTGTGAAATCTTATGAAGACCCAGCGCCTGGAGTGTGCGCTTCTGGTCAACAGGATAACCGATCTTGCTCTTAATCTGCTTAATCTTAATTGTTGCCATAGTCATCTTCTCCTTTATCCGTTAAACACTTTGTTCATACTAATACCACGCGTACCTGCAATAGTATAGGCATCACGCATCTGGCTAAGAGCCTCGATGGTAGCCTTTACCAGGTTATGAGGGTTAGAAGAACCCTTCGACTTAGCAAGCACGTCCTTCACGCCAACGCTCTCCAAAACGGCACGCATAGCACCACCAGCCACCAAGCCAGTACCGGCAGCAGCCGGGCGAAGGAATACATGGGCACCACCGAAGCGAGCCTCCATCTCATGAGGAATTGTACCCTTGAGCACAGGAACCTTCACCAGATTCTTCTTAGCAGCCTCTACGCCCTTGGCGATGGCAGCAGTAACTTCGCCAGCCTTACCCAGACCCCAGCCAATGATACCATTACCGTCACCGACAACAACAATGGCTGCAAAAGTAAAGGTTCGACCACCTTTGGTCACCTTGGTAACACGGTTGATGGCAACCAGTCTGTCTTTCAACTCTACGTCGCTATTAATCTTAACTTTGTTCATTGCCATAATCGTTTAAAATTTAAGTCCACCTTTACGAGCTGCATCAGCAAGAGACTTTACACGGCCATGATAGAGATATCCGTTACGGTCGAAGACAACGGCAGTAATGCCAGCTTCCAGAGCCTTCTTTGCCACCAGCTCACCGACCTTTTCAGCCTGCTCAATCTTAGGCATGGTCTCCATACCGATAGAAGATGCAGATGCAAGTGTTTTACCTTCCAAATCATTAATCACCTGAACGTAAATCTGCTTGTTAGAGCGGAAAACGCTCATACGAGGACGCTCGGCTGTGCCGAAAACGTTCTTGCGAATTCTATATTTAATCTTAATTCGTCTTTCAACTTTCTTCGTTGTCATAATCGTTTAACTTTTAACTTTAAACTTTAAACTTTACTTTGCTGAGGCTGACTTACCCGACTTACGGCGGATAACCTCGCCCTTGAACAAGATACCCTTACCCTTATAAGGCTCCGGCATACGGAAAGAACGAATCTTAGCACAAATCATTCCGAGCAGCTGCTTGTCACAGGACTCCAGGATAATCTGGGGGTTCTGGTTACGCTCCATCTTGGTCTCGACTTTCACTTCGTTAGGAAGCTGGATGAAGATGGGGTGTGTATAACCGAGCGCGAACTCAATAATGTTGCCCTGGTTAGAAACACGGTAACCGACACCAACAAGCTCCATGTGCTTTTTGTAACCCTCGCTGACACCGACAACCATATTGTTGACAAGTGCACGATAGAGGCCATGGAAAGCCTGCTTCTGCTTAATATTTACCGGGCTGTTCTCATCAATCTCGAAAACTACGTGACCATCCTCGATTTTCATCTTGATGGAAGCGTCAACCTTCTGTGAGAGCTCACCCTTCGGACCCTTTACGGTAACGACACCGTCCTGACCCTGGGTAATTGTTACACCAGCAGGGATACTAATTGGCAATTTTCCTATTCTTGACATATTCAGGTCCTCCAATTAATAAACGTAGCAAAGCACCTCACCGCCAATCTTCAGCTGTGAAGCCTCTTTGTCTGTCATTACACCTTGGGATGTAGATAAGATGGCAATACCTAATCCGTTAATTACTCTCGGCATGTCCTTGTAACCAGTGTACTTACGGAGACCTGGTGTAGACACGCGCTTCAGGCACTTGATGGCATTAGCCTTCGTGGCCGGATCGTACTTCAAGGCAACCTTGATAGTACCCTGAGGGCCGTCCTCAACGAACTTGTAGTTCAGGATGTAACCCTTCTCGAAGAGGATCTTGGTGATTTCCTTCTTCAAGTTAGACGCAGGAACCTCAACAACACGGTGATTAGCCATGATGGCGTTTCTGAGTCTGGTCAGATAATCTGCTATTGGATCTGTCATAAAATAAATTGTTTAATTAATCGGGACTACCCCGACAATATTAAAAACTAACTCTCTTCTCTAATTACCAGCTTGCCTTCTTCACGCCTGGAATCAGACCGTTTGATGCCATCTCGCGGAACTGAATACGGCTGAGACCGAACTGGCGCATATATCCTTTGGGACGGCCAGTAATCTTACAGCGGTTGTGCAGACGGATAGGATTGGCATTTTTGGGAATGCTCTGAAGCTTGCGAGCAGCCTCGTATGCTTCTGCAGGATCCTCAGACGTTGCGATAATCTTCTTCAAGGCTGCACGCTTCTCTGCGTAACGGGCAACGAGCTTAGCACGTTTCACCTCACGAGCCTTCATTGATTCTTTTGCCATATCTCTTAATCGTTTTTAGCGTTTTTAAACGGCAGACCGAAAGCTTTCAGCAGTGCATAACCTTCCTCATCGGTCTTAGCGGTAGTGACGAAAGTGATGTTCATACCCTGAATGCGGTCAATAGTATCGATGTTTATCTCAGGGAAGATAATCTGCTCCTGAACGCCCAGGGTATAGTTACCACGGCCATCGAACTTGCTCTCAATACCCTTGAAGTCGCGGATACGGGGCAGAGCCACGCGAACCAGCTTCTCCAGGAACTCATACATGCGCTCGCGACGGAGAGTAACCATGACACCGATAGGCATCTTCTTACGGAGCTTGAAGTTGGCGATATCCTTCTTGGAATAAGTTGCCACAGCCTTCTGACCGCAAATGGTTGTAATCTCGTTGATAGCAACATCAATGATCTTCTTGTCCTGAGTAGCATCACCCAGACCCTGATTGACAACAATCTTCTTCAGGACGGGAACCTGCATCTTAGAACTATAGTTGAACTGCTTCTCCAATGCCGGAGCAATCTGCTCGACATAAGTCTTCTTCAATTGTGCTGTATTTGCCATTACTTAATCTCCTCCCCTGATTTTTTAGCAATACGAATCACGTTCTTGCCTTCGTGCTTGATAGCTACGCGAGTAGGCTTACCGCTCTTCGGATCAATGAGACTTAAATTAGAGATGTGAATAGGAGCCTCCTGTTTCACAATACCTCCCTGAGGGTTCTTAGCGCTGGGCTTAGTGCTCTTGGAGACCATATTCACGCCCTCCACCAAAGCACGCTGCTTCTCAATGAGAACCTTCAGCACCTTGCCAGTCTTGCCCTTGTCCTCACCGGCCAGGACCATGACTGTGTCGTTTTTACGAATATGTAACTTAGCCATTACTTTTATCAGTTTTAATGTTAAAGAACCTCAGGTGCCAGTGATACGACCTTCATGTTTACTGCACGGAGTTCACGGGCTACAGGGCCGAAAATACGGCTACCGCGAAGCTCACCGGCATTGTTCAACAGCACGCAGGCATTATCGTCGAAACGGATGTAAGAACCATCAGCACGGCGAATTTCCTTTTTAGTGCGAACAACCAGAGCCTTAGAAACTGCACCTTTTTTAACGTCACTTGTGGGGATTGCGTTCTTGATAGCAACAACAATCACGTCACCTACGCTAGCATAGCGGCGACGAGTACCACCCAGCACACGAATGCACAAAGCCTCGCGAGCACCGCTATTGTCAGCTACGGTAAGTCTTGTTTCTGTTTGTATCATAATTACTTAGCCTTTTCTACGATTTGTACTAAACGCCATCTCTTTGTCTTAGAGAGGGGGCGGGTCTCCATAACGAGCACGGTGTCACCGACGTTGCACTCATTCTTCTCATCGTGAGCATGGTATTTCTTTGTCTTCTGGACAAACTTACCATAAATCGGGTGCTTCTCCTTGAACTTAGCGGCAATAACAATGGTTTTATCCATCTTGTTGCTGATAACGACACCCTGTCTTGTCTTTCTTAAATTTCTTGTTTCCATCTGGACCATTATTATTTGTTAAGTTCTCTCTGACGGAGTTCTGTCTTCATACGCGCAATATCACGACGAGCGGCCTTAATCTGCGATGGATTCTCCATAGGAGTCACTGCATGGTTCAACTTCATCTGGTTGTAGTTTGCAACCTCAGTCTCCAGCTTCTCAACCAAATCCTTGGTCTCGAGGCCTTTAATTTCATTCATCTTCATAGCTTAAGCGTTTTTATCGTAATCGCGTCTAACAACAAACTTAGTCTTAACGGGCAGCTTCTGAGCACCGAGGCGAAGAGCCTCCTTGGCCACATCAAAAGGTACGCCTTCCACTTCAAAGAGGATACGACCCGGTGTTACGGGAGCCACCCATCCTGCGGGGTCACCCTTACCTTTACCCATTCGCACGTCAGCAGGCTTGCGAGTAATGGGCTTGTCCGGGAAGATGCGAATCCAAACCTGACCTTCACGGTTCATATAACGGTTGATGGCAACACGAGCTGCCTCAATCTGGCGGCTGTCAATCCACTTGGCATCGAGGGTCTTGATGCCGAATGAGCCGAAAGCCAGTTGCGTACCGCGGTGGGCGTTGCCCTTATTGCCACGTCCGTCCTGCGGTCTTCTATATCTTACTCTCTTAGGTTGTAACATGATAGATGCTTCTTTTAACGGTTATTATTCTTCTTGTTGCGGAAACGTCTGCCACCATTATTACCAGCACCGTTAGAACGGGCAGCGCCCTTTTCCTGTGTGAAGTTAGGAGCCAAGTCTACCTTTCCATACACTTCACCACGGCAAATCCAGACTTTCAGACCTAACAGGCCAACCTTGGTCAGAGCCTCAGCCTGGCAGTAATCGATGTCAGCACGGAAGGTGTGCAGCGGAGTACGTCCTTCCTTGATCATCTCGCTACGTGCAATTTCAGCACCGTTCAGACGGCCGCTGATCTGCACCTTGATACCTTCTGCCCCTGCACGCATCGTGTTAGCCACAGCCATCTTGATAGCACGGCGGTAAGCAATCTTACCTTCTATCTGGCGAGCGATGTTGTTGGCTACGATGGTAGCATCGAGCTCAGGTTTCTTCACTTCGAAGATATTAATCTGTATCTCCTTATCGTAGAGTTTCTTCAGCTCTTCCTTGAGCTTATCGACATCCTGACCACCTTTACCAATGACCAGACCCGGACGGGCCGTGCAAATAGTGATGGTAACCAGCTTCAGCGTACGCTCGATGACAATTTTCGAGATGCTGGCTTTGGCCAGACGCTCGTTCAGATACTTACGGATTTTCTGATCCTCTACCAGGTTGTCACCGAAGCTCTTGCCTCCGAACCAATTTGAATCCCAACCCTTGACAATACCAAGACGGTTGCTAATAGGATTAACTTTCTGTCCCATAACTTTTACTTATCATTAGTTTTAGCGTCGACAAACAGAGTCACGTGGTTGGAACGCTTGCGGATGCGATAGCCACGGCCCTGAGGTGCCGGTCTCATACGTTTCATTGTCACACCTTCGTCGACGAAGACACGGCTTACATACAGTTCGCCGTCCTCTGCCTTGCGGTCATTCTTGGCCTCCCAGTTGGCGATAGCCGAGCGGAGAAGCTTCTCTACATTCTCTGAAGCAGCCTTCTTCGAGAAACGCAGCACACCAAGTGCGCGATTCACCTCCATCCCGCGAATCATGTCGACAACATAACGCATCTTACGGGGTGAAGAGGGGCAGCCCTTCAGCTTTGCAAAGTACTGTGTCTTATTGGCTGCTTTTCTTTGTTCAGCCACTAATCTTTTTCTTGCTCCCATTGTAAATTCTTAATTCTTAATTCTTGATTCTTAATTTTCCCTGGGATTATTTCTTGTTACCTGCATGGCCACCGAAACGACGTGTGGGAGAGAACTCGCCCAACTTGTGTCCTACCATATTCTCGGTAATGTAGACAGGGATGAATTTGTTACCATTATGAACTGCAATAGTATGTCCCACGAAATCGGGGGAAATCATTGAAGCTCTGGCCCAAGTCTTAACGACATTCTTCTTACCGCTCTCATTCATAGCAAGAATCTTCTTCTCGAGCGATACGTTAATGTACGGACCTTTTTTTAATGAACGACTCATAATTTACACTCTTTAAATTTCGTGATTACTTCTTGTTAGCTCTTTCGATGATGTACTTGTTAGACTGCTTCTTCGGAGCGCGAGTCTTGAGACCCTTAGCGTACAGGCCCTTACGTGAACGGGGATGTCCACCAGACTGACGGCCTTCACCACCACCCATCGGGTGATCGTGCGGGTTCATAACAACACCACGGTTGTGCGGGCGACGACCCAGCCAGCGTGAGCGTCCGGCTTTACCAGACTGCTCAAGTGCATGGTCTGAGTTACCAACACTTCCGATTGTAGCCTTGCAGGAAGAGAGCACCTGACGTGTCTCACCAGAAGGAAGCTTAATCACGCAGTAGCTACCCTCACGAGAGGTCAGCTGAGCGAAATTTCCAGCCGAACGAACCAAGAGGGCACCCTGTCCGGGACGCAACTCAATGTTATGAATTACGGTACCCACGGGGATGTTAGCCAGGGGAAGAGCATTACCTACCTCAGGCACTGCCTCTGCACCCGACATCAAGGTTGCACCAACCTCCAGTCCGTTAGGAGCAATAATATAACGTTTTTCACCATCAGCATAGTAGAGCAGAGCAATGCGAGCCGAACGGTTAGGATCGTACTCGATAGTCTTTACTACAGCTGGAACACCATCTTTCTCTCGCTTGAAGTCGATGAGACGATACTTCTTCTTGTGACCACCGCCCATATAGCGGACAGTCATCTTACCGGTGTTGTTTCGACCGCCGGTAGAACGCTTACCGTAAACGAGAGACTTCTCTGGCACGGATGCAGTAATATCCTCGAACGTGCCAATAATCTTGTGTCTTTGACCCGGTGTTACGGGCTTTAATTTACGTACTGCCATGTCTTTTTATTGTATATTGCTATAAAAATCAATGCTGTCGCCCTCCTTCAGAGTAACAATTGCCTTCTTGAACGCATTCTTATGGCCTCTCACGAGACCTGCCTTGGTATAACGGCTTGAACGCTTACCAGCATAGCGGATAGTATTCACGCTCTCAACAGTAACGTTGTAAAGTGCCTCCACTTCCTTGGCGATTTCAATCTTGTTAGCCTGAGGCTTCACAATGAAACCATACTTCTGACGGACGGGTTTAGTATAAGTATAAATTGTCTTCTCCTTAGTCTCGTCTGCCTTGCCCTTACGCTTAACGACATAGGTGAATTTCTCAGCCTTGGCACCCAGTTTCTGGGCAGCTTTCTCGTTGGCGGCACGAAACGTCTTCTCAACCGATGACTTCTCTGTCAGGTTGGTCATCTTCTCTGTAATCAGAGGCTTTATAATAAATGCCATGTCTATTTACAATTTTACGATTTACGATTCACGATTTAACCCAACACACCATCGATAGCTTTCAGCGAGTTCTCAGTGATGACCATCACATCGGCATTCAGCACCTTGTAGGTGTTCACGTTAGCGGCAATGATACACTCAGCCTTCTGCAGGTTACGAGCTGACAGATATACATTCTTGTTTGACTCAGGCAGCACCATCAGAATTTTCTTGCCGTCGACCTTCAGGTTCTTTGCAATCTCCACGAACTCTTTCGTCTTGGGAGCCTCAAAGTTGAAGTCCTCAACAACGATGATGGCATTTTCCTGAGCCTTGTACGACAAAGCCGACTTACGAGCCAGAGCCTTGACCTTCTTATTCAACTTGAAACTGTAATCACGGGGCTTGGGACCAAACACGCGACCACCACCACGCAACAGCGGAGAGTTGATATCACCATGACGAGCACCGCCGCCGCCCTTCTGGCGACCCAGCTTGCGGGTAGAACCCTTGTGCTCACTACGTTCCTTAGCCTTCGACGTACCCTGACGCTGATTAGCCATGTACTGTTTTACATCCAGATAGATGACGTGGTCATTAGGCTCAATGCCGAAGATAGACTCGTTCAACGTAACCTTTTTTCCGGTCTCCTGACCTTTGATATTCAATACGTTAATTTCCATAGCTTACTTCTCAATTAAAACAGTTGAACCATTACAACCAGCGCAGCTACCCTTCACGAGGATGAGGTTGTGCTCCGGTATGACCTTTAACACTTTCAAGTTCTGTGTTGTCACACGGTCGCCACCCATCTGGCCACCCATGCGCATTCCCTTGAACACCTTGGCGGGATAAGAACAGGCACCGATAGAACCCGGCTTACGAGAGCGGTCGTCCTGACCGTGTGTGCTCTGGCCGACGCCACCGAAACCGTGACGCTTCACAACGCCCTGGAAACCCTTACCCTTAGAAGTACCAACTACGTCGACAAACTCTGCGTCGGCAAAGAGGTCGACGGTGATAGTGTCTCCGAGGTTGTGCTCCTCGTCAAACTTGAACTCGGCCAAGTGGGCCTTCGGTGTTGTACCGGCTTTCCTGAAGATACCCATCATAGGCTTGGTGGTGTTCTTTTCCTTCTTCTCACCATAAGCCAGCTGAAGGGCTTTGTAACCATCCTTTTCGATGGTCTTCACCTGAGTAACAACACAAGGACCAGCTTCGATAACAGTGCACGGCACATTCTTACCGTCGGCACTGAAAACGGATGTCATTCCGATTTTTCTTCCAATTAATCCTGGCATTTCAGTTTAAAAATTTAAATAATAATGTGAATTTATTCTGTTTCTTTTTAAGTGCTGCCATAAGAACTGCGCTGCAAAATACACTTAAAAAGAAACGCACTCACTTCTTCCAAATTGAAGGTTAAGTCGCTCTTTGTCAGTGTATTGATGGCCTGTCGGCCAGCGCAATACTCATTTTAGCGGCTGCAAAGGTACACATAATAAATAATATACACAACACTTCAAACTGAAATTATAACATCTTTTAACTGTTTTATACATTTTTAATGCTCCACCTTACACTTTTCCTCTCCTTTTCATTCTCATGAGCTTCCTCAAAACGAATATTATTGATGTACTGAGGGAATGACAATCCGCCAGCATACTGGTTCAGATGGTCATTCAGATGATGGCGACAGATGCCGAAACGATTCATTACGTCTCCACGCATCAAGTTCACATTGGCATAAAGCCGTTCTTTGCGAACAACAGAATCAATCGTTTTAAAGAGTTCCACTAGTGTCCACTAAAATCCGTTAACAATTTCTCGAATCACTGATGCACACTTTGTTTTCTGCCCCATTTGTCACTCGGAGGTTTTGAAATGACTACCTTTGCAGCAACTTACATTATGTAAGCTAACAGCATATAG
>JAFVGN010000059.1 GCA_017474925.1 Prevotella sp. | reverse complement strand
CGGCTTTGATGTTTGAATTTTACTTTTTGGCGATTGTAAAATTACTCATTTTCAGTGAGTTAACCAAACATCGAGGCCATTTTTATTCCTATTTTATGTTAAATTATGCAGGTGCGCCATCACTTGCGAAACTTTAGTAATGATTACTTTCTTTCCGTTCTTGATGAAGATGCCTTTGCCTAGGCTACAACCATCTACCTTTGTACCATTGATGTTATATATGCTGCCGCCACTCTCACCATCAATGAGAATGTTGCTTATTGCAGAAGAACCTCCCTCAACTATATTAAAGAAGTTCTTCCAGGGCTCAAATTATTCGTACTCACTCTTCTTGCCATTAGGCACATGCAGCGTACATGTGTTATATATGGTTTCAAAGGCGTTTGTCCAATAGTAGGCAGGTTCCTCATAGTGAACGTATAAGTTTGATAAGCTCTCACAGTTCCAAAAGGCTTTCTCTCCTATAGTTGACACACTCGATGGAATAGAGACATTATTTAGGCTCTTACTAACTAAAGAATATATTAAATATTGATATTCAGTCACTTACGCATTAAACGATAGAAAAGTGGATTAGGAATATTAGAATGCGTAAAATAAGAGGGCTGATTTAACGTATTTAACCTTCAATAATAATTCGTTAATACATTTCTTTCCTTTTTAACAATAACATTTCAGAGCTTTTGCATCCAACTCAGACAGACGGTCGAGAGCAGCGAGAAGGGTCTCGTCACGCTTGGCGAAATGGAAACGGATCAGGTGATTCACATCCTCTCGGAAGAAGCAACTACCAGGCACTGCCCCTACTCCGATATGCTCGGCCAGCCACTCACAGAAGTGCATGTCGTCCTTCACGCCGTACTTCGATACGTCGAGCAGCACGTAATAGGCTCCTTGCGGGTCGGTGAATGAGAGACCGAACTGGTGCAGACCGTCACAGAAGAACTGCTTCATGTGGGTGTAATGCGCCTGAAGTTCGTCGTAGTAGATGTCAGGGAAACACAGTCCAACGGTAGCAGCCTCCATCAAGGGAGCCGCTGCGCCGACGGTCAGGAAATCGTGTACTTTCTTCACACGGTCGATGATGTGCTCTGGGGCGATGACATAGCCCAAGCGCCAACCAGTGATACTGTAGGTCTTGGAGAGCGAACTGCAAGATATGGTACGTTCCCACATTCCGGGCAGGGTTGATATATAGACATGCTTATTGGAGCATAGACGATATGCTCATACACTTCATCCGTTATCACATAGCCATCGTATCTGATAACGATGTCGGCAATCTGCTGCAGCTCTTCGCGGATAAAAACCTTGCCGCAAGGATTGGACGGGTTGCACAGCACCAGAGCCTTGGCTCCTTGCTTGAAAGCATCCTCTATTAGATTTGCATCGAATGTAAAAGTAGGTGGAACAAGCGGGATATAGACAGGTTCTGCTCCAGTGAGAATCGTGTCAGCAGTATAGTTCTCATAAAACGGGGAGAAGATGGCGACCTTGTCTCCAGGGTTAACTACAGTCATCATAGCCGTCATCATCCCCTCAGTCGAGCCACAAGTCACAACAATGTTCTTATCTGCATCTATCGGCAGTCCCGTCCAGCGGCTCTGCTTCCTGGCCAGCGCCTCGCGGAAGTTCTGCGCTCCCCAGGTGACAGCGTACTGATGAGGGCCAAAAGACGCAATCTCTGCCAGCCTATCGGTAATTTCCCGTGGCGGGTCGAAGTCTGGGAAGCCCTGCGAGAGGTTGATGGCCCCATGGCGATTGCTGATACGGGGCATACGTCGGATAATAGAGTCCGTGAAGCCCGCCGTTCGTGTGGATAACGGTCTCATACTCCTGCAACCACTTCAATCTCTACCAATGCGCCTTTCGGCAAAGACTTAACAGCGACGGCAGACCTTGCAGGGTAAGGCTCTGTGAAAAACTCGGCATAGACAGTGTTCATCTCTGCAAAGTCGTTCATATCGGCCATGAACACCGTAGTCTTCACAACGTCCCCCATCGTCAGGTCTGCTTCTTCGAGAATGGCCTGAACGTTAGTCAACGACTGGCGGGTCTGCTCCTTAATGCCTCCTTCAACAAAGTTTCCTGTAGCTGGGTCGATGGGAATCTGACCAGAGGTATATACAAGATTCCCCACTTTGATGGCCTGACTATATGGGCCGATGGCAGCGGGTGCTGCCTTCGTACTAATGACTTCTTTCATGTCTATAGTTGTTTTATCGATTTTTTCCAAGCGTTTATAACCTCACCGATATACATGGAGTGGATACCAGCAGGGAAGTTGGCATACATCTTCTTGGGCGCATCGCTCTTGAAATACTGAGGATCAAAAGGTGCGGCATACATAATCTTGCATTCAATCACCATTGCAGCCTCGGTATAGTAAGGCGTTCCGTTGGCGGTATAAGCAGTATGAAGCCCAAGAGCCTGAGCCTTGTCACCATCGCGTCCACTCTTGGTTCCCATGTAGTTCAGAACCTTGCTCTGCTCAACATCGAAGGCCATCACGGTAAAGTATTCTGCCTTGTCCATGAACTCCTTGGTGTAGCGTTTCTCGGCGACATAGACAGTCAGGGCAGTACGTCCCCAAAGTGTGCCGATGCCACCCCAGCCGATAGTCATGGCATTACTTTTCTCCTTGTCGCCAGCAGCAAGCAACTCAGCGTCGTGGAACCACTGGAAACCGTTCTCCGTGAAGTCCTCCCTCACGTTGAACTTCTTGAAACCGTTCTCTTCCTGAGCACACGCAGGAGTGACAGCCATTGCGAAAATAGCTGTCATCACTATAGCAAATGTCTTAATCCTCATTTCAGCACGGCCTTTACGTTTGTTACCATATTCTTGTGCTGCTCGTCCTCCTTGGTAAGCGTCGAAGCAAGCTTGATGTCACCAGCCGTGTCCTTGGTAGAAAAAGTACCTGAGTAGATGATGTCGCTGTCGAAAAACAACGTGGCTTCAACTACAACCTTATAGTTCCCCTGTGGAACAGCCTTGCCTTGCTCGTCAGTGAAGTCCCAAACGAATGTCTGCGTACCTCCAGCTTGTGGTGTGGCTCCCGTGACGGCATCCAACTGCTGATCGGTCTTTTCGTCGGCCTTTACGGTCTTCACCCATGTAGGTACACAGGTAGGACGCACAATGTAGCCACGTTTGGGCTGCTCACCACCGCGGGCGCGGCCTTTCGTGGTGTATGACGTAACAAAGAGTGTCTTCACCACGTCTCCCTTTTCGTTCTCAATCCAGACGGCATACTGGTTGGAACCAGGGCCAGCCTGACGCTGATAGTCAAACGATACTTCAAGGGTCTGAGCCTTCTTTGCAGCTTCACCCTTCTTACTTTGAACCATTGCCGGAATCGCAAGCAGCATAGCGGCGAGAGCGGCGATAATCATCTTCTTCTGTCTCATAATCTTAGTCTTTTGTTGGGATTTGATTATAAACTATCCTAAATATCGTTGCAAATTTAGCAATAATTCCTTAATTATTAGTAACTTTGGCCTCTGATTTAAGTGATTTTAGGTGTTATGTTGAAGTTTATAGCCTTTACATTTGTATTTTTAGTCTTGTTTTTATGCTCTTGCCGTAATAACAAGGCTGATGTGGCACAGTCCTCTGATGCCCAGACGGAAGATACGCTAAGAACCATTACGGCAGATATGGCATACGAAGGAATAAACAACTATTGCCATAGTGCGTATGACTGGAGCGTGGCAAAGGATAATCCAGATATCATGTATCTGACGATGGGTGAAGAGACGGACTCTACGTATCAAGTGATATTCCGCAGCTACACAGGTGCCTTTGTACATTTCTATGTCAAAAAGACAAGTGGCACAACAAGAATAGTGGAGAAAGTCCCGTCCCTCAATGTCGAGGAGGATGCCGGAACCATTGAACTGTTTGATTACT
This sequence comes from Prevotella sp., assembly GCA_017474925.1. Classification (GTDB taxonomy): domain Bacteria; phylum Bacteroidota; class Bacteroidia; order Bacteroidales; family Bacteroidaceae; genus Prevotella. Next base: position 3,092 of record JAFVGN010000059.1, on the reverse strand, counting down.
TAGAGAAACAAAACTAAACAGAAGAGATGGATGTAACGGAGCTGCAAGAAACTGAGTCACCACGACGATTCCATACAACTCTGGAAATATCTGAACCGATAAAGACAACACAATTATAAACTTGACATAATTGAGTATTAACCAAATAGGATTAAAATGAAAAAGGTATTATTCGCTTTTGCTGCACTTATAATTATGGCAGCATGTGGTAACAAACAAGCAGCCGCTCCTGAAGCAGAGAGCAGTGAGGTAGTGAACGAAGTAGTAACTAACGACACAATCAGTAAAGAAATGAAAGAAACAAACATGCAAGAAGTACAGGCTTATTTGAAGGAGTGCGGAGCATTCTTCATTGCCACAGCAGACGGTGACCAGCCCCATGTTCGTCCCTTCGGCGTATCAGAGATTATCGATGGCCGTCTATATATCATGACGGGCAAGGTGAAGGACGTTTTCAAGCAGATGGCTGCGAACGGTAAATTCGAGATCTGTGCCTTGAAGAAATCAGGCAGCGAGTGGATGCGCTTGAGCGGAACCCTGGTCAACGATGAGACACTGGCCGTCAAGGAGGAATTCCTAAACCGCAACGAGAGCTTGAAGTCGATGTATAAAGCAGATGATGACAATATGGCCGTGCTCTACATCACCAATGCAACAGCTCGTTTCTGCTCGTTTTCAGCACCGGAAAGAAAGGTAAGTTTCTAACAACATAAAACCAACACGATAATGAATTTCTAAGAATTGTATCTGTAAAGAGATATGGAAAGTCACATTACAAGAGAGGCGGCTTGGGAGCTGCTGAGGAAATACAACAAGGACTCGTTCCACCTGCAGCATGCGCTGACGGTGGAGGGAGTCATGCGTTGGTATGCCTGTCAACTGGGCTTTGCCGACGAAGAGAATTTCTGGGGAATAGTCGGACTGCTGCACGACATCGACTTTGAGCTGTACCCCGAGGAACATTGCATCAAGGCCCCCGAACTGCTGCGCGAAGGTGGCGTGGGCGAAGATATGATTCATGCCATCTGTAGTCATGGCTACGGCATACAGGTGGATGTGAAACCAGAACACCTGATGGAGAAGGTGCTCTATGCCACCGACGAACTGACAGGACTGATATGGGCAGCTGCGCTTATGCGCCCCTCGAAAAGTGTTCAGGACATGGAGTTGAAGTCTTTGAAGAAGAAGTACAAGTCGAAGGGTTTTGCCGCAGGCTGCTCCCGTGAGGTCATTGAACGGGGAGCGGAAATGCTGGGCTGGTCTCTGGACGAGGTGCTGCAGAAGACGCTCGATGCCATGAGGGATTGTGAAACTCGCGTGGCAAGCGAGATGGAGAAGATATAAAGGCGTAGCATGACATTCTGTCGTCTCACTGAAATGACAGCCAAACCGCATTGAAGACTTGAAAGCACAGTATGACTGTATCGGCAATCCATATAATGAATCGCCAAAGCATTGGATTGGCATCAATCCAAAGACTGCGCCCAATGATTTGCTGCAAGAACTGACGCGAAACTCATACGAGATAGTCAAGGCGAAATATATGAAGAAATGATTTATTGCATCGTGAACTTTTAAAACATATAGATAATGAAAGAAATATCGATTAATCCACAACAGATAGCCGCATGTGGCCTATATTGCGGGACCTGTAAGAAGTTCCTTAGTGGAAAATGCCCAGGTTGCAAAGAGAATAAAAAAGCATCATGGTGCAAGATTCGCAAATGTTGTCAAGAGAAAGGCTTTCACACTTGTGCCGAATGCGACAAGGATGTAAAGGAATGCAACATCCACAATAACTTTGTCGGAAAAATCTTCGCTTTCCTGTTTAATAGCGACAGAGCTGCATGCATCCGCTATATCCGCGAGAATGGTGAAGATGCTTTTGCGAAGAAGATGGCAAAAGATAATCAGATGACAATAAGGAGAAGATGAATTACTACAAAGCGTATTTTAAAGCCCCTCATAGTCGATGATGGCCCTGCGCCATTCGTCAGGAAGCGGAATGGTCTGCTGACGCTCCAAATCGTAGAGTACCATCACTGAGAGGCAGCGGCTCTTCACCTCCTGCGTGTTGGTGTCGATGACATCCTGCTCCAAATGAAAGCTCTTGTTGCCAATCTTGACTATACGGGTACGGCCTGAAATATGGTCGTCGCCCTTAATCTGAGCCACAAACTCAGCCTCGATCTTTACCACTACAATGGCCAATCGCTCCCAGTCAACGCCTTTGCAGACGGTAGCTATGTAGTCAGTCTTTGCCGTATCATAGAACTGAAAATATACTGTATTGTTCACGTGTCCGAACTTGTCAACATCGTTGAAACGTATCTGAAGAGGCAGCACGTGGCGATAGTCATTACTTCTTTCTTCTGTCATCTTGTTAAGTCTAATCTTTTAGTTACTATCCACGCTTTCGGTGACTTGTCTGTAAGCTCACGAAACAATCAGTAGTGCGGCTATCATCCATCCGAAGAATCTCATGCCCACCAATATTAATCTAAATCACATACTCCACGCCCGCGTCGGTCAGGATGTGCTGCATGAAATAGACCACCTGCTTGCGCCACCATGCCCAGTCATGGGCGACGTCGTGGCCCCAGTAGTCGATCCAGGCGGGGACGTTCTTCTCCTTCAACAGGGTATCCATCTGGCGGGTGCTGTCCAGCAGTTCGTCCTCCCAGGCTCCCTGGCCCACGCACATCACAATGCGGCGGTGACGGTACAGGTCCCAATAGGGATGGTCAGTTGGCATCGAGCGCAGGAAATCGTAGGGTGAGTTGTCGTAAATGAGCGGATCACTGTAGTTGGGGAAGAAATAGCCCGCATAGTAGAGCCCGCTCAGGGCCAGCAGCGTGTCAAACAAATCGGGACGGCGGAAGAAGAAGTTTCCGGCATGGAAGCCGCCCATGCTGCAGCCCGTGACGATGAAAGTCTCGTCGGGATGGCGACGCACATCTGGTATCAGTTCGTCCACAATATAATGGAACCACTGTTCATGGAGTGCTATGCGGCGGTGATGGTCGCCCTGCAAGTCGCTCCACGTCTCGCGGTCGATGCTGTCAACACAGATGAGCCGGATAAGTCCGCGG
>JAFVGN010000058.1 GCA_017474925.1 Prevotella sp. | reverse complement strand
GCCTGCGGGCAGGCTTGAAGCTGATCAGCCGGTATATCAACCACTATCGTCTGAATACCATCGAGAAAATCATCAGAAGGTGGGCACCCTACACCGAGAATGCAACCTTGGGTTACATCGGCGTGGTGGTGTACCTGACGAGGATCAAGAAAGATGAACCCTTGTTCTTTGAGAACGAAATGCAGATGATCAAGCTCGTTTATGCGATGTCTTATGTTGAAAACGGGGTCTGTTTGGATGCAAAAGTCATCCAAAAAGCCTACCAAATGCTGACAGAAGAACGGATTGTTTCGGAAGCCTTCGCGTAATGATATCAGACTCCCTCTCGTAAACAATTGGTTACGAGGGGGAATTGTGTATTTGTGACAATTGTGACATGTGACATGCGGGGCGTTTTGGGGGAGAAGCCTCCTTGGAATATTCAATCCATCAAATCCCAGTTGAAAAGTTAAAATTCTATTTGGTACACAAGTTTGTGGCCACAAACTTGTGCCCTTCAAAAATATTGCGTATATTTGTACGCAAATTTAATAAATGTAACACATGAAACGCTTCAATCAATTATCTCAAATCATTTTCATCGGTGGCTTTTTGTTGTTGGGAAGTTTCATGGGTATTTTCTTCTATGAAGTACAATCTACAGCTATGCCATTTAAAGATTGTATTATGATTTCAAGCATTGGCAGTTTACTAACTATCGTTCTCCAATTTGTAATTGATTCGCGATTCTTTTCTGAGAGAACTCCTCTCCCCACATCTATATTCTGTATCGGTGTCATATTCTTATATTTTCTTTGCATTTTCATACTAACTTTTATATACACTATCTATTTAGAAGGTATTGAATACGCGTATTATGCTCTCCTCTTCTTTATTCCATGGACTGTCCTAGTCTGGGTGATGTTTCCTGTTTTATATTGTATTACAAAACTTTTAGAGAAGAAAAACTTAGACCGGGGACCGGATCTCTGATCTATACGAATCGATGAGAAAAATGTAGGAAGATGCTTTAATATCCAAATAATTGTGTACCTTTGCTATATATTAAAAGAAGTTGGAATAAACCTATGACAATATGAATAGACTATTTGTTTTTCTTCTGGCATGCGTGATTGCACAGTTCTCCTACGGCCAAAATGAACTTTCAATTAAAGAAATGGAGGACTCTATGGCACATGGCAATCTGAACATACAGGTTGATTTGGCCAGAGAATATATCATTGGCGAAAATGTAGAAAAAAATGACGCCAAGGCTTACTCGCTGATACGTGATGCAGCCGAAAAGGGTAACCGCTACGGTCAGTTGTTGCTTGGCGTATGCTACGAAGATGGCATCGGTGTGGAAAAGAATCTGGACGAATCGAGAAGGAGAAACGCATCTCGCTTACGGTGATGTGAAAAGGTGAGTGTATTTGTGACAATTGTGACATGTGACATGCGGGGCGTTTTCGGGAAAAGAAGGGGGCACCGTAGTGTCCCCCTGACGTTTTCCGATTTGCAGCTCCCGATTATTCATCCAACAAAAGTACGGTAGCCGTTCGGGCTGCCTGGGCACCCATGACGAGCACTTGAGCAATATCGGCCGTCTTGGAGGGACCGCTGATGAACGTGCCATAGCCGTAGTCCTGGAAGCTGCCCGTGCTTCCGGCAGGGGAAGCGCTGGAAAGCCTGGCATATGCCTCGTGCATGTTGTTCACAATCTGGTGCCTGTCGAGCAGTATCACCAGGTTCTCGCTGATGAACATGACGGCCTTCTCCTTCATTTGCTGGGGAATCCATACGCAGGCGTTCTCCGCCACACCGAACACGCCACGGACAATGCCCACATCGGTACCGTTCAGGTCGCGAGCACGTCCCACCTCGTCAGGATTGCGCGTGGCAATGGTAATCTCAGGCAGGTTGGAGGCTATCTCCTTGGCATCGGGATAGAGCTCGCGGATGAGATCGTTCACGTCGCGGCCCTTCTCCACCTCAATGGCATTACCACCCACGCTCTTGGTCATATTCATAAACTGCAACAGCGGGTCAGGGTAGGTGATGGCCTTGATGTCGCTCAGGTCGGGCATGTCGAAGCGCTCGCGGACATTGGCCCTGTATTTCTTTAAGATATCTTCCTTACTACTCATTTCTCTATCTCCTTGATTATTTCGTGGAACGGTTTCTTGGGGAACTCCATCATCTTATGACCCTCGGCCCATGGGTTGAGACTGCAGTTCATGAGGGGTGAGGGGATGAGGTTAGCCCAATGGGCAAGTCCTGTCGCAAAATTGTATAGTCCAGGCGAACCATAGAGCATCGACATGCCTTGGCACATCAGCTTCTTCTGTGGATTGGCAGTGCCGAACTCGCTGAGTTGCTGGCGCCACAGATAGATCTGGTCGCCCAGGTTAACCTTGGCGGGACAAACGGTCTGACAAGAGTTGCAGAGCGTGCAGGCAGAGACATTGCCGGAATGCTGCTGTGGATTGCGCAGCATGCCGAGATTGATGCCGATGGGACCAGGAATGAAGTAGCTGTATGAGTAGCCACCTGAACGGCGGTACACGGGACAGGTGTTCATGCACGAGCCACAGCGGATGCACTTCAACGACTCCCAATGCTCAGGATTGCCTATCCACTCTGAGCGTCCGTTGTCCACCAGAATGATGTGCATGTGGTGGGCGGTAGGGCGTGCCTTGCGGAAGTGGCTTGTATAGGTTGTCGTGGGCTGTCCCGTTCCTGCCCGGCAGAGCATGCGCTGGAACACCGCCAGGCATTCGTAGTTGGGGATGATCTTCTCCAGGCCGATGGCCGCGATGTGCAGCTTGGGGCAGGAGGTTGACATGTCTGCATTGCCCTCGTTGGTACACACGACGATGTCGCCCGTCTCGGCAATGCCGAAGTTTCCGCCCGTCATACCTGCATCGGCCGTCAGGAACTCATTCCTCAGGCTCAGTCGCGCCATGTAGGTCAGGTACGTGGGATCGTGGTTGCCTTTTTCTTTCGAAATGCCTTTTTCTTCAAACAGCTCACCCACGTCGTCATGATTCAGGTGGATGGCAGGCATGACGATGTGGCTGGGTTTCTGTCCCTTCAGCTGGATGATCCGCTCGCCCAGGTCAGTCTCCACCACCTCAATGCCCTTCGATTCCAGATAGGGATTCATCTCACACTCTTCCGTCAGCATGGACTTCGACTTCACCATCTTCTTCACGTTGTGGTTCTTCAAGATACCATACACTATCTCGTTGAACTCCTCGGCATCCTTGGCCCAGTGTACCTCCACCCCGTTCTTTTCGGCATTGGTGGCAAACTGGTCCAGGTATTCGTCCAGATGCGTGATGGTGTGACGCTTAATCTCCGACGCCTTCTCCCTCAGCTGCTCCCATTCGTCCAGTCCCATGGCCATGTTGTCGCGCTTGGTCCGTACAGCCCAGAATGTGGCATCGTGCCAGTGCGCATACGTCTGGTTCTTCAGGAACTCCTTCGCAGCTCTGCTATGTTGTGTACTCATAATTCCTAATATCTTTTGTTCATCGTCATTTAATTCAAGTTTCGCATTCGCTCAACTTCTTTAACTTCTTACAGCCCTGCTGCCAGTATTTCAACGACATGCTTGAATGCAATCTGCTTGCCTTCTTTCCTGGCAATACCGGCCATGTGCATCAGACATGAACAGTCGGGACCAGTCACATACTCTGCGCCCGTCTGGATATGACGTTCCACCTTGTCGCGCCCCATCTGGGCCGAGACCGCCGTCTCTTCCACCGAGAACATGCCTCCGAATCCGCAGCACTCGTCTGCACGTTCCGGTTCCACTACGTCTATGCCGTCGACCAATAGTAGCAAGTCTTTTATCTTGTTGAACTTCTCCACGTGCATCTCGCTGGGACTCGACAATCCCAGTTCCCTGACACCATGACATGAGTTGTGCAGCGATACCTTATGCGGAAACGTGCCCAGGCGGCGTTCTACCTTTACGACGTCGTGAAGGAATTCCACTACGTCCATGCACCGTTTGGCCGTTTCGCATTCATGGTGAAGTAGTCTCGGGTAGTTCAGCCGTATAAAAGCCGTGCAGCTCACGCTTGGAGCCACCACATAGTCAAAACCCTTGAACATGCTTTCAAATTTCTCAGCCAGCGTCGTAGCCTGTTGTTCAAATCCTGCGTTAGCCATGGGCTGTCCACAGCACGTCTGCCCCTGCGGGTATGTCACGTCTATCCCCAGATGCTTCAGCAGCTTATAGGTTGCCATGCCCACCTCGGGATAGACGGCGTCTACGTAGCAGGGTACGAAAAGTCCTATTTTCATCTTCTCCGACATTTTTTACAGTTTTAGTTATTAGTTCGTCCGCGAAGGTACGAATAATCGCGCAAAAAACAAAAAAAATCTGAGCTTTTTCGATTGGAAGCTCCTTCTGTTACCTCTTCCTTAGTCATCCATGGGGTAGCGGACATCCCATTTGCGTCGCAAGTCGTCCATCAGTTGCATGATGTAAAGCGTTTCGCTATGAGGCATCTCGCTGGGTTCCAGCTTGCCGTCAATGAGCGCTTGGCGGCAGGCCGTGAACTGGTATTCGTAGCCTGTAATCTGTTGCGGAACTTTCAGCGTCTCCACATAGGTGCGGTTCGGCCCGTTCACGGTGATGGTCTGTGGATTGTTGATGTTGTCGATAATCAGGTTGCCCGACGTACCTGCAATGACTCCGATATTGTCGCCCACGCAGGCGGCACTCGACTGTACGTTGGCCAGTATTCCGTTTTTTAGAATGATGGTGATGGCGTTTGTCAGGTCCATGCCCGTGTCGCTCTTTACGCAACGGCCGTCGATGTCAGCTATGTCTGCATCGGTAAACATCCGCACAAAGTTGATGGCATAGACGCCCAGGTCGAGCAGCGCGCCGCCGCAGAGGTCAGGGCGCATGATGCGAGCCTTCTGCCCCATGGAGTAACCCAGCGTCGCCGTAATCAGCTTGGGGTCGCCGATACGTCCTTCTTCTATCAGGCGGCGCACCATACCCACTGCCGGCTGATAGCGGGTCCAGATGGCTTCGGCCAGGAACACACCCTGCTTGTGGGCCAGCGAAACGATATCCCTCGCCTGACGCAGGTTCGCCATGAAGGCTTTCTCTACCAGACAGGGCTTCCCTGCCAGTAGTGCATCGCGTGTCACGTCGTAATGGTGTGAGTGTGGCGTGCCGACATACACCAAGTCTACGTCAGGATCGGCCATCAGCTCACCATACGTCCCGTAAGCCTGGGGGATGCTCCACTTGACTGCAAAAGCCTCCGCAGTCTCTTTCGTACGCGAACCGACGGCATAAGCTTCGCAGCCAGTCAGTTCTTTCAGTGTGATGGCTGCCTTCTCGGCTATCCATCCTGTGCCGATAATTCCGACACGTAATGTTCCGTCTTTTTTCATATCATCCAGGTTTTTAGTTCAAGAATGTCCAGTTCAGTATACAAAAACACAAAAATAGTCATATTCTATACGCGAAGGTACGAATAATTCCGGAAATATTGCTATCTTTGTACCGTCATTTATTAATTTTTATCACTCTCCTGATGAAACATTCAACAACCCCCAGCCGTTTACGGCATTTCGTGACAGTGGTGCTGCTGTTGGCAGCAGCGAGTATACAGGCACAGACAGCCCGTAAGTTTACCCTCGACCTGACCAGTGACGGAAAGGCACAGATGGTCTGCTTCCTCCCCCAGGTTCCGTCGGGCCGTGCTATTGTGGGTGTCCCTGGCGGCGGATATTCCGTGCTGTCGAACGGATACGAGGGCTATATGGCCTCCGATTGGATGAACCAGCGGGGCATTGCCTATTTTGTCGTCAACTACAGGTTGCCTGAGGGCGACCGTACCAAGCCCATCGGCGATGTCGAGCAAGCCTTCCGTACAGTCCGTGACTCTGCCCAGGCATGGGGCATCAACCCGCACGATGTAGGCATCATGGGATTCTCGGCTGGAGGACACCTGTCTTCAGTCATCTCGACACACTCCGCCTTCGACGTGCGTCCCGACTTTACCATTCTATTCTATCCTGTTATCTCGATGGACGAGCGCGTGTCCCATAAGTGGTCATGCCTTAATTTCCTGGGCGAAGCCGGTGTGCACGACAAAGACCTGGTGCGCGAGTTCTCTACCGACAAGGCTGTGCGACGCCATCTGACGCCCCCAGCGTGTATCATCACCGCCAGCGACGACCGTCTGGTACCACCAGTCACCAATGCTGTGCGGTACTACTCAGCTATGCGCAATTCCGGCAACGACTGTGCCCTGTACGTCTATCCTACCGGCGACCACGGTTTCGGTTTCGGCCCTTGGTTCAAGTATCACGACCAGATGCTTGCTGACCTGGGCGCGTGGCTCGATGCCCGTCAGGTGCCCAACCCCAAAGCCCTTCGCGTGGCCTGCATAGGCAACAGCATCACCGACGGCTTCGGCATCGACATGGCCTCGGCCTACGGCTATCCTGCCGAGTTGCAAAAGATATTGGGTGAAGGCTATTGGGTTAAGAACTTTGGTGTCAGCGGCCGGACGATGCTCATGCAAGGAGACTATCCCTATATGAACGAGAGAGCCTGGCGAGACGCTTTGGATTTCAAGCCCGACATAGCCATTGTCAAGCTTGGCACCAACGATTCGAAACCCGAGAACTGGCAGTACGGCTCAGCATTCAAGAAAGACCTTGAACAAATGGTTCAGGCGTTGCGCCCTGCAAAGGTAATCCTGTGTACGCCCATCCCCGCCTTCAAACCGACGTGGAACATCAGCGACTCCGTCATAGTCAACGCCATCATCCCCGTACAGCGTGACGTAGCCCGCAAGTATGGCCTACAAGTTATTGACCTGCACACGCTCTATGCTGACGACGGTGACAAGATGCTTGCCGATGGCATCCATCCTGACGGAAAGGGAGCCCGACGTATGGCTGAGATCATTGCCGAGGCACTTCTCGGTCGAAAATAGCCGTCAAACCTTTCAGGGGTCGGTTGTCATCTCCAACCCCTGTTACGGTTCCTGTTGTTGTCGCGGTTTCCCCATTTCTTGTCATACCGCCCTTCCGTATCGATTTTCCCACCGAAGATGTTCAAGCGATAGCGCACATGCAGCATAGCATACGAATTGACGCTATTGTACTGAGTGTCGGTACGGCTGGTGGCATTGACCCATCGCTCATAGTTGCTTTGCTGACCCAGCAGGTCGTAGAAGTTGAGTGCCACGATGAGCGATTTCGATTTGAGGAAGGGCTTTGACACCTGACCATTCCAAAGCAGCTCGTTGGTGTTCATGGACGAATCGTTGTAACCACGCCGGCTACGCTGGTGGATATTCATGCTGACCTCGAAGTCGAGGGGCAGCTTCAGCATGAACTGACCGCCATACTCGAACTGCCAGGTGTTCAGGTTGGCCGACGGTTGTAGCTTGTTGCGCGAGTGTTGGTAGTTCATACGGCCGTCGAGAGTCACCTCCAGCCAGTCGTTGCGGTATCCGGCTGTCAATCGCTGGTTCAGGTTCAGCGTACGTGTGGTGTTCTTTTCGGCATCTGCCAGTTCCTGGGCCACATAGCTCACAAAATTGTTGTATCGGATGCGCGTGTCGGTACCTACGTTCCAGTGGGCCAGTGTGTCTATGGCGGTGTTGAAGGTGAATCCGCCGTTGAAGTTCCAGTTGCCATTGATGTTTTCCGGGCGCGAGATGCTACCGCCTGTTTCCGGATCGTAGCGCACCATGTTTGATATGCTGTTGCGAATGTGGCGGTAGTTCAGATAGGCCACGATGCTTCGCTTATATCTTACAATGTAGTTGTTGTAATACACATTGAGCGAGTTGGTGAACTGCGGTTTCAGACCGGGGTTACCCTGGGTGATGTATAGGGGATTTGAATCGTCGGTGATGTCGAGCAGTTGTGACATCTCGGGTTGCCGGGTATCGCCCCGGTAGTGTATCCACAGGTTGCTCTGGTCGCTGAACTTGTAGTGATAGTCCAGCGTCGGGGTCAGGTTGGTCACGTTGCGGATGGTGTCCACGTAGATGCCTCGGTAGTCCTGTATGAAGTTAGAGTGCTGGGGTTGCAGCAGGACACCGATGTTGTATTCGTACTTTTCTGAACGGTGGCGCAGGGTGAGACGGACGTTGTGTGTATAGTTGGTGTATTCTGAATAGCGGCTCAACCGACGGTCGAGATAGCGGTCCATGTCAGCATAGAGTGTCCCAAGCCATGGGTCCCAGTCGCGATATTCGGGCGTGATGCCAGAGAACGGGTCTTCGGGCAAACGGCTGAAATCGTAGGTCTGCCGGTGGCTCTTGTTCCAACTGTAGCGTAGTTCGTAGTTGGCCTGCAGGTGGGCTCCCTTCCACAGCGGTTCGCTGTAAGTGGTACTCACCACGTAGCCCCAGTTGTCGGTCGGTGTAGTGTTATATCGGGCGGTATAGTATGCAGAGTCCTGTCCGGCTTGGTTCTTCAGCCTGAAAAACTCTACCTCGTTGTTCGAGACGTTGTCGTTCTGGCTGTTTCCCCCATTGGTCTCCAATCGTACTAGGATGTTGCGTCCCCGTGGGTTGAGTCGACGGTATAGCTGGACCATGCCCCATGCGTTTTTGTTCAGCTCGTACGACAAGTTGGAATTGAGGTTGTGGTTAATAATGTGCTCGTATAGTGTCGACTGTGTTTCTGGCAGGAAGTTCTCGGGGGCCAGAGGGTTTTCGGTGAAGAGGTAGGGGTCGGCATCGAAACTGGCAGATATTGACTGCGTGGTAGCATCGCTCGTCCCGTAGCTGCCGTTGGCGCGGACCAGGATATTGGTCAGCGTGTCTGGCTTCCATTCCAAGCGCATGTTACCCCACCAGTTGTTGCTGCGTGTGAAGTTTTCCGTGGCCGTGTTGGTGAAGGTTCGTGTGACGTCGCTATAGAAGTTCTCGACGGCAGTCTCCGTCTTGTTGTCGCCATCGCGATGGTTCCAACGTATGCTGGCATCGACTTTCAGTTTGTTACCGTCATCGTAGTTCAGGTTGGTACCCAGCATTTTGCGAGCGTTCAGTCCTCGACGGTTCCACCAGCCTGCATTCTCCTCCTTGTTGTTGAGATTTCCCAGCAGCACAAACCGGGTCTTGTCCGTGAAGACGCTGCCCATGCCGCGCGTTGCATAGCGGCTATTGGTACCTCCTGCTACGTCCAGATTGGTCATGTAGCCGCGATTCATGCCCTTCTTGATGCTGAAGTCGAGCACTGTTTCCTTCTCGCCGTCTTCTATACCGGTGATACGTGCCTGGTCACTTTGTTGGTCGTAGAACTTCATGTTCTGGATGATGCTGACGGGAATGTTCTTGAGTGCCGTCTCCACATCGCCCAGCATGAACTCTTTGCCGTCGAGCAATATTTTCTTCACTTGCTTGCCGTTGATGGTGATGTTGCCATCCTCGTCGACCTCAGCACCTGGAATGCGCTTGATGAGTTCCTCGATAGGCGATCCCTCGGGGGTACGGTACGCCTCGGGGTTATACATGATAGTGTCCTTCCGGACCACAACCTGTGCCGCACGTCCTGTTACAACGGCCTCCTGCAGCATGACGCTCTCGGTTTCCATCAGCATGTTGCCCAAGTCCTGGCTGCCGCCCCGTCGCAGCGTCACCTCGCGGTCAATGGTCTGATATCCTATCGATGAAATAATAAGCCTGTAGGTGCCAGGCGATGGTGCCTGTAAGTCAAAGTCACCATTCTTGTCGCTTACCGTGCCACCCACGAAGGTGCTGTCGGAGGCGGTGAACAGCTGTATCGTGGCCTGCACCATAGGTTCTTTCAGGTCGGCATCCAACAACTGGCCGCAAATGGTTAGCTTGCGGTCCTCGGGTTCCGGCTGAGCGTTAGCTGTGGTAGTCCATAACACAGTGTGAAGTACACTCAATATAGCGCACAATAACAGTCGCTTAGCTTGCTCGCGCATCATCACGCTTACGCGATTCTTTTTTGTATTCACTTGGAAAGTCTTTTAGTTTGTTTTACACACGATGTTCTTTAATGACGACCCAAAGATGACGTACTGCGTATTGCCTGCAATAGTTCCCTCGTTCTGTCCCCAAAGGAAAGGCCAGTCGTCAAAGTTCTCGAAATGGTCGGGCTTGCGGAACAAAATGCCGGGAGCCACATTGCCAGGTATGGCCGAAAAATCGGCACGGTTGTTGCCATAGAACACCTGTTTGGGACGGGCAGCCCCAACCACGGCTACAAAGCTGTAGTTATGGTACGGGTGGCAACCAAAGAGCCAATTGGCAACGCGGTAGACCTCTTCCTTGGCGATGATATCGGGATAGTAGATGTGGGCATAGTTGACGGTGATGCCGAAGTTGAGGATAGCGTTGACGCCAGCCCAGTTGCCCAGTCCGATGGGTACACCATAGGGGTTTTGACGATCGAAGCCGTGAATGTATTCGCGATACTTCTCGACATAAGGTCGGAGACGCTGTCGATAGGCTTCGTCTTTCATGGGTATGGAGTCAAGTGCTGTTTGTAGGGCGAAAGCTACGTTACGGTCGAGATTTTCCCAGAGTGTACGGGGACGGTGACTGCGTCCGGAACGAGCGTTGGTGTTGTTGTCACCAGTACCAGTCAGCCATGTGACGTCAGCATCAAACTTTGTGTCTTGCTGTCCCTGGGACTTAGCCAATAGCTGTTCGGCCTCGTGGCGCAGACGTTCTGCTTGACGCTGGGCCCGCTCAGCCAGCGAGTCGTTATAGCCTTTCAATACCCGAGCAGCTGAAGTAAATACGCCGGCAGCCAGCATGTCAAGGCGCGGGTTGCGAGTGGTGAAGGCCCACATGTCGTCGGGCGTTCCACTGCGCTTGCCGTCAGCACTCACTTCATAGGGCTTCAGCGTGGGGTCGTAGTGCAGCCCGTCGGTTAGCGATGCAGCATCACCGAGATGGTGATAGTTGTCGAGCACAGAATTAGAAAGTGTCTGTGCCATGTGGCCTATCTGTTCTGCCTGTGCCACCAAGTTCTGCACACCGTGCTCGATGAACTGCAATATGTCAGGTACACCGTCTGGGCGGTGCAGCTCAACATAGCGTTGCTGCTGCGAGACAAATGTTTCATCGCGTTTGGGATGGAATAGTTCCCAGGTGCGGATGAAGTTTTGCACCACGTTAATGTTCGATGACGTCTCAATGTCAAAGTCACCTGCATCAAAGAACCCACCGATGTTCAACCCGGGAATCAGTTCCAAAGGCTTGTACTTCGTGTCTGTCGTTGCTCCCTGGCTATGCAGGTCGAAGTGGTCGCTCTCTGGGGCTTGCAGATAACCTTCCTTGAAGGGTTCCCCGTGCCATGTGCGATAGCCTTCGGTCACGTACATGTGGTTCATGTGGATAGGAACCCATACGTCTGTTGTGGCATCAGTAATCCTGTCATAGACATGCTCGTCAATGAGGAAATTGTTGGACCGGGTCCTATCATACTGGATGAAGTAGACACCCGGTTCCTGGACTTGGGTAAAATCGAACTTTACATAGTGATACTTATAGTATGGACCCCACGACTGAATATTCCCCGTGTAAACCTCCTCAGCTGAACCGTCGGCCTTGATGCGCATCAGGGAGGCTTTTGCCTGTGGCGTGTCGTGTTTGTCTAACTCAATGACAGCGACTTTCGGTTGCTCAGGGGTGTATCCTACCTGTGAGAAACCGATATTCGGCTCGCGTATCCAATCAGGGATGGCATGTGGTTCTACTATCCAGGTAATGACCTTGCCCGTTTTACCCTTGGGTAGTATGCTGCGCAATACGAACCATCCGTTCTGTGCCAGCATGCGTCCGTCATAGAGCTTCAATGCTGCATCGCTGCTGATGCTGACCATACGCTCAGGAGTATCGGTTGCCAAGATAAAGTGGTGTCCGGTGTCTAAAGGCAACGGGTCTACAAAACGGTTGGTGCCACGGTCGTCGTATGTCTTGAAACCTTTGAACTGGCGCGGTTTCTCGCTGTTTGGGCGTGTCACTGTCTGACTGGTGGCGTAGCGAGGCAATCGTCCCAAACGACCATCCACCTGATAGGTCTTCAGCCAGTACT
Source organism: Prevotella sp. (assembly GCA_017474925.1). Lineage (GTDB taxonomy): Bacteria > Bacteroidota > Bacteroidia > Bacteroidales > Bacteroidaceae > Prevotella. Next base: position 24,699 of record JAFVGN010000058.1, on the reverse strand, counting down.
GTGAAGGCAGAAACTCCAGGTTGAACCCTGGGTCACCAGGCAGGCTCGTAGGTATAGGCTTGTCCAGCCATACCGCTATCTCGACGGCCTTCCCCTTGGCTGTGACCACCACACGGCTTTCGAAATCGTAGTCGTCGTAGCGCAGGGCTACTTCAATGCTGCCCGTTGTCCGATTGACTTTGCGGCTGGTCATCGTCGGTACGAGATCCCACTGCTCAGGGGTGTTGTTCAGCCGGACGGCTCCCCCCTGAATGGTTCGTACTCCGTGATGGATAATCTCAATTCCAGAGTTCTTCTCGTCGTTGAAACCACCATTGAAACTATTGCTGAACACCAGCACGTTGACGCCCTGACGCTCGAAGTATTCAAGGTTGTTCAACTGAAGATCTTGGGCACGACATGTAAAAGCTCCCAGCAGTGCTAGGAAAATAATGAATTGTTTCATCATCACTTAATTTTTGTGTTGATACATAAATAGTTCCGTATGACTACTGGAAGCTTTTTCTTATTTGTTTCTGAGCCTGAATGACTTGGTCGCACCAGATATCGAATTCAGGATCTTCAATTTGCTGTTCCGGATGACTGAGCATATAGGCCACACAGCGGCGCACGCCCTCGTCGAAACGCGTGGTTGCTTGGAATCCGGGAACGACACGTTTCAGTTTAGAACAGTCGAATACCACCGTCTGCGATTTATCGCCTAACAGGTTTCCTTCGTATTCCCACTCCTTAGGAGCTACGGAAACCAGGAAGTCGGATGCTACATGGTATGGCTTGAAGCCGACGTTCAGCGTGTTGGCAATGCATTGGTATATCTGATTCCACGTCAATGACTCGTCGCTTATGATTTGGAATGACTCTCCGATGGCCTTGGGATTGCCCAGAAGACCGATGAATCCACGGGCAAAGTCCTCGTTCCATGTCAATGTCCACAACGACGTACCGTCACCTTGCACAATGACCGGTTTCCCTCGCATCATGCGCTGCAGAACCTGCCATGAACCCTTCGGCCCGTGTACGCTGGTGGGAACGCCCCGTTCACAATAGGTGTGGCTGGGACGGACAATGGTAACGGGGAATCCCTGCTCACGGTATTCCTTCATCAGCAGCTCCTCACAGGCTATCTTGTTGCGTGAATATTGCCAATGCGGATTGGCCAGCGTAGTCCCCTCGGTGATGACGTGGTTGGCGGCAGGCTTGTTGTAGGCTGAGGCAGAACTGATATATACATACTGGCGTGTGTGTCCCTTGAAGAGGCGTATGTCGCGTTCAACCTGCTCGGGAACGAAACCTATAAACTCGCATACGGCATCGAAGCTTTCGCTGCCTATATGGTCAAGCACGGAAGCCTCGTCGTTGATGTCCGTAAAAATCTGTCTTACGTTTACAGGCACTTCGTCCTTTCTGTTGCCTCGGTTCAATAGCCATAGATCATGGCCGTTCTGGGCGAGCTGTCTGGTTATGGCACTGGAAATAGTGCCGGTACCGCCTATCATTAATATCTTCATCCGCGTGCCATTTGATAAATTGCCTCCATATCGGTGGCGGTCAATACCTTCAGACAGCCACAGGTTGACGTATAGTCGCGGCTGCACTTGCGAGTCATCTCCTTGATTTCGGCATCGGTAATGTCACGGCCAATCAACTCCTTGATGTTGACGGGCATGCCAATGGCATGATAGAAACGCTCCATAGCCTCGATGCCACGCAATGCGGTTCCACGGGGATCGGTGAAGTCGTTGTCGACATCCATGACATGGACGGCAAAGCGCACAAAACGGCTCAGGTTCTCGTCCATGGTGTAGCGAGCCCAACTAGGCCAGATGGCTGCCAGTCCGGCACCATGGGTGACGTCGAACATGCCGCTTAGCTCGTGCTCCAGTTGGTGGGTAGCCCAGTCGTCGCTGATGCCGCAGCCGGTCAGTCCCCAGTGGGCCACACTGCCACCCCACATGATTTGGGCGCGCTGGCGGTAGTCCTCGGGATTGCGCAGCACGGCAAAGACAGCTGTCTTCATCCTGCGCAGTACGGCTTCGGCCAGGTCGGTGGTCAGGTCCATGTCGTCGTCCTTGGTGAAATAGCGCTCCATGGTGTGCATCATCATGTCGGTAACGCCTGCTGCTGTCTGGTAGGGGGGAAGTGTGAAGGTACGCTCAGGGTTCATGATGGCAAACCGAGGGCGCAGGATGTCGTTGGAGTAACCCAGTTTCACGTCGCCGTCCTCGTTGGTCACCACGCTCGCTTCGCTCATCTCGCTGCCTGCAGCGGGTATGGTGAGTACCGAGGCCACGGGCAGGGCTTTTGCCGGTGTTGCATGACCTAAGTAATATTCCCAAACCTCGGTGTCGGGATTGGCTACTCCCATGGCGATGGCCTTGCCTGAGTCTATGACGCTGCCACCACCGACTGCCAGAATGAAGTCGACGCCTTCTTGACGACACAGGTCGATGCCCTGATGGACCAGCGACAGCCGCGGGTTGGGTACCACGCCGCCCAAGGTGACGTAACGGACACCGCCAGACAGCAACAGTCTGCAGATCTTGTCCAAAAGACCAGAGCGGACGGCACTCTGTCCGCCATAGTGTACCAGCACTTTCGTGCCACCATACTTCTTGATTAGCTGAGCAACCTGCTCCTCTGAGTTCTTGCCAAAAGCCACCTCTGTCGGGGCGTAGTAATTGAAGTCCTTCATAAATGCGAAAAATGAATGTTATTGTATGTTTGACGGATGGCATGCGGGAAGGTTTAATGAACGCTGATGACATTTTTACCACACATGCGTCTTGATGTATATGAAATGGCTTTTCTTATTCATCAGCATCGTCTGCTGCCTGCATGCCAGAGCGGCAGACTTCTATATGACTCCAGATTCGTCGCTGGTTGATGCCGTGCGAAAGGCGCGTGAGTTGCGCCGCACGGGACAGGCCACGGCCGTAACCATTCATCTGGCCGAAGGTGTCTACCGGCTCAGCGAGCCCCTGCGGCTGCGACCGGAGGACAGCGGACTGACAATTGAGGGAAACCATGCGGTGGTGAGTGGCGGCATGGAGGTGGGTACATGGAGGCGCGAAGGCAAGATGCTGGTGGCCGACGTGCCTGACTGCAACGGACGGCCCGTAGATTTCCGTCAGCTGTGGATTGGCAACGGAACTGCGGACGCAACGGCTGTTCCGACGTGGGTGAAGGGCATACGTGCCAGGGATGTGGATGACTTCGAACAGATGCACCGCATTGTGGCCTATGACAAGAAAAATCGCGTGCTGTGGGTGCCGCGGAAAGCTGTCGAAAAGATTCTGAAGGCTCCTTACCCCGAGATGGTGCTCCACGAGATGTGGTGTACGTCGAACCTTCGCATCAAGAGCATCAAGGTTCAGGGCGACTCGGCGGCCATCTGCTTCCATGACCCGGAGGCCCGGCTACAGTTCGAACATCCTTGGCCGTCGCCCATGACGCGAGACACGGGACATCCATCGCCGTTCTACCTGACCAATACCAGGGAACTGACAGACAGACCGGGGGAGTGGTATTACGACACACGTGAGCACAGGCTCTACTATATGCCCATCGATGGTGGTAACGGCGGTGGACATGGACGGGGCAGGGCCGTTGTGCCGGTGGTAGAGACGTTGGTGGAGCTGGTGGGTACCCCAGAGCGGCCTGTACGTAACATCACCGTTAGGGGTGTAACTTTCAGCCACACCACCTGGATGCGGCCCAGCGAGAAAGGACATGTGCCGCTACAGGCGGGAATGTATCTCATAGAGGCATATAAGCTGCGTCCACAGATAGACCGTCCCAATAACCACAAATTGGACAACCAGGGCTGGATAGGACGTGCCGACGCGGCAGTGGAGCTGCAGTGGACGGAGAACGTGAATTTCGAGGACTGCCGTTTCGAACACCTGGGAGGCTCAGGACTTGACTATGTCGTAGGATGCCGTGGCGGCAGCGTGACGCGCTGCACCTTCACCGACATCGCCATGAACGGCTTTGTCTGCGGTGCCTTCTCGACGGAGGGTCTGGAGACGCATCTGCCTTACCAGCCTACGGACTTCCGTGAGGTGTGTACCGGGCAGGTGGTCAGCGACTGCCACTTCTACGACGTCACCAACGAGGACTGGGGCTGTGTGGCCATCTGTGCAGGATATGTCAGCGGCATCAACATAGAGCACAATACCATACACGACATCTCCTATACTGCAATCTCGCTGGGTTGGGGATGGAACCGCGATTTAGTGTGCATGAGGGACAACAGGGTACATGCGAACCTTATATATAATTATGCCCAGCACATGTATGATTGTGCGGGAATCTATACGTTGGGAAACCAGCCTGGTACGATGATTAGTGAGAATGTGGTGCGCGACATTGCCAAACCGAGCTACGTGCACGATCCTGACCACTGGTTCTACCTCTATACGGACGAGGGGTCATCGAACATTACCCTCCGCGACAATTGGACGCCGGAGGAGAAGTTCTTGAAGAATGCTAACGGGCCGGGAAACATTTGGGAGAACAACGGCCCGCAGGTCAGCGGAGAAATCAAGGACCGGGCAGGAATAAGGAAGAATTAGAACTTTTGAAGCTGCGAGAGCAAACAAGCTTGCTTGATTTGCCGAGTGACAAAAGTCAACAAAGTTAAATGATGATTAGTAATTAGGATGGACAAACGATGTGGTACGAAGCCTATCTGGATATGGTATCCTGGCGACTGGGAGGTCTGGCTGGGTAACATCTTCAACAACCGACGTACGGAGCGTGGCGCCATGTTTCCGCCGTTCTGGAAACAGGACTCACATTATGTGACGGTGGAGTTTTCGAATACTTTTACCCTTGCTTGCGAAGAGACGATTACGATAACTTGTGAAGGGCAGTACAACGTGGCACTCGACGGGAAGTTGCTGTTCCCTGCTACGACGTACCGCATACCTGCCGGAGAACATCGGCTGAGCCTGAAGGTATGGAACCAGGCCACACCGCCGGCACTCTTCATCCAGGGCGACACGATAGGGACTGATGGTACATGGTTGGTGACGTACGAGGACAAGATATGGATAGACGAAAACGGCGTGGCCCATGGCTCCGGCATCTATGTGCCGGCAGCATCGTGGAATTTCGACAGTCCGGACACCCCGCCATCGAAGTACCGGCTGGAGCGCAGGGAGATGCGTCCGATTGGCCAATATGACATATCTCCCAACGTCATCCTCTATGACTTCGGACGTGAGACGTTCGGATACCTTAGGGTCAGGAACCTGAAGGGAACCCTGCACGTCTTTTACGGCGAAAGCCGTGAGGAAGCCCTTGACAAGGAATACTGCGAGACGCTCGACGTCCTAGTCTGCCGGGAATGTAGCGATGCTGTCGCGGATGCCAAGGCTTTCCGTTTTGTCTGTGTTGAGGCTGAGGAGGGTACTACTTTCGATGAGGTACTCATGGATTACGAATATGCCCCGCACGACGGTGACCGCACGGGACGGTTCCACTGTTCTGACGAAGAGCTGAACCGCATTTGGGACGTTGCTGCATATACTATGGACCTCACTAACCGTGAATTCTTCATGGACGGCATCAAGCGCGACCGGTGGACATGGAGCGGCGATGCGATACAGAGCTACCTCATGAACTATTACCTGCGTTTCGATACGGAGTGTGTCAAGCGTACCATCCGCCAGCTGCGGGGCAAAGACCCTGTCACCGCCCACGTCAATACCATTATGGACTATACCTTCTACTGGTTCAAGTCTGTCATGGACTATTATGAGTACACTGCTGATGCGGCCTTTGTCCGTGAAATGTGGCCCCGCATGGTCTCGCTTATGGACTATGTCCTTGGCCGTACGAATGCCGACGGTATGGCTGAGGGCAAACCTGACGACTGGATTTTCGTCGACTGGGTTGACTTTCCCATGCACAAGCGGGGCACCCTGTGCTTTGAGCAGATATTGTTCATGAAAGCACTGGAGACCATGGCTGCCTGTGCCAAGATACTGGGCATCGAGAGCGACTATCGCGCTAAGGCAGAAGAACTGCGCAACAAGATCAAACAGTTCTTCTGGAGCTATGGGCAGAAAGCGTACTATCATGCCATCGAGGATGGTGTCATAAATAGGCACATCACTAAGTTCCCCAATATGTTTGCCATTCTCTATGGATTATCGTATGAGGAGGAACGCAGCGAGATTATGCAAAGCGTGATGCTGAACCCGGACATCGAGCCCATCACCACGCCATATATGCGGTTCTACGAACTGGAAACACTTTGTATGATGGGTTATCACCAGAAGGTGCTCCATGAAATGCGCGCCTACTGGGGTGGTATGCTCAGGGAGGGAGCAACGTCGTTCTGGGAAAAGTATGTGCCCGAAGAGTCTGGAACCGAACATCTGGCTATGTACGGCAGACCTTATGGCAAGTCGCTGTGCCACGCCTGGGGGGCATCACCCGTCTATCTGTTGGGCAAGTACTTCTTGGGCGTAAAACCTACCAAGCCGGGTTATGAGGAGTTCGAGGTGCGCCCCGTTCTTGGCGACCTGGAATGGATGGAGGGTGACGTCCCTACGCCTAGTGGAATGATACATGTCATGATGGATAGAACCCAGGTGAGGGTGATGGCTACAGGGGGCGAGGGATGGCTCGTCGTCGGTGGCAGGCGTTTGCACATCGTCGCCGGCGAGGAAACGATTATGAGGTTGTAATATAAGGAAAAGGAATATGACGAAAGAAGATCTGAGAATAGTGTTTATGGGGACTCCGGAGTTTGCTGTGGCAACACTACAGGCATTGGTAGAGAACGGATATCACGTAGTGGGCGTAGTGACACAGCCCGACAAGCCTGTCGGAAGACACGGGTCGGTGGTTCAGGCCCCAGCGGTCAAACAATATGCTTTGGCCCATGGCTTGCCCGTGCTCCAGCCTGAAAAGATGAAAGACGAGGCTTTCGTGGAGCAGTTGCGCGGATGGGGTGCTAACCTGCAGGTGGTTGTTGCTTTCCGCATGCTGCCCGAGGTGGTGTGGGCTATGCCGCAATATGGAACGTTCAATGTACATGCTGCCCTGCTGCCACAGTATCGCGGAGCAGCGCCCATCAACTGGGCCGTCATGAACGGTGAGACGGTGACGGGCGTTACGACGTTCTTCCTGGATTACGACATTGACACGGGGCGCATCATTATGCAACGGTCTTTCGACATACCAGACGATGCGGACGCAGAGTATGTCTATGACGGACTGATGCACTTGGGCGCACAGCTTTGCCTAGAGACGCTGGAGGCTGTCGTCGCTGCCGACGGAAAGCCCGCAACGATGGCACAAGAGGTGGTTGAGAACTTGAAGTCAGCTCCCAAAATATTCAAAGAGACGTGCGAGATAGACTGGACAAAGAGTGCCCGAAAGGTGTACGACTTCGTGAGGGGACTAAGTCCTGTTCCGGGAGCATGGACGACATTTGTGGCGCCCGACGGTAAGGAAACGGTGCTGAAAATATACAAGACCGCCAGGACCGGTGAACCTGCGACGGGTAGTGGTAGGATAGAGACCAAGAACAAGAAACTGCTCATTGCTGCTGCCGACGAGCTGTTGGAGATTGTAGAACTGCAAATGGCGGGGAAGAAACGGATGACAGCGCGCGATTTCATGAACGGCATGAAGACGTTGGAAATGTGCAGGGTCAAATAATTATTTGCCAAGTGATGAAATAAAACCTAATAAGTGGACGTTATATAAGAAAACAATGTTAAAACATGAATTGCCTATGCAGAATTTTACTCCCGATGATTATCTCAGACCAAACGGTCAAAGTATGACACGCACTCAGCCCAAACCGGCAACAATCCTGTTCTTGAAGCAGTTTGCGCGTATGTGTAACTCAAAAAACCAGGTAAAGAATGGCCACAATAGTTTCTCCGTCGTTGCTTGCAGCTGATTTCCTGCACCTCGACCAGGAGCTGGAAATGATTAATCGAAGTGAGGCCCAGTGGCTGCATCTGGACGTGATGGACGGGGTCTTTGTGCCGAATATATCGTTTGGCTTCCCCGTTTTGGAGGCAGTTGCTGCCAAATGTACAAAAGCTCTTGACGTACACTATATGATTGTTCATCCGGAACAGTATATCAGTCAGACTGCCAAACTGGGTGCTATGATGATGAATGTTCACGCAGAGGCGTGTACTCATCTGCACCGTACGGTACAAGAGATCCACGATGCGGGCATGAAGGCCGGAGTCACGTTGAATCCGGCGACACCAGTATCGGTACTTGAAGACATCGTTGGTGACGTAGACATGGTGCTACTGATGAGCGTTAATCCAGGATTCGGTGGACAGAAGTTCATCGAGAACACCATTCAGAAAGTGAAACGGCTGCGACGGCTGATTGAAGCCAGTGGGTCGAAAGCTCTGATTGAGGTGGACGGAGGCGTGCAGGCAGATACGGCACCGCGTCTGGTAGAGGCTGGCGTTGACGTATTGGTAGCAGGAAGCTATGTGTTCCATAGCTCCACTCCAGAGCAGACCATCAGTGAATTACGGGCTCTATAGTTGTTCTAGATAATCTAGAATATTCTAGAATTTCTGGATGTTCTAGAGCTCCATGCTGAGCTGTATGTTATGCAGCTTGGCAAGGCGTCGCATGTTGATGATAGCGTAGCGCATGCGCCCCAATGAGGTGTTAATGCTGACACCCGTCAGCTGGGCTATTTCCTTGAATGACAGTTCCTGATAGTAGCGCATGTATACCACCTCACGCTGGGGTGTGGGAAGGGCATCCATGATGTTCCGGACGTCGTTCATGATCTGGGTATTGACATACTGGTTCTCGCGATTGATATCCATCACCATCTCGCTGCTCAGACGGCTTAAGTCGTTATTCTCAGTAGGCTCGACGATATGCTCGTTCTTCTGCTGACGGTAGCCGTCCATGATGACGTTATGGGCTATACGGGTCAGCCAGAAGGAGAATTTACCGCTGTCGGTGTACTTGCCTTCCTGCAACTTGGTGATAACCTTGACGAAAGTGTCTTGGAACACATCGTTTGCTACTTCGGGGTCACGGACCACGAAAAGAATGTAATTGTAGAGCTTTTGCTGGTTTCGGGCTAATAACTCATCGAACGCCCTATTGTCTCCGTCTACATAGCACAATGCCAACGATTCGTCGGTCATGCCTTCGTATTTCTTCATATTACTTCTTGTTTTTATGAAGTAGAGTTTTTGTCAATAGGCAGCAGTATTTTATGATTGTTATTAACTTTTGTTATTATTATGGCTGCAAAAGTATATAAAATAATCAAATCTGCCAAATATTTTTTCCAAAAAGTTTAATTTTTGCGGATTTTGTCGTACCTTTGTGCTATAAATATAACCTAAAAACAATGACATTATGCTAAAACTTTTCGTTCCGGGCCGTTTGTGCCTGTTTGGGGAACACACAGACTGGGCAGGACATTATCGTACGATGAATGCTGATATTATGTCCGGTGCCGCTATTGTGACGGGTATAGAACAAGGCATTTATGCAGAGGTGGAGAAGTCGCCCATCTTCGAGATGCATAGTGATGCACTTGAAATAAACACGGTGTGGCGCGATTTCTCATGTAGGATGAACGAGGCTGAGCTGAAGCGGGTGGCCAAGTCAGGATCGTTCTTTTGCTATTGTGCAGGAGTGGCTTCGTATATGCTGGAGTGGTACAAGGTTGGCGGTGTACGTATTCGGATAACAGACATGACATTGCCCATCAAGAGCGGGCTCAGCTCTTCTGCAGCTATCTGTGTGCTTGTCGCGCGTGCGTTCAATTTATTATATAACTTGAATCTCAACACACTGGGTGAGATGAACATTGCCTATCTGGGAGAGTTGCGTACCAGTAGCCGATGCGGACGTCTGGATCAGGCTTGTGCCTTTGGAGTCAAGCCCAATCTGATGACTTTTGACGGCGATGAGATTGAGGTTAAATCGCTCAATGTCAAGAAGCAACTCTATTGGGTGTTTGCCGATCTTTGTGCTTCGAAGGATACTATCAAGATACTGTCAGACCTGAACAAGGCCTATCCTTTTGCATCGAACGAGGCAGAGGAGAACCTGCATAAGGCTTTGGGCGAATGGAATCACGAGATGGTGGAGCGGGCTGCCAAGTATATGGCTGAAGGTGACAGGGAGTCGTTAGGCAAGTTGATGACGGAAGCAGAGGAGATGTTTGACAAGTATGTAGCTCCCATGTCACCAGCGTTATGGGCACCTAAGTTGCACGAGGTGTTGAAGGATCCCCAGATCCAGCCGATGGTCTTCGGTGGTAAGGGTGTGGGGTCGCATGGCGACGGCTCTGTGCAGTTCCTGGCACGTAGCGCAGAAGACCAGCAACGGTTGATAGACTACTTGAATGCACAGGGTATGAAAGCTTATGCGTTGACCATACGTCCTGTACATACGGTTCGCAAGGCTATTATTCCTGTGGCAGGTTTCGGCACACGGCTATATCCTGCCACACGGGCACTCAAGAAAGATTTCTTCCCCATACCTTGTCCGGACGGCATGGTGCGTCCTGTCATCCTCATCCTTTTGGAAGAACTGGTGAAGAGTGGTGTGGAGGAAATTTGCCTGGTGCTGGGTTCTGAGGACGAACGCATCCAATATACTGAGTTCTTCGAACGTCCATTGGCTGATGACCATTTGCGTAAACTGAACAAGGAAGCCCAGGAGTATGAAAACCGTATACTCAATATAGGTAAACGCCTGCACTATGTTTACCAGCACGAGAAAAGAGGCTTTGGCCATGCCGTTTTCCAGGCTGCGGAGTTTGCTGGCAACGAACCAGTACTCTTGCTGTTGGGAGACACACTCTATCGTAGTCAGTCGAACAAACCCTGTGCCTTGCAAATGATAGAGGAGTACGAGCGCTATAACCAACTGATGGTCAGCATACATTCCGTACCACTGGCTGAAGTGAGTCTCTACGGCATATTAAGTGGCGTGTGGGAGGATAAGGAACGTTCCATACTCAATGTCTCTGTAATGAACGAAAAGCCTAAATCGTCGTATGCAGAGGAATTCTTGGGTGTCCGTAATGAAGCAGGGGAAAAAGAATATTACAGCGTTTTCGGACAGTACATACTGACTCCGGAGGTGTTTGCCCAGCTGGCAGAAGACATCCGTCTGGCTGATATGGAGAACGACAGTCAGCGTGAAATAGAACTGACAGCCGCTCTTGAGGCTGTTCGCCAGAAGAGCGGCATGATGGGTGTCAGGCTAAAGGGAAAAATGTACGATATGGGTAATCCCATAGCCTTGTGTCGTTGTGTCAAGGAGTTTTCGAAATAGCTGACGGAGTTGCCACAGAGGGGGAACTATCGCTGATAAGCCTCTTCGGCACGACGCATGAGATACTGGCCGTAGTCATTCTTAATCATTGGCTCGGCCAGTTTTTTCAGTTGGTTCTTGTCAATCCATCCGCGTTTGAAGGCAATCTCCTCCAGACAGGCAACCTTTAAACCTTGACGCTTCTCGATGACCTCGATAAAAGTCGAAGCCTCGGAGAGTGAGTCGTGCGTACCAGTATCGAGCCATGCAAAACCACGTTGCAGGGTCTGGACGTGCAGGTTCTGGGCTTTCAGGTATTCCTGATTGACGGTTGTTATCTCTAATTCACCGCGTGCCGACGGCTTGATGCTCTTGGCAATACCCACTACGCTGTTGGGATAGAAGTAAAGGCCTACAACAGCATAGTTGGACTTGGGGTTCTTGGGTTTCTCCTCGATGGAAAGGCAGTTGCCGTCCTTGTCGAATTCTGCTACACCGTAGCGCTCAGGATCGTTAACCCAATAGCCAAAGACGGTGGCTTTACCGTCTTGCTCGGCACGTTTGACTGCATCCTTCAGCATGCCGGTAAAACCGCTTCCGTAGAAGATGTTGTCGCCCAATACAAGGCAGGCACAGTCGTTGCCAATAAACTGTTCGCCAATGATGAATGCCTGTGCCAGTCCGTCAGGTGAGGGTTGCTCTGCATATTCAAAACGTACCCCTAACTCGGAACCGTCACCAAGCAACCGTCTAAAGCCAGGCAGGTCGTATGGAGTTGAGATGATAAGAATCTCACGGATACCTGCCAGCATCAGCGTTGAGATAGGATAATAAATCATGGGCTTGTCGAAGATGGGAATTAATTGTTTCGACACTCCTTTAGTGATGGGGTAGAGGCGTGTCCCGCTGCCTCCAGCTAATACAATACCTTTCATAATGATAGCAATTTATGATGTTTTGTCGGCAAAGATACAAAATAATCATCAAACATTTGGTAGGTTTATTGAAAATAATTAATTTTGCATGCGAAATATGAATAAAAAACCCTCAAAATTAGGATGTTCTGAATCAAGTTACATCTGCTGGCCTTGACTGGGATGATGATGTAATGGGGATGGTAGACCATGACGATATAGAGAGTTGAGGATTGTAAGAACTTATAACATACGAAATATAAAAGAAATGGGATTTTTATCAAAATTATTTGGGAAAAAGGAGGATGCGACACAGAAAACGGGAGGCATGGAAGATTTCATGACCCTCATCCGAGTGTATTTTCAGGCTTGTATGGCTGCTGATTTGGGAATCTCCAATATGGCGGCACTTCCTGATTTGCGTGTGTTCAAGACCACGTTGAAAGTGCCTACACAGAACAATCGCCTGGGTTTGGCCGAGAAAGCGCGTTGCAACAAAATGCTGAAGGAACTATATGGCATGGACGACAACTTCACCAAAGAGATAGACCAGAGCATCCGTAAGCGTTGCAAGAAGCCTCAGGATGTCCAGACGTATATGTACCAGTTCTCTGGCTTTACACAGGACCTGATGATGTTGACAGGCAACCTGATGAAATTCAAACTACGCCTGCCAAGCATCTTCAAGAGTGCTATTCGCACCATGACCGAGAAGACCGTCAATGAAATTTTTACGAAGAACGACTACTCTGATCCTGCTGTCATGAAAACGGTAGTGGCTATCCGCCAATATGCCCAGAAACTTGGTTTTTCGCAGCAGTGGGTCACGAATTTCGTTTACAAGGTTGTCATGCTTGCCAAGAAAGAAAAGCAGCCGCAAGGCAATTGAGATAAGGTCAGAACACCCCTGTCTCAATTAAAAAATATTAAAATGGTGACAGAGATGTAACTTATTTAATATTTTTCACTTACCTTTGTGCGGTAAAGTGAACTGGCATGACCGCTAACGAGAAGACTTTAGCGACGTTTGAAACTCGCATCAGACAGATGATTCTCCGTTTTCAGCAGCTGAAGAAGGAGAACGATGAGCTTTATGACGAGGTTGAAAGAGGTCAGCAGGAAATAGATCAGTTACGCGCGAAGTTGGAACAGCAACAGTCGGACTACCAGTCACTAAAGATGGCCAAGATGATTGAGATTACCGATGGCGACCTTGAAGGTGCCAAGGACCGGTTGTCAAGGCTTATTCGCGACGTCAATAAATGCATTGGAATCCTCAGCGACGAAAATCAATAAGGAGAACAAGCTATGGCAGGACAGAATCAGGACAAATTACATATCACGTTGCATGTCTACGACGACGACATGGATGTCGTCATCAATCGTGAAGAGGAAGTGTACTATCGTAGTGCAGCTAAACTCATAACAGACCGCTACAATGCCTATGCCCAGGTATATAGTGGGCGCAAGACCGACCATCGGATTGCGCTGATGACCCTTGTCGACATTGCCTTGATGTATCAGAAGGAGCATGCCAGCAACGATACTGAGCCCTATGACAATGTTCTTGCCAAATTGACAGCCGAAATCGAGGAAGCCCTCGGTGAGCGGTGATGTAAGAACATTCATTCAATATATACTAAAAACATTTATGAACATTATTGTAGGTATTATTCTAATCGTGGCGGCCTTGATTATAGGAGGCCTCTGCGGATTTATGATTTTCCGCTTTGTCATCAAGGGAAAATATAATGAGATGATAGGGGCCGCCAATAAGGAGGCTGAGGTAATCAAGGAGAAGAAACTGCTTGAAGTCAAGGAAAAGTTCCTCAACAAGAAAAGCGAGCTGGAGAAGGAAGTGCAGCAGCGCAACCAGCATTTCCAGCAGAACGAGAACAAGCTGAAGCAGCGTGAGATATCGCTCAACCAGCGTCAGGAGGAACTTGGACGTCGCAAGAACGACCTTGACAATCAGCAGACTCGCATTGACAATGAGAAGAAGTTGCTCTCGCTGAAACAGGATGAACTGGAAAAAATGCAGCTGCAGGAGCGTGCAAAGCTCGAAGAGTTGTCTGGTCTCTCTGCCGACGAGGCTAAGGCCCGTTTGGTAGAATCGCTCAAGGACGAGGCTCGGACTGACGCAGCCGCTTACATCAACGAAATCATGGACGAAGCCAAGCTCAACGCCAATGCACAGGCCAAGAAAATCATTATCCAGACCATCCAGCGTGTAGCAACAGAAACAGCTGTTGAGAACTCTGTGTCCGTGTTCCACATCGACAATGACGATGTAAAAGGACGTGTCATTGGTCGTGAGGGCCGAAACATCCGTGCGCTAGAGGCAGCCTGTGGAGTGGAAATTGTGGTTGACGACACCCCTGAGGCCATCGTCATTTCCGCTTTCGACCCCATTCGTCGCGAAACCTGCCGTCTGGCTCTCCATCAGTTGGTTGCTGACGGACGCATCCATCCTGCCCGCATCGAGGAGGTTGTAGGAAAAGTCAAGAAACAGCTTGAGAATGAAATCATCGAGATAGGCAAGCGCACCACCATCGACTTAGGCGTTCACGGCCTGCATCCAGAGCTCATCCGCATCATTGGTAAGATGAAATACCGTTCTTCCTATGGCCAGAACCTCTTACAGCATGCCCGTGAGACTGCCAACCTTTGCGCTGTCATGGCCTCAGAGCTTGGTCTGAACCCCAAGAAAGCCAAGCGTGCCGGCCTTTTGCACGATATTGGTAAAGTACCCGACGAGGAGAGCGAACTGCCCCATGCACTCTATGGCGCCAAGATAGCAGAGAAGTTCAAGGAGAAGCCTGACATCTGCAATGCCATCGGAGCCCATCACGACGAGATGGAGATGCAGACCCTGCTGGCTCCCATCGTACAGATTTGCGATGCCATCTCTGGTGCCCGTCCTGGCGCCCGTCGCGAAATTGTCGAGGCCTACATCAAGCGCCTGAACGACCTTGAGGCCATTGCCATGTCCTATCCTGGCGTTACCAAGACCTATGCCATCCAGGCTGGCCGTGAGTTGCGCGTCATCGTAGGTGCCGACAAGATGGACGATGCCGAGACCGAGGCATTGAGCGGGCAGATAGCATCGAAGATTCAGAACGAGATGACCTATCCTGGTCAGGTGAAGATAACCGTCATTCGCGAGACCCGTTCTGTGGCCTATGCCAAATAGACAGGAAAGTTTTTTCGCTTAACCCATTGTTATGTCGCAAATATTTCGTATATTTGCGACATATTATTTACATGTTTCACTAACTTAATCTTCAGATATTATGAAAGTAGGAGTACCCAAGGAAATCAAGAACAACGAGAATCGTGTTGGCATGACACCATCGGGTGTGGCCGAGTTAGTACGTCGTGGACATCAGGTCTTCGTACAGCATACTGCAGGGGAGGGTAGTGGCTTCAGCGATGAGGCATACCAGAAGGCTGGCGCCCAGATACTGCCTGCCATAGAGGACGTCTATGGGCAGGCTGACATGATTGTAAAAGTCAAGGAACCTATTGAACCTGAGTATTCCCTGGTGCGTCAGGGGCAGGTTGTGTTCACCTATTTCCATTTCGCCTGCGAGGAGGAACTGACGCATGCCATGCTGAAGAGCCGTGCCATCTGTATCGCCTATGAGACTGTCGAACGCGATGACCGTTCGCTGCCTTTGCTCATTCCCATGAGTGAAGTCGCTGGGCGTATGGCCGCTCAAAACGGAGCATATTACTTACAGAAGACGAAGGGCGGCAAGGGAAAGCTCATGGCTGGTGTTCCTGGTGTGAAACCTGCCCGTGTGTTGGTTCTTGGCGGTGGTACGGTTGGTGAGGCCGCAGCTCGTATTGCTGCCGGCATGGGAGCCGATGTCACCATTACTGACGTCTCGTTGCCTCGTTTGAAGCAATTGTCAGCAGAGCTTCCTGCCAATGTACATACATTATACAGTAATGAGCACAATATCCGTCAGGAACTGCGTGATGTCGATGTCGTTATTGGTTCCGTGCTCATTCCAGGCGATGCAGCCCCCAAGCTGATCACCCGCGACATGCTCTCCTTGATGGAACCAGGTACTGTGCTCGTCGATGTGGCTATCGATCAGGGCGGCTGCTTTGAAACCTCACATCCCACCACCCATAGCGATCCTGTCTATACGGTAGACGGCATCGTCCATTATGCGGTAGCCAATATCCCTGGTGCTGTACCTAACACTTCGACTATTGCCCTCACCAACGCAACCCTGCGCTATGCCGTTGCGCTGGCCGACCTGGGGTGGCAACAGGCTTGTCGCAACGACCGTTCCCTGGCACGTGGGGTTAACATGGTCGATGGCCAGTGTACCTACGAAGCCGTTGCCAAGGTTTGGAACATTCCCTACACACCTCTCGCCCTTTAAAATACAGGCATATTGATTGCATATTATTGCAGTAGTAGTGCTTGTGATTGCAGGCATATTGATCTACCTGAACAAGAAAAAGGAATAGCCCCCGCAGTTGCAGGGGCTAACGCCTGTCGCCTGTTGGCGCTGTCGGCTACCGTTTCAGCGGCAGCCATACGGACATGTCCTGAATGCCTCGGTTGTCCCAGGCGTAGTAGGGAATGAGACGGATGTGGACTTTCTGCTCCTTCATGGGACGTATCACGCGATACAGTTCGTCGTTGCGCCAGAAGTCCTGGTTGACCAACGGAACGTCGGCCTCAAGGGCCGTCATTTCGTGACCGTCTATGGTCATCTTCGTTTCTGTGAAGCGGACGTCTGTGGGAATGGCTATGTCGTTGATGCGGTGTCCGCCCTCGATGTCTTCACCCTCCAGACAGTACACAATGGGTCCGCGCATGACGGCAACCTGGTTCTTGGCTTCCTCCACCAGCGGATTGGCTTCCATGAGCCGTGGCTCCATGCGCAGGTCAAGCTCTATCGTGTCGCCCTTCTTCCACTTGCGGGGCTGTCTCAGGTCCTCTGCCAGGATGGGCTGTCCGTTCAGCTTCAGCTGCATGTCTTCCGACCAGCTGGGAATATGCATACGGATGCTGGCCAGCGACTTTGCTTTCTTGATGGTCAGCGTGATGTGTCCGTCCCAGGGATAGTCCGTCGTCTGCTCCACTTCCAGATCCTTGGTCTTCAGGCTGTTCTGGCCGTACAGATTCACCCACAGCGTGTCTTTGTTCATGGCGTATGCGTACTCCTGTGCCTGACAGAGCGTGCGCAGCGTGTTGGGGGGACAGCAGAAGCACGAGATGTAGCGCTGGCGGTGCTTGGGCCATCGCATCACGTACGGGAACTCCTTGGTGCGGCGCAGGGCCTCGGTGTAGAAGAAGTCCTTGCCGTCGAGCGAGATGCCCGAGAGGATGCCGTTGTAGAGCTCGTTCTCGATGTTGTCGATGTATTGCGGGTCCATCGTGGTCAGGAACATGCGCCACGAGAAGAGCATCATGCCTATCTGCGCACATATCTCGTTGTGGGCAGCCTCCTGGGGCAGCTGGAACTGGCGTCCGTAAGCCTGGTGTATCTGCTGGATGCTGGGCTGGTTGTAGGTGGTGCCGTCGGGCGACACGCCGTCGTAGAGTGCCCCGCAGCCGCCCATGATGTATATCTTGTGGTTGACAATGTCATTCCAGATGGCCGAGAGGTTCTTCATCAGCTGCTCCTCGCCCGTCTCGGCATAGAGGTCGGCCACACCCGCATACAGGTAGTTGGCGCGCACGGCATGTCCCATGGCCTCGTATTGGTCGCGCAGCTTGTGGCGGTCCTGGTTATGGTCTTCGCCGTTTGTCACGCTGTCGCGGATGGCTATCAGTCCCTTGGCCAGCGTCAGGTATTTCTCGTCGCCCGTCTCGCGGTACATCTCGGCAGCCCCCATGTAGTGGCTGGGACAGATGGCGTTGCGCGACAGCTCGGCGGCGTCGTTCGTCAGGAAGTTGTAGAGGAAGTCGGCAGCTTTCTTGCCGCACTCAAACAAGGTGGTCTTGCCCGTTGCGCGCTTGTGGATGATGCCTGCCGTCATCAGGTGCCCCAGGTTGTAGGTCTCGAAGTTGAGCCGCGAGGCGAAGGCGTGCTGCTGGTCTTTGCCTATCTCGATGCCTGCCGCGTTCTCTGTGCCAGCGTGGCTGTCGATGCCCTGATTGCGTTCCGATATCACCACTGGCGTGTGGATATACCCGTCGTTGCGCTGGGCCAGCGCCACCTGGGCGATGAACTTGTCCATCAGCGCATCCAACTCAGGATTCTTGGTTACGGCATAGACCGATGCACAAGCCTCCAGCCACTTATACATGTCACCGTCGTGGAACGGGGGACCGTGGTGCTTGCCTTTGACGGTGCCTGCTGCCACCTCGAAATTGCGGAATCCGTGACTGCCGTGGTTACCGTTGGCGTCGAGCGTCTCCCACGGCGTGTTCCATGTGTCCCACATCGACCAGACGCCAGTGGTCGAGAACAGTTGGAAACGGTCACCCCAGAAACCACCCGTCCATTTGGCTGAGCCCAACGGCAGACCGTTCATCTTCGCCTGCTGGCTGTTACTCATGTCCGTCAGACCCTGTGCCGCCGCTGTCATCACACAGCAGCTCCATAAAACCACGCTAACAATTTTCTTCATACTCTTAACTTCTTTTTTTACTTTTATCTTAAAGACGCACATCGTCCCGTTCTGTCGTCACTACATGATGGAGGAACTACCTGGACAACCCGAGTCCGCTTGGTTCTTAAAAAAAATTTAGAAAAAGATGTTAAGAAATTAATACGTTTAGAAGATTTTTTTCTATCTTTGCAAAGAAATGTATAACTTAAAACAATAATGATATGAAAAAATTGATGTTTGTCGTAGCTCTCGCCTTCGTGAGCTTGGTAAGTACGGCACAAAGTTTGAAAGCGAACATGGACCTGAGTGTGAAGCCTGGTGACGACTTCTGGCAGTATGCCGTCGGCACATGGCTGAAGGACAACCCGCTGGACAAGGAGCACCCGATGAACGGTGCGTTCGTGGATCTGGAGGAGCTGAACAACAAGCACATCAATGCGCTGATTATGAAGTATGCCTCAGAGATGAATTTGCCTCAGGGCAGCGACGGGCAGAAGATAGGTGCGCTCTATCGCCTCTACATGGACAGCGTGGGCCGCAACAAGATGGGCTACGAGCCGATACTGCCCTACCTGAAGCAGGTACGTGCCATCAAGACCCGTGAGGAGGCTCTGAAGCTGATGGCCGACTTTGATGCCAAGGGCTTTAACACCGCTCCTTACGGTATCAGCCTGGGCCTGAACCCCTATAACTCGTCAGAGTATATGTTCAGCGCAGGCCATGGCGGTGCATCGCTGCCCCAGGAGTACTATACCGAGCCCAACGAGCAGCAGCAGGCTGTAGTGAAAGCCTTCAAGAGCCTGAACAAGGACTTCCTGAAGATGGTGGGCAACAGCGATGCCGACGCTGAGCGCATGATGGAGGCCGCATGGGCCATCGAGCACAGGATCGGCGTGAAGACGCTGAATCAGGTGGATCAGCGCGACCCGTATAAGACCATCCATGTGATGCCGTGGGAGCAGCTGTTGAAGGATTTCAGTGGCATCAACTGGATAGGCTATCGCGACGCCCTCGACTATCCGCAGGATATCGACATGGTGGACGTGAACCAGCTGGAGCCCCTGCATGAGGTGGAGAAGGTGCTGGCTGAGACGAGTGTCGAGGACCTGAAGGCCTATATGGAGATCAAAGTCATCAAAGCCTATGGCCGTTTCCTCAGCGATGCCTTCACCGACCGTGCCTTCGAGGCCAGCAAGGCTATCAGCGGCGTGCAGGAGCAGGAGCCCCGCTGGAAGCGTGCCGTCTCCGTCATCAGTGGCAATCTGGGCGAGACCATCGGCAAGCTCTACGTGGCAGAATATTTCCCCGAAACCAGCAAGCAGCGTGTCTACCGCCTGGTAAAAGACCTGCAGCAGGCTTTTGAGGAGCGACTGAAGGAGAACACCTGGATGAGCGACTCCACCAAGGCCAAGGCCATAGAGAAGTTGCACGCCATGTATATCAACGTAGGTTATCCTAACAAGTGGGAGGACATGGAGAAGTTCGTCGACATCCGCGAGGACCAGAACCTCATAGAGAACTTTATCCGCATTAGCCAGGAGATACGTGCCGCCAATATACGTAAGCACTGGCGCAAGCCCGTCGATAAGACCAGGATGGCATGCACACCTCAGACGGTGAACGCCTTCTATAACCCGATGTTCAACAGCATCAACTTCCCCGCTGCCATCCTGCAGCCCCCGTTCTTCGATCCTGAGTCTGATTATGTCTCCAACTACGGTGCTGTCGGTACTGTCATCGGCCACGAGATGAGTCATGGCTTCGACGATGAGGGCTGTCAGTTCGACAAGGACGGTAACCTGGTCAACTGGTGGGCACCCGAAGACAAGGCGAAATACGATGAGCGCACCAAGGTGCTCGCCGACTGGTTCTCAGAGCAGGAGGCACTGCCCGGCCTGAAGGTGAACGGCCAGAAGACCCTTGGCGAGAACATCGGTGACAATGGTGGTATTCAGGTGGCCTACCGCGCCTTTGAGGACCGCATGAAGCAGGAGCCGATGGAGGCAAAGGAAGGCTTCACCCCAGCCCAGCGCTTCTATCTGGCCTATGCCCGCATCTGGGCCAGCAACGTGACGCCTGAGTTACTTGCCTACATCGTCAATAGTGACGTCCATTCCCCCAACAACTTGCGTGTGAATGCCGCCCTGCCGATGCTTGACAGCTGGTACGATGCCTTCAACATCCAGCCCACCGACAAGATGTTCATCCCCAAGGAGAAAAGGGCATTGGTATGGTGACATATGCACGAAACAGTTAATTCTGCAAAGCCTGAGTATCAAAATCTGCAAAACTTGTTACAAAATATGCAAAAATGTATAGATTGCGCGTTCAAGACATGGCGTTTTGGAGAAAATTAACTAATTTTGCGCAATAAAGTTAAATTTGCAAAACAGGATCAATGCAGACAAAACTAAAAAGGGGAATCAAAATATATGGCGTTGTCATTGCTGTCGTGGCAGGGATGACTTCGTCATATTCTATACTATACTATTCAATTATCTATTAAGGGAAATGATTTCAATCATAAAATTAACGCAGAATCATTCAGACATTCCACGAGTCTGGGAGCTTTTCTCGGAAGCATTCCATGATAGAGCGCGCGTCATGATGTCTACCATATTGAATAGTATGTCGGCAACATTGTATGGCATTTATACCGAAGAGGTAGCCCGTCAGTTTGCCGGATTCTTCGTCGTCCTTGAGGACGAGAAGATATTATTTCTGTCTTTTTTCGCCATTTGTCCGGAATTGCGCTCTTCCGGCATTGGCTCTCAGGCGTTGCATGCTTTGGTTGAGAAGCATCGTGGCAGGCAGATCACGCTTGCTTACGAGAGCATTCTTCAACCAAGCGACAACGTCACTCGCACCCAACGTGAGCGCAGGCGGGCTTTCTATCTGCAGAACGGGTTTCATGAAAGCCAGTGGTACGCATGCTATAATGACATCGAGTACGCATTCGCATGTTCACAGGAACCAGTCGATGTAGCTGCGCTTAAGCAGATGTTCCGCCAATATATGAACTATGAAGCGAATATTTATGCTTATGAACGACTGGTCATATAACTACGAAAACAAGAATTACCCAAAACTACAATGATTAAAACATTTAAATTTGTAATACAATGAATATCCGACATTATTTAACAATGATCGCCGTTGCCCTGACAGTTCAGGCCAACGCAGACAACTATCAGGACATGGAGCCCCTGACGTTAGAAGTTCCAGAAATGAAGGCCGAACTGGTTGACGTGTCCGAGACTTCCCCAAGCCTCGACTTGACCGCACCTTCCACTAGTCACAAGATGGACTTCGACTTCTTCAAGACGAAGACCAATCCAGGCGTCAAGCCCTACAAGTTCATGGACGACATGACCTTCGTCGGCATCCCCCTGTTCTTGGCAGGCTGGGCCCTCAAGAGCGACAAGGCCATGTTCCGTGTCAATGCAAAGGCTGAACAGGGTGGTAAGAAGAACACCCAGCTCCTGACCGACTTCAAGACGGGTATCGACGACTACACGCAGTTCTTCGGCCCTGCTATGGTTGTTGGTCTGAAACTGGGCGGCTACGAGGGACGTAGCGACTGGCCACGACTGCTGGCCAGTGCTGGTATGTCGTATGCCATCATGGCCGTTCTGGTCAATGGCATCAAGTATACCGCCAAGGAGATGCGTCCTGACGGCTCCACCGCCAACTCGTGGCCTTCAGGCCATACGGCCACAGCCTTCGTGGGTGCTACGCTGTTGCACAAGGAGTACGGTCTGACACGTTCGCCCTGGTGGTCAGTAGCAGGCTATGGTGTAGCCACGGCTACAGGTGTGATGCGCGTGCTGAACAACCGTCACTGGATCAGCGACGTGATGTCTGGTGCCGGCATCGGTATCATGTCGACCGAGTTGGGCTATGCCCTCTGCGACCTGATGTTCAAGCAGAAAGGCCTGCTGCGCAACGACCTGATCCTCGACGAGGTGAATCCTTCGTTCTTCAGCATCTCCATGGGTGTTGGCCTTGGTGGCAAAGACCTTGAGTTCGAGGGTGAAGGGAGTGATGACGAAAAGCGCAGCATCCATTTCCGCGCCGCTACGGTGGTTGATGCAGAAGGTGCCTACTTCTTCAACAAGTACATCGGCGTCGGCGGTCGTCTGAGAGTCAGGGCCCAGTCAGCCAAGGACTTCGGCGACTTTACGGACTATGCTTACATGGAGGATTGGTATGCCTGGGATGGCTTGCGCCCCACCTACCAGTCTCATTTCCCCCAAGACTACCCCGCTGGCAATCCCGATTACGAAAACGCGCTGATCTACTTTGAAAAGATTGGGTATGACGGCAGCTCAGAGAGTTCATTAGATGCCAATGCCCCCGTCACAGAGCTCTATAGCACCATTAAGAGCGACCACATTACTGAGTTTACGGGTAGTGTAGGCTTGTATTTCAACCTGCCGCTCAGCAGTCACTTCTCATTAGGTGCCAAGGCACTCATCGGACGTTCCATCACGCAGGAACTCGACATCGACGGCCACGCCGAGGGTAACATCAAGGACATCAGCTACACGATGGGCCTCGACAACCGTCCTGGCAAGAAGATTGACGGTTATCCATCCCTGTATGTCGACAACCTGGCGTACCCCAACAACACGGGCGAGAAATGGACTGACGACTGGGAATACCTCACCATAGGTGCCAAGTCGTCCACCTCGTATGGCACGGGCATCTCATTGACCTACAAGTACAAGTCAAACTTCTCCTGGCGCCTGTTCTGCGACTACGACTACACCCGCAAGGAATACACGGCAACTTACGACCCCTTCCACTTCGCAGAGCCGAGTCTGACCAGTGGCGCATACCTCCTCATGGATACCATGGGCCAATATGACGACGATATGGGATTGTCCCCCAGGGAATACAGGACGAAGAAGAACATGAACTACTGGACGATTGGCCTGTCATTCCTGGTGAACCTGTAAAATGAAAGCAAACAAGACAACAATGAAAACAATGAAGAACTGGGTGCTTGCCGCCACCCGCCTATTGGTACTCACCATAGCCTTTTGCGGCGCTATCGTACTGACCTCCTGTAAGGAATCACGTCCTCAGAAAGACAATGCCGAGGCCCAAGTGTCTGCCCCTGCCCCTGCAAAGCAGGTGGAGCACACCGAACTGATTCGCACCAGCCAGAGCTGGGACGGCGTCGAGCTGCCCGACTACTTGAAGGGACGTCCTGAACTGGTGGCTGTGAAGTATGTCTTCCCTGCTGGACAGAAGCTCGGCTGGCACCACCATCCCGTGATGAACTACGGAATACTGGTACAGGGCGAACTGACCATCATCGGCCAGGACGGCAAGGAGAAGGTGGTCCACGAGGGTGAGGCTGTCGTCGAGATGGTAGGCACCGTCCACCACGGCGAGAACCGAGGCGACAAGGACGTCATCCTCTACATGTTCTACCTCTCGAAGAAGGACATGCCTTTAGCCGTGCCGCATCCTGAAATTACGGATTAGGCAAAATGCACATACAACAAGAGGACTGGCAGCTCTCGTAGCCTGCCAGCCCTCTTTGTCGTTCATCATCCATCATCTTTCGGCCTTCAGCCTTCATCCATCAGCCATCCTACATCGTGAACGGTCCGTGTCCCATGCAGCTGGTCGTTCCCACTGCCGTCAGCGCTGCAGTAGCAGCCGCGATGAAGATGCGGAGGATTACCTCCCATACAGAATTCTTTTTCATAGCGATTTTGGTTTAGTTTTGTGTTAGTGATTGAAGTTTCTGTTCTCTCGCGCAGAGAGTGATTTTCTATTCTCGCGCAGAGAGTGTTTTTGTCTCGCGCAGAGCCGCCGAGTTTCGCAGAGGTAACGCAGAGGATATATTATTTCTGGGGAGTTAGAGTACTGGGGAGTTTTTAGAGTACTCCTC
>JAFVGN010000004.1 GCA_017474925.1 Prevotella sp. | reverse complement strand
GTTGATAACAAAACTCAAGAGTAACATGAAAGGCGCACTGATGAGTATGTCAGACAGGCTGCTGACCAGAAAGAGGGCTATCATAGAGACCGTCAATGACGAGCTGAAGAACATTGCTCAGGTTGAGCATTCCAGGCACAGTTCGTTTGACAACTTCATGGTTAACCTGCTTGGCGCCTTGGCTGCATACTGCTTCTTCCCCAAGAAGCCGTGCATCTCATGTGAAAAGGCTTGAGATAACAAATTAGCATTGTTCTAAATTCGTCGAACTCACGTTGATTTATTTGATTTTAGAGACGTATTTATATTCGTTTAGTTAAAAAGGGAGTTAGAATTCTAACTCCCTTTATGAATTAAAATGATTCTCATTACTTGCAGAATTTTCCCATAGTCTGTTTGAATGCCTCCAGATTTTGATCGTCGAGCCAACCTAGATCGTGGATGTTTCCCTGCTTATCGATGATTTTATATGTAGGGAAGCTGTTTACACTCAGGTAATGCTCGATAGCACTCTGCTGTTCTTTGGGCAGATTATAATGAACACAGTTTGGTCCTGTCAGGTTGTACTCCTTGATCACATTCTTCCACGATTCATCGCTGCTGCCATTACAGAGGTAGAGATATACGATATCGTAATCCTTGAGTGCCTCTTTTACTTTCCACGAGTCCTTTAGTTTCTGCTTGCAAGGGCCGCACCAAGTGCCCCATACATCGAGATAGATTACTCGGCCTTTATATGGCTCGATAATCTTGCGCAGCATCTTCTCGCCATCGGTCATGTTCTCAACATCGGTTGATGGACGTAGACTGGCTGCATTAGCCAAGTCCTGATGCTCCAAGGCTACATACTTATCGTTTGTGGCCAAAACAAAGTTGAGTGCCGATGCCAACTTGATTTCTTTATTGGCGAAATTCAAATCAGAAGGGTCAAGCGACTTGCGGAACGAGTTAAGCTTCCAATAGAATTTGCGAGCCAAGGCCAGATCAATCAATGCCCTATCGGTAGTTGCCGATTCGATAGCCTGCTTTTGGTAATACAAATCTATCAACGAGATTTCTTGCTCTATCGCCTTCTTCACATCAGGACGCTCCATAATGGCAAGATACTGCTCCGCAATGCCAAGCTTATCTAAATCGGTGCCAGTCAGGTCGATGTTGAGACTGTCTATCGACTGGTTCTTGGCTTGTTTGGCATACTCCTTGTGATATTCCACGGCATAACGCTCCAGGAGGGCCAGCTCTTCGTCGGTAATCGATACCTTGCCATCGGCCCTAGCCTGGCGTAAAATGATGGGATAGGCACCGTCGTTCAACGTAATTGTGTAAGGATCAATGCTCACAGAGTGGCGCTCATCTCTCAGGTGGTCAAGATAGTCGCGCATAAATGGTGCGAAGTTCATATAGAGCGTATAAGGTTTAGGCATGGGCTGCCACAGCTTGGTGGTAACATAATCCATATACTCCTTGGGCAGACTTTTGCCAGGCACATCGAATCGGGCCTGCATCATCGAGTTGCCCTGCCCTGCCATACACAGTCCTTTAATGTAATCGATATAGCGCTGCGATATGTTCGGGCGATGTGCGATATACTCCTGCATCTTGGCTATTATGGCTTCACAGTCACTATCCGTGCGCGCCTTAAATTGCATGGCGCTCTCGCCTTTATTGATGCGCGCATCCGGCCATGCTGCATCACAAGCCACAAGCTCGTTTTGCAAACGTACGTCATCGCCCATAAACAGCTTCTGGCCAGTCGTGAAGTCGTTCAGGAAGAAGTACGTCTTTCCAGGTTCTAATACAGACCATTCCCAAGATCTTCGCGGGTCGAGTATTGCTGTTGTAGAATTGAGTATGGGCATTCGGAGTGTAAATCGTCCCAGCGAGTCGAGCTTTGCCGTATAGCTTTCGGTTTTATCGGTGATGAAATGACTGAACCTCACTTCGAACTCGTCACTCCGTTTCCTTGCCTGCTCGGGCATATCCTTCAGCCAGCCTATGATGGTAACGCTGTCGCCCTCACGATAGCCGTTGTCTACAAATCCCTTGCGAGTATCTTTCGTAGGATAGTCGGCTATCGACAGATTAGTGATCGCACTGCAGGCGATAGCTTTAGCATCGCCGATAGTTATCGGGCGAATACCTTTCTTCAGTTTACCCAC
This sequence comes from Prevotella sp., assembly GCA_017474925.1. Taxonomy (GTDB): domain Bacteria; phylum Bacteroidota; class Bacteroidia; order Bacteroidales; family Bacteroidaceae; genus Prevotella. Next base: position 56,801 of record JAFVGN010000004.1, on the reverse strand, counting down.
CTTGATGGTAAGTCCATTGTTCAGAGTAAGCTCGTAGGCGTCCTTCTGTTCTTTCTGATTCAGGATATCCCACACCTTATTATCATATATTACATGGTGCTGGCCGAATCCTACCAGCCAGTCGCCAGTAAGCGTGTTGCGCCAATAAGTGTCGGTGATGCCAACGGGGGTTACATCAGCATCAGCATTCGCATCAGCATCGCGTACAGCATTAATTATCCACATGCCGGGATCACTTATAGAAAACAGCCATGTAGATGCTGGCAGGGCATCGAACACCAGCGAGAAGTCTACCTTACAGTCCTTAGGTATCTTGACGGGCTGCCCCAGTTTCATACCTACGGCGTTCTTTGCTTCGTAGGTCTTACCGTCGGCCTGGAGTAGCGATTTCGCAGCCAATACACCTTCCTGGCCTGCAGCACGTTCTGGCATGTCGAAATGCATGAACACCTCAGTGCTGTCGGCACTCAGTACAACCTTGGTTATTTTAACAAATGGTACATTGGAATAGCCTGTAACAATGTTATTCCAGATTCGAGTTTGTGCCCACCCGGCAGTTGCAACAATGGCCAGCACGATAGTTGATAAAAGTTTCTTCATTTATTGATGGGTTTATTATTGATTGTAATTGATATAAATACTCTTATTTGAATAGCTCAGAATGGGATCCAAGTCTTACAAGTTCAATGGTGTCGGTCTCTTCGTTAATCCATATCAGAAGGAAATCGCCTTCTATATGACATTCCATGCAGCTTTTTCATTTACCCGAATCGAGATCCTTAAAGAGTTCATCAACACTATCATAAACCTTATTGGGGTTCTTACCTGACTTAGCCTCCTTGATAGCGGCTTTAGTCACCTCATTAGGTTCATCAAATACGATACCGAGCAGTACACTCTCAACATAGTTGTTGAGTGTCCTGTTCTCTCGTGCAGCATTTTGCTTTAATCCCTCTAAGAGGTCAGCCCTAAGTCTGAACGAGGCGGGCTTTCTAATCGTCGTTGTTGCCATACTCTGTAATTCAATTGTAATACATCTGATTGCAAAGGTAAGACAAATATTTTAAACCTCCAAAGTTTTTTGATTATTTTAGTGATAAAAACAAAAAAGAGAGATAAGTATAACTTATCTCTTCTTGTTAGTGGTACACCCGCAGGGGCTCGAACCCTGGACACCCTGATTAAGAGTCAGGTGCTCTACCAACTGAGCTACGGGTGCATCCTTTTCTTGTTTGCGGGTGCAAAGGTACGAACTTTATGTGAACCCACCAAACTTTTTCGCAACTTTTTTTGGAAAAAGATGAAAAAAGGCTCGAAATCCCAAGTTCCGAGCCTTTTTATTCTTATTGACGAATCATCAGATGAACAAGATAGTCAGTCCGGCCATCACGATAGACACCATAGACATGAGCTTGATGAGAATGTTAAGCGAAGGTCCTGATGTGTCCTTGAAGGGATCGCCGACCGTATCGCCGACAATCGTTGCCTTGTGAGCAAAGGAGCCCTTGCCGCCAAAGTTGCCTTCTTCAACCATCTTCTTGGCATTGTCCCAGGCACCTCCGGCATTGGCCATGAAGACAGCCAGCGTGAAACCACCTGCCAAACCGCCTACCAACAGGCCTAAGACACCTGCAACGCCGAGGACACAGCCTACAACGATAGGAATGGCAATGGCGAGGAGCGATGGGAATATCATTTCGTGCTGAGCAGCACGGGTGGAGATTTCAACGCAGGAACCATAGTCGGGAGTGCCTGTGCCTTCGAGGATGCCAGGAATCTCGCGGAACTGACGGCGAACCTCTTCAACCATCTTCTGGGCAGCACGACCTACAGCCTCCATAGTGAGTCCGCAGAACAGGAAGGCAGCCATAGCGCCAATGAAAGCACCTACGAGTACCTTGGGGTTCATGAGGTTGACCTGGAAGTAGTTCATGAAGTCAGGGATGGTGGCCTGGGCAGCTGAGATGGTTTCGCCCTTGACATTCTCCATCATGACACCAGCACGGTCCATCGCAATCTTGATTTCCTCGATGTAAGAGGCGAGGAGAGCGAGGGCAGTGAGAGCGGCAGAACCAATGGCAAAGCCCTTACCAGTGGCTGCGGTGGTGTTACCCAGAGCGTCGAGGGCATCGGTGCGATGACGCACCTCTTCGCCCAATTCAGACATCTCAGCATTACCACCGGCATTGTCGGCAATAGGTCCGTAGGCGTCGGTGGCCAGGGTGATTCCCAGTGTAGAGAGCATACCCACAGCGGCGATACCAATGCCATAGAGTCCGTGAGCCAGACTCTCGCTAGACATGGAGAGGTCGAAGCCGTTGGCAAAGCCGAAGCTGAGAATGATGGCGACACCAATGGTGATGACAGGGATGCAGGTAGAAATCATGCCCGTGCCTATACCTTTAATAATAACGGTGGCGGAACCCGTAAGACCAGCCTCAGAGATTTTCTGGGTGGGTTTGTAGCTGTGAGAGGTGTAATACTCAGTGGCCTGACCAATGATAACACCAGCAGCGAGTCCGCTGATGACAGAGAAGGAGAGGCCGAGCCAGTTTTCTATCTCAAGGAAAAAAAGGATGCCGAAGGTGGCAATGGCTATGAGGATGGCACTGACATTGGTGCCGAGCGCCAAAGACTTGAGCAGGTCGCGCATGGTAGCTCCCTCCTTAGTGCGAACAAGGAAAATGCCGAAGAGCGACAGGAAGACACCCACAGCAGCAATCAGCATGGGGGCGATGACGGCACGCAACTGAACCTCGAGACCAGCCACAGAGAAGGCAGCAGCACCAAGGGCAGCAGTAGAGAGCACAGAACCGCAATATGACTCGTAGAGGTCGGCACCCATACCAGCCACGTCACCCACGTTATCACCTACGTTATCGGCAATGGTAGCGGGGTTGCGCGGGTCATCCTCAGGGATGTCGGCTTCGACCTTACCTACAATGTCGGCACCCACGTCGGCAGCCTTGGTGTAGATACCGCCACCCACACGGGCAAAGAGAGCCTGCGTGGAAGCACCCATACCAAAGGTAAGCATGGTGGTGGTGATGGTGATGAGCGAGTCATCAGTGAGTCCATTGAGGACAATGAACCAGAGGGCAATGTCGAGCAGGCCGAGACCAACGACGGTAAGACCCATGACGGCACCAGAGCGGAAGGCAACCTTCAAACCGCTGTTCAGACTCTGGCGGGCAGCATTAGCCGTGCGGGCAGAAGCGTATGTGGCTGTCTTCATGCCGAAGAAACCAGCCAAGCCCGAGAAGAGACCACCCGTGAGGAAGGCAAACGGAACCCAGGGGTTCTGCACATTGAGACCGTAGGCCATGAAGGCAAACAGGGCGCAGAGCACCACAAACACGATGCCTACGACCTTGTACTGTTGCCACAGATAGGCCATAGCACCTTTTCTCACGTAGAGGGCAATCTCCTTCATGCGGGGTGTTCCCTCGTCTTCGCCCATCATCTGACGGAAGAAGAAAAAGGCCATGCCCAAAGCGACGATAGATGCAATGGGCACGAGCCAGAATACACTTGGAATGTTCATGTAGGTTTTTGAGTTTAGAGTTTAGTGTTATTGAATTGATAGAATGTTTATTCGTCGGCAATATAGTCGGAGAGACTCTCTGCATCTTCGTCCGGATCGGTCTCTATGTCGAAAGTCGTACGGTAGTTGTCCTCCGTAATCTCGTCGTCATTGGGCTCTTCCAGAATATCGTCATCCTCGTCGGGAGCATTGTAGTTGTCCTCAATCTCAACATCTGCATCCTCGTCCTCGTCGTCCTCGCTGCCGTACTCATTATACTTCACACGAGGCTTGATGGTTTCGGGCTTCAGTTTGGCAAAGATGGCCTCGACCCAGGTACCTTTGGGAATCTCAAGAACTTCATAGCCGTCGGCAACTTTCTTCTCGTACATACCGCCTTTCTTGTGCAAACGGTCCTTGGGAAGGGTTGTCGTGGATATATCGAAGCCACTTTCAATGATGTCCTGAATGGACTGGGAGAGCGAGTCCCAGCCACCGCCGAAGTTACGTTCTATGACTTCCATGAGCTTGGCGGCAGTGATATGGCGGATGTTCTCGTAGGTCAGGTCTGTGACACGCATGATGGGGCGCTTCTTCAGGGCCAGAATGAGCTTGGCATCTTCGCCAATCTTAATGGAGCTGACCTTGTAGCCCATCTTGGTATACTTCTGCTTTACAACCTTGTCGTCGTCCTTCAGTTCTTCCACCATGAATGCACTACGGATGATGTCGGTATAGTGACGCAGGTTTTCCTTGATCTCTGCATCCTTAGCACCAGCTTCCAGCAAACGGAACACATCGTTCTCCTGGATATCCCATACTGAACTCTTGCTGAGATTCTTCAGTCCTGCATTCTTTTTGGATGGCTGTTCGGCATTTTCTTCTTTCTTCATGTCTATTTACATTTGTTAATGATACTATTTGTTTGCAAAAGTACATACTTTATTTTCTATTCGCAAGTTTTTCGCTGTATTTTTTTAATGATAGTGAATTAAATATGGCTTTCGCCCGGAAAAGTCCAAATAAATTTGGCATTTCGCTCACTTATTCGTACCTTTTTGCTTCGCAAGAAAGTACTTTCGCTCGGAAATAAAAAGAAAAACGAGTTTTCCTTTTGTATTTCACTCGCTTATTCGTACCTTTGTCGACTGAAATGAGTGAACCGTTAGCAGAAAGACTGCGTCCACGTACGTTGGACGACTACATAGGCCAGAAACATCTGGTTGGCGAAGGGGCTGTGCTGCGCAAGATGATTGATGCAGGACACATATCCTCTTTTATCCTCTGGGGACCTCCAGGGGTGGGGAAGACCACGTTGGCCCAGATTATTGCCCATCGGCTGCAGACTCCCTTTTTCACGCTCTCTGCCGTCACCAGTGGCGTGAAGGATGTCCGCGACGTCATTGAACGGGCCCAGAAAGGGCGTTTCTTCAACGAGGCTTCTCCGATATTGTTTATCGACGAGATACACCGCTTCTCCAAATCACAGCAGGACTCGCTGCTCGGGGCTGTTGAGAAAGGCATCGTAACGCTGATTGGAGCAACGACGGAGAATCCGTCATTTGAGGTCATACGTCCGTTGTTGTCACGTTGTCAGCTGTACGTACTGAAATCGCTGGAAAAGGACGACTTGATGGAGTTGCTGAACAGGGCGCTGACGAAAGACGTTTTCCTGAAAGAACGGGACATCGCGTTAGAGGAGACTTCAGCGTTGATTCGGTATAGTGGTGGCGATGCCCGTAAGCTGCTGAATATATTGGAGTTAGTGGTTGAAAGTTCAACCAAAGAAAAAGTCGTTATCAACGACGAAACGGTGGTCGCATGCCTGCAACAGAATCCGCTGGCATACGACAAGGGCGGCGAGATGCATTATGACATCATCTCTGCGTTTATCAAAAGCATCCGTGGGTCAGACCCTGACGCAGCGCTGTACTGGATGGCACGCATGATAGAAGGAGGAGAGGACCCGCAGTTCATTGCCCGACGGTTGGTGATATCGGCTTCCGAGGACATCGGACTGGCTAACCCCAATGCCCTGCTGCTGGCCAATGCGGCCTTCGACACGGTGATGAAGATTGGCTGGCCTGAAGCGCGGATAGCTCTTGCTGAAGCTGCTGTCTATCTGGCTACGTCACCCAAGAGCAATTCGGCATATCTGGGTATTGATCAGGCGCTGGCACTGGTGCGGCGGACTGGAAACCAGCCTGTCCCCCTGCATCTTCGCAATGCACCGACGTCGCTCATGAAAGACTTGGGCTATAGTGACGGCTACCAGTATCCACACGATTTCCCTGGACACTTCACACGACAACAGTATATGCCCGATGCTTTGCAGGGCGAACGGATTTGGCACGGCCAGCACTCGCCGGCAGAAGAAAAACTATATGAGCGGATGGTCAACTACTGGGGCGACCGTTTCAAGGATTGAAGAAGCAGTATGGAGTATAATGATATCATTCAGCATTTAGTCGAGTTCCTCGGCACTTTTGCCTTTGCCATTTCCGGAATACGACACGCGGCAGCCAAGCACTTCGACTGGTTCGGTGGCTATGTCTGCGGCATCGCTGTAGCCATCGGCGGCGGTACCATACGTGACGTCATGCTGGGAACCACACCCTTCTGGATGACCAATCCCATCTATATGATTTGTACGGCGATGGCCTTGCTGTTTGTCATTGTGTTTGCCAAGCACATGGAGGGCTTGCGCAACACTTGGTTTGTGTTTGACACGCTTGGACTGGCTCTCTTCACCATAGCTGGCATACAGAAGTCACTGGCTTTCGGACAGCCTTACTGGGTGGCCATCATCATGGGATGCATAACGGGTTCTGCGGGTGGCGTCATCCGTGATGTCCTGCTGAACAACGAACCTGTCATCTTCCATAGGGAAATCTATGCTATGGCATCGATACTCGGTGGGTTAACCTATTGGTTATTAGATTATTTGAATGTATCTATTGAAGTAACGGTTATATCGGCATTTGCCGTGGTTAGCATCATGCGCTTTTTGGCCGTACGCTACCACTTGGCACTTCCTATACTGAAAGACGAGTAGGGGAGTTTGCCCCCTACTTCGTCACTTCCTAACGGTCATTTATTGGCCATCTGGTAGATGTCGCGCATCTCCTTGGTACCAATCACTTCCATTGCACCGACGGTAATCGTGCGTCCACGCGAGCACTTTTCCACCAGGACCTCAATCTCTTCGTCCGTAATCTCACGACCCAGCAGCTCTTTGATGTTGATGGGCATTCCTATCTTATGATAGAACTCCTCGATGGCACGGATTCCCTTTTCTGCTGTTTCCTCAGGATGGGAAAAGTCGTTCTCAACGCCCATGACATTGACGGCAAACTGGACAAAACGACTCAGGTGGCGGGCTTTGACATACCTGGCCCACGAAGGCCATATCGCAGCCAGTCCTGCACCATGAGTCACACCGAAGAGCGCACTCAGCTCGTGTTCCAGACGGTGTGTGGCAAAGTCCTTCTCCAGACCGCATTCCGTCAAGTCATTATGTGCCAGAGAGCTGGCCCACATGATCTGGGCCCTGTTGCGATAGTCTTCGGGGTGCTGCATGACAACAAGTGCTGCGTCCTTGACGGTTCTCAGCAGCGCTTCGCTGATGGCATCGGTCAGCGTCATGTCCTCATATTTTGAGAAATACCGTTCCATGGTGTGCATCATGATGTCGGTAGCTCCCGCAGCCGTCTGGTAAGGGGGTAGGGTGTAGGTGCGCTCTGGGTTCATCACGGCGAACTTGCAACGACACAAGTCGCAGTTGAAGCCGCGCTTGACCAGCCCCTCGTCTTTCGTGATAACAGTACTGCTCGACATCTCGCTGCCTGCCGCAGGAATGGTCAGCACAGCACCGATGGGCAGACACTGCTTGGGCGTTCCTTTGCTATCCCAGAAGTCCCAGACGTCACCCTCGTATGGCACACCATAGCCGATGGCCTTGGACGAGTCGATGACGCTGCCGCCTCCTACGGCCAGTATGAAGTCGACCTGTTCGCGGCGGCACAGTTCAATGCCTTCGTACACCTTCGACAGCAGCGGGTTAGGTACAACGCCGCCTAACTCGACATAGGGGATGCCTGCCGTGTTCAGTTGCTCGCGGACTACATTCAGCAAGCCGGAACGTTCTGCAGAGCCGCCACCATAGTGTATCAACACTTTGCGACACTGACAACTGGCCACCAACTCACCTATCTTTTTCTCGGCATTACGTCCGAAAACCACCCTCGTCGGGGCATAGAAATTGAAATCATTAATCATGTTGTTGTTCTGTTTTGTATAGTTTGTTGTAATTAACCACAAAGATACAAAAGAAAAAGGAAGTCCACGGCCATTTAACTGCCTTTAACACAATCTGCATCAATAAAATATGGTTTCCTGCTTCATAATTCTGAAAATTCCTTTGCCAGTTGATTATTATTAACTACCTTTGCCGCACAAAGGTAACAAATAGTTTAATAGGAAAGCATATGAAAAAGATTTTCTTGATGGTCGTAGCTGCTATGATGGCAACGGTTACTGTGAACGCACAGAACGATGAGTTAGAGAACGAGATAGGTGTTTACTATGGCTTTGGTTCAGCTTCGAATATTGTCTCTTCCTTCACCGAGGCCTTTATCGGTGCTGTTGGTGACCAGTCCTCCTATTGGGGACCTGTCGGTATTGAGTATTACCACCACGTGACTCCCGTCGTTGCCATCGGTGCCATGGCTTCTATCGCAGGATGTAAGGTAGCAAACAAGGATGGGGGCGATAATTACAGTGAGCGTTTCATTACTTTGATGCCAGCCATGAAGTTCAACTGGTTCCGCAGAGACCATTTCGGCATGTACTCTGGTTTTGCTGTCGGTGTGTTGTTCTATTCCGGTGACACCAATGGCGACCCCAAAGTCCAGGGCGATTCGAAGATGACGTTCATGTTCCAAGGTACAGGCATCGGTTTCGAGGTTGGCAGCAAGTTACGCGGATTCGGTGAAATAGGCTTTGGCGAGCGCGGTATCTTTTGCTTTGGTGCCAGATATAAGTTCTGATCTCGTCCCAAATTTTCAAGGAAGGAGGAAGGAAGATTTCGAGTTTTCTAGGAAGGAGTAAGGAGTAACGAGGAAGGAGTAGTTTTCGAGGAAGGAGATATGTTCTGCGGGTTTACTTTTCGCGCAGAGTCGCAGAGTTCGCAGAGGTCACGCAGAGGAAACATTATTACTGGGGAGTTTTTTAGAGTATTGGAGAGTTATAGACCTCAGGTTGTCTCTGGCATCCTCTGAGTACTCCTCCTCACTCCAGCTTTTATATTTAGGCACTATTATAGTAGTCTGGCACTTTCCATACTGACACAGGGGAGTCCTCAATCAATTCTTTGCAAATCTCATATGCTTTCGAGAAACAAAACCATGCCTTCTTTTCAAAAACAACAAAGCCCTCTTGGATTGAAGTCACATCCAGCATGTTTTCAGCTATGCGGGCGTTCAACGGATTTCTTGATGAATAATAATTCAGTGAAGTATATGTAGTCATATCATCTGCTATTTTTTGCCTGCAAAGATACGATTTTTTCTGGGATTACCGTTCATTCTATATTGCAAAATTGATTTTATCGATATTGCAGGCGTTCGGCAATGTAAGTACAAAGTGTTCTGCGACGAGATTACGGTTCGTCAATGGTGAGATTACGGGTCGCGTTCCACGACATTACGGCTCGTGTTTAGCAAGTTTATCTGCCCGCGCGTGGCGACAGGCTTTGGTATGTATCATAACCTCCAGTTCCTGTTTTATAGATAATAGTGTCAATAAAGTATAAATGTCCGTCTTCGCCTTTCAACACATTATTAGGCACAGCATCGAAAATGTCGTAGTCGCTATTGGTAAAATATCCGTCATCCAGTTCTTTGTTAAATCCCAATCGTTCCATTTCTTCATTGATCTCTGTTTGAGTAGCCTCGCGCTGGGATAGGATGAATGGCTGACGAAGTACGGCACAGACCTTGCCATCTCGATTCTCTGCAAAACCAAGAAACGAATACTCACAATCTGGAAATAACTGGTTATGTACAATAATACGTTCAAAGAATGGTGTTAAGTTATCGTCAGAATATCTGAAGTCATTTAACTTGTATACATTTTTACTATCGGATGAAGTATAGACTTCATTCTCAGAACCACGATCAGAAAATGTACCAAGTGTATCTTTGTCTATCCAACACTCATGTCTGATAGCCCATTCTTTTAGTCTTGCAATTTGGACTCCCTTGCAAGACGCTGTTCCCGCAAGCGCTTGAATTGACTCAAGCACGCCTCGTGCGAAATCGGATGCTGCTGCCAATAAGCTACCGACTTCATCTTCTCTGCTGTCACCTTGCGGTGGTATTCGTTGAGTACCGTCATTTATCATCCTTATTTTTATTCTATTGTGCAAAGATAGACAGTTTTAGCTTATCTTCCAAATCTTTTGCTACTTAATTTTAATTTTTCGACCAAAAGAGAATATTTTTTGAACACAGCTAAGCGTGAGCAGTATCAACATGAAGTGTCAATGTCGACACGCTTTTCAAGAATCGATGCAGGCTGCGAAAAACTCTTTCCCAACGAGATTACGGCTCGTTGATGGTGAGATTACGGCTCGTGGACTTTTGCAAGAGAAAACATTTGTTCACTCGATTTTCGTTATAAAAAACTAGTGGTTCGTTGAATATAATTGTGTTTATGCCGTCATCATAGTATATTTGCAGTTGAAAAATATGACTACAATTATAACTATGCAAACAATCAGAAGAATTCTCAAGCACCTCTTGAAGAACCTCGTCAGTTTTCATACTGCCTACTACACCAGTATGCATATCTCGATTTGAAAATTGTCACCAAACAATTACAACGTTCTGCAATAGTACTAAGAACGCCAGAACAAACATTATCAGTGTTCTGGCGTTCTTTGCGAGCAAAGCGAGCAAGCTCGAGCGGAATGATATAGGATTTTCTTTATTTCAGCAGTTCATCAGGGTAGGTGGGCATGGCACCGTTCTGGGTGCAGACGTATGCGGATACCTGGACGGCAGTACGATGGGCCTCAGGAACAGACTTGCCATTCAGGATGCTGCCCACGAACGAGCCCGTGAAGGAATCGCCTGCGCCGACCGTGTCGGCCACCTTGACCTTGGGTGTTTCTTGGAACGACACATGGCCAGGGGTGAAGACATAACTGCCGTTGGTGCCGCAGGTGAGCACCAGCATGTCGAGGTTGTACTTGCCCAGAATGAGCCAGCACTTGTTCTCAATGTCGAGACCAGGATAGCCGAACATACGGCCAATGAGCACCAGTTCCTCATCGTTAATCTTCAGGATGTTGCAACGCTGGAACGATTCACGCAGAATCTCTTGAGTATAGAACTGCTGGCGCAGGTTAATGTCGAAGATCTTCAGGCAGTCGGCGGGTGTGGCATCGAGGAATTTCTGGATGGTCTCGCGGCTGACGACGTTGCGCTGGGCCAGCGAACCGAAGCAGACGGCGCGACAGTTGCTGGCTATTTCGGCGATGTCGTCGTCAAAGGGGATATTGTCCCAGGCCACGTTTTCCTTGATGTCATAGGTGGGGATGCCCTGCTCGTCGAGTTGTACCTGTACGGTACCAGTGGGGTAGGGAACACGGGGCAGTAGGTCGTTCAGACCGTGCTCCTTCAGGGCTTCGATGGTCTCGTCAGCCAGTTTGTCCTCGCCGAGTGCGCTGACGGCGATGGTGTTGTCCATGCCCAGGAACTGCCCGGCATGATAGGCAAAGTTAGCGGGTGCGCCACCCAGTTTCTTACCTTCGGGAAGTACATCCCACAGAACTTCTCCGAGTCCTACTACATAACGTTTTGTATTCATATTTTTGAGGTTTTAGTGTTTGACTTGTGGAACATAAGTGAAGAGGTAGATGACACCGACGGCCATCACGGCGACTGCTCCGGCCTGTCCCATGGCGTCGCTCATGAATCCCATGATGAGTGGGAAGATGGTGCCGCCGAAGAGTCCCATAATCATCAGACCTGAGACTTCGTTCTGCTTGTCGGGCACGGAGAGCAATGCCTCAGAGAAAGCCATCGAGAAGATGTTGGAGTTGCCGTAACCCACAAGGGCTATGGCGGTATAGAGCACAGCCTTAGACTCGCCACCGAACATGAGCACCATCGAGGTAGCCATCAGACAGACGCTGATGATGAAAAACCAGCGGGTCTTCAATACTCGCAGGAAGAACGACCCCGTCAATGCTCCGATGGTACGGAAGATGAAGTAGAGCGAAGTGGCAAAGGCTGCCTCGTTGAGCGACATACCCACGCGCTCCATGAGCAGTTTGGGGGCAGTTGTGTTGGTACCCACGTCAATGCCCACATGACACATGATGCCGAAGAACGACAGCAGCACGATGGGCTTCGACAACAACTTGATGCAGTCCATGAACGACGACGACTTGCCCTCCTGCATTTCCTCCTGAATCGGTGTTACCCACAGCAGTGCAGCGGCCAATATGCCGATGACGAAATACACCAGGAACAGTACTTTCCAACCATAGCCGAACGATGGCATCATGGCTGTTGCACCCCACATGGCCAGATAAGGAGCAAGGAACGAGGCGATGGCCTTGACGAACTGGCCGAAGGTGAGTGTCGAGGCAAGGTTCTTGTCGCCGATAATCAGCATAGCCAGTGGGTTGATGCTGGTCTGCATCAAGGCGTTACCGATGCCGAGGAGCGAGAAGGCTACGAGCATCACGGCGAAGTTTTCACCTAACAGCGGGATGAACAGCGACACAATGGTGACGATGAGCGAGAGCAGCACGGTCTTCTTACGACCAATTGCGTTCATCAGCATACCTGTGGGAACACTGAAGATAAGGAACCAGAAGAACACGAGCGAGGGGAATACGTTGGCTACAGAGTCCGTCAGCCCCAGGTCTTCCTTCACATAGTTGGAGGCAATGCCCACCAGATCCACGAAGCCCATGCAGAAGAAGCAGAGCATGACGGGGATGAGATAGATTGATTTGTTTTGATTACCCATATTGTTTTAGTATTTGATTTCGTAAATAGTTGCTTTTCCGCCCTTTACCTTTATATTTCTATAAGGCTCCGAGGGGAATACCAGATTGGTCATAGCCATCTTGCCGTCGGCGTCGAAGGCCTCGATGCTGCAGCGGTCGATGAAGATGCGGAGCTGCTTCAGGTTCCCGTAGGTCGGAGCCACAGTCACGCAGGGGAAGTCGCTGCTGAAGCTAATGTCACCGCTCTTGGTACGGTCCATCGAGAAAGTCTGCTTCTTGCCGTCGTAGGTCATGACCACCTGCTCGCCTTTTGCGTTCGACAGCACAATCTCTGTCTGGCTTTTCATGTCCACGACAATCTCGCAGGCCTCTGTGGGCTGCTTCAGCTTTTTGCCGCGCACTGCGTCCATTTCCCGTGAAGGTGTCACGCTGACATAGGTCTCCTCGCCGTACTTGAACAGTCCGAGGTCGCGGGGTATGGAGTTGGCCGAGCGGAACTGCATGGTAGGAACTTGGTTGGCATACTGCCAGTTGGACATCCACGCCAGTACGACACGGCGGTTGTCAGGTGCATTGCAGAACGATACCGTAGCATAGTGGTCCTTGCCGTAGTCCATCCATTTCGTCACCTTCGGCATCGACTCGCACGTAAACTTATGGCCATCAAACTGTCCGACGAAATACTGTGTAGCACTACCGCCAAAAGGACCGCCGGGGTTGATGTTGCAAAGCAGCACCCAGTTGCTCATGCCCGTTTTCTCGTTTTTCAGCTCAAACAGGTCGGGACATTCCCAGACACCGCCATGATTGCCGTACTCCTGGCCAAAGGACGATTCATACTTCCACGCTTTCATGTCCTTGGACGAGTAGAACTGCATCTCCTGTCCTACCGCCAGTGGCATAATCCAGCGCTTTGTCCCTTCGTGCCAGAATACCTTAGGGTCACGGAAGTCGGGCTTGTCACTCGTAACGATGGGGTTGCCCTCATATTTGGTAAAGGTCTTTCCCCCGTCTTTCGACACCGCCATCGACTGCGTCTGGTGCTGTCCTGCCGAAGTGTAGAAAGCCACGACGTCATTGCCGTTGACGACACACGAGCCGCTGAAAATGCTGCCGAGCCAGTCGCTCTCTATTGCCAGCGGCTGAGCCTCCCAGTGAATGAGGTCGCGCGACGTAGAGTGTCCCCACGTCATATTCTCCCACATGGAGCCATAAGGGTTGTACTGATAGTACAGGTGCCATACACCGTCCTTATAGAACATTCCGTTCGGATCGTTCATCCATCCGTACAGCGGCGTGTGGTGGTACAGCGGGCGGAAGCGCTCACGGTTCGAGGTGTCAAACGTTTCGCTGTACTTCATTTCGCGCCAGCAGGCAAAATCTTTGACGGCACCCTTTGTGCGGCGGTCGCCATGGAACGTGATGTCGAGCAATTTGGCACCGTTTAGTTCCACTGGCACCAGATAGTCCACCTTGTCAACAGCCAACTTCACGTTCAGCCGTTTCACCATTTCGTTCCTGCCATCGAGCACGGCAATGGCCGCAATCTCTTCTTTCTCCTGTACGGGGAGCAACAGCATCTTTCTGCCCTGCTCCAGTTTCAGCATGGCGTGGTTCTCGCCAAGCACCATCGGCTGTACCTGCCCCTGAGCAATTGTCAGTGCAGCTAACGCCATCAAGGTCAACAATAATTTTTTCATGTCACACGTTTTTAGTTAGATTTTGCTGCAAAATTAGTCATTTATCAAGCATAACACTATAAATAATGATTCAAACACTACAAAAAAACGTTCATAGTAACAAAAATACCATCATCTGCCGCCGCCGGGCATCCCCGTGCCCGGCAAAAATCCTCCCCCGGGGCATGCGGTATGCCCGGGGGAGGACCGTCCTGAAAACCATCTTCAGTCTATTTAGAATACTACTAACTGTCCGTTAAGCATGGCCACGGCATGTCTACTGTTCTTCGACCCTGACGTCGCTCACCGTGACGGTGCCGCCATAGCCGTTGATGCTCCAGCAGTTCTTTTGGATGCCGTAGATGCGCTGCGTATAGGCACAGACATCGTTGATGTACATCACCAGCACCGAATTGTCGGTATAGATGTCCACATGGTACGTATTGTCGGCAGGCCGTTCAAACCAGTAGCCGTCGGCGGCCTCGATGAAGCCTTGGCCTTCATCGCCTTCCTGCTCGAAGTTCACTTTACGGTGATTCTCGTCCTCTGGATTAACAACCATCGTATAGTACTTCTTAGAATCTGTACCACGAACGAAAGAGATGCCAAACTTATCCCAGTTGTTGGAGGTCTTGACAGTGAAGGAGATATGGTTGGCCGTACCGAGACGGTTGTATAGGACGTATGCGCCATCACCAGAGAGCGTACCGCCATTATAGCCGTTCGACTCCATGACATTAGCACTAACAGCCTGATTGTATTTCGAGGCCAAAGCAGGCACTGCGCCCAGAGTCAGTGTACCGTCTTCGTGCTGGATGATTTTGTGGCACACCATCGCACCCGACCAGTTAGGTTCGTTGCCGTCGCCAGCGCCCACGCTGACGTTCTTCTCATGGATGTCAGCGCCTGAGCGGTAGGGACACCAGCCCCAGATGTAACGGTCGGTACCGTTGGAAGCAGTCTTGCCAGCATAGAAGGCACGGCTGTCCATCACACCCTCATGACCATCGGCAGGCCACTTCGGTCCGTCGTTGAAGCAGGCTTTCAACTCCTCGTAGCTTGTCGCCATCATATATTTCACCTTGCGGCTCCAACTGGCCCTGAAGCTCTCGCTATAGACAAGGTACCACCAGTTGCCCATCTTGAAGATGTCGGGACACTCAAGCATGCGGTCCCATATCATCTTGAAGCGACCTACGTGCTCCCAATTCTTCATGTCAGAGCTTTTGAACTCGGCGAAGCAGGGATCGCCGCCATTGACGGGATAGGTAGCGATGACCATGTGATAGAGCCCATCGTCGGCTACGAAGACCTGCGGGTCGCGGAAATCGTTGCCTGAATAGCCGAAGTCTGGGCCATTGAGCGTCCAAAGCTCATCCTTTGTCCAGGTCTTAAAGTCGGCGGAGGTAGCACGCATTACCACTTCACGGTTCTTGCAGTTGCCGTTGTGTCCCGTATAATAAATATAATAGGTACCATCCTTCTCATAGCAACAGCCGGTGCCGAGGGCTGCATCCTGCTGGTAGTCGTTGGCACCGTAGGGCAGTATTTCGCCAAGCGACTGGTAGTTGGCACCGTCCTTGGTGCTGACGGCCCAGATGGGGTGGAAGCGATGGGTCATGTTGTTTGTGAATTCCTGCAGGTAGAGCACCTTGAAGTCGCCCTCCCTCTGGTCGTAGAAAGGCATGGGGTCGCCTACGCGTCCAACTGAGGGGTTATAGTACGTACCGAAGCCCTGTGCATCGGTTGAGGCGAAGAACGTTGTGGTGCCGTTCCAGTCGCGTGAGGGGTCGCCTACGGCTTTGTCATCGCTGCATGCTGTCAGCGCCGTGGCCGACAATCCAACGGTGAGCACCAATTGGAGGAGTCCGAATGCTGAATATATCGTTGTCTTCATAATTTCCTGTTTTTTATTTGGTTAAATAATTGAATGCATTGAGCATGATAGTACCCATGTTGTCGTGATAATAGGGTTCGTAAGGTGTGGGTGAATTCCAGTCGTAGAGTCCTGAACCAAAGCAGATGACTCCACCCTTGCCGAACTCACCGTTGGCAGCCTTCAGCTCCCATGCCACAATGGCACCGTCGCCGCCGTGAGCCAAGGCACGTCCGCCAGACAGCATCTCGAAAGCTTCAGCATTGACGTATGGCTCCCAAAGGGCAAACTGGGATGTAGTATTGCAGATGGTATAGTCCTTGTCTAGCGTGTAGACGGCATCCTCTGGAGCACCAGGATAGATTTTCAGATCCTTCCACAGCGGGTAGCTCACGTCGTAGGCAAAGAAGTGCCAGGGGTCGTCGCCCATCTTGTCGGAGCCTTCGCCGCCACCGCCGCCCCAGCAGTTGTTGGGATATACATTCTCAGGCATAGCACCCAAGGCAATAGCATAGTTCACGGCCGAACGTCCCAGTACGAATGCACCGCCATTCTGCCAGAAATCCTTCATGCGGGCCAGAGCCGTCATGGCTTCCGTCTCAGCACTGGCAAAACTGCTGTAGTTGCCGTATGCTGTACAATGACGGTGGAAGAATATGAGCTTGCATTCAGCCAGGCTGATGTTGCCGCTGGAAATATCACTCCACGAAGCGTATGCCGCATTGGGGATGTTTCCGGTCAGCCACTTGGCGGCGGCTTTCTCCTCGTCGTTCAGCTGTTCAATGTTCTCGGCATCACCGACGAAAATGGCCACGGGGTTGGCTATCAGGGTCACATATACCGTGTAGATATTAGTGGCAGTATTGTCTGCAAGCGTAATCTGGAATGGTTCGGTAAAGTTACCCTTTGTGCCACTGGCAGGACTGCACACTGCATCTTCGCTGTATTCCACCTCGAAAGTGGCATTGCTGAGATCGATGCCGCTATTGGCCATGATAGCGACAGTGACGGTCTTGTCTGCCTGGTTGATGGCTCCCTTGACGCCTTCGAGGATGAAGAGCGACATCAAAGCCTCGTCGTTACGGACGCTCACCTGATAGTCCATCACGATGTCACCGTTGGTGATGTGAAGATTGCGGTCGGCATCGAAATTGACATGTTGGCCTACTTTCAGATTGCTCTGGGCACCGGGAGATACCATTAAGCTGGTTATCTCCATATCGCTCTTCTGGTCGAAATCTACGGGGACTTTTACCTTCACCAACCGTTTCTCGGTATTGATGACACCCTCGTACTGGCCATTGAGCACGAACTTCTCGACAAGGCAGGAGCCGCTGACATCGATGCTGCCTGTATGGTCGTCGCTGTTGCAGGCGCTAAGACCGAAGATGGCGCACGCTGCTATGATCATGCAATATATCTTTTTCATAATTTTCATTTTTCAATTTTCAATTCTCAATTTCCAATTCTTCATTTTTTACCACTGTCCGCAGTTTTGCGAGTAGTGTCCGTTAGAGGCTGCAATCTGCTCCTTAGGTATGGGAAGATACTCGTTCTTGTTGGCAGTGAACTGCGAACCAGCCAGGAAGTTCATCTTTTCGCTCTCAGTGCTGTAGAACTTGTTGATCACATTAGCTGCATCGCCCCAACGCACAAGGTCGAAGAAACGCTCGCTCTCCATTGCCAGCTCCAGACGGCGCTCCATCTTGACAATTTTCATGGTCTCATCCTTGCTATAGCTTCCGTTGTATTTGCCAACTGCAAAGTGTACACCATATTTATTGGGATAATTCGCTACCATACTATTGATCATCATACCGGCTGCACGGTCGCGTACCTGATTCACCAATGCGATGGCTTCTGTGGTTTGTCCAAGCTGGGCCAGGGCCTCTGCACGCATCAGCAGCACGTCGGCATAGCGCAGCACGATGCGGTTCATAGAACTTGCCCACTGTGAGTCGCACAAAAAGAGATAGATGTCGGTCAGCGCTGGGTCAACGTTCTGCTTTAGCGACACGTAGTAGCCGTACAAGCCACCTGAACGGCTCCAAGCATTGGTCTCGTTTATCATAAAGCTTGTGTTGAACATATACGGAGTGCCAGGCACACCTACGGCGATGAACAGACGCGGGTCTACCGTCTCTCCACTGCCCACGGTATAGTCTTTTTCTGCCGTCGTTTCGAGCATAGGCAGACCGTCGCTGTTGGTGCGATAGGCATTCACGAGGTTGTGAGAGGGTTTGTAGAAGTCACATCCAGAGTCGTGTACCTTGGGAATGCAAGGGACTATCAGACGGTTCGAGAAGTTCAGGTTTCCATAAACCGTCCCGTCGTTCTTCGAGTATTGGATGGCCCAAATGCTTTCCCTGCCATTCTCGTACTGTTCTTCGGGACGGAAGTTGCTATGAAGGTCGGGTTCCAAACCATAGCCGTTATAGATGGAGGCATTCGTATACTCCACTACTTTCGACAGTTCTTCTGTATTGACGGATGTAACCTGATTGCTGTTCGCATCGTCCTGATGGTAGGCTTTATAGAGGTACACCTTAGCCAGGAATGCCGCACAGGCAGCCTTGGTGGGACGGCCTTTTTCTGCCTGTGTCACAGGAAGGACGTTGTATGCATCCTCAAGGTCGTTGATAATCTGCTGCCACCCCTCGTCGTTGGTATACTCGGTGTTCGAGAGATTCATATAGTCCTCCTCCGTCATGTTCAGCTTGTTTACGAAAGGAATCTTCTTAAACAGGCGCTTCAACTGGAAATGGCCATAGGCGCGCAGGAACTTCATTTCGGCAGTACGCTGCTGGATCGTGGCGTTCTCTTGATCGGAGCTAGCGAGGACGTCGAGCGAAAGACTGACACGTGAAAGATACTTGTACAGCTTTTCCCAAATAGAGTTGAAGGGCCAGTCGTCCGTTGCCACGCCAACACCCTTTTCAAGGCGGTGGAAAGGTTCACCGTCGCTGAAGGAACTGCCGCCGACATAGGCATCGTCCGAACGCGTATCGTAGTTCCAGAGTGAGAACGATGCATTCATGTCTTCGAACGACAGAAGACCGGCATAGGCAGAGATAAGCACGTTGTCTATATACTCAGGCTGTTTCACTTCGTCCTGAGTCAAGGTAGCCTGCGGCACTTGCTCGTCCAAGAAGTGGGAGCAGGACATCATACTGCAACTCATGCAGATGGCACCGAAAAATCTATATATTGTCTTCATAATTTGAAATCGTTTAGTTTGTTTATTACTTCGCTTTAAAATCCGACATTCACACCGAATGTAAGGTTAAGAGGTATAGGATAGTTGAATCCTGGGTTCTCTGGGTCTGCACCTGTGAACGTGCTGCTTTTGATGGTCACCAGGTTCTGAGCCGATACATAGAGGCGGATGCGGTCCATGCGAAGCTTTTCCGTGATACTCTTTGGCATGTTGTAGCCTAGCTGAATGGTGCGGAGCTTGGCATACGAACCGTTCTCGATGTAGTAAGAAGACAGGCGACCTTCGTTGTTTGTGTCGCTAGTGGTCAGTGCTGGGATGTCGCTGTCAGGATTTGTAGGACTCCACGCATCGAGGACCCGGACACCCTTATTCAGATAAGGTACGTTGATGGCTGAGTTTGCCCAGAAGTCAGTCTGTGATTTAAAACCACGACAGTCAACATCGACTCCTTGTACACCTTGCCAGAACATGGTAAGGTCGAAATTCTTGTATTGCAGGTAGATGTTCAGACCCCATGTGAAATCTGGAGTGGGATCGTAGATCCAGTCCTGATCGTCTTCCGTAATCTTACCGTCACCGTTCAAGTCCTTGTATCGAATGCGTCCAAGACCAGCCCCTTCTTGTATGGCATGGTTGTCAATCTCGTCCTGGCTCTTGAAGATGCCGTCGGCGATATATCCCACCTGTGAGAACATCGCATGACCAACCACGCTTTTCACACCATTACCACCATATTTTCCATTGGCAGCAACCGTATCAGGCAACTTTACGACCTTGTTATTGTATTTACTGATGTTTCCGTTGATGTCCCATGAAAAACCATTGAGCAGGGAATGACGATAACCTATGCTGAACTCCCATCCTGTGTTCTTTACCTCACCTGCATTCGTCCACTGACCAGACCCTTCACCCATAGTGGCTATACCCTCCATGAAGAGAAGAATGTCGGTTGTATTCTTGTTATACCAGTCGAATGATCCATAGACCTCGTTCCTCAAAATGGCGAAGTCGATACCGATATTGTTCTGAGTGGTTGTCTCCCACTTGATGTCCTCATTGCCACGTTGGGTACGTACGAAGCCATTGTCGAGATCGTAACCTCCATTATTGCCTGTTATGTCGTATGACGTGCCTGCCTGACCACTGCCCCAAAGGCCTGTAGATACCACTGATTTATAGAGAGTATATCGAGCGGTGTTCGAAATTTCCTGATTACCGGTCTGTCCCCAAGAGTAGCGCAACTTCAGGTTATCGAGCCATGTAAGCTTCTCCATGAATTTTTCTTGTGAAATTCGCCATCCAGCACTGATTGACGGGAAGGTACCATACTGGTTATTAGAACCGAAACGGCTCGATCCGTCGCGACGGATAGTAACAGATGCCAGATACTTGTCGTCATAGGTGTAGTTCACCTTGCCAAAGAACGATACGAGACTGAAACCATCTCCTGAACCCTCTGCCAATTGGCGTCCAGAACCTGCCGATGGCCACATATAGTCAGTGTTTAGAATGGCATATTCGTAGCGCTTGGCACTATCCCACGTATAGTCCTGACGGTTCAGCTCCATACCTACCATCGCGTCACCACGGTGTTTTCCAATCTCCAGATTGTACGTTGCGATGGCGTTCCACATCCAGCGCATCCAATGTTCCTGCTTGCTCTCTGATTCAGAGTCGGTACGGCGTACCTTACCGTTCTCAATGGGATAGGTGAAGAAACGTTGCGCCTTCTGCGTGTAGTCCATACCGAAGGTGGTGCGAACCATGAAGTTCTTGAACGGTGTGACGCTCAGGTGTATATCGCCAAACGAACGCCATTGTGTATATTCGTTATCTTTTGAGTTTGCAATCATACTCAGCGGGTTCTCGCGCTCGCTGTAGGCACCCAGGGCTTGAGCATATTTGCCGTTCTCTGCATAGATGGGAAAGTTGGGGTTGAACTCCAAAGCGTGCTCTAGAACACCACCGGGAGCATCCACACCCTTGGTACGGTTGATGGTGAAGTTCTCGCCGATGGTGACAGCTCCGTCAAATAGCTTGAAGTCGTTGTTGGCACGGGCAGAGAGACGGTTGAACCACGTATCCTTAATGGTGCCTTGGTTGTCATAGTAGCCGACGCTGAAGAATGAATTGCTTTTTTCAGAGCCATTGCTTACTGACAGGTTATACTGCTGAACGACACCCGTGCGGGTGATCTCTTTAAACCAGTCGGTATCACCGGTACGTACAGAAGCGTTCTCATCAAGGAACATGTTCATCGTCATGTGGTTTAGCATCGGGTTACCAAACTTGTCATAGCTCCATTCATAATTGTAGCCAACATTATTGTTGTTGGGGTTAAGACCGTCGTTGATGTTAGCCTGCCAGAAGGCGCGGCCCCACTCGCTGGCGTTCATCGTCTCTATCTTGTTGATATAGAACGAGGCAGCGACACTACCGTCGAAGTTCACCTTTACCTTACCATCCTTACCCTTCTTGGTGGTGATGATGATGACACCGTTGGCGGCGCGGCTACCATAGATAGAGGCTGAAGCGGCATCCTTCAGCACCTGGATGCTCTCAATGTCGTTACCGTTCAGTTCGTGCATACCAGCCTTCGTGGGCACACCGTCGATGATGTAGAGCGGGTCGTTGTCATTCAGCGTTCCCACACCACGGATGCGAACCGTCGCAGCACCGCTCGGGTTACCGTCGGCCTGAATGTTCATGCCTGGCACGCGACCCTGAAGGGCTTTCATCGGGTTGTTCTCATTTTGTTTTGCTATTTCATCTACATTAACTGTCGAAATAGCACCTGTCAGATCTGCCTTGCGCTGGGTGGTGTAACCCGTTACTACCACTTCGTTCAAGACCTGGGCATCACTTTGCATTGTCACTTTCATGTTGTCAGTGGCAGGCAGCTCTGTGGTCTTGTAGCCAATGTAGGAGAATACCAGCGTCTTGCCAGCTTCCACCTTCAGCTTGAAGTTACCGTCGAAGTCGGTCACTGTGCCGTTGGTGGTGCCTTTCTCCATCACCGTTGCACCAATGACGGGTCCCATGTCGTCAGACACGGTTCCCGTAATTTCCTGTTGCGCGTACATTATTGTACATAGCAGTAGAACCAGGAAACTCAGAATCAATCTTTTCGCTTGTTTCATTGCATACAGTTTTTTAGTTATTAAATCAAAATTAGCTGATGCAAAATTAAAAAAGCGAAAGGTAATCTACTATCAATTATCGTTCGCAAAATAGAAAATATGTTTCACGCAACAGTTGTTGACTACAAAGTCATATTTGTTGAATCCCTCAGTTCCATTGGGTATTTGCCATATTGCTGACGGAAACACTTGGAAAAATAGCCCGGTGTTCTGAATCCCACCTCAAAGGCAATCTCCTGAACAGTCTTGTTGGTAGTTGTCAGAAGGATGTAGCCTTGTTGCAGGCGCATCTGGCGAAGCAATTCTACGGGTGTAAGCCCGGTGATGGCCTTTACTTTCCTATATAGCTGCACGCGGCTCAAACCCACCGTCTCGCCAAGATCGTCCATTTTAAGGTTTGGGTTTGACATGTTCTGGCGGATTGATTCGTTCAGGGTTTCTGCAAAAATGGTATCCTGAGAACGGGGTTTGGGCATTTCCTCTTGCGGTGTCTCGAAGACCTTACGCAGTGTGCGGCTGTCGGAATTGGTATAGAAAAGTATCTCTTCCACGTTCAGTTCCTGCCGTTTTCTGATAGCTTTCTGTGTCTGTAAATAGGCTCGCCATATCATGACGACGGCAATGACGAGCAGCACGATGCACACAAAACTGCCAATGAGGACCTTGTGCTGGGTGTTGTAGAGGCCGAAATAGGCTTCGAGCTTGTCGTGTATGGTCACCATATGCTCGTTTTGCCGCATTAGCTCTATAGACTCGGTTGTTACCAGATCTACATTATCGGGTGTGACGACAAAGCCCAGCATGGGATTCTCGCGTTCATATGGTTTTCCTGTCAGTATGTCAAGAGCCAGCCTGACTATCTTCTCGCCATGGGTAGGATAGTAGTAGGTGCCTATCTGGTGTCCGAACTTGACGTACTCCAATCCCTCGCCGGGCATGCCGTCAATGCCGAGGATCTTGATACGCCCCTCTACATTCTGCTCGACTACAGCCTTGTAGACGCCTGTTGCCATGCCGTCGTTATGGCAGAATACGAAGGTGCGGTCCAGCTGTGCGGGGTCATGCCGTCGCAGCGAGTCTATCAGTTGTGTTGCGATTCTGCAGGATGCGTCGCTCGACCAGTCGCTTTTGCGGCAGATGTATTCCACTTCGGGCAGTTCGTCCATGGCTTTTGCGAAACCAAGGTGGCGCTCAAGGGCAGGTGTGCTGCTTAGCAGTCCGGTAATCTCCATGACCAGGGGCTTTTTAGCCCGTACGCCATGGGGTACGGGATTTTCCGACACTAGTAGCTTGCCTCTGACAATCGAAGCAATGTATTGTCCCACTATCAGGCCGGCCTCGACGTTGTTGCCACCGATGAAGGCGGTATAGTCGGCACTGGTCTTGCGGTCGAAGCTGACCACTGGGATGCCGGCTTTCAGCACCCGTGCTATGGCATCGTTGATGGGCTGTATGTCTTCGTAGGGGGCTACCACCAGCAGGTCGATGCCGGTTTGTGCCAAACTGTCAATCTGGCGGGCCTGCCACTCAGGCTCGTCAAACGAGTTGGCTATATCCACCTTGACATCGTGTTCATACAGATGCTGGGCTGCCAGCATTTCCTGGTTCACCTTTTCGCGCCACGGGCCTTTGGAACATTGTGCCACACCGATTCTGTAAGTTTTCTCTGCCTCTGAGCACGAAGTCAGCAGTGTGAGTATAAATATAATAAGGTATGTGACGCTGTTTCTCATCTTGTCGTGTTGCTTAGTAAAGACAGTGTGCAAAGTTACGAAGAAAAGTAAAAACGGCAAAATAATATTGGTGTTTTTTTGGATGTCATGGTGGCAGAAGGGCAGCAGGGGGAGACTAAAAAATCCGCCCGGCGTTTGTTCACGTCACCGGGCGGACCGTCAAAAATAAACTACTAACTTTAACTAACTATGCATGAAGCATCTGCTGTTGCTCAGACGGACATGAGGTATTGTATGCTGTTGGCGGCCAGTTTCAGGATGTTGGGCTGGCAGGAGTTGTTCTTGGGGCTGGCGCTCTTGTCGGGCGTGCCGTCATCGTTCTTCATGGAGAACTCGCAGCCGCCATTGCCGATGCACAGTACGGTGCCGCAACCCTTCTGGTAGCCTTCGGGAGCCAGCGGGGCGCCCTTGGCCTCCCACACGTTGAGCTGGGAGACATATTCCACCTGCGAGTCCCAGGTGCCTAACGGCCAGATGCCGTAGTCGTCGGTAAGGCTCTTGTAGCACTCCTCGGACTTGTTGTCGAGACCGGTGAGCTGTGCGGGGATGTCGAAGAACAGGCAGTTGTGGTCCTCGGTCCAGCCCTTGCCCTTCATGGCGATGCCTGCGGGGCAGGTGTCGCTGAGCTTCTCGACGGGCATGTCGGCATAGATGGCGTGGGTGCTGAAGTCCTTGTAGAAGGAACCGGTGTTGCAGCATACGCCCATCTTCCACACGTCGGGATTGTAGCCGCCGGGTCCGCAGTTGATGGAGTTGCCGACGCTGCGCAGCAGGGCGGTGGGCAGGCGGTTGATGGTGCCGATATAGGGCACGGCATGTTGCCAGAGCAGCAGGTTGCCGCCGTTCTTGACATACTGCTCGATGCAGGGTGCAGCATTCTTGGCGACGTCGGAGAATGCCCATACGTCGTCGACGTTGCCGGTCTCGATGTCACGAAGCCAGAAGAGCATGCGGTAGTCTGCAATGTCTTCCACGGTGCTGATGTTGCCGAAATAGATGTATTCGCCCTTGGGGTAGTTCTCGTGGAACCACAGCCAGGCGCTGGCCTCGTCGTCGTCGCCGTTGGCAACAAGTTCCTCGGGGGTGGGGTATTCAGACAAGAAGGCGGGAATCTTGCCGCCAATCTTGGCTGAGGCGTGGACGGGTAGGGCTTTGCCTTCGTTGTTTTGGGCTATGATGGTAGCCTCCCAACGCTCCTTCATATTGACATTCTTCAGCAGGTAGGACGTGTTGTTAACAGTCTCGTTGACTATGCGGCTACCGTCACCATTGACCAGCGTCAGGATGTACGACGTGGCATCAGCACTGCCTTTCCATGTAATCTGAAGGTCGTGCTCGTCATCGCTCAGGTCAATTTGCTCCATCTTGATGTCGCTGACAGCCGTAGCACCGAGACGGGTGTAACTGGTCATGACGCCATTGGAGAGAGCATCATCGGTGGCATATTTGAAGAGAAACTCGTAGAGCTGGTTGGTCTCAAGATTCTTCAGTGTGAAGTTGTTGCCTGGACAGGGTGTGAGTGCCTGCATCTGCGACCCGTTCTTATAGACGGCTACTTGCATGACAGCACCCTGGGTGCTTTGGGGCCATGTAATTGTATAGTCGTAATTGTTTACACCACTGGGTGTACCCGTGATCTGTGAAACGTCGGGACTGTCTACCTGCATGGTTCCTGAACTGGGAAGGTCGTGGTCCTGACAGGAAGTGAAGAGAGAAGAGTGAAGAGTGAAGAATACTGCGCACAGCAGACACTTCATCATAACTTTCAGACTTCTTCCTGTTGTATTTTTATTATTCTTTTTCATAATCTTATTGTTTGTTTATTTTATTTTTTACACAAGAGTGGTAGCAAATTGACTTTCCCCTTCGGGCCGTCGAGCTAAACCTTCTTCATTCTTCACTTTCACTTAGTATCCTTTATTCTGATGATAGAGTCCCTGAACGTAGTTCATCTGGTTGTTGGCAATGGGGAAGTATTCATTCTTGCCGGCAGTGAAGAAGGCCTCTTTATAGTACTGGGCATAGGTCTGACCATCATACTCGTCAGTCTTTTCACTCTCGAAATACTTGTTAAGCGTGGTGGACAGCAGGCCCCAGCGGCGCAGGTCGAAGAAACGGTGACCCTCCATGGCCAGTTCCACGCGGCGTTCCCAGCGCAGAGCCTTACGAGCATCGTCCTTTGAGGCGAAGGCACCATAGAGTGAAATATCACACTGGTCCTTGGCATACTTGATTAGCGACGTGCCGCTGATGTCGCGCTTGGCACGCGAGCGAATTTCGTTGATGATTTGCAGGGCCTCACCGTTCAGATCGCCTTTCTCAATAAGAGCCTCGGCACGCATCAGCATGACGTCGGTATATCGAAGCACATAGTCGTTCTGTCCGAAAGCCTGCCAGGGGTTGTCGTAGTCCTCACCCTTGGAGCGTTGGGGAATCTCCTTCATGGAGCAATAGTAGCCATAGGTGTTGGGAGTACGGCTATTGGCCTTGGTCAGCGTGAACTGATCCTCATACTTATAAGGATAGGAGGGCATGCCGACGGTGTGGAACAAACGGGGGTCGTACTTAAACTTCGAGTCGGCACCGTTGACAACGATGGCGTTGTGGTCGGCATCGAAATCGTCCATAGGCAGACCATTACGGGTCTTGAAAGCATTGACGAGGTTCTGTGAGGGCTTGTGGAAGTCCCAGCCGCACGACCAGATGCCCCACACGCCATTCAGCATGTTCGACCAGTTGGCACGACCGTAGGTTGTACCATCGTCGGACTTGTTGGAGTGCTGTACGGCAAAGATGCTCTCGCAGGAGTTGGCATAGTCCTGCAGGAAGATGTGTCCGTAGGTATCGAGATAATCGTAGGGTGAGTTTTTCACCACCTCGGTGTACTCGATGACCTTCTGAATCTTGGTCTGGTCAACGTGGCTATAGCCAGTGTTAGCCTCATAGCCGTCACCGTATGCCCAGTTCAGGTAGCACTTGGCCAGATAGGCTGCTGCAGCCACCTTATGAGCACGGCCAGTGGTATTGGGGCCAGCCTCGGGCAGATTCTCGTAAGCATACTGGAACTCATTGATGATAGTCTGCATCAGCTCGTCGTGGCTGCTCTGCGGGGTAGCCTCAATCTCGGCATTCGACATGCCCTCGGTGATGAATGGCACCTCGTACCACATCTGCTGCAGTTTATAATAGAAATGAGCACGCAGGAACTTTACTTCGGCTCTCATCTGCTTGATGGAGGCAGTTTCCTCAACGTCGACCATCGACTCTAAGGCGCGGTTACAACGTGAGATTGCTACATACAAACGATACCACAGTTCGTCGAACTCTCCACGGTCGGGCTGCAGGGTGGTGAAAATCTCCATGGGGTGATAGCCAGTGTCGTTCTCGCCAGAACCGCCTTTCAGACAGTCGTCTGCACTCATGTCGCCATAGGGCCAGAGATTAAACGGATAGGAGTACCAGTCGTCGCCCAGCATGGCGTATGCTGCTGTTACGAGTTTATCAGGGCTCGACTTTGCTGTCTCTTCGTCCAGCATACCCTGCGGCTTCACATCGTCGACACTACAAGAAGTGAAGAGTGAAGAGTGAAAAGTGAAGAATGCTGTGCACAGCAAACACTTCAACATAACTTTCAGACTTCTTCTTCCTGTTATATTTATATTATTCTGTTTCATAATCTTAATATTTGTTTATTATATTTTTACACAAGAGCGGTAGCAAATTATTTACTCTTCACTAAAGTTAAAATCCCACCTGGACACCGAAGGTAAAGGAAGCAGTATGCGGATAGTTCCAAGCAGTGTTCTCTGGGTCGGAACAGGTCAGTGAACTTGACTTGATGGTCCAGAGATTGTCGCCAGAGAGATAAATGCGGGCACTGGAGAGCAACAGCTTCTTGACGAGCTGTACGGGTAGCCTGTAGCCCAACTGCAGGGTACGCATCTTGATATATGAGCCGTTCTCGACAAAGTAAGACGACATACGGCCCTCGTCGGCACCATTGGATGTGGTTAAAGCAGGAATACTGGAACCATTGTTGGCGGGAGTCCACGCATCAATCAGACGTGAGCCCTTATTCGAACCAGCATCGGTAATGCTCCAGAAGTCGGTCTGGAATTTCTGGTCGTTGATGACGTCAACGCCTGAGACACCCTGCCAGAACATGGTGAAGTCGAAGTCACGATAGCTGAGGTTGACAGTGAAACCGTAAGAGAAGTTGGGTACGGGATTGTAGACCCATGTACGGTCTTTCTCGTTGATCATACCATCGCCATTGAGGTCGGCATACTTCAGACCACCGACGCGAGCACCGGCCTGTCCGCATGAGAGAACCTCCTCGCGCGACTGATAGAGTCCTTCCACTACATAGCCGATGCGTGAACCATATGCCTTCTCGTCCTGAGCCAGATTGTGATAGTCGTTATGTTCATAGGAGTTCTTCGAATTCTCAGGCAGATAGGTCACCTTTGAGCGGAAGAAGTCAATGTTTCCTGTGATGTCGTACGACAAGCCCCAAGCTGTTTTGTGACGATAGCCAAGGACGCCTTCCATACCCCAGTTCTTCAGCGTGGGACCGTTGATCCAAGTCTATCCGCCCTCACCGATGGCACCGAGGAAGGCTGGCTGGACGAGCATGTCCTTGGTCTCCTTGAAGAACAGGTCGTATGATCCATAGAGGTCGCCACCGAAGAGTGAGAAATCAGTACCGAAGTTCCACTGTGACGACTGTTCCCATTTCAGGTCCTCGTTAGCCGACTGCACCTTGCGATAGCCAGAGGGGAAGGTACCAGAATGTTGTAAGTTGAGGTCGTAGGCAGTAGAGATGTCACGTCCGGAACCGTAGTCGGCAGCATAAAGTCCGTAGTGGGCGGTGTTCGAGTTCATGCCCTGATTACCGGTCACACCGTAGCTGGCACGGATTTTCCAGTCACGCAGCCAGTCGGCATGGATATGCTTGGAGAGACGATAACCGAGAGATACAGAGGGGAAGGTACCATACTGGTTGTTCTTACCGAAACGGCTGGAGCCGTCGTAACGCAGTGTGAAACTGGCCAGCAACAGGTCGTTCCAGTTGTAGTCAATCTTGCCGAAGTATGACATCAGTTTGTATTCGTCGCCAGAACCTACGACGGTCTGGATACCTGTTCCAGCACTGGGCCACATGTAGTCGATGGTTTCCAGCGGATAGTCGGTGCGACGACCCGAGAAATCGATGCCATTGTCCTGATGGGCTTCTATACCAAGAAGGATGTTGAGGTTATGGCTTTCCGCAATGTCGAAGTTATACTGCAAGGTGTTCGACCATGTCCACTTGGTGCTGTGGGTCTGGGCCATGGTGCTTGCATTGGTGCTGTTCTTCACAACGTCAGAATCCCATGTGTGCAGCAGACTGCGAATGTAGCTATTGGTGTAGTCGATACCGAAATTGGAACGGAAGAGCAGCCCATTGACGGGAGTGACGTCAACGTAGGCGTTGGCAAAGATGCGCCACTTCTTCAGGCGGTTGTCCTTGTTATGGTAAAGTTCGCGCATTGGGTTCTGGCGGTCGCTCATACCTCCGACAGGTCCTGAGAATGTTTCACCATCAATCTCGTAGACAGGCAGTGTGGGAGCCATCTTCAGGGCATTTTCCAGGGGAGCACAGTCCACGCTGTTTGAATAAGAAACCTGAGCGTTCTCACCTACGCTGATAATACTGTTTAGCTTGTAGCTACTATTCATGCGAGCTGAGAAATTCTCAAAGTCCGTATACTTCAGGACACCCGTAGCTTTCTTGTAACCCAAAGAGAAGAGGGACGATCCCTTGTCGGTAGCCTTAGAGAAGGACAGGTCGTAGTTCTGGGTGACACCAGTACGTCCTATTTCGTCAACCCAGTCAGTATCGCTGTACAGCATGGTTTTTCTACTATTCATAAAGCCATCGTAGAGTCCGCCAACGGAGTAAGAATCCATGGCACCTGTAGCGGGATTGTATACCGAGATGGGAGTGCCGTTGACTGCATTCAGAGTCAAACCGTAGTTGGAAGCATAGTCAACAGGATTCTTTCCGTCGTTAAGAGCCGCCTGAACCAGAGCAGTAGCATACTGCTGGGTGTTCAGAAGCTTCATTTTTTGAGTCATCCAGGCAACAGAGACCGAAGCGGAGAAATCGATATTGAATTTGTCGCCTTTCTTACCCTTTTTGGTGGTGATGACAATGACACCATTGGCAGCACGTGAACCGTAGATAGAGGCAGAGGCTGCATCCTTCAGTACTTGCATTGACTCAATGTCTGAGGCATTCATGTTATTCAGCGAACCACTATAGGGAATGCCGTCTACGATGTAAAGAGGAGCCGTGCTTGAACCACCCATGGAACCGATACCACGGATTTGAACATTTGCTTCGCCGGAAGGTGATCCGTTGGAAGTAATGGTCATACCAGGTACTTTTCCCTGTAGTGATGTCATGGGGTCGGTGTCGCTTGCCTTAAAGTCTTTGGTATCTACCACACCGACAGAGCCAGTAAGGTCTGCCTTACGCTGTACCTGATAACCAGTTACCACCACTTCGTTCAAAACCTGAGCATCGCTTTGCAATGTCACTTTCATGTTGTCAGTGGCAGGCAGCTCAGTGGTCTTGTAGCCAATGTAGGAGAATACCAGCGTCTTGCCAGCTTCCACCTTCAGCTTGAAGTTACCGTCGAAGTCGGTCACTGTGCCGTTGGTGGTGCCTTTCTCCATCACCGTTGCACCAATGACGGGTCCCATATCGTCAGACACGGTTCCCGTAATTTCCTGTTGCGCGTACATTATTGTACATAGCAGTAGAGCCAGGAAACTCAGAATCAATCTTTTCGTCTGTTTCATTTGCAATTTGTTTTTAGTTAATACTGTTGTTACGATTTTCTATCGCAAAAGTAGTAACTATATGGTTAGAGGGAATAAAAATATCGTTCATCCCGTGCAAAATATGTTGCAATGTAACATTTTTGCGATGGAATGAACGATAATTCTCAGTTTTCTCATCGTCCTTCGGGAAACTTTGTGCCTTTAGTTCAAGGATTTCTCAATTCTTCCTCACGTCACCCGGCACCATGCCGTATTCTTCCTTGAAGCATTTGGTGAAATAGGAGGGAGCGGTGAATCCGACAGCGTACGCCACCTCGCTCACACTCTTGTCGGTGGTAAGCAGTATCTGGTAGGCGCGGTTTAATCGGGCTGTACGCAACAATTCGACGGGCGAGGAGCCTGTCACCGTCTTGACCTTCCGGTAAAGCTGGACGCGGCTCAAGTTCATGTCTGAGGCCAGATTTTCTACGCTGATGTCACTATCGGCCAACCGTGCTTCGACAACTTCCTTGAATCGAGTGATAAAGACAGACACGGCAGCTGGTTCGCTCTCCTCGGCCACATTGTCTTCCGTTTCCTCGGCGACCTCTGGCGTATTCTGTGTTTCTGAGGACTCTTGGACTATTGGAACGTCTTCTGGTCTGAGGTTCCATAACGTGTTGACCACACGTTCACGCTGGATAGCTATTTTTCGAAGATGGTAGAGGTAGAAAAGTATGAAGACGATGACCAGCAGGACGATGATGCCGACTGACAGCCAGTTGACGACGCGCTGCGTGTCAAGTTCGTGCAGATAGTTGTCAGCCTTGTCGTGCAGCAAATCCAACCGCTCAGCTTGTTTCATCAGTTCCTCGCTCTGCATCAGCAGCACCTTGGCATTGTCGTGGGTGACAAGGGCCGACATCATCAGCGTCTCCTTGTCGAAGGGCTTCCCCTCTAAGATGCGTACTGCCAAGTCGATAATCTGGTCACCGTGGGTGGGGTAGATATACGATGCATCGAGCAGCGAGTCACGTACCAGCTGGATGCCGCCATTCTCACCAGGAAGACCGTCGATGCCGCAGAAGAGTGAAGAGTGAAGAGTGGAGAGTGAAGAATTTGCTACCGCTCTTCGGGCGCCCATCGCTGTGCGGTCGTTGGCACCGAACACCAGGTCTACGCGAACCTCTTTATTATTATCGAGCCATTGTTTCGTAGTCTCGTAGGCTGTCGGTTCCGTCCAGTCGCCCTGCAGCGACGCCACAACCTTGATGCCGGGAGCATTCTTGATGGCGTCCGTAAAACCATTATGGCGCTCAATGGCAGGTGACGAGCCTTCCAGACCTCTTATCTCAAGCACCGTTCCGTGTCCATGAAGTCTCGAGACGATATAATCGCCCATGACGTGTCCCATTTCGTAGTTATCGGCACTAATAAAGGCGGTATGTTTCTGAGAACTGGTCTTGCGCTCAAACACAATGACGGGAATGCCTTTGTCATAGGCCCGGTCAATGGCGGGCGAAATGGTCGACACCTGATTGGGAGCAACAATCAAAAGATCAATACCGTCATTAACCAGGCTGTCAATCTGCTGAACTTGCCGTTCATCGCTGTCATAGGCGGTAGCGAACTTCAGTTCCACATTGTCATGGAAGTAAGCTCCCATCCTCAATTCTGCATTCTGCTTGTCGCGCCACACGTCTTCAGAGCATTGTGATACACCGATGCGGTACTTCGTCTTGCCTCCAGAACAAGAGACAAACACTGCCGCCAATACAAATAAATAAATCACCTTTTGTAGCATGTGCAGTTTGTTTAGCTTGTTTAAATATCTTCTCTAATGTGATTCAACTCGTGAGCATCACTCACAACTTAAAATTCCAAGCTCCCGATGGTGACCGAGCGGTTATTTGACCACAACCTTTTTGCCGTTGACGATGTAGAGACCAGCGGGAAGTTCATCGAGGGAGGTGGCTGAGAGACGGCCGCCCTGAAGGTTGTAGATGCCCTTGGAGGTGTCAGGAGTCTCATTAGCCTTGATGACTTCGATGGCTGTGGGGTCACTGCCGTTCAGTCCGCGGACGAATCCGGCATAGACGTGTTTGCGGTAGAAGTTGGCATCCCAGATGCCGACAGGCTCGCCACCGCGCCAACCGCTGTTTGACGGTGCATCGTTAGCACACCACTGGCAGATGCCCCACTGCTGAGCAGGAGGTATGAGGCGGAAATACTCCTTGATAATCCACTCGTAGAAATCGGCCATCTTCTTGTGTTCGGCTTCGGTCAGTTGCTCAGTCTTGATAGAGCTTGCCCATCTGTTTGAACCGCGGACATAACCCATATCCAACTCGCTGACACGTGCCAACTTGCCCGATGCTGCCATAATTTGGAACATGGCTGTAATGTGTTTTTTGATGCCGTCCTGAATCTGGTCGTTTTCAAAGCAGCTGATGTGCATCTGGGTGCCGATACCGTCGATCTTGGTGACACCGTCAGCCTCCCATTTCTTAATCCATCCGACAAGGCTCTTCACTTTTCCGTTGTTGTCCCAGTCTGATTCAAGATTGTAGTCGTTGATGAAGAGCTTGATGTCCTCGGGTCCGTATTTACGAGCCAGACGGCAGGCCTGACGCACATATTCGAGGTCGCCCATGTAGTCCTGCCAGAAGAAAGCGTCGCCGCCTACATCCCATGTGGCATCAGGATTACCGTTAGGATTATAAGCCTCAGAGTGCTGCAAGAGGAAGTTACCCTGACCGTCGTTGCCACCACCTGAGATGGCCTCGTTGACGAGGTCCCAAGCCTTCACCTTGCCGTCACAGGCCTCCATCATGCCCTTGATCCACTTGTCCATGGCATAGACCAACGTGTCGTGCATCTCTTGCTTGGTCTGAGGAATTGTCGGTCTCTTATCACCCTCAAACTTGATGCTCTTGATATACACGTCGCCAATGTAGTTGGGTACGTGAATCAGCATGAAATTGCTATCCATGGTTGGATTGATGTCAACACTCACATCTTGCCACTCGTTGGTGAAGTTGATGGTGAAGTTGGCACCGCCATACCAGTCACCTATGCGACCATCCAATTTGCCAGTCTTTGAACCTTTCACGGTAAAGGTCATCTTGTAGGTCTTACCGGTTTGGAGCATGATGTTGTCCATTGGTACGAACTGAATTTCCCAGGGCTTGGACTTCGTGGTTACAATAATCAGCCCATTGGTAGCATCGAACTTGAGAGTATACCCGTTTTCGGCCTCGTCAGCTTTCCAGAAGCCAATAGTCTTGTTATTGCGAAAATCCTTGCTGGCAACCACAGTATATATTTCTTCGGCTGTAGGATCAGGCTTGTCGGCCAGTAGCTTCAGCAACCAGCCCTTGGGTTGCTGCGAGTGCCAGGCGAGGGTGTGGCCATAGACATTGATACCGGCATTGGTGGCTTTGTTCACATAGTTCTTCACCGTCGTGAAATTCGTTTCACCATTGTTGTTCACAACGCTTCCCATCTTCATCTCGTTGCCTGCAACGGTCTCGTCGAAGTTCTTGTTGACCATCTTCTGAACGATGGAATTGTTCTGGAGATACCCATTGACGTCGGTACCCACGCCAAGTTTGAAATTAGGGTACTTATCATGGTTGATATACTCCTTAAGGGCTTTGTAATCATCCAAATAGCGATAATTGTCGTTGTTGGGCTTGCCTTTTTCGAATTTTTCCTGTGCTAAGGCCGGTGCTAGAAGACCGGTAGCAAGCAGACATAGTAGTAATTTCTTCATTGTGATAAAAACGGTGATAATCAATTCGACAGTTACTTGATTTATTGAGGCTACAAAGATACGCATTATTTCTGATATAAATAGCATAAATACATAAAAAAAGAGGTGAAACCACATCGGTTCCACCTCTTTTAATATAATAGGATAGGGGATTAGTCCTCCCAATTTTGACTTCGTCGAGATTGAATCTTCGCTCGGCAATGATTAAGCGAGCTTGTCATTGCTCTCACTCAGTCCAATCTTCCTGGGTCTTGCGGACGTAGGTCTTGTAGCGGATCTGAGCCATCTTCTGAGCCTCGGCAAAGAGTTCCTCAGCCTCGTTGGGATAAGCCTTCTTGACAGACAGATAACGAACCTCACCGAGCAGGAAGTCGTGGAAGTTCTCCCAGTTGGGCTCCTTAGAGTCGAGAGAGAACGGATTCTTGCCTTCCTCAGCCAGAGCGGGATTGTAACGCCACAGGTGCCAGTAACCGCACTCAACAGCCTTCTTCTCCTCAGCCTGGCTCTTACCCATACCGCCCTTGGCCTTCAGACCGTGGTTGATACATGGAGCGTAGGCGATGATGATAGAAGGTCCGTGCCATGCCTCAGCCTCGCGGATAGCCTTGAGGGTCTGTGCATGGTCAGCACCCATAGCAATCTGAGCAACATATACATAACCGTAAGTGGTAGCAATCATACCCAGATCCTTCTTGCGGATGCGCTTACCCTGAGCAGCGAACTGAGCGATAGCACCAAGAGGAGTAGCCTTAGAAGCCTGGCCACCAGTGTTAGAGTAAACCTCAGTATCGAGCACGAGGATGTTCACGTCCTCACCAGAAGCAATCACGTGGTCGAGACCGCCGTAACCGATGTCGTAAGAAGCACCGTCACCACCGATAATCCACTGGCTGCGCTTCACGAGGTAGTGGTCGAGGGTCTGGAGTTCCTTGCAAACGGGGCAACCTGCGGCAGCGCTCTCGGCGATGCACTTGCGGAGCTTCGGAGCAATCTCCTTAGTCTTATCGGCGTCCTCGCAGTTGGCAATCCACTCCTTAGCCAGTTCCTTATATTCAGCGCTGGTCTTGTCAGAGTCAATCATCTCCTGCAGCAGCTTAGCCACGCGCTCCTTCATCTTCTTGTTACCGAGAGCCATACCGAGACCGAACTCGCAGAAGTCCTCGAACAAAGAGTTGTTGAAGCATGGGCCCTGACCCTTCTCGTTCTTGGTGTAAGGTGTAGAAGGAACAGAAGCAGAGTAGATAGATGAACAACCTGTAGCGTTGGCAATCATCTGACGGTCGCCGAACAGCTGAGAGATGAGCTTCACGTAAGGTGTCTCACCGCAACCAGAGCAAGCGCCTGAGAACTCGAACAGAGGCTGTGCGAACTGTGAGTTCTTTACATTGCTACGGATGTCAACGAGATTCTGCTTGCTGGGAACCTTAACCAGCTTGTCCCAATCGGCAGCCATCTTCTTCATTTCGGCAGCATCGGGATTGAACGGAACCATTGTGAGGGCCTTACCCAGCTTAGGATTACCTGGGCAGATGTCGGCACAGTTGCCGCAACCCAAACAGTCGAGTACTGAAGGCTCGATGACAAAGTGCATGCCCTTCATAGCGGCGGGAGCTTTCATCTCGAGGGTCTCGAGGCCGTCGAAGCCAGCCAGCTCATCGTCAGTCAGAACGAACGGACGGATGGCAGCGTGAGGACAGATGTAAGCACACTGGTTACACTGGATACAGTTGTCCTTGTTCCAAGCGGGAACGAAGGCCTCCACACCGCGCTTCTCATAGGCGGCAGTACCAACCATCCAAGAACCGTCAACAGTTTCGTGCTTCACGAAGTCAGAAACCTTCAGCAGGTCACCAGCCTGAGCGTTCATAGGACGAACGAGCTCCTTGACGAATGCGGGAGCGTCGTCAACCTTCTCAGCATCGTCGGGCAGGTTAGCCCACTCGGGTTTCACGGTCAGCTGGACGTACTCACCACCACGGTCGATAGCGGCGTAGTTCTTGTCAACAACGTCCTGACCCTTGGCACCGTAAGACTTCAGGGCAGCAGCCTTCATCTTCTCAACAGCGAGCTCAGCGGGGATGACGCCGGTGATGCGGAAGAATGCGCTCTGCAGGATGGTGTTGGTGCGGTTGCCCAGACCAATCTCCTGTGCAATCTTGGTAGCGTTGATAGTATAGACGGTGATGTTGTTCTGTGCGAAGTAGCGCTTTACCTTATTGGGCATGAACTTCTCGAGCTCGTCGGCATCGAAGATGGTGTTCAGCAGGAACTGACCGTTCTTCTGCAGACCGCGGGTCACGTCGTACATGTGGAGGTAAGCCTGAACGTGGCAAGCCACGAAGTTAGGTGTGGTTACCAGATAGGTAGAGCGGATAGGTGTGTCACCGAAACGCAGGTGAGAGCAGGTGAAACCTCCTGACTTCTTAGAGTCGTAAGAGAAGTAAGCCTGGCAGTACTTGTCGGTGTTTTCGCCGATAATCTTCACGGAGTTCTTGTTAGCACCAACGGTACCATCAGCACCCAGACCATAGAACTTAGCCTGGAACATGCCAGCGCCACCGAGGGCAATCTCTTCTACTTCGGGCAGAGAGGTGAAGGTCACGTCATCAACGATACCAATGGTGAAGTGGTTCTTGGGCTCGGGCATAGCGAGATTATTGAACACGCTGATGATCTGAGCGGGAGTGGTGTCGTGTGAACCAAGACCGTAGCGGCCACCGACGATAAGAGGACGATTCTCGACATCGTAGAAGGCATCCTTCACGTCCATATACAGAGGCTCGCCGGTAGCACCGGGCTCCTTCGTGCGGTCGAGGACGGCAATCTTCTTTACGCTCTTGGGAACAGCGGCCAGCAGGTGCTTTACGCTGAACGGACGATAGAGGTGAACGCTGATCATACCCACCTTCTGGCCATTTGCGTTCAGGTAGTCGATAGCCTCGCGGGCTGCATCGGTAGCAGACCCCATCAGGATAATCATGCGGTCGGCATCCTCGGCTCCGTAGTAAGAGAAGAGGTGATACTCACGGCCGGTAATCTTAGAGAGCTCGCCGAGATACTTCTCAACAACCTCGGGAACTGCATCGTAGTAGGGGTTGCAGGCCTCACGGTGTGTGAAGAAGGTCTCGGGGTTCTCAGCAGTACCACGGGTGATAGGACGCTCTGGGCTCATAGCACGGTCGCGGAAACGCTTAATGTACTCTTCCTTAACCAGAGGACGAACATCCTCCTGGTCGAGCAGTTCAATCTTGTGATACTCGTGAGAGGTGCGGAAACCGTCGAAGAAGTTCACGAAAGGTACGCAGGTCTCGAGAGAAGCCAAGTGAGCGGCGGCGGTCATATCCATCACCTCCTGTACAGAACCCTCGCAGAGCATAGCGAAACCAGTCTGACGGCAAGCCATCACGTCCTGGTGGTCACCAAAGATACACAGAGAGTGAGAAGCCAGCGTACGTGCAGAAACGTCGAACACGCAGGGAATCAGCTCACCGGCAATCTTGTACATGTTAGGAATCATCAAGAGCAGACCCTGAGAAGCGGTGAATGTAGTGGTGAGGGCACCAGCCTGCAGCGAACCGTGAACGGCACCGGCTGCACCAGCCTCAGACTGCATTTCCTGAACTGAGACGGTCTGGCCCCAGAGGTTCTTGCGACCACGGGCGGCCCACTCGTCAACATGCTCCGCCATAGGCGAAGACGGGGTGATGGGGTAGATAGCAGCTACCTCCGAGAACATATAGCTCACGTGAGCTGCAGCCTCGTTACCATCACAGGTGATAAATTTCTTTTCTTTAGCCATTTGTTTAGAATAAAATGTATTAAATGAATAAAATATTTTGTTTTTAATATAGGAATCCTAAAAGCCACAAAGGGATTTGGTTTTTCCTTCCAATTTCTGTATTAAAACGAGCGTAAATCGTATCAGGCGTACACCTTATCTTATTGAAATTTTCTGCATCGCAGATGCGGAACTTGTATTTGCCATCAACCAGATAATAGGGGTCACGTCCTTCCTGATTCACCTTATGGTCCTTCCACAGCGAGTTGACAAAGAACGTCTCCATCGCAGTCTGCTTTTCTACGCGGATAGGGTAGATGGCATAGAGCAGGTTGGAGTTGTGCAACATCACCTTCGACGGCTTCTTGGGAAACGATTCGCCTATAGGGTAGATCATGTTCAGCAGGCGGGCATCAGTCAGGTACTTGATATAGTTCATCACCGTAGCACGGCTGGTCTCTATGTCTTTCGCCAGCTTACTGACGTTAGGAGCCTTAGGACCTTCCTCTGCCAACTGATAGAACAGCTTCTTGATTTTTGTCAGATACTTCAACTCAATCTGTTTCACAAGCAGGATATCCACCTCCGTCATCATGTTCATGGTCTTTAACAGGTTCTCCGAGTAATTGCGGTGCTCCTGGAAAAAAGGATAGAAACCATGGTGGATGTAATCCTGGAAATAGCGGTTAGGCGACATCTTGGGCAGAATCTGCTTGACTATGTGCTCATGGTTTTCAAGTATATCCTCTAGCGTGTAAGGGCAGAAATCCGAACCTGTGAGTAAATTTACAAATTCTCGGAATGAGAATCCCCTCAAGTGGTAAGACTTGACAATGCCATTGAGCTCTGGATTCTCTTCTTTCAGGCGCATCACGCTGGAACCCGTGAAAACAATCTTCAGATAAGGATACAGGTCGTAGCACTTGCGAAGCTCCCGAGACCATTCCGGCTGCTTGAAAACCTGGTCAATCAACAATACACGACCGCCATGTCTGACAAACTCACCGGCAAAATCGGCAATGCCACGACCTTGGAAATAAAAATTGTTCATATTGATATACAGGCACTTACGATCCTGAATATCAAAGTTTTCTTTAGCATATTGCAACAGGAATGTAGTTTTTCCTATGCCGCGCATACCTTTGATGCCGATCATGCGGTCAGACCAGTCAATCTCGTCCATCAGGGTACGACGTACGGGAGCATTCACATGCTCCACCAAGTATCGGTGCGTCCTAAAAAAAGCTTCCATTCTGTGCGATTTGTTTTAAAACAGCCACAAAGGTACAAAAAAGATTCTAAATTGCAAAGCAGAGATTGCAAAAAC
Source organism: Prevotella sp. (assembly GCA_017474925.1). Classification (GTDB taxonomy): domain Bacteria; phylum Bacteroidota; class Bacteroidia; order Bacteroidales; family Bacteroidaceae; genus Prevotella. The sequence continues at coordinate 16,918 of JAFVGN010000004.1, read as the reverse complement.
TTCATAAAACAAACATTTTTTGTATTTCTTCTAAATAATTTATGTATACATTAATTAAATGCAATTTCACTAATACTACTAAAAAACATCCGTAAAGATACTAATTTCTAACTGATTTTTCGTACTTTTGCACCAAACATAACACCAGTTAGTTCAAAGGAGCAATTATATGATGAATAACAAGTTGTACGCAGTTATGTGTTTTTTATGCGTCATGCATGTCAATGTGCTGGCGCAGATGGTGAATCCGGTACACTTCAAATCGCAGCTGAAGGAGCTGAAAGACGGGGAGGCTGAAATTCTGTTCAGCGCCACAATCGACGCAGGGTGGCATGTGTATTCGACCAATCTGGGTGAGGACGGTCCCATCAGCGCATCGTTCAATGTGGTGAAGATGGACGGCGCGGAACCTGTAGGTAAGTTGCAAGCGCGTGGCAAGGAAATCAAGCAGTTTGACAAGCTGTTCGACATGAATCTGCGCTTTTTTGAGAATGCCGTCACCTTTGCGCAGAAGATTCGGTTTACCAAGCCTCAGTACGACATCGACTGCTATGTGGAATACGGGGCCTGCAACGACCAGAGTTGTCTGCCGCCGTCGGAGGCTGAATTCAAGGGGAAAGGCAATAGTCCCGTTGCCGCCAAGCCCAAGGAGGAAGCCAAGCCTGAGGAGATGGCAGTTGCCAAGGAGGATAGGGTAGAGGTGGACTCCGTGAAGCAGGCTGACGGAAACAGTCAGGAGCGCCCAGACTCCGCAAATGCTATGGTAACTGTATCGGACAACGACTCCTCTGGCCTCTGGGCACCCGTCGTTGACGAGCTGAAGGCGATGGGGGGCAGCGACAATATTGCCGACCATACCTTATTGTATATTTTACTGATGGGTTTCATCGGCGGACTTCTGGCCGTTTGCATGCCCTGCATCTGGCCCATTATCCCGATGACGGTAAGTTTTTTTCTGAAGCGTTCGAAGAATGACAAGGAGAAAGGCATCCGGGATGCCGTAACCTACGGAGTAAGCATCATCGTCATCTATCTGGGACTGGGATTGCTCGTGACGGCCATTTTCGGCAGCGACACGCTGAACGCAATGTCGACGAATGCCGTCTTCAACATTTTCCTGTTCCTGTTGCTGGTCGTGTTCGCCCTGAGTTTCTTCGGTTGGTTTGAAATCAGACTGCCCGACTCATGGGCCAACAAGGTGGATACGAAAGCTTCGGAGACCAGCGGACTGCTCAGTATCTTCCTGATGGCTTTCACCTTGGTACTCGTGTCATTCTCCTGTACAGCCCCGATTATCGGTCTGCTGTTGGTGGAGACCACCACTAGCGGCAACTGGCTCGCACCCGCCCTCGGCATGTTCGGATTTGCCTTGGCACTTGCTCTGCCGTTCACGCTCTTCGCCCTCTTCCCCGCATGGCTGAAGCAGGCACCAAAGTCTGGTTCGTGGATGAACACGCTGAAAATCGTGCTGGGTTTCATCGAGCTGGCCTTCGCGCTGAAGTTCTTCTCCGTGGCCGATCTGGCCTACGGCTGGCATCTGCTCGACCGTGAGGTGTTCCTGTCGCTATGGATTGTCATATTTGCCCTACTGGGAGCCTATCTATGCGGCTGGCTGAAGTTCCAGACGTACGAGATAGGAGGAGAGCTGAACAAGCCGATGCCCGTGCTCTGCATCATGGGGGGACTGGTGTCGCTGGCCTTTGCCGTCTATATGGTGCCAGGACTTTGGGGTGCACCCTGTAAGGCAGTCTCAGCCTTTGCACCCCCGATGAACACGCAGGACTTCAACCTGAACAGCAAAGTCGTCGAAGCCAAATACACCAGCTATGAGGAAGGCATGGCGGCTGCGAAGGCCCAGGGCAAGCCTGTGCTGATAGACTTCACTGGCTTTGGCTGCGTAAACTGCCGCAAGATGGAAGCTGCTGTATGGACCGACCCGCAGGTAGCTGACATGCTGACGAACGATTTTGTGCTCATATCGCTCTATGTTGATGACAAGACCCCGCTGAAGGAGCCCTATGAAGTGAAGGATGCTGAGGGCAACACCAAGACCCTGCGCACGGTAGGAGCCAAGTGGAGTTACTTGCAGAGCTCGAAGTTTGGTGCTAACGCCCAGCCCTTCTATGTGATGCTCGACAGCGATGGTAAGCCCCTCGCTGGCAGTCGTGCATACAACGAGGACGTTGCGGAATACATCAATTTCTTGAAAAAAGGGCTCAAGAAGATGTGAGATGTATGATGTAAGATGTAAAAGGTGAGAGGTAACCAACATTTCTATTACCTCTCACCTTTTTTTGTCACATCAGTATTTATTCTGACAGCATGGTTACCTCGATGCAACGCTTGGCGGCTAAGAGTTGCTGAGCCATTCGCTGCACGTTTTCAGGCTTCATCTCCTGAACCATCTTGCAGTAGTCGCGGTCGAAGTCAATGTCGTCGTCGAGTTCGTGCCAGATGACGTAGCTCCAGTAGTCGTTGGTGATGGCAGCCTGGGCATACTGCTTGACGAGATACTCCTTTACCTTTTGCATGGATGAAGCGGCAGGGCCGTTGTCAGCAATGTTTTTAAGCTGCTGATAGATGATGGGATTCAGTTCCTCATATCTGTCGGGATCGGCATTATAGGCTATCTTCATCGTAGCATTGGGTTTGTCGTCTTTGTCTAAGTCGAAGTCAACGCTGACACCATACGTACCGCCTTTTTCCTCGCGTACTGAGTCGGTATAGGCTATGGACAGACAACGCTTCAGGAAGTCGAGTTCCAAATCGCTTTGTGCGGTGAAGGGAAGGTCGGCTGTCAGATAGATACCGACATTGGCCAGGGGCGTGGCCTGCTGCTTGCGGAATACGTGGACGGAAGTTCCGTCAACCACTTGGGGAACGCGACTGTAGTCGGTTTCTTCGTGCTTGTCGTTGGATGGCAGCGTGGCCAGATACTGACATAACAACTGGCGCAGTTGCTCGTCGTCGTAGTTACCGATGATGACTGTCTTGAAGTTGTCGGCATCGCTAAAACGCTCCCTGTAGATGTCTAGGATGCGGTCATAACTAACCTTATCGAGTGTGGACTGCACGACAGGCTCCATTCGCGGATGGTGGCCGTAGAGAATGGCACGGATAGAGTCATTGTAGTCGACTTTCGGCGAAGCGTTGCGATTGGCCAGAAAGGCACGTTGGCGGTTCATCAGGCTGGCAAAGGCATCATCGTCTCGGCGGGGCTGGGTGAAGTAGAGGTAGACCAGTTGGAACATGGTCTGCATGTCCTTTACAGATGCGCTGCCTGAGATGCTCTGTCCCTTGCTGCCCACAGAGGGTGACACGCGGACGCTCTTACCCGTCAGCATCTTGCGCAAGGTAACGGCATCAAGCTGTCCGACACCGCCTTCGGTCACCCCGCTCGAAATGAGGGCAAAGTTGGGAATGTCCTCGTCACCATAGAGCGATGTGCCGCCTTCGGCCTGCATACGTATGGTTACAGCATCAGCTTCATAGTCGGTCTTCTTGGCATAGATCTTCATACCGTTGCTCAAAGTTATTGCCGTGAAGCCGTGACGATAGGGCTTCTCGTCCACAATACTGCCTGGTTTCGGCAGTTCGCTCACTAACGTCTCGGCCAGCTGAGCTTCGACGTAGGGAGCAAAAGCCATCTGTTGGGTAGCCAGAATCACTTGCTCAATCTGCTGTTCGGAGGGTATTTCGAAGCCTTCCTTGTCAGGTGCATACATCACGACCACCTGGTTCTTGTCGGTGATGAGTTCCCTGACGGCAGCGTTCACTTCCGCAAGCGTTACTTCGTGGTCAAGTTTCTGGGTGTTCTCCAGCATGAAATCGACGCTGACCAGCGGCTCGCCTTCCAGGAAATTGTCCACACACTCGCTTACATAGTGTGAATTACGATAGTCGTCCTTCATCTTCTGCCGGCGCTCGGCAGCATTCAGACGCAGTTTCTTGGCGCGGTCGAGTTCTGACTGCGTAAACCCGTGCTGGCGTGCACGCTCAGCCACGCCGACAGCGCATATGATACCTCCCAGGATGTTATCCTGCTTGCAGCTGACACTCAGGGAGAAAGCATCCTTGGTGCGGCTGAGGAAAAACTGGGAGGCACGCCCCGTAGCACTCTGGAATGGCGGGACAGGCAGCTGCCGTAGCTCTACCAGCCGATCGTTGAGCATGCTGCCAATCAATCCGTCGATATAGTTGTCGCGCAAGTATTTCTCGCTGTTTTTCTCGTTGTCTGGAGTAGCCTCTCGCTTCTGGTATATGTGGCATAGCACAACGGGTTGCTCCTTGTCCTTCTCGATGTCGACAATCATCTTATCGTTGTCGTCAACGGTGTAGTAGATACGCTCGGCAGCATTCTTGGGCATGGGGATGGATGAGAAGACCTTCTTGATTTTCTTCTCCATCTTGTCAACGTCGATGTCGCCGACAACGATGATGGCCTGCAGGTCGGGGCGGTACCACTTCTGATAGTAGTCGCGCAGGTCCTGATAGGGGAAATGATCGACGATATCCATCGAGCCGATGGGCATGCAGTCCTCATACTTCGTACCTTGATAGACCTTAGGCATAGCCTGCTCCATAAGTCGCTGTACGGCCATGCCGGCACGACGCGTGCGCCACTCTTCGTGGATGACGCCTCGCTCTTTGTCGATTTCTGCATCCTCGAGCAGCAGATAGTGGCTCCAGTCGTGAAGCACCAGCAGGCACGAGTCGATGATGCCCTCGCGTTTCAAGGGTGCAGAACCAATGTGATACACCGTCTGGTCGATTGAAGTATAGGCATTCAGGTTGGCACCGAACTTCACGCCGATGGTTTCGCACCAAGGTACGATGCCCAACCGCTTTCCCTTGCCGGGGAAGTTCTTCGTGCCGTTGAAGGCCATGTGTTCCAAGAAGTGGGCCAGTCCACGCTGGCGGGGCTCTTCAAGGATACTGCCCACCCGCTGGGCTATGTAGAAGTCGGCAAGACCTGCTTCCTTCGCGTTGTGGCGGATATAGTAGGTCATGCCGTTCTTCAGCTTGCCCTTACGGATGGTAGGATCCTGAGGCAGGCTCTGCGCCGCTGCCGTCATGGGCAGCAGCAACAGAGCAAAAAGGGGGAATAGAATATGTTTCATCACTTGTCAATGGTCGTTCATTACTTCAGTAGCGAAGCAGGAGCCTCGGGTGTGAAGTCGTTGGTAGAGTTGTTGGTATCGATATACTTGCCGTTGTCATCCTGCTTGCGGATAACCGACTTGTTGAAGCGGGTCACATCCTTGTCCACTTTTCCGCAATAGGTCCATCCGGCATCAACGCTGGCATCCAGTACGTTCCACTCGCGAACAGACTCCACGCTAAGGTTCACACCATCCAGAATCCATGAGTTGGGCACTCTGTAGATGCCCTTCTTGGTCATCTCCTTGGAGAAATCGCCATAGACGAACAGGTAGGTGGCATCGTAAACGTAGTTCTCAAGCCAGTCCTCCTTGGTAGTCTTCATCTTGGCGATAGCCATGGAGTTGAAGCCACGGCTGTGGAACTGATAGATCGTAGCGGTATAGCAGTACCACTTGTCGAGGTTGGGCGCCTTGCCGTCTGGATCGGTGAAGTTGGCGTTCGACGACTCGTCGTAGAACTCGAAGTCGGCACCGCTCAGGTCGATAGACTGAGGCTGCTCAGCCTTGTGGTTGATGGCGTTGACAGCCAGGGTCAGCGATGCGCCAGGGGCTACAGGCACACTCTTGCCGTTGCCGGGAATCATGTAGCAGGCTTGTACAGAGAAGTCGGTGGCCATGATGTCTGGTGTATAGTCCTGCTTCTGGGTTGTCAGGAATGCTGACTCCAGCACGGCGATGCTGTCGGCATAGAGGGTCACGTCGCTGTTGTTGGTGATAATCATGTATTGGTCGCCACTGTAGCTCTTGCCCTCTGCGGTACTGGTACCCGTAAAGAAGATTTCGCTGATAACAAAACCACCCTGGGCAGTAAAGGTTGATACCGTCAGCTTGACTGTCGACGACTTCTCGGAGATGCTTACGTTATCCGATTTGACCTCAAAGTCCTTCTGTCCAGCAATACCGTTCAACGTGAAGTCGAGATGGCCCTTTACTTCAATGTTGTACGTCCCTTCTTCCAAGTTAGCCAGCTGTATCTGATAGTTGTTGCCAGTCTTGACGAATTGGTCGTTGGTAACATTGACCACCTTCTGGGTCTGAACGTTGGTTAATGTGCCTGAGGCATTTGACAGCACGGCATTCTCCAGATTGGAGGGTATTTCCAGAATCACGGCTGTCATGGGTACGACAGGTGTTTCGTCATCACTCTTACAGGACGTCACGAAGAGTCCAACACTCAGCATCATGATGATGCTCAAAATAACAGTCTTTTTCATTTTCTTTTCTTTGTTAATATGATGATTAAAATGTAATTCCCAATGATGCATGCAAATCGGTCTGGTGTGAACCTACGGAACATAGCACCGTACCCGCCGCCAGTCGTGCGAAGAGTGCGTAGCGGCCTCCTGGCAGGGAATAGTCGGCACGCACGCCACCACCCAGTTCCGTGTAGTTGGCCTTGGCATAATCTCTCTTATGACTGATCAGCTGGATAGTCTTGGCGTCCATGTTGGCATAGGGCATCACCACCTGGTCGTCCAGATGGGCGGTATAGGCAGCATGGCCTTCCAGCGTCAGCAGTAATACAGAGGATGCCTTCAAAAACCATTGGCCAGTCAGCCGGCCATAAAGTTGGCTATAGTCCATCTGGCGTTCCGGATAGACATATTTCTCCGTCTGATTACGATAGCCGCCTTCTGCCGAGACATTCCACGACTTGCGTCCGTAGATGCCGCCTGCTGACATCTCAACGATGTGGCCTTTATACATGGTCAGACAGGCAATGACCGGAAAATAGCGGGCATTAGAAGTGCCACCGACATGCTCATCGCCCGTGCGACGGGTATAGTTGGCTTTTCCATAGAGTGCCAGACGGCTTTTCCCTGAGTTTTTCCAGCCAATAGTCAGACCTGCATGCTCCTGATAGAGATCGGTAAGCGGCATGGAATTGTAGTCTGCCAGCTTACGGTGGTAACGATGCTCGTCCAACGTCAGGTCTGCATACAATCCTCGTCCATCGACAGGATAAGCATTCATGAGCAGGGCTACGCCACCGCCATCGTAGTAGATGCTGCGTTTGTCGCCAGAGAAGCGGCTGTATTCAGTACCGAGGCCCGTCATCTGGTATTCAGGGATGACTCCCTCCTCGTTATAGAATTCGACGCTGTTGGTCTGCTTGTAGATGTTGCCTTCGAAAGCAGCACCAAGACTATACCCCCTTATCTCACGTCCGGCACCTATCCGCAGTCGAAGTTCGGTAACCACGCCACGCATACGAGGGTCCTGGTCGCGATACTCCTGTTCGGCCCTAACCAGCATTTCTGCTCCAAGTAGCCATTGCTGCAATCGGGTGGCATAGCCTCCGGAGAAGAGGTATTGCTCACAACGGGTATCGCCTCCTAAGGTGTCAGCCAGGACATAGGGTTGCAACAAATCATAATCGGACGTCGAGTTCCATTTTATTTCACGCCGACTGCCAGTCTTATAGGATGCCGTTCCCCATACGGATGTACGTTCCGACAGTTTCAGGAAAGACTCCACGCCCAGATAGGGCAGAGTATATCCTTTGCCATTCTCCAGCACAAAAGCCTCCGACTGACGACTCATGTTGATGCCCAGCGATAATTCTGACAAGGAGAGACGGTAAGCCAAGCCATGTAGCGCTGGATTCTGTCGAGCCTCGCTGTCAATGGTACGCCATAGCGAGTGGTGTTCCACCAAAGCCGAGTCGGCACTTGAGGCCAAGGCCAAAGCAGAATACCCACACATGATGATATAGAATAGTAGTCTCTTCATATCAGTCGAGCCAAATGATTTTAAGTGTTGTTGTATTCGTTCCCTTACCTGCCAATTCCACGTAATCTGTCTGAGCCCTGAACTGGCGTAGGCGATTTTTGCCATCGGGCTCCTGACAAGTTGCGACACCCTCTATGAGTACCTCGTAGGCACCGCGCAGCAGCTCAACATGCAGCGTAGCCCCATCGAAGTTGGTCGTAGTGGTCACCTGACGGGTGTTGACGTTCGTCAGCTTTGCCTGTGCCTGTACCTGTATGATACTCACCGCTTCGTCGGAAACCAGGTCTATGACGGCTATGGCAAACAGGTCGTTCTCTTCCTGATGACAGGCCGTCAGGGATAGAAATCCTAATGATAATAATATGATATAGGTCACTATTTGTTTCATATCTTGAATATGTTATTTCTTTTGATTCTATTGTCAGAATGTTGCGTTGCATTCCAGTCCGAAATAAGGAGTTACATGCCGCCGTATAGTAGTACCGCGGCTGTCATAGTCGGGGGTATAGTCCCATAGCTTGTTGCAGAACATGGCCACTTTCAGGTGGTCGTTAAATAGCTTCTTGGTCACCTTGAAGTTCAGGTTCATAGCAAAAGGAACCCGGTCTTTCTCAAACTGGGAGGGTGAATAGTCTCTGACAAGCCAGCGCAGATAGGTGTCCTCGGCATATTGTTCCTGCCACTCATGTATGCTACCGTCGGGGGCTATATATTGCACAGGATAATTGCTAGTTTCCTTTCGCTGTGAGGTGGTGAACCACAGACATTGGGCAGAAATAGAGAAGCCCAGCTTCAGTTTTGGCACATCGGTATCCAGCGTGAAGTTCGTATTCAACGACTCACGTACATAGCCGTCATCGTTGGCATAGAGACCTACATACTGTATCTGACGGTTGTCAACCACCTGATAGGGACGGTAACTGTCAACAATAGAGTTATCGTAGGTGGTACGGAAATAGGCTCCGTTGATGGTCAGGCGTGTCAGTATGATAGGGAAGCGTATGGTTTCAAGCGTATATTCCACTCCTTCTTTCAGCGTCATGCTACCATTGGTGTAGTTGCTGTAGCCTGACAACTCATCCATCTCGGAGTAGGGCAGATTATCCAGCGAAGGCTGACCGGTTAATGTGGCAGCATCTATACCTGAAGTGTCATATTGTTTATAGTGAAAAGACTCGTAATAGGACTGGGTGCGGAATCCTGACGACATCTTCTCATGGAAAAGGGTAACTGACAAGCGGTTCCCTCCGACCTGGATGTCCGTCGAAACCTCCCACTTTAGGTTACGTGCTGGCTCCAATGCCGTATTGCGTGGATCGCGGATATAGGTCATCAGATTGATGCGCCGGTAGTCAGGATTGTCGTGGTAGTAGTTCAGCTGCACGAAGTCGATATAGAGCATGTCCGGAAACAGCTGTTCCATCGTTGGCATCTTGGTGTGCTGACCCACACCGCCTGCTATACGAACAAATGTCGGCTGTCCAAAGAGCGTAAAGCGTGGGAAGGAATAACCGATGTTGACACGCGGATCAAAGTACCACTTGCCATGCATGACGTATTCCGATGGCATATTCATCATTTGTGTAGCACGCAGACCTGCAGCCATTTCAACGGTCCCAATCCTGGTAGGCCATTTGATGTTCTCTTCAGCATAGGCAGACAGTCGGCGGTTCGCCGGGATATCCGACAATTTGCGCTGGCGTGACGAAATGCCTGTATAGACGGGTGTATATGGGTCGAATACCTGTCCGCGTCCCAAGTTCTTGTCCAAATTCCAATCCACCCCCAATAACAGCGTGTTGGAAACCATGTTGCTAGGTATCTGCAGTCGTCCGTTCATCTTCACATAGACATTTAGCGGCTTACCTTCCGTTTCGTGGTGTCCCATATATTTAAAAGGTAGGATATAGGCATCGTTCTCGCCCTCTTCCTTGGCAAGTGGTGCTACCGTCATCCGGGACAGCTGGACAAGTCTTGTACGTTCTGTCAGGTTGTATTCGTAGGAAGAAGAAAGGATGGCCTCTACCGATTTAAGCCACATGGACCGTTTCATCTTCATTTGTAGGGAAACCAGCGCAGCATAACGGTTATAGCTCGAACGGTATGAGTCTTCAATGCTATGGTTCAGGTCGGGGTCAACCTTGTCATTATCGAACGAGCCCGTATAGTCGAGATTGGCTGTGAGTCCCAAATGGTATGCTTCTTGCTCCCACGTCTTATGCAATCGGGCAGAGAGCGTCAGGCGCTTGTAGTTTTCCAGACGGTTACGTGGGTCGGCCTTGGCGTTCAGATAGTCGGCACTCAGGTTCAGACTCAGTCGCTTCGCCTTCCATTCGAACCCCTTGGCGGCATAGAATAGTTTAGAGCCCATATCGCTCTTTAGACGGAAATTCAGGTCATGTCCTCCCTGTCGGCGTTCAATTTTTACCAGGCCACTGGTCAGGTCGCCATATTCGACGCTAGGAATTCCACGAACAATCTCCACGCTTTCAATGTCATCGGTCGGTATGGTACGCATGTCAACACCCGCATTGACATTGTCACGGTCGGTGGCTACAGCATCCCAGGCTCCAGCCAGATACTGCATGTTGGCATTAGTAGAGATGGGTGCACCATCCATGACGAAGCTTGTTCCTAATGATGAGGTTGAGTAATTGCTGCTTGTGATTGGTATCTCGCGGATATGGATGGTGTTGGGAGTGGTCAGAGAAGGGTCGCTGCTTCGTCCGCCTGGCAACAACTCCATCAGGTCGGCAAAGCTCGATGGCTGCAGGTGTTCCATTGCGTGTTTCTCTATTTTCGATGCACTTGTCAGTCCATGACTCTCTTGTGCAGTGACCACTACTTCGCCCAGTTTGCTCACTTCGGCTTCCAACTCATAACGTCCTTTGTCCGTCAATTTGGAAATGAGCGATTTATATCCAATATACGTAATCTTGATTTGCTTCGGATAATTATTTTTAGGTATAGAAAACCGTCCTTCTGCATCAGTTATGGTGAGTGGGTTACGTTTGCCTGCATCCGAAATAGTTGCTCCGATAATGGGTTCGCTCGTCTCTTTGTCGACAACTATTCCACGTATAACCCCCTGTGCACAAATTGATTGTAGCATCATCACCACGATGATAGTCAATAATAATCTTTGTTTCTGCATACTCTTAAATTGATACACAAAGGTACAGTGAAAAAATGAAGTGCGCAATACCTAAAAACGAGTGTTTTAAGCATTGCGCGCTTCTACGTCTGATTTCATCTTATCTAAATCGAAGCCTGACCGAGTTCGTGTGTGAGGCGGCTAATATCATTAGCACTTTGCTTCATACGTTCTGTGATGTCGGCAATTTCCTCATCGTTAAGAATACTTACATCGTCATAATTACCCGACGTGTCACCACCTTCAACCTCGTGAAGACTGGCAGAGAGCACTTGCGTGAATCCGCAGACAATGTTGAGTGGGGTACGTATCTCGTGATACAGGCTCTGTATCAATTCTATTTTCTGCTTGTTGGCTTCCATCTTTACTTGGTAGGCCTTGGTAAGTTCTTCGTTACGCTGTTCAAGCTCGTCGTTCACTCGGCGGATGTCAGCCACGGACTTGGTCAACGATTGCTGCATCCGTATGAAACTGTTAGTCAGTCGGCCTACGCTGTCTCGCCGATGACTGGGGGGAAGCGGTTCGTCGAAGTGTCCGTCAGCAATGCGCTGGGCCTGATGTGCAAGCAGTTTCAGCGGCTGTACTGTGCGACGGACTGTCTGGTAGCAAAAAAGCATAAGTAGCAGCAGCCCTATGCCAATGAAGGTCCACACGATATAAAGGAGTCTGTTGTAGCGGCTGAAAACGTCACTCTCAGGACAGACAATGGCGATGCTCCATCCTGTACGCTCCAATGGACGATAGAAAAAATAGGCATTATTGCCGTCAACGATGGTCTGTGTCATGCCACTACGTCCTGCGAGCATGGCTTTGCCCAAGGCGTTGATGTCATTTTGTGCTTCTGGAGCCGCATCGCTAAAGATGGTTTCGCGGAAAAGCTTTGATGTATCGGGGTGTACAAGGTAAATACCGGTTCGTCCAATCATGATGGCCGAAGAGTTAGGATAGGGCTGAATGGAAGCGACGACTTCTGAAAGCCATTTCAGTGTAAGACTGGCGGTAATGGAGCCTATGAACTTGCCGTTAGCATCGCGAATAGGGCAGCAATACGACGTCAAGATGTCCTTGGACGAGAGGGTCCCCTCATTATAGTCGTCGAAGGCATCGACCCAACAGGGAGCTCCTAGATTGCGGGACGAGCTATACCATATCTTGTCGAAATACTCAAACGGTCCTTCGCGCACCGTGGTAATCGTATCGTCCTGTTGCAGGGTATATGCCGAGAAGTAGCGACCCTTTTCCGGGAAGAAGTACGGTTCCATGGAGATGGCAAAGCCCGTGAGGAACGGATAGTCTATGACGGTCTGTCGGGAATATGCGAGTAGTGAGTCGGGTGTCAAGTGACGGGAGATGTTGGCGGCTTTGTAATTGGTTACAATCTCCGTCTCTGCCATAATGCCGTTGATGTGCTCGGCAGTATTGTCCAAGAGCTGTGTGGCGCGTTCAATTGCCGCTAGGTGAATGTACTGTTTACAACGGTAGAAGAGGAAGTCGAACAGCAGAGAGAAGACCACCGTGATAATGATGACTATCAGGAAGCCCAGGCGGATGGACAACCGCTGTTGGATGAAACGTATCAGAGACCTCATAGCGCAGCAGGGTTTTTAAACAGTTGGTCAAGCAGTTGTGTGATGGTCTCTGTGGCCTGCATGATATTGCTTTCATGCAGAGCTATCTCCTTTTTAGTCATTCTCCTGTACTCATTACTGATACAGTCGGTCGAACGGCACAATTGCTGAATCGGTTCCTTCATCTTGTCTGTCATCTCGTGAAGATGTCGTGTACGAAGAACCTCATAGGCCTGTGCCTCTCTATAAGCTCCTTGCAGCTCCTCGTTCTGCAGCGTCATCGCAGCCTGTTTTTTCTGCATTTCATCCATGTAGTCTGCCAACGAGCTCTGCATTTTCTTCAGACTGTTCTGCAGCTGTCCGATTTCGTCCTTGTGTCGGCTGTCGACAAAGGTGGTTTCCAGGTTCCCCTCAGCGATGGCCTGTGCTGAGTCAGCCAGATGGTGCAGCGGATGGAGATGGTAGCCGATAACGGCATAGAGGATGTAGAGCAAGACGAGGACACCGGCTATGCCACATATCAGGATAAAATACTGCACATCGGTGTATTTTCCGAAGATGTCTTCTGTCGGTGCGACGACTACGATACTAAATGGACGTTTGCCAACTGCTGCGTAGAAGACATAACTCTCATCATCCTCGTTCTTCACTAAGCGGTAGCCCGTATCGTCGGCAATTAAGAAACTGCTGAGTTGGCTACTGTCCCTTCTCGTTACGAAGAGCTTTGAATTGGGCAGCGTCTGCTTGATGGTCACGAGATAGCCGTTGTCGTCAATCTGTTGCTCAATGAGCCGGCGGTTAACCCGCAGCGTCTGATTTTCCAGTTGTGCCGTAATTTCTGCCTGCTGCAGCGTATTGTCAACTCTCAATGCCGTGTTTTCAAGTGTCTGCTGTGTCGTTTCAATGGATTCTTCATTAATGCAATCCTGCGAAAAACGTGCCAGAAGGAAAATAACCATTGCCGAAATAATCAGCACAAAAACCGCTACCCACAACGTCAGCTGTGTAGTATACGACGTTTTTATTTTCCGTATTGGCTTCATGGTTAAGTCTGTTTTGGATGATTCGTTTGCAAATATACATATTATTCTCGTAAAAATACTATATATATCCGTTTTTTTAGTAAAAACACTTAAAAATGTCTACAATTTTTATGCTATTTCCAGAAATTAATCTATTTTTGTATCATCATTCTGAATCTAAGGTTCAACATATAATATAGTATATACATTTTTAAAAAGAGGAACGATGAAAAAGTTTTTGTCATTCATCATAGCCACCATTCTATTGACGGGGTGCGTCTCTCTTCAGAAGCGTGAGGAGCAAAAAGAGTTGATGAGGAAAGCTGTGTCTGAAGCTTTGAAGAAACGACAGATGTACATCGACGTCAGGACGATGCATCCGATGCGGTATGCTTCAAAAACAATCACATCCAATTACTCCTTGGAAGTACGAGGTGATACGGTCAGAAGTTATCTGCCATATATAGGGGTTGCACATCAAGCCCCGATGTCATCCAATCCACAGGTTTTGAACTTCGTAGAACGGATTTTGTCTTATAAAGAGAGTCATCCGAAAGCAAACCTTACCAGAATAGAAATGAGCGTGAAAACGAGCGAGGACAACTACGAATATATCGTTGAGCTGTATGATACAGGAGAGGCATACATCGATGTACGTCCCCAGAACAGTGACCTCATCAGTTTTGACGGCGAATTAGACCCTGAACAGTCTTTCAAGGACCAATGATGTTTATCTTGCACTTAACAATTTGAACAATATGATAGAACGTTTATTAAACTTCCTGAATGAATCGCCAGTAAACTTCCTGGCAACGAAAAACATTGCCTGCCAATTGGAAAAGGCGGGCTACCAACGAATAGACCCCCAAAGACCCCTCAGCGAACAAGAGCAAGCTCAATCGATGATTAACGGTGGTGGCAAGTTCTATGTTACAAAGAACGATTCCTCCATCTATGCTTTTCATATCGGACGCAAACCGATGGCAGAAGCAGGCTTTAGGATGATCTGTGCCCATTGCGACTCTCCAACATTCCGCATCAAGCCCCACGCCGAAATGCTGTGCGAGGGTGGTATTGTGAAGTTGAATACCGAGGTGTATGGCGGTCCTATCATGTCGACGTGGTTCGACCGACCACTGACGATTGCAGGACGAGTCATTGTCCGTGGGAAGGATGCATTCAATCCTCAGACGCTGCTGCTGCACGTCAAACGCCCGCTACTTCAGATTAGCAATCTGGCAATCCATTTCAACCGTCAGGTGAACGATGGCGTGAAACTGAGTAAACAGAAGGATATGTTGCCGATTCTGGGAATCGTCAGCAACGAACTGGAGCGTGGTAATCTGCTGATGAACGTCATCTGCACGGAACTGGAGATCCGTCAGGAAGACATCCTCGACTTTGACCTCTATCTTGCTGACGCCACACCTGCCTGTACTTTCGGCGTTCACGACGAATTCATTTCCTCTGGTCGGTTGGACGACCTGTCGATGTGCGTTGCTGGACTGGAGGCGATGATTGGAGCGGAAACTACTGATGCCACGAAGGTTCTGGCCATCTTCGACAACGAAGAGACGGGTTCGCAAACCAAGCAAGGAGCCGGCAGCCCGTTCCTCGCCATGATGCTGAAGCGAATCGTGCTGGCTCAGGGTGGGAGAGAGGAGGCATTTTACCAGGCTGTAGAGCGGGCATTCATGATTTCTGCTGACAATGCCCATGCCTGGCATCCCAATTATAGTGAGAAGTACGACCCGACAAACCATCCAGTACTCGGCGGCGGTCCTGTCATCAAATTCAATGCCGCCCAGAAATATGCCAGCGATGCCGTTTCGGCGGCCGTGTTTGCCGAAATATGCCGGAAGGCAGGCGTACCTTGTCAGCGGTTTGTCAACCATTCCGATGTGGCTGGTGGCAGCACGCTGGGCAACATTCTTGCTTCGTCAATACCCTTGAGAGGTGTTGATATGGGCAATGCCATCCTCGCCATGCATAGTTGTCGGGAAACAGGCAGCGTGGACGACCATATCTATGCTGTCAAGGCATTCACACAGTTTTTTACAGAATAGAAAGAGGCACTATAACCACGTATTCAAGTCGGCTGCACTGCTATATTTCAAAAAAAATTAGCAATATTGTTTTTTTTTAAGAAAATAATTATTAACTTTGCAGCCATATGTATTAAAAACAATTAGTAACTTTAAATATTAACAACTGCTTATGTCACAGATTAATGGACACATTTCGCAAATTATTGGTCCTGTAATTGACGTCTATTTCGACACCAAGGGCCTAGATGCGGAAAAAGTGCTCCCAAAGATTCACGAGGCATTGACAATTGAACGTCCAAACGGCGCTCAGCTCATCGTCGAGGTACAACAGCACATCGGCGAGGATACCGTGCGCTGCGTTGCTATGGACAACACGGACGGTTTGCAACGTGGATTGGAGGTAAAGCCGTTGGGCACACCAATTCTGATGCCTTCCGGCGAACAGATTAAAGGTCGTATGCTGAACGTTATCGGTCAGCCTATCGACGGTATGAAACAGCTCGACATAAAGGGTGCTTACCCCATTCACCGCGCTGCTCCGAAATTTGAGGAGTTGTCGACGTCAAAGGAAGTGCTCTCGACGGGTATTAAGGTCATTGACCTGCTGGAGCCTTACCTGAAAGGTGGTAAGATCGGTCTTTTCGGTGGTGCCGGTGTAGGTAAGACGGTGCTCATCATGGAGCTCATCAATAACATTGCAAAGGGCCACAACGGTTTCTCTGTGTTTGCAGGTGTTGGTGAGCGTACTCGTGAGGGTAACGACCTCATCCGTGAGATGATTGAGTCGGGTGTTATCCGCTATGGTGAAAAGTTCAAGGAGGCTATGGCCCAGGGCAAATGGGACCTCTCGCTTGTTGACCCCGAAGAACTGAAAAAGAGCCAGGCTACGCTGGTGTATGGTCAGATGAACGAGCCACCCGGTGCACGTGCTTCTGTGGCATTGTCAGGATTGACGGTTGCCGAGGGCTTCCGCGATGGTGGTGGCAAGGACGGCGGCGCTGCCGACATCCTGTTCTTCATCGACAACATTTTCCGTTTCACACAGGCTGGTTCTGAGGTTTCCGCATTGCTTGGCCGTATGTCGTCGGCCGTAGGTTATCAGCCTACGCTGGCTTCTGAGATGGGTACCATGCAGGAGAGAATTACCTCGACCAAATCGGGCTCAATTACCTCAGTACAAGCAGTTTATGTGCCGGCTGACGACTTGACAGACCCTGCTCCTGCTACCACT
>JAFVGN010000057.1 GCA_017474925.1 Prevotella sp. | reverse complement strand
GCCGTTTTCTATAATGGTAAAGCCTATTTCGATGGCTGGCTCAGGATTGCCTCTTGCTATGAACTTGCGTGCCGTTTCCACCACGTCATATATTTCACTGCTCAAGCGGCTTTGGGCACTGAAGTTTACCCAATCGCCCTCAAGGGTCGCATCCCAGAAAGCATCCTGCACCTGTTCCACGTATGCATCGCCCGATTCCTTCTCTACGAAAAAGTTCTCAAAATGTTTTAAGAAAGCAGCTTGGAACTTTTGGTTCTTTCCTATCTGCACCTCCACAAAATCTCGTAGTTCTTTGACGGGGATCTGCTGTATTGCCTTTTTGATGTCGATGTTCTTCTTCATTTACTATGTTTTATAATATGTAGGAATAGCACTACAGGCTCTTTCCGTGACACTTCTTATATTTCAAACCACTGCCACAGGGACATGGATCATTGCGGCCTATCTTTTGTCCTTCCCATGGGTTCTCCTCTGTTGATGACTCTGCATGATTGGGCAAGGAAGTCTTTCCATTAAGGATGTCTGTCATTAGGTAAGCCTCTTTCTTCAATTTTCTCAACATAGGGCCTAACGGCTCTTTGGTTGATAGTTTCGGAATAAAGGATTCTGCAGGATAGTCAGCAGCTGTAAATCCCCGCAAATGCCATAGTGGGAGATTGTTGGCAAAGTCAGCAAGGTGCTGCATCCCTTCTTCCGCCAGCCTGTCTGTCAGTTCTTGTTTTCCTGCTGTCAGTGCGTGGCTTAAGAAATGAAGTTCCATTGGCATATCATCAAGGGCGTACTCGCCATAATGTATCTTGTAATACCACAGATTGAAGCAAACGATATGTGCGCTTGCCTCGCTAAGTCCTATCTGACAAGTGAGGAAATGCATGAATTCCTCCATCTTCGGATTGGGAATGAAAGGAAACAAGATTCCTGATGCTTTTGCCAATTCTTCGAGCGAGAACTCACGCATGGAATCTATCTTCTTGGAATGCTGTGCAATGAACTGTTCCATCTTTCGCTTATCTTCCCATCCATATCTTGATACAAATCGGATGTCTTCGTTCTCTGCATTTTCGAGGTCTCCTGCATATTCCATACTGTCAAGCAGTAATGAATACTGGCGTATGATCTCAAACGCTTTCACCGCTTCTTCGTCATTATCATTCTGCATAAGCAGTTTCAGATACTTCCTGATTTCATCTTGCGTAACGATGCCAAGAATGTTAGCCAATCCCTCGACAATGATTTCCACGCTCATTCGCTGTTGATTGTGATCATATTCCAAAGCCCAGTCGATGTGCGGTATCAGAAGCTGTCGCAAATCCTCTGCAATGGTGATAGTGAAAAAATCTTGCTCTAACAATTCCATTTCAGCCAGACCGTACAACACCATGATAGGTGTCAGGTGATCATTTACTCTGTCCACACCCTCTCCTGCTTTGCTATCCTTTGCTTTCCTGATAATATCAAGGTCTGCCTTCGGCAACATCAGAAGCAATTTCTTGGGGTCTGACAGGATAAACTCAGTGTATGCTTTGCTCAACTTAGATATGTCCCATGTCTCATCACATTCCATGCCTAAGTTCGAGGCATATCTGATGAGTTCTTTCCTCTGTAGTTTTTGTACAATCTTAAGCAGTGTTTTAGCTTGTTTCATTTTTTAGCTGTTTACTTGAATCTTCTTTTGAGGTCTTGTTGAGCTTTACAATCGCATTTCTTGTGGATAGTACCATTATTTGTTTCTGCTGAGCTTGCTCTTCGCTCACTAAGCAGATTGTGGCATCCTGCCAAAAAGGTGCGTATTAGGCTACGTCCTATTACCCAACGACAGTGCGGATATTCCTTAGCGCTTGTCATTATATTCCTTAGCAATGAGTATTGAACGATTGAGTTTGTCAATAAACCACTGCTTATCTGGTAGGCAGGTAAGGTATTGAGCCACTTTAATGTGATCTTCGTTCAGCATCATCAGTTCAATATGTTCTGTATTACCTTCGCTGCATAGCAGAAGACCGATAGGTGGATTCTCATCTGGTTGCATATCATATTTCTGCAGGTATTTGAGATATAATTCCATCTGCCCTTTATATTGAGGTTTGAATTTTCCAAGTTTGAGGTCAATAGCAATCAGGCACTTCAACTTTCGATGATAGAAAAGCAAATCAAGATAATAGTCTGTGCCATCAATTGTGAAACGTTTCTGACGCTCCAAGAAAGCGAAACCTTGTCCAAGCTCAAGGATAAAAGCCTCTAACTGTTTGGCGATAGCATCTTCCAGTTCTTCTTCGGAATAGTAGCCGTTCAGTCCCAAGAAATCCAGCACGTATGAATTGCGTAGCACTACATCTGGCTCCATGTGGGTTGGAGTCACCCTTTCAAGAGTCTTAACGATCTCATCTTCAGGTTTTACAGCTATCAAAGAACGTTCGTATGCCATCTCATCCTGTTTGTCTCGTAACTGCCTGACACTCCAATGCTCAGCAATGCCCATCTGTTGATAGAACAATCGCTTGTTATTATCTTCTATGGTAACGAGTTCCAAAAAATGACTCCACGTTAATGTTTGCGACAGTGTCGCAAACATTTCTTCGTCGCTATAAAAACGAGCAACTTTCATCATCCTTGTGACAGCAGTATAGGTATATCCCTTGCCATAACGCGCAGTCAATCTTTGCGACAGTGTCGCAAGAATTTTGCTGCCATAGGCGGAATACTGCTTGTAGCCCATATCCTCATTGATGTAATGGCCTATATGCCAGAACATCAAGTCAGAATGTTTGTTTACATATACGACAACCTCTTGCCGTGCATTGTCAATAATGTCGGATACTCCCTTATAAAGGCTATCACTTACCTGCTCAATTGCTTTTGTTTCTGCTATTTCGCTTGCCATATCTTGTTTACTATTACCAGATAATCAATTGTTTTTTGAAGCCAACCGAAGGGTATT
This sequence comes from Prevotella sp., assembly GCA_017474925.1. Taxonomy (GTDB): domain Bacteria; phylum Bacteroidota; class Bacteroidia; order Bacteroidales; family Bacteroidaceae; genus Prevotella. Next base: position 34,153 of record JAFVGN010000057.1, on the reverse strand, counting down.
ACTTACGCCCTTTCTTCTTATAAAATCCACGTGTGTGTGCTTGAAATCTAAACATATCCTGTCTAATGCCCATAATATGGGGATTCCCCAGAATCCGATTGCGTCATGCTCTTGCACTAGCGGATGGGAATACATTCCTGCTGCTATCTCCAGATTCTGCTCACCAACTTGGGCAACAATCTCTGCAGTGTTGTCTCCTTCGGGAATCAAAAAACTATTCGAGCCTGTGTCAAGAATGAATTTGCTTGTACGTCCTTGATAAATACAAGGTAAACAAATACATTTTGTTCCTTTTATGCCTGGATTCATAGTAAAATTGGGTTCCTTTTCTTCGTAACCAAATTGTTTCTTAAGGATAAGACTATCAGCGGTTAATTCTACATAACCGAATCGTGCCAAATCCGGAGCACCTATTACACCAATATTACCATATTGATCTTCCTCGTCAGAAATATAGACAGGAAGATTGTAGATAATGACGTCCCCCAATTGAAGACTATCTAAAATGCCCAATTGCATATTGAAGACCTTCCCATATCGGTTTGCACTTCGCATCTGAAGAGAATCAGGAAGTAACCTGACTCCAATCTTGTCTGCGAAACTCCTCATGATATTCATGCTTGTCATCAATCCTGTATCCATAAACAATTTGTCGGTCTCGACTCCGTTGAACCTTGCATTGAATGTCATGAAAGGAATACTGTCATTCTGATAAGTCAGGTTTTTATTAGCAGCAAGCCTTGATTCATTCTTTACCCATTTGAGAATTACTGGTTTTGTGTCTTTTGCTGCGTCAGCAAGTCGTTTGTGGCAGATTACCCATTGTTGCATATCTGCATCACTTGACCATCTTTTGCCTACATAGTTGGCCATTTCCCTAATTTCATCGTAACGGTTATCCAAGAGCAGTAATCTCTTTTTTGTATCAAGCAGATAGTCTCTCATGCCAGCAATACGACTATCATTATACAACTCAAACAATTTGTCTATCATCTTGATGGTCATGGAATCATTACCTTCAGAACGCATAATTTCAACAAAAGCAAGCCCTCGTAGGTATGAATCAAGGTTATCTTTATTATTGAGCACAACATTTGTCATATCTTCATAGTCCAACTGCCGGCATTGCCAAGACGCAGTAAGCCTATCAAGAAGATATTCATTCAAATCCTGTGCCAACATCATAGTTGTATTCAAAAGAAGGAATAAACAAAAAGCTATTTTCTTCATCATATTTACTCTTTTGCTTGCAAAAATAAGCAAAAATAACGAGGATGCGATAATTCGTGAACATAAATTAAGAAAAAGAGTGGCCTTTCCTCTTGATATGACAACAATCCGCACAGATTTCTGTTTCATATACCCCAATTAGGTTCCATAGAAGGGTGTAGCCTAATACGCACTTTTTTGTGGAGTGCCACACAAAACTGCATAGGTTCTATAGGCAATGCCTTTATAGGGCATAGCCTAATATGTACTTTCTGTAGCGATGCCCCAAAAGTACACACTGCTATGATATGAGCAAGCTCAGCAAAAGACAATAGAAAGGCTCGACTCAAATGTTAAAAACCAAAATATAATTATCAGAGGCAGCCTGTCTGAAGATATTGATGTACCTTTGCCCGCAGATTTCAAAAACTAAATAGACATGGAAGTAATATCAATTGAGCGCAGTACCTACGAGGAACTGCTGACGAGCTTTAACAGTTTCGTCACAAAGATGAAGGAGATGGCCAGTAGAAGCAATAACAAAGGGTTGGGCGATTGGCTTGTTAGCCAAGACGTGTGCCAGATGCTGAACATCAGCCCCAGAACATTACAGACCTTACGGGATAACGGGACGTTAGCCTATTCTCAAATCAACCATAAGGTGTACTATAAGCCTGAGGATGTGGAGAGTATCCTTCATGTCATAGTTGGTAGGGATAAGGACAGCAAGATGTGTAACCTCAAAATGGAGTGCTTATGAATGAACTGATAATGCCTCATAACGTTGGTGTGAAGAATGCATTGGAGAACATGAAGGAGGTGCTTGCCCTATACAATAAGGTGATAGGCAATTATCGCCCACTGCTTGATGGTGAACGTTACCTTACAGACAAAGAAGTAGCTCAGATTCTAAAAGTCAGCCGACGAACACTACAGGAATACCGAAATGATGGCGTACTACCTTATGTATTATTAGGTGGCAAGGTGCTCTATCGTGAAAGTGATTTGGAAAGGGTTCTGGAAAGTTGCTATCATCCGGCTTATAAACGATAGGGAAAAAGGAAGAGCCTTCAGTGGTTTGTGTGCTGAGGGAATATAACGCAGAAAGACGGATGACAGACTTCCCTTATCATTCGTCTTTCTGCTCTGAAGTTTTAATGCGCCGTTAGTAGTTATGTTCTCTTTATATTCTTGAATGATGCGTTGAGTTTATTGCCGAGCATCGTCAGATCGTTGTCAAGTTTCTAGCTTGTGATGCGGGCGTAAATCTGGGTGGTCACGATGTTCGTGTGTCCCAATACACGGCTCACGCTCTCGATGGGCATGCCCTTTGAAAGTGCCAAGGTTGCGAATGAGTGCCGGCCGCAATGGTAGGAGATGGCTTTCTCAATGCCGCAGGCTGTCATCACCGTTTTCAGCTTCTTGCACATCGACCAGTAGTTCATCTTGCCGAACACCAACTTGTCTTCCTGTAGGTGTTTGTAGCGGTTGATAATCTGCAAGGGTACGTCCATCAGCTTCACTTGGAAGGGGATGTTGGTCTTGTGTCGCTTGCTGATAATCCACTTATCACCGTTGATATCCACGATGTTATCTGTCGTCAGGTTCTTCACGTCGATGAACGATAGGGCGGTGAAGCACACGAATACAAAAATATCACGAACGAAGGCGAGATTGTCATCCTCGAACTCATGGGTTACGACGGCCTTCAGTTCCTCCTCGGTCAAAATTTGCTGCGGCCTTTGCCACAGTTGCCCTTCACATCCCACATGTCAAGCGGGATAGTCTTCTTGCAACAGAACTGGCTCTGGGTACCGTTAATCGTAACCCTGCCCATGATAACCCTGCATTATAGCCGCCCCTTACCAAGGGACTCTAAATGTTCACATAGAACAGAATGTTAAAAGTACTTCTCATGTTTCTTACTCCTTTTTAATTTTGGCTGCAAAACTACTATTTCTTTTGGTATCCATCGCTATGCAAAATGTAGCAGTTTGCGGAATAAGAACGGGTTACGATTTGGCAACCTAACTCCTTCACCAATCCTCCCCAATTTGCTTATCCCTGCATTATAGCCGTCCCTTATCAAGGGGCTCTAAATCCCCGTCTTGCCTTTATTACAGGCCGAATTGCGTTAATCTTCCAAAATCCGTTGTTCTTTACAAGCTTTTTTCGTAACATTGGCTCTGCCGAACTTACTCTGCACTCGGAAAAGCTCAAATAAATTTGGCATTTCTCTCGTTTTTTCGTAACATTGGCTCTGCCGAAGTTACTTCGTCTCGGAAATGAGAAGAAAAACGAGTTTTTCTTTTGCATTTCTCTCGACTTTTCGTAACATTGCGGTCAGAGACCGCGAAGTTACTACACTTCGGCATAAAAAATAAATGAATTTATTTTGTTCTGCTCTCGTTTTTTTCGTAACTTTGCAAGAAATTTAAGCTGTAACTCCGATAACGAGACAATGAAAAAATATGTTCTGACGCTCATTTTTGCACTATGTGTGTGCTCTCTCCCGCTCATGGCTGTCGTGAGCGGTCGTTCGTTGACCAATACGCTAAAAGACCTTTGTTTGGAGCTGCAAGCTGCCTACCAACAGCGTGCAGATGCGCAGCAGCGCTTCAACGAGGATTTTGACCGCCAACATCAACGGATGATTGACGTCATTACTGAGTCGAACGAACTCTCCATCCTGCTCTACACGCAGGAACAGGAAATGACCTTCGACCTGGCCTATGCCCTGAAGAAGGTGACGGCTAACTACAAAGCCTTCAACGGGGACCGTAGACCGTATGACCACATCGTTAACAATCTGAACTACGAGATTGACCGCAATGCTCGACTCATAGAGGCCCTGCGCAGACTGCCACCGATGAAGAAGGAGATAGAGATGGAAATCGTGCCAGACAGTTTGTTGTACCGCAACGACTCACTGGAAATTCACATGTCAGACTCGCTCTCTTCGTTGGAAATGGAGGTTATCAGGATTGCCTTTAAGGATTCGCTCTCGACTCCCTTTGTCTTGGACTCGGTAGGTGAGACGCTGCGTGACTCCTGCATCTTCTTTGTCTCGGAAATCCTGAAAATGAACGCCAACAACCGGGCTACCGTGATTGCTGACAGCACACACTACCAGGAGGCGTACCTGCGCTTGAAGGAGGCCTACGACTATGCCGAGTCGCGCTATCGGGAACTGGAACGCTATGTCTTTTTGGATGGGCAGACACCGTTTCTGGACATTATGGCAAATCCAGGCTACTTTTGGAAAAAGACGAAGGTGGATTTGCACGGACAGTACAGCTTGCACGAATTGAATAAATGTCTTGATGAAACCGATCATACTGAAAATGCCTCTGAAGAAGAGGATGATTCCAAGTTTTTCCAGCATCTTTCCAGTAAGGCCGAAAATACCTTGTTGGTGATTGTCTGTGTCATTCAAGTAGTCGTGCTGGCTTTCTTCTGGCTCCTGACGCTGCTGGTTCTCAAGCTGCTTCATCGCTTCACGCGACTGAAGCGTTACATTCCCAAGAAGAAGGTGTCTATCATCTCGATACTAATCGGTACCATCGTCTACTTCCTGGTATTTGGCTTCTCCTTGTATGGCGATGAATATATCAATTTGGGTGTGGAGCACGTCAACACCTTCCTATGGCTGCTCATTGCCATCACAAGCTCACTGCTGCTCCGTGTAAAGCCCGACCAGTTCCGGCAAGGTTTCCTGCTCTATTCCGCCACTTTCTTAGTGGTGCTGATCATCATTTCCTGCCGCATCACCTTCGTACCCGACAAGCTGATGGTGCTCCTGTTCCCACCCATCCTGCTGCTGATTGTTATATGGCAGTTATGCTGCTGCATCTGGTTCAGCGGTAAAGCCACATCCATTGACCGCACGTTGGGCTGGGTGTCATTGGCCGTCTATCTTGTTGCCTTCGTGTTTGCCTTCCTGGGCTACACCTTTGTGGCTTTGCTCATTCTGGTGTGGTGGTATTTCCTGTTGGCAGCCTGGCTGACTGTGGTCTGTATTCTGGACCTGATGAACCGATACAAAGAACGCTGGCTGGACAAGCGGGTGGAGAGCATGCGCAAGCGCATTACTTACGTGTCGGGCGAAGACCGCGAGTCGCTGCTGTTTGGTGCCACCTGGTTCTACGACTTCATCCGTCAGGTGGCAATTCCCACCATCGTGTTGCTCTCCCTGCCGTTGTGTGTGCGTCTGTCGTTAAGCATCTTCGACTTTGACGACCTGTTCGTAAAATTCTACGAGAATCCCTTTGTCAATCTCTTTGACACGAATGGTGTTGAGACATTAAGGGTCTCTGCAAGGAGCATTGTCTATCTGTTGGCACTCTTCTATATCTTGCGTTACGTCAGTCGGGCCATTCATGCCATTTGGCAATACGCCCGCTACTTTGCATTCATGCGCAGACACAACCGTACCTCTATCCGCCCCAATGAAATCAACCTGTCGTTGGGCAACAGTATCATCAGCGTACTTATTTGGATGTTATTCGCTGTGGTGGTCATTTCCGTATGGCAGATTCCTACAGGTTCACTGGGACTGATAGCTGGAGGCTTGTCGGCAGGTATCGGTCTTGCGCTGAAGGATGTCATCAACAACTTCATCTACGGCATCCAGCTGATGGGTGGACGCCTGCGTGTAGGCGACTGGATCGAGTGTGACGGTATTCGTGGCAAAGTGACCGCCATCAATTATCAGTGCGTACAGGCAGAGACCATCGAGGGCACGGAAATGTCGTTCCTCAACTCGTCGCTCTTTGGCAAGAACTTCAACAACCTGACGCGCAACAACTCATACGAGCTTACTATCATTACTGTAGGCGTGGCCTACGGCACTGAAGTGCAACGAGTGCGCGAGGTGCTTGTGGAAGCCATGCAGAAAATGTGTACCAAGGACCGTTACGGTCGCGAAATCGTGGATCCCAAGTATGGCGTCTATGTGGTCGTCGGCAACATGAGCGATAGTGCTGTGGATATCAACGTGAAACAGTACGTGCTCGTGGCTGAGCGAATTGGCTATATGGACCGTGCCAAGGAGGTCATCTACGAGGCCCTCAACGCTGCCGGCATCACCATCGCCTTCCCGCAATGCGACGTACACCTGGTTCAGAATTAGTCATACACACAGTACATTGGTGTATAAGTAGCCGTCTTCACACCTCTCACCTCTCCAACTCCGGCCAGCCGTCGGCAGTCCATTTTATAGTCCTCTGCACCAGTATGGATGCTCCCTTGTGGGCTATACTGTAACCGTGACAGATGAAGACATCCTCGTCGTCCAGATGGTAGGCGGCACAATGGCCTGCAGCTTCAAAGCTGACCTTGTCGCCCTCAAGAAAGAGGTTCCCACCGCCATAGCGCATGTCGTTGCCTTGACGGTCCAGATAGGGACCTTCCACCGATTTGCTGCGTCCAACAGCAACACGGTAGTTGCTCTTGCTGCCCTGACAACAGTAGTCCCACGACACAAACAGATAATACCAGCCATCGTGCTTGAAGATGAACGGAGCCTCAATGGCATTAGGCCCGGCATAGTCCGAGGTGGGATTCTTTGGTGGGTTGGGATTCAGGGGCAATGAGCTCTTGGCATCTTTGTCCGATAGACTGTAGCGGCGTGCTATGGTGCGCGGCCGTTCGCCCTTGGCCAAATGCATTGTAGTGTCGAGCCGTGCCAGCTGTATTCCGTCCCAGAACGACCCCCACACCAGCCAGGGCTGGTCGTGTTCGTCAATGACAAAGTTGGGATCTATGGCATTCCAGTTGTCCCTCTTCTCACGCGACGTCACGATACACCCTTCGTCGCTCCATAGCGGATAGGCCAGGGAACGGCAGGAAAGCAGTCCGATGGCAGAGCCGTTCCTGCCAAAGGTCGAGCAGCTATAAGCCATCCACCACCGACCATGCCAGCGGATGATGTCAGGCGCCCACACATGGGCCTTGAATCCAGCCACCGAGTCGCGTGTCCATCCAGGAATGACTGTCATCAGGGGTTCAGGTTTCACCGTCCAGCTCTTGCGGTCCTTTGACGTCATCTGCTGTATTCCCATGCCTGTGGCATACAAATAGTAGGTGCCTTCCTCATAGGCCATCACGGGGTCATGAACCATCGGAGTGTCTGTAACAAAAGCCTCACGCGGGAAGCGTCGCTCCTGAGCCTGCGACAGCGCACAAGCACACAGCAGCATCGTTGTCAGAAGAATAGTCTTTGTGTTCATCGTTATTCGTTATTTATTATTATTTCCCTGATATTTGGGAAAGAATACCGTCTTCCACGCTTTTGCTCCAACCGGAGAAATGAGCCTCGACGGTTCCGTCTTTCCCTATGATAAAGAAATGGGGGGCCGAACCATCCAGATGATATTGGGGTAAAATAGACTTGGCCCCGACCAATACCGGAAACAGGATTTTCTGGTGATGGCGATAATCGCGAACGTCAGATGCCGACCTACCCCAACATTCCAGACCGATAATCTCCATTTGTCCCTCATCAGCCTTTGCCATCAACCCATTGACGAAAGGAAGGGCCTTCTTACACCAGCCACAACCGACGCCTGTAAACATGAGCAGTTTGGTTTTCCCGTTTCCTGTGTCCAGAGTCACCTTCTTTCCATCCTCATCGCACAACTGGAATATCGGTACGGGCTTGCCTATCAAGAGGTCAGGGGTAGGTTTCGCCTCCGTCTTCTGGGCATTGTATTCGGTATAACCCTCTGGTATCAAGGCATAGCAATTGAGGGGAGGAACCTGGTCTTTCCGGATCAAAGGATTCCCCACCACAGCGATGCGCGAATTCTGATGGCTCATCAGGCGACAGTATTCCACAGGCAGCATCGTCTTGCGGCTAATCTTCAGGATATAGTGAGACGTGGGGTCATCAAGAAGGACACCGTGGGTATCCGTGAGATGCGGTTCAAGGCGTGCCATACTGAACTCGACCTTGACTTCGCCATATATAACGAGGTCGATGGTATAGAGAGCATCGGTTCCTGATAGCGAAAGCGAGATGGAGTCAGTAGGCTGCAGCGCATAGTCAATGAGCCTACGGCAGGTGTGATAGAAAGGGATGCCCAATATGCGATATTCCCTGATGCCGCGAAAGACGGAATCAATCTCAAAGGTTCCTGACTGGCGCTGGTCAAGCACCATCTTCCGACTACCATCATAGCACATTGTCATCTTTCCGTCCTGCCACTCGACGTAACTGCAACCTGCATAGGGATCGGCAGGATTATCCACTTCCATGAACTTAGCCGTCCTGAGCGGACGCTCCTCTTCCTTCCCATAGGGTTCCCAATCCCTAAAGACACATTCATAGGTTGCCGAATGGATAACTTCCAATTTTGCCTGGGTCTCACGCAGAATGTCCTTGATGTTGTCAGCAGAACAAGGCAAACATATCGCGGCAACCAGTAACAAGCAAAGACAATGCTTCATATTCTATTCAGAGTTTGTGTGGAACGAAAGGTACGGCTACGGCAGAAATGCCGAACAAGCCGTGCTGATCACCTGCAGCGTCGTGGAGTCCGTGGCGAAGACGCTGTTCAGTCCCTGAGTCTCCTGGGCGGGATCGTTGGTATAGTCGTCACCGGGCTCCCACTGGACATGCTTAGGCTCAGCAAAGCCGCCCCAACCCCAGAAGTTGCAGCCAGCAAAGTGGCCACCCTTGGAGGCATTGTCGGAAATGACACCAAATACCTCTTGATAATAGTTGTCGCGCCACATGGTCGTGCTGCTCTTGGCATAGGAGAACTCGTCGCGGGGGAATCCGAACTCCTCCATGACCAGAGGTTTGTTCAGCGAGTCGCAGACGGCCAGATGCTGTCCGACATAGTCCATCGTGTTCTTGAGAGCAACGGTCAGGGTGGAGTCGTTCATCACCTCCTTGCCGTCGGCCTTTCGCAGCCAGCCCCAGTTGAAGGGCCACAGGTGGACATTGCAATAGTCGATATTCCGGTCGGCACAGATGCGCGTCCACGAGCTCAGGTCGTTCTCACAGCCCCAGGAGCCCTCGCTGCCAACAGAAATGAGGTGGTTGGGGTCGAGCGAGCGGATAAGGGCAGAAGCTTCGGAGAGCCACTTCTCGAAAGCCGGCAGGGCCTCCTTGGAGAAAGCACGCGGCTCATTGCCTATCTGCCATGACATGATGGCAGGGTCGTCAATATATTTCAGACCAGTATAGCGGTTGGTACGGCCAATGATGAAGCGGACATAGTCGTAGAACAGCTGATGGGCCTTCTCATTGGTGGCATACTGGGTCATAGCCTCCATGAAAGCAGGATAGCCAGCCTCGTCAGGTCGCGGTTGCTTGCCCAGTCCGGCATGTTCCAAGTAAAAACCGTATCCCCCACTCCATTCCCACGAATTGTTCAGATAGAGCACGGCAACCATCTGTCGCTTGCCCATCTCCATAAGCAGATAGTCAAGTCCAGCCAAAATGGTGTCGTTATAGACGCCAGGCTTCTCCTGCAATGTCGGTTCCACCTTGGTCTTGACTCCCCGCTCGCCATCGGAACCCACAAGGATGCGCAAGTTGTCGATGCCCATGCGCTTCATCTCGTCGAGTTCCCTGACCAGCCGCTCACGATTGCCACCCTGTCCCTCGGAACCGAGGATGGCACCATACCAGAAATTGGTTCCCACATAATAATATGGTTTGTCACCACGCATGAAGTGTCCGTCCTCCACCCGGACGAAATCAGACACCTCGGCATTTTTCTGCTGACAAGCGGCCACACAGGCGGCTATTGTCACTAAGAGCAATAACTTTTTCATCTTTTATCATTTATTTTGGCTGTCATACGTCTACTGCCCGTGGTAGGCTATCAGTCCCTCCATGGGGCTTTGCAGAATGTTGCCGACATGGAAGCCCTCGGCCTCTGCCGCCTCAGCCAGCTGCTGCGGATAGTTGTGAGCCATGGAGCCTACGAAATGAACGGGCAGGTCGGTGCGCTGATAGGGTTTGATGTTCTGGCAGAAGAACTGGCGGAAGTTCTGCACCACCAGATTATGGAGCAGCGGATTGTCCAAATGCTGTATTATATATAAAGAGGTAGTAGCGAGGAACCGGTTGGCCATGGGTTCGCGGTAGACACGCTGTATGATGTCGGCCTGCGTCAGCCGCTCCCGTTTCAGATAGTCGTCGCGGACTTCAACAAAAGCAGGGTTCTTGAAAATGGCATTCATAAACAGGCGTCCCAGCACGGAACCGCTGCCCTCGTCGCCCAAGATATAGCCAAGAGCGGGAGTATTCTGCACGATGTCCTGCCCGTCATACAAGCAGCTGTTGGCACCTGTCCCCAAAATACAGGCTATGCCCGACTCGTGCTGGCAAAGGGCACGGGCAGCAGCCATCAGGTCGCTGTGTACCTCGACTTTTTCTGACGAGAACACCTCGCCCAGCATCCGCTTCATCATGGGCACGTGAGCCGGTGTGCAGCCGCTGCCATAGAAAAACACGTTGAGGTTGGAAAGCAAAGGTGTGTCCAGCACGCCCGACTTGATGAGTGCTGCCCGTGGGAAGGTGGAAAGCTGTCCCATGAGCTCCTGCCCCAGGATGTAACGGATGACGTCAGGAGTCTGGTGAATAGGCGTGATGCCCTGGGTATGAAAAGTGGCTATAACCTTTGTGGCTGTGGGATAAGGGGTATTAAGGAGAGTCCAATCTGTCTTGGTACTTCCACTGTCTGCTATCAGTATCATGTTCTTTTTTCTGCAAAGGTAAGAAATAATTCAGAATTAACCATGCAGAATTAACAATAATTTCGTATCTTTGCAGCCAAAACGGACAATATGACGAAACGAATCTCCATTATTATAGCCCTTTTGTTGCTGACGTTTCAGTGTCATGCAGTATTAAAGGAAAAAGACTTAAGCCAGACACTTCAGATTCTGCGCACGGAACTGACCAAATATCACATGGAACTGTCAGAACGAATGATCAGGCACCAGAAGCAGAACGAAATCGTGCGCGACCAGCTCATCACCATCATGAAACGTTCGAACCAGAACTCTCTGATGCTCTATTCACAGGAGCAGGAGTACGTGTTCGACCTGACCTATGCCTGCCATGAAGCGACTGAGCTCTATCAGGAATTCCAACGGCAGCAGCTGCCTTTCAAGTCGTTCATGAACAAGACCAACGGCGAGATTGCCCGTTACGACTCGCTGATCAACAGTCTGCAGGCCATGCCCACAAACATGCTCGACGCTGCCACCAAGACCGACCGCAACGTATGTCTGACGCTGGCCACCAGCATACGCAACACGCTGGAAGACAACCGTTCGGAACTGGCGGACTATATCCACATATACCAAGTCACCGAGCAACGTCTCTCACGTCTGAATGACTATGCCAACAAGCGCTACAACGACATACAGACCAGCATCTTCAAAAATGGTGGCGAGTCGTATTACAGCATCCTGAGGAACTGGGCTTTCTACTGGCGGAACATGAAGGGAACAGTGGCTAAGAAGTACCAGCCTACGGACAATTCGCAATGGGACAGCCGCTGGATTTTCGGCCTGTTGATCAGCATCGTTTTTTATGTCATCATCGCCTCGGCACTTAACTTTACTGCCATCCGCTATGTGATACCCAAGAAGCTACGTACCGAGGAGTTCATGAAGAAGCGGACCTGCATCACTATGGCCACGACGACGGTCACTTTTGCCGTCATCTTAGGCATCATGCTGGCCATCACCGACCAGAACTTCTTCATCATGGCAGCCAACTTGCTCGTGACGTATGCCTGGCTGCTGGGCGTCATACTGATGTCGCTGCTGCTTCGCGTCAGTGGCGACCAGATCAAAAGTGCATTCCGCATCTACACGCCCTTGATTGTCGTAGGCTTCCTGGTCATCGTGTTCCGCATAGTGCTGATTCCCAGCGAATTGGTAAAGATACTATTCCCTCCGGTACTGCTGGCATGCGCAATATGGCAATGGAGCGTCATCAAACGGCACAACAAGAACGTTCCACGTTCAGACATGTTCTACACCTACATCTCGCTGATGGTCTTCACCGCCTCCGTCATCTGCTCATGGGTGGGCTACACCCTGATGGCCGTACAGGTGCTGATATGGTGGATCATGCAACTGACCTGTATCCTTACCATCACCTGTATCAGCCAGTACCTGAAGCTGTATGGAAAGAGACACCACTTTGAGGAAAAGCCTGTCACCAAGACCTGGGGCTACGACCTGATGTACCAGGCGATACTACCCTCACTGAGCGTCATCAGCATCATGCTGAGCATCTGGTGGGCCGCTGACGTGTTCAATCTCTCCGACCTCTGCTGGCGCATCTTCAACTACCGCTTCATAGACATGGAGAACATCCAAGTCAGCATCATCAAGATTACGATGGTCGTGTGTCTGTTTTTCCTGTTCTCCTATCTGAGCAAGACCCTGCTGAAGCTGCTGTACCTGCATTTCCAGAGCAAAGACCCATCGTCAGCTGACAGCCGTACGGCCATGTCGAAGAATGCCATCCAGATTATCATCTGGGGAACCTGGCTGCTCTTGTCGCTCAGCATCCTGCACATTAGTGTCTCATGGTTGTTAGCCATCACGGGCGGTCTGTCAACAGGTATCGGTTTCGCATCGAAGAACATCATCGAGAACATCTTCTACGGTGCCTCCCTGATGACCGGTCGCATCAAGGTTGGCGACTGGATTGAGGTCAACGGGACTATGGGCCGAGTGACCAGCATCAGCTACACGTCAACGATTATCGAGTCGCTATACGGTGAAATCATCACCTTCCAGAACTCACAGCTTTTCACTAACAACTACAAGAACCTGACCCGTAACCACGGCTATGTGCTGGCCGTAGTACCCTACGGCGTGGCATACGGTTCCAACCTGCAGCAAGTCATACAGTTGGTTGACGGAGCTGTCAACCAGATGAAGCACAAATGGATGGACAAAACGAAGCAGGTCAAGTCAGTCGTAGGCGAGTTGGCCGACTCGGGCATCAACCTGAAAATGTTCGTATGGGCCGATGCCCCCAAGAAATCGTATGTCATCAGCGACGTGCTGAAATGCATCTACGACACCCTCAACGCCAACGGTATTGAGATACCATTCCCACAACAAGATGTACACATAAAAGACACTTCGAGATAAAAAACAAAGGGAAATGTTGGAAGTTATCAGAAAAATGCTTACCTTTGCAAGGTAATATCGATACTGACTTCATGACAGGACAGACTTTTATTGCGGGACCATGCGTCATTGAATCGGCTGAACTGCTTGACACCGTAGCAGCCAAGTTGGTGGAAATCAATGCAAAGCTAGGAACCGACATCATATTCAAGGCCTCCTTTGACAAGGCCAACCGCACGTCAATCAGATCCTTCCGGGGACCTGGTATTGACAAAGGTCTGCAGATGCTGAACGACGTAAAAGAGAAATACGGTCTGAGGATCCTTACGGACATTCACGAAGCATGGCAGGCCAAGCCGGCAGGCGAGGTGGTTGACGTCTTGCAGATTCCTGCATTCCTATGCCGCCAGACCGACATCCTCGTTGCAGCCGCACATACGGGAAAGACTGTCAACATCAAGAAGGCCCAGTTCCTGAGTGGACGCGACATGCGCTACCCCGTGGAAAAAGCCATGGATGCCGGAGCCACCGATGTCTGGCTGACAGAACGAGGCAACATGATGGGATACAACAACCTGGTAGTTGACTTCCGAAACATCCCTGACATGCTAGAGATAGTACCCACCGTCATCATGGACTGTACCCACAGCGTGCAACGTCCGGGAGGAGCTGACGGCAAGACTGGCGGCGACCGTCGCTATGTACCCCAGATGGCCCTGGCTGCCAAAGCCTTCGGGGCCACAGGATGGTTTTTTGAAGTTCACCCGACACCAGACCAGGGTCTCAGCGACGCTGCCAACATGCTGGAATTGGAAAAGTTGGAAGGCGTCATCGAACAATTGAACAGTTGAAACGTTGAAAGTGACAGTAAGAGAATACGCAATACAATGTATTCAGGACGAGGCACAAGCGGTGCTGGACCTGATACCGCAGATGGACGATAACTTTGACCGTGCCGTAGAACTCATCATGCAGTGCCAAGGCAAAGTCATTGTCACTGGCGTGGGAAAGAGCGGACACATCGGGGCAAAGATAGCAGCAACGCTGGCCTCGACGGGCACACCCTCGTTTTTCATCAATCCCCTTGACGTCTATCATGGCGACCTTGGAGTGATGTCGAAAGGAGACGTGGTGTTGGCCATCTCCCACTCAGGACAGACTGACGAACTGTTGCGCTTCATTCCCATGGTGCTGCACATGGAGATTCCCATCATCGGCATGAGCGGCAATCCGCAGTCGCTGTTGGCCAAATACTCTACGTGCCACCTGAACATCAGCGTGAAGAAAGAAGCCTGTCCGCTGAATCTGGCTCCAACCAGCAGCACCACCGCCACTCTGGTCATGGGCGACGCACTGGCCGTAGCACTGATGGAGAAACGTAACTTCCAGCCACAGGACTTCGCCCAGTTCCATCCTGGCGGAGAGTTAGGCAAGCGCCTGCTCACCACTGCCCAAGACGTGATGCTGACGGAGAACCTGCCCATCCTGACTGAGGACATGCACCTGGGCGAAGCCATCATCCTGGTAAGTAAAGGCAAGCTGGGACTGGGTGTCGCCATCAGGGACGAACGTATCAGCGGACTTATCACCGACGGTGACATCCGACGTGCCATGGAGAAATGGCAGGCAGAGTTCTTCAACCGCACCGTGGCAGACATCATGACCCGCCAACCCAAGACGGTGGGACTGCAAACAAAAATATCGGAGATACAAAAAACGATGAACAAATATAAGATACACAATGTACTGGTAGTCGACGAAGAGCGCCATCTGCTCGGTATCGTCGACCGTTATGCATGTGTGTTGTAAAACAATAAGGCTATGAACAAACTGAAAAGAATACTGCTAATCATCATGCTTGCACTGCCCATGGCAGCAGCTGGTGTCTATCTTTTTAAAACGCTTGATGCGCGTAATGGTCTGATAAGCAGTCAGATTAACTGCATACTGAAAGACCAGCGAGGTTATATGTGGTTTGGAACCCCAGCCGGACTATACCGTTTTGACGGCTATACGTTCAAGAACTTCCAAAGTAACTCGCAGGACGGTTCTTCACTTCCCGACAGCTACATTATAAGCATTCAGGAGATGTTGGACGGCAACCTATGGATAGAAACCTCGGCAGGATTCTGTATCTATCATCCACAGTCTGAGAGTTTTGAACGCGACCTGAAGCAAACCTATACCAGCATGGGTATAGACGGCAAGCCCAATGTGGTGTTTATCGACCGCCATAAGAACTTCTGGGCCTCCATACCCAACAAGGGAGTCATCGCATACAACATGCAGCAGCAGACAAGTTATCCGTTTGCCTATACGAACGATGCCCACGGTATCCCGCAGGGTAACATCAGCTCCATCAGCGAGTGTCGTGACGGTACGATCCTCGTCTATGAAGACGGACGTCTGGTATGCTGTGACATCATGCGCCAGCAGCAAACAGTATGGCAGAGCGACTTTGTTGCCCAACAGCACCTGCGCAAGACTAAATCGCTGAAGGCCTTTGCTGACCAGATGGACAACATCTGGCTTTACGGACAAGGAACCCTGATGATTTACAACAAGAATGCCAATACGTGGAACACCGCCTATGGCGATCGTCTGGGACTGAGCAGCATAGCCGTAGACCACAGTGTCAACGGTATGACAGGCGACCGAAGCGGCAACATATGGATTGGTACAGACCGTGGGGGATTGCTCCGCACCAATGTCAACAACACCAGCGAGATTGAAAGTGTTCAGCCACGTAACATCAACGACAACCGCATTGTCAATGAAAACATATCCATCCAGAGTGTTTACGTAGACGATACCGACTTGTTGTGGGTGGGAACCGAGAAATCGGGCGTTGCCTACTATGGCAGCAACATCTATAAGTTCTCCACCGACTTGGTAGGCGACGTTACAGCCATTGCCCAGACCAGCGACAGCACCATTTGGTACGGAACAGCTTCTCAGGGAATTTTAGGCTACAATGGTCCCTTGGCCAGTACGAAAGTGACCTGCATGGCCACAACGTCTGACGGAAGCCTCTGGGTTGGTTCCAAGCAGAACGGACTGACACGTATCCAGAATGGCACCAGCAAATTCTACTCCGTAGCCCGTGACAGCATCAAGACGGTCATTGACGACCACATCAACGCCCTCTGCAGCGATAAGTCGGGCAACCTGTGGATTGCCACCAACGGTGGACTTCAAGTATATAATCCGAAGATGAACTCGTTCTCATCGTACACCCGTGAGAACGGCATGCTGAACACCAACAACATTACCTCGCTGTTCTATGGCAAGAACAACAACATGCTGATTGGAACTTCTGAAGGTCTGATTATCCTGAACCTGTCAACGCGCGAAAAGATGATACTGACAGGTAACACGACCAATCTGGAAACCTTTACCAACAACTATATCACACAGGTTTATGAGGACTCACGCGGTCTGATTTGGATTGGAACACGTGAAGGCATCAACATTCTCAACCTGGTGAACGACAATCTGAGTCATCTGACCGAGAAAGACGGACTTTGCAATAATTCCATCTGCGGTATTGCAGAAGACAAGAACCACAACATCTGGATTACCACCAGCAATGGCATCAGCCGTGTCGTCATCCAGCGTAACCATGAGGACGGAACCTTCAATTACGGTCTCTACAACTACAGTGTCTATGACGGCCTGCAGAGCAACGAGTTCAATATTGGCTCTATCATGACCAGAAACGACGGTATCGTACTCTTTGGAGGACTATACGGTGTCAACTGGGTACGCCAAGGCAACAAGGACGATCAGGAATCGCTGCCGCGCGTCATGCTGACCCAGCTTTTCGTAGGTGAAGAGGAAATCTTGACTGGACATGAATACGATGGACGCGTTCTGTTGACACAAGCAATGAACGAGAGTTCCAAACTGGAGCTTGGCAACAACCAGAACACCATTACCATCAAGTTTGCTGCAGGCAACTACAACCAGAGCGAACGCTTACAATTCATGTACTGGATGGAAGGTCTGGACCATGACTGGCGCAATGGTGATGCCCTGTTACATGGAGTCAAATTCACGAATCTCAGTAGCGGCAACTATACCCTGCATGTGAAAGCTGTCAGTGCCGACGGTGCCGTCAGCAATCAGGAGCGCACCCTTGAGATTTCCGTCGACCGTCCTTGGTGGATTTCTTGGTGGATGCTGACTATCTATGTCATCATCGCCATTATCATCCTGGCTGTATGGCGCTTCGGCTACAAAAAGGTGAAGAAGATATGGATGAGCAAGCGCACCGTCATTGACGAGCTGAAACGTCAGCGTGAGGAAATCAAGCTGACGAGCGACGACCTGCGTCAGCCTATGGCACGTATGACCACCATCATCGGCAATCTGGCCATGAAGGAAGAAACGATGGAAGGACGCGAACAGCTGAACTCTCTCCACTTCCAGCTGCTGCAAGTCATCACCCGAATTTCAGAGATGCAGTCTACGTTGGAGAATCCTGAAAGAAAGGCAGAATCCACGGCCAAAGACCGCATGGAGCTAAACGACCATGGCGAGGTTGCCCTGATATCCAATGCGACAACGAAGGAACTTACTGCCGACATCAAGCCGTTGAAGTTCGACACACAGGCCAAGAAATTCAGCGTTGTATTCATCGACTCCAACCGCGAGTTCCTAACCTTTATCAACGCTCATCTGCGCGAGGTCTACGACTTCCACACCTACGACAACATCAAGGATGCCCTGCCTGACATTGAGATGCTCGATGCAGACCTCGTCATCTGTAAGCAGAATATGGATTACATGACGGGTAGTGAGCTGTGTAACCAGTTCAAGATGGATCCACGTCGCAGCAAGACCAAGTTCGTGCTACTTACCGACGGTGTGCTGACCCAGCAGGACATGAACAACCAGAACATTACACTTGCTGCCGATGACTACCTCGCCAAGCCGTTCAATATCCAAGAGGCCGTCATGCGTTTCAACAAGCTGATGGGTCTTGGACCTATCGAAATGGAGCAGAACACCATTGAGGGCCGCGAGACCCGTAGGCTGGAAGGCCGCAATGCCAGTATGACCACAGCATCGTTCTCCTACGAAGATGAAGGTACCGTCAAGCCAACCAAGGCTTTGCCAGACGAAGAGAGCACCACACAACAGGAAGAGAAGGCCGCAGGAGCTGCCGAAGCAGCATCAAGCCAACAGAGCGGTATCTTCCTGATGCAGCAGTATTATGGCGACAACACCATCGGTGACTACTCCATGAGCAATGCCATGGATCAGCAGCTCATGCGTAATATTGAGCAGTTCGTACTGCAGAACATGAGCCGTGGCCAGATCAGTCTGGAAGAGATGGCCAGTGCCATGGGTATGGGTCGCGTACCCTTCTACCACAAGGTACGTGCCATTACCACCAAGACCCCGGCAGAAATTGTCCGTGAGTTGCGACTGAAGCATGCCTGCACCTTGCTGTTGAGCACCAATATCAACATGAGCGAGTTGGCCATCAACGTTGGTTTCCAGACTGCAGAGAACTTTGCTTCCATCTTCAAGGAGAAGTTTGGTATGACTCCATTGGAGTATCGCATGAGGAACAGGAAATAAAAGATTGATAACATCGTCAGGTAAAAGGATAAAAAGGTAACGAAGCAAGAAGATGAGACAGAAGATTTTATTTGGGAGAACCAATCAGCGGATTAGTTTAATCGTTTTTTACCTTTTTACCCTTTTACCGTTTCAGGCGTTCGCACAGAGAAGCGACTCACTCATTGTACAGACCTTGCGCGAAAGCGGCATCCGCTTCTCTTACGACAACAGTGTCGCACTGCTGATGTCAGGACAGCAGAAGTTCGATGACATGTTCCTTGCCATCCGACAGGCCAAGAGTAGCGTCCATCTTGAATATTTCAACTTCCGCAACGACTCTATTGCGTCGCTGTTGTTTGATATCCTTCGTGAAAAACGTCGCGAAGGGGTAGAAGTACGTGCCATGTTCGACGGCTTTGGCAACGACTCCAACAACCAGCCCCTCAAGAAATATCACCTGAAAGCCCTGCGTGCCGACAGCATAGAGATTGTAGAATACTCTCCGATACGCTTTCCCTGGGTCAACCACATCTTTGGCCGTGACCACCGCAAGATTGTCGTCATCGACGGGAAGATAGCCTACACCGGAGGCATGAACGTTGCCGACTATTATATAAGAGGTACCGAGGTGGTAGGCGAATGGCGCGACATGCATTGTCGCATTGAGGGGGATGCTGTCAATGAACTGCAAGCTATATTCCTGCGCATCTGGAATCGCACAACAAGGCAGAACGTCCATGGTGCGAAATACTATCGTGGCGGAACACCGACTGTTTTCAAAGACCTGAAACCTGACACGACCTATACTGCAGGCAGTAAAATGATAGGCATCATCAACCGGGAACCCCATGTGACGCCCAAAATCATGCGCACATTCTACATCAACGCCATCAACCAGGCTAAGGATTCCATACACATCATCAACCCTTACTTCACGCTGATACCCTCTGTCACACGTGCCTTGACAAAAGCCATCCGTCGTGGAGTAAAAGTGGAGATTATGCTTTCATCGAAGAGCGACATCCCCCTGACCCCCGACTGCGCACTCTATCAGGCCCGCAAGCTGATGAAGCGCGGTGCCAAGGTCTGGCTCTACAAACCAGGCTTCCACCATTCAAAGATTATGATGGTTGACGGTCTGTTCTGTACTGTTGGCAGCACCAATCTTGATGCCCGTAGCTTGAAATGTGATTTTGAGGAGAATGCCGTTGTCATCGACCCTGCCACGACTCGCGAACTGGACGACATGTTCTACCGTGACAAGCAGAAAAGCTTTGAACTGACTGACGAGTCATGGGATGAGTTCCGGACTGGATGGCAGAAATTCCGTGGTTGGTTTGCCCACTTGCTGCAACCTTTCCTCTAAGTCTGGATATAGCATGACCCTTTATTGCAGCACAAGGGCACGCATCATCATCATGTCAGTATGGGTGATGCCATGCTCATTCAGCAAGGATATTTCGTCAAACTCCAAGTCCGTGTTGCTGCCTGACCATTTCACATAGTTCCTGAAGCTCTGGGCTGCTTCGCTGATACGCCCTTCTAACCATAGGCAATAGCCCTGGTTCAGGAAATCGTCGGCTTGTGGCTGCTCACGCGAAGTCAGTTCAGCATACATCCTGTCTGCCTGTTCCAGCTTGCCCCCACAGGTCAGTGCCCATGCAAGCACCCTGCTGACACGGTCGTCATCCGGATGTTCATAATTCTGCTGGAATAGCAGCCGCTGGGCTTCCTCATACTCTTTCATCTGCAACAGACATGCTGCCTTGTTCAGCAAGTAGCCGGTCTTGTCAGGATGAATCAGAAGCAGACGGTCGTAGTCAAGCAGCGCTTCCTCCATCCTGTTCGACCTGAACATCTCACGGGCATGTCCTGCCAATGCCCTTTCATTGTCAGGTTCCAGTTCCAACGCCTGGGCAAACTGCCCACGCCACAGGAAATACTGCACATCCTGCATCTCCCTGGGAAAAGTATCAAGCAGCAACATGGCTGAGCTTTTCAGTTTCTGCTTCATCAGTACAGCCACTACCTCACGCTTATGAACCTCTATAGGCGTATCTCTAAACAACGCAGAAGAGAAGAACATACACATGCCCAACTCGTTCTTCGACAGGTCAAAGGGATTACACAGAGCAGTCCTGTTAGGAAACAAACGGAAGAAACGGTAAAGGTCCATTAGATATATGCGACGGAGATAGGCCGGTGTTTGCTGCACTTCCTCTTCCATCTCACCCAGTTGCAACTCGCCACTATTCATCATTTCCCGCATCTTGGCAGGCAGCTGGTTGACCACCTGTTGGAAGGCGATGACAAACGAATA
The DNA here is from genome assembly GCA_017474925.1 of Prevotella sp. Lineage (GTDB taxonomy): Bacteria > Bacteroidota > Bacteroidia > Bacteroidales > Bacteroidaceae > Prevotella. The sequence goes on along the minus strand of JAFVGN010000057.1, from coordinate 12,933 downwards.
CTTGTCGCTATTGCAGAAGGAGCCCCGCTGCATGACGTTCTCTATCATTTTGGACGACTCCAGCTTTTCAACAAACTGAGCGATATCAGGATGTTGCAGGAAGAACGGCACCAACCAGTTACTGATGTCGTAGAAGAATGGGTATCGCTTCATCTGCGAGAAACCACCGAAATAGATGTCAGCACCCTGTTTCTGCATGTCCATCATGCGCTGGAACGAGTTCTCCAACTTTTCCATGCGTTGCTCGGCAGCATCAGGATGGAGGATGTCTTCCAGCGTATTCTCCTCCACTTCCTCTATGCCATTACGGGTAATCCTAAAGGAGTTGTTCTTCAACAAGTCGGGCATGATTTCCTGCTGGATAGTACGGTGGTCCTTCTCGGCATTCAGCGTATATACCAGCTGCATTTGCAGTTCTGTCAACTCACGGCAGGCACTCTTCGACTTCAGCAACTGTTCCACCAGTTTTCGCTGTTCCGGGTAGACGGACAGGAAATCATCGTCAATACCCAAGACCCATCCCACCAAGGCACGTTGCTTGACCTTCTCATCCTGCGACAGCTGATACACATTCACCAGGAGGCGGAACTTCACCATGTCGAAACGGTTCATCAGCGAGAGCGTTATGGCCGACACGACCAACTGCTGGTCGTTTGAGTCCACCGTGGGTGATAACAGGATATCCTCCATATCACGCCCCACACCGTCAGTCCATACGTGCGAGGTTAGTATATAGTTGAAAAGGCCATTCATCTGTTCCTGATGTTGCCTGTAAAGCACCCTGCTCTTCTCCTTCTGTTGGTTCTCAGCTTCAAGCTGCAGCATGGCCACTTCGCTGACAAAGTCTTCCATTTCCTGACGAATAGACTCCAGCGACCAGTTACGCCCTGACATCCGTGCCTGTGTTTTCAGGCCCAGCAAATAGGACGATGTCGCTATGTGTTTGTGAATCGCTATATTGGCGCACAGCACATACACACGCTGCAACAGTCTCTGGTACTGTTCCTCCAGCTGCGGATCCTTCAGTCCCTGCTTCCAGTAGTCTGTCATCAGCAGGTACTCCGACTTGAGCGTGTCCAGTTTTTCTTTCGTCTGCGGATTGGGCCATGCCGCCAGATAGGTTTCCGTCTCAGCGATGGCCAGTCCGGCATTACCCTCAATCAGCTGGGTAAAAATGCGTTCCAATGATATATCCAATGTACCCATTTCTGCTACTTCTTTTTACCTTTCACCTTTTTGTTCTTTGCCTTCTTGCCAGTTGTCTTTGCTGCTGCGGCTTTCTTTTCTTTCGGCTTTTCGTTCTTTCCCAGCCATTTCTCAGCCAAGGTGAAGTCTATTTCCCTGGGACCGACAGCATGGTCATATTTTAGACGATTGGGCAACGAATCGGCCATGTTGTCCTTGATACGGCAACGGCTTGCTATGAGACGGCTATAATGGTGTATGCCATATTTATTGATGGAGTCACACGCCTTATTATAGGCATCGACAAACAATTTCAGTTGCAGACTACGCGCCTGACGCTGCATCTCCTTTTCACGGAACACCAAGGTTCCCAGTCGCAAGTCTTCTTTCTTCGTATCGTAAACCACATTGTGCTTCATCAGTCGGGCACAAGTAGACTGAGGCTCTGTCAGCCACAGCGCATCCATCTCGTTGTTCTGTAACATCAGCAAGCGCACACTGACATCGTTTATCTGCACCTTGAACACACGGTCCTTATCCAGTTTCACCGAATCAATCACACGATCAGTCAGCAAGTCGGTAGCCGAGAAACGCGTCATGGCCACCATTTTGTCGTCCAACTGCTTCAACTGCTTCACACGTGCATTGCGGTTAGCTATCAGTTGCCAGTGAGCGTTCGTTGCAGCCACGTAGCGCAACTTCAGTCCATGCTGTTCCATCCGCTTTGCACGTACAAGGTCTGAGATCGCCCCCTCTACCCTGCCGCGTTCCAAGGCAGTATCACAATCCATCTGGGCCATGAAGAATTTCAGGCGCACCCCACCCCGTAGTGTGTCAAACAGCTGATAATGCTCAGCAACATACATGGGCAGGCAGTCCAGTGTAGGCATCACAGCCACCTTCAGTGCTGCGGAGTCTTTCCGTGCCGCCTCTCTGCGCTGCTTTTGCGTAATGCGCTTTGTCTCCTCGTACGACTGGCCGCATGCCGCTAAAAGCAAAAGGCAGACTATTGTGGTCATCAATTGCTTCATAACAGTCATCTTATGCTTCGCTCCTATCATAGTCTTTCCTATTTATAAGGTTGCAAAGGTAAGCAAAAGAATCCGAATGCGCAAATAATCGAATCTTTTATTTTGTTATTTGTTCATTTCTTCGTACCTTCGCAGCTGATATGGCAAAAGACAAGACAATGTACGTCTGCGACAATTGCGGACAAGAGTCGGCCAAGTGGATTGGCAAATGCCCCGCTTGCGGACAATGGAACACATTCAAGGAGATCAAGATAGCCGACACCCGGAAAAAAGTGGCGGCAACCACGGCTGCGGCATCTGCCGGACATCAGCTGCGGCAGAACAAAGTGTTGAAGCTAAGCGACATCTCGGCACACGATGACCCACGCATCGACATGCACGACGAAGAACTCAATCGTGTCCTGGGTGGCGGACTGGTGCCAGGAAGCATCGTTCTTTTAGGAGGTGAGCCTGGTATCGGAAAGTCGACACTGTCGTTGCAGACCATGCTGACCATTTCCGGAACAGGAAGCGTGAATCAGCAAGCAAGGGCCTTGCGTGTGCTATACGTCAGCGGTGAAGAGAGTGCCCACCAACTGAAGATGCGTGCCGAACGAATCATGCAAGGCTCCCTGTCTGCCAATGGCCATACCGCTAACGGCATAAGCATCGACAACAACTTCCTTCTGCTCTGCGAAAACTCCCTTGAAGCCATCTTCGACCACATCAAAGAGGTACAGCCCGAGCTGGTGGTCATCGACTCCATCCAGACCATATCGACGGAAGACGTTGAGAGCAGTGCTGGCTCTATAGCACAGGTTCGTGAGTGTGCCTCGTCCTTGCTACGTTTTGCCAAGACCAGTGGTGTCCCCGTCATCCTCATCGGTCATATCACCAAGGAAGGCACACTGGCAGGTCCGAAAATCCTTGAGCATATCGTCGATACTGTTATTCAGTTCGAGGGCGATCAGCATTATATGTACCGCATCCTGCGCAGCATCAAGAACCGTTTTGGCAGCACTTCGGAATTAGGCATCTACGAAATGCAGCAGACAGGACTCCGACAAGTGTCCAATCCCTCCGAGCTGCTGCTCACCGACAACCATGACGGACTGTCTGGCGTTGCTATTTCTTCGGCCATTGAGGGTGTTCGTCCCTTCCTTGTCGAGACACAGGCTTTGGTGTCGTCGGCCGCCTATGGGACGCCCCAGCGTTCTGCCACAGGGTTCGACCAGCGTCGTCTGAACATGCTGTTGGCTGTTCTCGAGAAGCGCGTAGGCTTCAAACTCATGCAGAAAGATGTCTTCTTGAATATTGCTGGCGGTTTACGAGTCACAGATATGGCTATGGATATGTCAGTCATTGCTGCCGTTCTCTCCTCGAATGTCGACACGCCTATCGAGGAAGGCTGGTGCATGGCAGGCGAGGTGGGCTTGAGTGGCGAGGTACGTCCCGTCGCCCGTATCGAGCAGCGTATTAGCGAAGCTGAGAAACTGGGATTCCAACACATCATCATACCCAAATACAATCTCTCAGGCCTTAACCAGAAGAAGTTCAAGATTGAACTTGTTCCCGTCCGCAAGGTAGAAGAAGCCCTTCGCGCCCTGTTCGGCTAATCTTCATATTCCGTACGGTCGTCAATGCCTGCCTCGGCAAAAGCTTCGCGACGCTCGACGCAAGTGCCACATTTGCCACAGTGTTTCTTGCCCCCCTTGTAACACGACCACGTCTTGGAATAGTCGATACCCAAAAGTTTTCCACGACGGGCTATATCCGCCTTGGTGATATTCGTGTATGGTGAGCGCAGACGGACATGGACATAAGTGCCTGCCGAGGCAGCCTGGTCGAAAGCATCGACAAACTGTGGAGTACAATCAGGATAAATGGTATGGTCGCCTCCATGATTGGCCATCATCACATATTTCAGTTCATTCGACTCGGCAATACCGACGGCAATAGACAGCATAATGCCATTCCGGAAAGGGACCACCGTCGACTTCATGTTTTCATCTGCATAATGCCCCTCTGGAATCTCTTCCCCACCCAACAAGAGGGAACTATGGAAATAACGGGTCATAAAGTCCAGGGGGATGGTAATATGACGAATACCTAACTTTTCGCAATGCCATTTGGCAAAAGGAATCTCCTGCTCATTATGCTTTGAACCATAGTCAAACGATATAGCAAGCGCAATACGCTCACGTTCTTCATATAACAATGTGGTCGAGTCAACACCGCCACTGAGAATTAAAACTGAATCTTTCATTCTGCAAAGGTACGAATAAGCGAGCGAAAAGCCAAATCTATTTGAGCTTTTCCGAGCGAGAGTACCTTCTTGCAACGCAAAAAGGTACGAATAAGCGAGCTTTTCCGAATTATACACAGAGAGCCGGGAATGCGGATGTGCATTCCCGGCTCTCATAAAAACGTCATCGCTCTGCTGCCACCGCGCAGCCATCAAAAACTTCATCGCGTCGTCCCGCGATACCATTTAAGAAAGGTTATCGCTCTGCCACCGCGCAGCCATCAAAAACTTCATCGCGTCGTCCCGCGATACCATTTGTTAAAGGTTATCGCTCTGCCACCGCGTAGCCTTAAAAAAGCCCATCGCGTCGTCCCGCGATACCATTTGTTAAAGGTTATCGCTCTGCCACCGCGTAGCCTTAAAAAAGCCCATCGCGTCGTCCCGCGATACCAAAACCCACAAAAGGTTGTCGGTCTCTGCAACCTTTTGTTTTAGCCTCTCCCCCTTGACGGGGGCAGAGGTTTGGAGAGGAGGTGGGCCCTCCTTAGGATAAGGAGGGGCGGGTGGTTGTGAAAAGAACCCTTTAAGGGTGAAGGGGACTGGGGATGTTCGAAAAGAACCCTTTAAGGGTGAAGGGGACGGGGGATTTCGAAAAAGACAATTCCTTTTGGTTCTTTTCGAAAAGAACACATCAGTCAACCGATGGAGCAGTGAGCACAAAGCAAAACTCGCTTTAACTTTGTCGAGTCGTGAGAGAGGTCGACAGTAGGTCAAGGTTATTCCATAGCATTCTTGATGCACTCCACAATATACTTCACATCCTCATCACTAACATACGGCCCTGCCGGCAAGCACATACCTATTTTGAATATCTCTTCAGAAACTCCATTGACATACGCCACACTGTTTTCGTAGGTTTCACAAGTGAACCCTGAACCTTTAACCGTGAACCCTGAACCCTTTCTGTACACCGGCTGCTTGTGCATAGGCTTCCATACCGGCCTTGCCTCAATCTGGGCTTTATCGAGAGCCACACGCAATGCCTCTACGTTATCATTCGGCTGGCAGTCCGTTATTGCCGACGAAGCCGCATGAATCACACCTGCTGCACCACCCACGGCACCCGTCACGATGGTCTTGTAGGCATTCTCCTGCCCCTTAATCCTCATATCCGGATCCAGCGTTATCGTACATAGCCAGTAGTTGCTGTCGTAGACAGCGGTTTCAGGTTTCACGTTAAAGGTTTCAGGACTTGAACCTTGAACCTTTGAAGTCTGCGAATGAGCGAGTGGAGAACCAAGCTCGTTTGAGTTGTCCCGAGCGTGAGCAGACTCGCCTGAAAGGCAACCTTGAACCGGCTGCGAGTGCACGGTAATACCGGGAACTCCAGCCAGCAACTCTTCATACAACTTCTGAACCTTCTTATGATGAGCAATATGATCATTCACCACCGTCATTTGGCCGCGTCCGATACCCGCACAGATATTCGACATACGGTAGTTATACCCAATCTTCTCGTGCTGGTAGTACGGATAGCTCTCGCGATACTGTGTCGCGTACATCATAATCTCGCGCCACTCGTCCTCATTCTCGGTAATCAGTGCTCCCCCCACCCGACATCGTAATCATCTTGTTACCATTGAACGACAGCACACCATACTTGCCGAACGTACCAAGCACCTGGCCGTTAAATTTAGAGCCAAAGCCCTCAGCAGCATCCTCAATCACAGGAATCTCGTATTTGTCCGCAATCTCCATGATACGGTCAATCTTGTACGGCATACCGTAGAGAACCACAGGTACAATCGCCTTCGGGTACTTACCCGTCTTCTCCTTGCGGTCCTTGATAGCCACCTCCAACAGTTCCGGATCCATGTTCCAAGTATCCTTCTCCGAGTCAATGAACACAGGTTTAGCACCAAGGTAAGTAATAGGATGTGACGATGCACAGAACGTGAACGACTGTACACACACCTCATCACCAGGCCCCACGCCACACGCTATCAGCGCCAGATGAACGGCAGAAGTTCCAGACGACAGCGCCACCACCCGCTTACTGGCAAGGTCATTTCTAATTTCTAATTTCTCATTTCTCATTTGGGAACAAACGAAACGCTCGAGTTCCTTCTCGAATGCGTTTACGTTTGGGCCCAACGGTACCACCCAGTTCGTATCAAACGCCTCTTTGATATACTTCTGTTCAATCCCCTCGTCCGACATATGCGCCAGACAAAGGTAAATACGTTTTCTTTCTGCCATATATTTTTTTGTGTTTACTATTATCTTAAACCAACAAAGGGTCATCACTCATGCGATGACCTATGTGTCAGGAACTGATCCCTGACACAACTGATTCAAAAACTATGATTATTTACAAGATTCCAGATACTCCTCAGGCGAAAGTACTGTCACGCCCGACTCAGTATCAGTAGGATAAGGAATCATTGAATGTTAGCAGCATTTCACAAGAAGCCTTCTTGGCCAGTTCAAACTGGCATCCGTCTTCAATATTCTTGAACTGCATGTTTCTCACGCCACGAAGTAGCGACTCCCTGTCATGCTCAGCTACTGCGATTGTGTTAAGTATCTGCTCCATGATATCACGTAGGGCTTTCACCCTACTTTCGCCTTGCAGCCCCATCTGCTTTCGTAGCATTTTGTCCACAAGAAAGACCATTGTATAAAAGCTGCCAGCCGACATGAACAAAACATCTCCTTCGCCACGAAGATGCTCAAAAAGTTGCTTGGCTATTGCGTATTTCTCACGAACAGCGAAATACTCCAAAATCACATTTGTGTCCAGAAGAATATTCATATGCCGTATTTTTCAAGCATAGCCTCTTCCCGCAGTTCATCCCACGAGAAGTCATCACTAACCTTTCCAAATATGCCACCCATCTTGAAAAAGCCTTCAGAATCGTTCTTAAGTGCTGCCAGACGTTCCAGGAACATCTCGGATTCTATACCCTTCTTGGCTTTCGCTTCAGCCTCATCTGCATACTCCACCATAGCCTTATGCAACACAGTCTCAATCCACCTGTTCATGGCTTTTTCACCATCGAATAGTGACTTCATCCGGTTTACCACCTGGTCATCCATCTTAACATTTAATGTACACATGGCATTTAATCTTTATATTCGACTGCAAAAATACGATTTTTACTTGAAAACGCCAAATGTTTGCCGCTTTTTCATGCGGATATGTAATCCACTTGCAGATTCTCTGAGCGCAGCCGTTTGAAAACATCATCGCGTCGTCCCGCGATACCATTTGTTAAGGTTATCGCTCTGCCACCGCGCAGTCTTAAAAAAGGGCAATTATATAGGGTTTGACCCTAAATAACCACTTATACATATAAAAGTTCAGCTTACGCTGGACTTTTTTCGTATCTTTGCTATAGGGTATGTCCTGACTTTCTTTTGCTGGACGGATGCGTATGCCTCTATGGCAAAAGGGATGTTCTGGGAATCGTTGAAAAAAGAGCAAGTTTCTATCTCCTTGTTTCTCTTCACACCATAGACATACCAGGCTGTAGGGTCAAACTCCTTCTTGACAACGGGGGGGGTCCTTCTCCTGATGGAGCATCCGGTTGGTGCTCAGACTGCGCAACCGACGATAATTTCTGGTAATCTTTTGGCACGGCTCCGCCGCATGCCCCCCGTTTTCACTTTGAGCCTCAACATGAGTTATTAACGCATTAGAGTCTTCTTGCATACTCATTATCTGACTGTTACGCCAGTGCGTCTTGAAAACAGCGAAGCTCAAAATGGAAACTCGGTCGAAGATGACCCAAGAATACAAAAAGAGCGTGAACCTCACTCTGCCCGTCCAACTCTTAGGCCTGCGAAAACCTTTCTTGTAAACAGACAGAATTCATGCTCACGCCGTTGATTATATGTTCACACCCGTGAAGTGTGCGGAGGCCCAGAAAGAGCCTCACCACACACTGACGGGGCGTTATATAACCACGTCCTAAGCATCCACTCTGCAATGTCTTTGACAGGATTGTTGAAATTCGCAGTTTCAAGAGTCCAAAAACACGCGTTGTAAGACGCTGTACCAATAAAAATTGCGCCCACACCTTCACTGCCCTAATGGGCAAGTACGGCGTGATAGCGGGTGCAAAGGTACAAAATTTTTCTCACATACCTATTTTATTATGAAGGAAAATACAAAAATTTATTATGAAGGAAAATACAAAAAAAAAATGAATTATGCCCAATTCTTCATGATTTATTTTGTACCTTTGCAGCCAACATGAAGATTAAATCTGAAAGCATACAAAGGTTCTTGACTGTCATTTTGCTGTCTGTTTGTCATCTGGCAGCATGGGGAGATGAGCCCCTGATTGAATATAACGGCGACCACTACGTCATTAACGTAGAGGCCCTGAATCCCGACAGTGAGATGGCGCTGATAGACGTGCTATATATGTGTCCGGAACTGATGCCGGAGAATGGCAAGACCCTTGGAGAAAACTACATCCTGTGTGTGGACAACATAGACTTGTTTCTGGACAACGAGACATTCCTGGAGATGGTGAAAGCCTGCGAAGTGGAACGTATACTCGTTTATACGAATCCCTCTGTATCACAAGGTGTGGGAGGCTCTGACGGCATCATTAACGTTTACTTCAAGAAACCTGCCTCTGGCGACACGACGGGTAAAGCGGTATTAGAAGGCAGTACGTATGGCAATGGAAAGCTATATACCGATGCTACTACCCAACAGCATCAAATCAACATGAAAGGCTATGCCCTGGTCAACTCATACTTTGCCAAGGCAAGCACCGACGAAGGCGGCACCCTCATCTCTCGACGTTTCGAGCAAAACGCCCATGTGAGCCTGGACTGGGACATGACTCCTGTGGACAATCTGGTCATCAAACTGTTCCAACAATTTTCAGACTGGAACGACAAGCACGAGCATGCTATTTTCACCTACGATGTACCAGAAATAGAACGTCTGCAGTCGCTTACCGCAAGCTACACCCATACGCTGAACGACCAAGAAGCGACGATACTGGCAGAAGCGGGAAGTTCCTTCAACAACGATACGAAAGCAGGTGTGTCGATGTACTATAACACGCCCTATTTCTATACAGAACTGAACACACCATTCCTCTTGGACGGACTCTGGATGTTGGCGGGATGGGAAATCAGCTATAACAACATTTGGGTCAAGCGACTGAATCGCCAGCAGTATTTGAAGAACGACCTCTACGTGCAGTTTGACTATAACCACGGGCCATGGGTCATTACCCTTGGCAATCGCTTCACCATGCTGGACTACTGGTACAAATATAGTGATAGTGAAGAAGACAAGCAATGGAAACACCACAGGAATGCCAACAACTTCCTTGTCAGCCTGGGCTACAAATGGGGGCGTCACTATGTTCAAGGTTCCTTCAACCGCGACTTCTTCGTCCCTACCATAGATGACTTCTACGAGGATGTTTCCGACCAGTCGAGTCTCAACCTGCACTACCAGACCAACTTAATATGGCGCACGGAATTGCGCTATTCCTACCAGAAACGGAACTTGGCACTGGTGGGCAGCGTCATTCACAGCTGGATGACGGATACGCCCACAGCCCATGAAAGACTGACGGGTATAAGGACTTCGGTGACGTGGCACAAAGGGGCTTTCAGACTGACAGGAGGTGTCAATTATTATCACAATCATATTGGAAGCTATGAGCAAATTCCTGCCTCCAATGACAACTATGTCATCCTTAAACTTGTTCCATCCTTGCTGTTAGGCAAAGGTCTGCGCCTTTCCTCCAAACTACTCTACCATAGCGGAGAAAAGGAGTATGGCCAACCTGCCCATCTCTATGCCTCCATCAAGGCAAACAAAGACTTGGGACGCCATTGTAACATTTATGCCGAATTCCACGATATAGCAGGTACGCCCAAAATATCTTACCTACAAATACCCGATGGTTTTCACAACCGGGCACTCACACTCGGATTGACATACCGTTTTTGATTTTTTATTACAAATATTGATTCATGCTTAAGCCACTATTCAACCAACGCAAGGCTCTTCGCTTCCGACAGTTTACACGGAAGGGATATGCCTTGTTTGCTTGTCTGGGACGAGTGGTCACCATTGGTGTACTGAGCGTAGCCACCCTGCAGTCGGCAACTGCCGCCCATCGTCACGTCAGCACGGACGAGGTGAGTAACGACACAACACGCGTTACGGACAAAGAGGCGACACTCGACGATGTGGAGGTGACGGGATCACGTGCCCCACTGGCACTTGGACAAGCTGCGAGAATGGTTACTGTACTAAGCCGCGAGGACATTCAGGCGGCGCCTGTACAAAGTATTAATGATTTGCTGAAACTGGCAGTCGGTGTCGATGTCCGGCAACGAGGTCCGTTAGGTGCCCAGACTGACATCGGCATCCGGGGCAGCACGAGTGAGCAGATAACCATCCTGCTCAACGGCATCAACATCTGCGACCCCCAGACTGGCCACAACACCTTTGACATACCTTGCGACATCAGCGACATCGAGCGCATTGAGGTGCTGGAGGGGCCGGCAGGTCGAATCTATGGGACTTCATCGCTGGCAGGAGCCATCAACATCGTCACACAAAAACACGCGCAACGAGAGGTGACCGATGAGAAATGGCTCGGTGAAGGAAGGCTGGAAGGGGGCTCCTATGGCTACTTACAGACTGCTGCACGCATAGCTTATCGTCAGGCTTTTTACTCTCACATGAGCGCATCGTATACGCGATCTGACGGATATAGCCGTTCGAAAGCGGGAGCACTAAACAGTGACTACAAGGGAGGCAAGATGTTCTATCAAGGAGGCTATGAGCACGAGAAAGCCCGTCTGGACTGGCATGTAGGCCTCAGCACAAAGGGGTTTGGATCGAATACTTTCTATAGTGCCAAATTCGACGAGCAATACGAGAATACCACCAAGATCTATACTGCCCTGCAGAGCGAGACGAAGGGACGGATTCACTTCAAGCCTTCCATCTACTGGAACCGTTCGTACGACCGCTTTGAGCTGATACGCGGAACAGAAGAGAAAGTACCCTTCAACTATCACCGCACCGATGTCTTCGGCATCAACCTGAACTGTTTTTTCGACTGGTCTGCCGGCCGTACGGCCTTAGGGACCGAGTTCCGCAACGAGGATATCGTAAGCACCAATCTGGGGGAACCGCTGGACCATCCCTTCAACGTCTACAAAACAGGCCTCAACCGCACGAACATGAGTTTCCATCTGGAACACAATGTGCTGCTCAGGCGTTTTACTTTGTCAGCAGGTCTGATAGTCGTGAAGAACACATGGAACGAGATGCCTTTCACCGTCTATCCTGGCATTGACGCCAGTTTTCGGTTGGGGGACAACTGGAAGGTATATGCATCATACAACGAGTCACTACGCATGCCGTCATTCACAGAACTATACTACAACGTAGGCGGGCATCAAGCCGACAAGTACTTGAAACCCGAAGAGCTACGAGCCATTGAAGGCGGTGTGAAGTACCATGTGCGCTGGTTCTCGGTCAAGGCAGACATCTTCTATCACCACGCGCGCAACATGATTGACTGGGTGATGGACACCCGCCATGCTGATGCCATCTGGCAGAGCATGAACCATACGAAGATCAATACCTTCGGACAAGAAATGAGTTTGGATTTCCAGCATTCCGCTGTTCACTTCCAGCTGGCATATTGTCATCTGCACCAAAACAAGGACGAGCTACCCTATCTACAATCGCAATACTCGCTGGAATATCTGCGTCACAAGGTAACCGCCCAGCTACAGACGGCCCTCTTCGCACGGTTGTATCTGACCCTGGACTACCGTTGGCAAGACCGCATGGGTTCGTATACCGATACTGTGGGAAATGTACAAGACTACCGCCCCTACTCGGTCATAGACGGTCGCCTGACCTGGGACGAGGACACCTTTTCTATATATATAGGAGGGAACAACCTGACCAACCACTCATACGTCGACTATGGCAACGTGCCCCAGCCAGGTTGCTGTTTTGTGGCAGGAGCCAGAATGCGAATCGGCCAATAGGCGACAAGAACCTGTCAATCCAGGCAGAAGTCAAGGGCGGCTGTTATCTGATCTTTGTCCAGATGCTGGCCGATGAATACAAGTTTCTGCATACGGTCACCATATTGCTCATCCCAGTCGCGACGCAACTGAGGGTTCTGCATCATCATCAGCTGAAGCTCGTCCTGAGGCATGGTAGCATACCACTGGCCTGCATTGCGTAACGACACCTGACGGCCAGCCTGCTCAAAGACGTAACAGATGTCTTCCTCGCCCTTGAAGTAGCAGATGCCTTTTGCACGGATGATGCTCTTGGGCCACTTTCGTGCAACGAACTCGTCGAAGAGTCCAAGATTCAAGGGACGACGGGCATAGTACACAAAGGTACCAATGCCATACTCCTCGGCCTCACCCTCATCATGATGATGATCGTGGTGGTGGTGATGATCGTGG